>NZ_BAAAGX010000020.1:145360-318264 GCF_039524755.1 Cryptosporangium japonicum
CGCCCTCCAACGCGGCGACCTGGGCGGGCACGTCGGCCCGGACCGGTTCGGGGTGGAGGAACCAGTCGCCGATGCGTGCGGCCAGCGGCTGGGCGGCGCGCCAGCCGCCGGAGACCACGATCTCCGGCGCGACGCCGGGCTGCACGGTCGGCCGCAACCCTCGGGCCCGGAAGTGCCGACCGTCCACGTCGACCGGCTCACCGCTCCACAACCCACGGACGATCCGCGCGAACTCCTCCGCCCGGTGGTCGTCGGGGTGCGGCCCGCTGCGCAGGTCGATCGCGAAGCGCCCGCCGGAGACCCGCGCCGCGACCGCGCCGAAGCGGGCGAGCAGCGCCGGGTGCCAGGCCGCCACCGAGATCGGCGCGACGACCGTGAGCCGCCGCGCGGCGCCGAGCAGGGCCAGCGTGGTCTCGCTGGACAACCCGGCGTCACCGCCGCTGAACACGTAGTCGAGACCGAGGATGTCGGCGAGGGCGGTGAGCCGGCGCGCCTGGGCCACGGCGGCGTCACGGTGGACCGAGGGCGAGAGCTGCGGCCGACCGGTACGACCGACGGACAAGCGGACACCGAACCTCAGGGAAACTGCCATGACCTCACGATAGCAACAATTCCTATCGGTTCAATAGGGATAGGCTGAGGACATGCCCCTGACGCGAGTCGTTCTCGTCGGCGCCGGACCACGGGGAACCGGTCTGCTCGATCGCCTCACCACTCTCGCCCCGACGTTGTTGCCCGGTCGCGACCTGGAGGTACACGTCGTCGACCCGTTCCCGTTCGGCAGCGGACGCCGCTGGCGCGCCGACCAGCCCGAGGTATGGAGCCTCGACGGGCCGTCCCCGCTCACGGACGGTGCGACCGTGCGCGCGTGGGCGGCCGCCAATCCCCGGGTACGCACCCCGCGGCCCGGGGAACCGCTCGCGCGCACGCTCGTCGGCGAGTACCTGACCTGGGCGTTCTGGCGCACGGTCCGGCTCGCTCCCCCGGGTGTCTCGGTACGCACCCACCGGGCGTCGGCGGTGGACCTCGACGACCGGGCGGTCGTGCTCGACACCGGCACCGTGCTGCCCGCCGACGTCGTGCTGCTCGCCCAGGGCCGGCCCGGCTCGCTCCCGACGCCCGGCCAGCGCGCCCGGGCCGAGTTCGCCGACCGCTTCGGCCTGCACCACCGGCGCCCCCGGGACGGCGACCCGGCCGCGCCGGACGACGTCGCGGCCGGTGCCGACGTCGCCGTCCGGGACGTCGGACCGCTCACCGGCGACCTGGTCACGCTGCTGACGCTCGGGCGCGGCGGCCGGTACGTCGACGGCGAGTACCGTCCGACCGGCCTCGAGCCACGCATCCGGCTGCTCCCGCCCGGCCATCCACCGTGGACCGGCGAGCCCTCCCCCGACGCCGCCGCCGCGTGGGCCCGCCGCCGCGCCGCGCTGACCCGCGCCGGTGTGCTCACGGCCGGGAACGCGGTGCGGCCCGACGTCGACCGCCGGGCCTTCGTCCTGGACGACGGCACCGCCACCCGGACGCTGATCGAACCGGACACCGGAACCGGCCCGCTCGCCCGGAGCGACGACACCCTGCTGCGCACGCTGGCCACCCGGGGCGAGCTGGCCGGTTGGAGCGGCACCGGCGCGCTGCTCGACCGGGTCGGGCGCGCCCATCCGCGGCGCTTCGCGTTCGGCGCGCTACCGGGCACGGCCGGGTTCCACCCGGAGAACGACGCGGCCGCACGCCGGGTGCTCGGCCTGCTCGCCGACGTTCCGCCGCGGCGCGTCGCCCGGGCCACCGCGACGATCGAGGTGCGGCGGGTTCCGCTCACCGACCCCGACGTCGTGGGGATGTTCGCCGAGCTCACCGAGGAGTACGCGGCCCGATACGGGCACCGCCACGACCTCTACGCGCTGCCGGACGGCGAGTTCGACCCTCCGCACGGGACCCTGCTCGTCCTCCGCGAGCACGGCGAACCGGTCGCCGGCGGTGCGTTCCGGCGCTACGACGACGACACCGCCGAGCTCAAGCGCATCTGGACGCACACCGATCACCGGGGCCGCGGGCTGGCCCGCCGGGTCGTCGCGGAGCTGGAGCGGGCGGCCGGGGAACTCGGCTACCGGCAGGTCTACCTCACGACCGGTCCGCGCCAGCCCGAGGCGCGTGCGCTCTACCTGGCGGCCGGCTACACCCCGGGCTTCGACGTCACCGCCGACCCCGAGACGGTGGGGCCGCTGGCGTTCCGCAAAAACCTCACTATCCCCACCTGTCAGGTCGGTATTGACGGGAATCAACGAAGTCCCTTATGGTCCCGCCCATGAGCGCGCCAGCACCCACCAAGCCCGCGCCGGTCGACGAGATCAGTACGCTCCGGGTCGTCCCGGCCCGGCACCCGTGGCGCTGGGTGGCCACGGCGATCGTCGCGGTTCTCCTCGCGATGGCGATCAACGCGCTGATCACCAACCCCGCGTGGGATTGGCCCACGGTCGGCGAGTTCGTCGTCAACGCCTCGATCCTGGAGGCCGTCCGGCTCACCGTCGTCCTGACCCTGCTCGGGGTCGGGCTCGGCTTCGTCCTGGGCACCGTGCTCGCGCTGATGCGTATCTCGCACAGCCCCCTGCTGCAGGCGGTGAGCTGGACCTACATCTGGATCTTCCGGTCCGTGCCGCTGATCCTGCAGCTGCTGTTCTGGTACAACCTCGCGATCCTCTACAACGAGATCCGCTTCGGTGTCCCGTTCGGCCCGTCGTTCTTCGGCGTCGGCACGATGGAGCTGATCCCGCCGGTGGCCGCGGCCGCGCTGGGGCTCGCACTGCACCAGGCCGCGTACTCGGCCGAGATCGTGCGCTCGGGGTTCCTGTCCGTCGACTCCGGACAACTCGAAGCCGCGGCCGCGCTGGGCATCCCGCGCACCCGTCAGGTGTGGCGGATCATCCTGCCCCAGGCGATGCGGACGATCATCCCGACCGCGGGCAACGAGGTCGTCGGCATGGTCAAGGGCACGTCGGTGGTCTACATCATGGCGTTGCCCGAGCTCTTCTACCAAGTGCAGGTCGTCTACACACGCAACGGCCGGGTGATCCCGCTGCTGCTGGTGGCCACGTTCTGGTACCTGGTGCTCACCACCGTGCTCACGGTCGTCCAGTACTACGTCGAGCGCTACTACGCCCGCGGCTCGGCCCGCGCGCTGCCCCCGACACCGCTGCAGCGGGTCCGGCGCACGGTCACCGAGGTCCGCGCCCGGGCCCAGCGGCGCCGGGAACAGAGCGAGCTGCTCTCCGGCGGTGCCCGGTGAGCGACGAGGTGATGGTGCGCGTCCGCGGCGTCCACAAGAGCTACGGCGCGCTCGAGGTGCTCAAGGGCGTCGACCTGGACGTGCGCACCGGCGAGGTGGCGGTCGTGCTCGGGCCCTCCGGCTCCGGGAAGTCCACGCTGCTGCGCAGCATCAACCACCTGGAGAAGGTGGACCGCGGATACGTCAGCGTCGGCGGTGAGCTGGTCGGCTACCGGCGCGCCGGCACCAGGCTGCACGAGCTCAAGGAGCGGGAGATCCTGAAGCAGCGCACCCAGATCGGGTTCGTGTTCCAGAGCTTCAACCTGTTCCCGCACCTCACCGCGTTGGAGAACGTCGCGTACGCGCCGGTCGCGTCGCAGGGGCGGCCCCGCCGGGACGTGCTGCCGCTGGCCCGGTCGCTGCTCGAACGCGTCGGCGTCGGCGACAAGGCCGACGCCTACCCGCGCCAACTGTCCGGCGGTCAGCAGCAGCGGGTCGCGATCGCGCGGGCGCTGGCGCTGCAGCCGCGGCTGGTGCTCTTCGACGAACCGACCTCGGCGCTCGACCCCGAGCTGGTCGGCGAGGTGCTCGACGTGATGCGTGACCTGGCCCGCAGCGGCACCACGATGATCGTCGTGAGCCACGAGATCGGCTTCGCCCGCGAGGTGGCCGACACCGTCGTCTTCATGGACGACGGGCGGATCGTCGAGCAGGGGCCGCCGTCCGAGGTGCTCGGCGCACCCCGCCACGAACGCACGAAGGCCTTCCTCGCCAAGGTCCTCTGAGCTTTTCCCCACACCCCCATCGCAAGGAGTTCGTCATGCGCCGTGCCCGAATACTCGCCCTCGTGGCCGCGATTCCGCTGCTCGCGCTGACCGCGTGCGGCGGCTCCGGCTCCGGCGACTCCACCGCCGGGGCCGCACCGGCGCCGAGCGCCGCGGCCGTCAACATCGGCCCCGACCAGAAGCGGGTCCGGGCCGAGAAGGTCGACGCGATCGCGAAGCTGCTGCCGCCGACGATCGTCGCCGAGGGCAAGCTGACGGTCGGCACCACCGGTGACGGCACGCCGCCGCTGTCGTTCCGCGCCACCGACGACAAGACCGTGATCGGGGTCGAGCCGGACATCGCCCAGCTCGTCGCGGACGTGCTCGGCCTGGACCTGAACCTGCAGACCACGTCGTGGGAGAACCTGTTCCTCTCGATCAAGACCGGCCAGTACGACGCCGGGTTCTCGAACATCACGGTCACCGAGGAGCGCAAGGAGATCTACGACTTCGCGACGTACCGCGTCGACACGCTGGCGTTCGAGGCGCTGAAGTCGAAGAAGCTGAAAGTCTCCGGCCCCGCGGACGTCGCGGGCCTGACGATCGGCGTGAGCCCCGGGACCAACCAGGAAGAGGTGCTGCGCCGCTGGGACGAGCAGAACAAGAAGGAGGGGAAGAAGCCGGTCAAGTTCCAGTACTACCAGAAGGCGGCGGACTTCTTCCTGGCGCTGCAGTCCGGCCGGCTGGACGCCTACCTCGGCCCGAACCCGACGCTGGCCTACCACGTCGTGACCAACCCGCTGTTCGAGATCGTCGGCAACGTCAACGGCGGCGGCACGATCCCGGCCCAGATCGCCGCGATGACGAAGAAGGGCAGCGGACTGGTCGAGGCGTACAGCGCCGCGCTCAACGAGGTCATCACGAACGGGAAGTACGCCGAGGTCCTGAAGCGCTGGGGGCTGACCAACGAGTCGCTGCCGAAATCCGAGATCAACCCGCAGGGCCTGCCGAAGAGCTGACGACACCGCGTAGTAGGTTCAGCCCGGAGACAGGGAGGGCACGTGGTCGACGGGCTGGCCACCGCGGTGACGGTCGTGGCGCTGCTGCTGGCGGCGTGGGCGTTGATCGAGGTCATCCGCGGTAAGGCGCCACACCGGCCGCTGCTGGCCGGGGTGGCCGGGTTGGAAGCGCTGCTGGTCGTGCAGGCCGTCGTCGGCTTCGTGAAGCTGGCCACCGACCGCACGCCGGACGAACTGGCGACGTTCGTCGGGTACCTGATCGCGTCGCTGGTCATCCTGCCGATCGGGTACTTCTGGGCCTGGTCGGAGAAGAACCGCTCGGCGACCGCGGTCGTCGGCGTGGCCTGTCTGGTGATCCCGGTGCTCGTGGTGCGGATGAATCAGGTGTGGAGTGCCTGAACCGCAGACCGCCCACGGGCCCGGACGCGTCCTCGTCGCCGTCTACGGGTTGTTCACGCTCGCGGCCGGCGCGCGGGCCGGGGTGCAGCTCGCGACGAAGTTCTCCGAGGCCCCGATCGCGTACCTGCTCTCGGCGTTCGCCGCGCTGGTGTACCTCGGGGCCACCGTGGCGCTGGCCCGGCAGTGGTGGCGCGCCGCACTGGTGTGCTGCTCGATCGAGCTCGTCGGGGTGCTCGCGGTGGGCACCGCCAGCCTGCTGCTCAGCCAGGACTTCCCGGACGCGACGGTCTGGTCGGATTACGGCAGCGGCTACGGGTTCGTCCCGCTCGTCCTTCCGGTACTCGGACTGATCTGGCTATGGCGTACTCGGCCGGACCGGTGAGCGTAACCCTCGACGGTTTGGTCATCGTCCACACCGGTTCCTAAGCTGGCTGGGTTCGGCCCCACCTCCGTCGTTGTCGCGCCCCGGGGAGCACGATGGACACCGCCAGACGCTCGTTCGTGGGACGCGGCCCGGAGCAGGCCCAGTTGGCCGAGGCGTGGGCCGCGACGCGGGCGGGCAGTCCCCGTGTCGTCAGCGTCACCGGGGTTCCCGGCACCGGGAAGTCGCGTCTGATCGAGCACTTCGTCGGCGGCCTGCCCGGCGTCACCACGATCGTGTTGTCCGCCGACGAGAACGAAGTCGACCTGCAGTGGGAGATCCTGCGCCAGGCCGTGTCCCGGCTGCCCGACCCCGGCGCCGCCGAGTCGATACGCACGCTCGACCCGCAGGCCAACCCGGTCTTCGTCGGCGAAGCGCTCGCCGCCGACCTGCAGCGCGTCGCCCCGGCCGTGCTCGTCGTCGACGACGCGCACTGGGCCGACCGGGCCTCGATCGAGGCCATCCGGTACGCCGCGCGGCGGATCAGCGGAGCCCCGGTGATGGTGGTGGTGCTCCACCAGCCGGCCGGGTCGGTGCGGCGCATCCCCGACGGGCGGCCCAACCCCGGC
This sequence comes from Cryptosporangium japonicum, assembly GCF_039524755.1. NCBI lineage: Bacteria > Bacillati > Actinomycetota > Actinomycetes > Cryptosporangiales > Cryptosporangiaceae > Cryptosporangium > Cryptosporangium japonicum. The sequence continues at coordinate 151,792 of NZ_BAAAGX010000020.1, forward strand.
CTGCCCGACGGCTGGCGCCGGATGGTGGAGTCCGATCGCGGGGTGGAGCTGTCGCTGTCCGGGCTGGCACCCGACGAACTCATGCAGCTGGCCGCGCAGGCCGGCCGGTCGGGGCTCTCGCCCGCCGCCGCGGCCCGGCTCTGGCGCCTCACCGACGGCAACCCCTTACACGTCCGTCACCTGCTCCCGCAGCTGTCCATGCGGACGCTGGCCGCGGACAGCAACCCGCTGCCGGCGCCGCACTCGATCTCCGCGACGATCGCGTCCCAGCTGGCGACCTGCCGGGCCCCGGCCCGGGAACTCGTCTCGGCGGCGGCCGTGCTGGGCGAGCGGTTCCGGCTGAGCGACGCCGCCGCCGTGGCCGAACTGTCCGGGCCCGCGCTGCGCAGTGCGATCGCCGAGGCGCTCGACGTCGGGCTGGTGGCCGAGGTGCCCAACAGCGGCGGGCTGGAGTTCGTGTTCGCCGACCGGCTCACCCGCTCGTCGCTCTACCACGACCGGGCCCTGTCCCACCGGCAGGAGCTGCACCGGCGGGCGGCCCGGCTGGGTGGGCCGGCCACGCTGGACCACCGGCTCGCCGCCGCGTCCGGCGGCCCCGACGAGGCGTTGGCCGACGACACCGAGCGCGCCGCACGGGAGCGGTGGAGCCGCGGCGACCTCACCGTCGCGGCCGCGCTATACCGCCACGCGCTCGAGCTGACGCCCCGCGGGCCGGTGCGTTCCGGCCGGGTGCTCACCACCGTCGAGGCGCTGATCGTCGCCGGTGACGCCGCTGGCGCCCAGGACTACGAGATCGACGTGCTGGCCGCGCCGGCCGGTCCCTGGCGCGACTACGTCGCCGGTTACCAGCTGCTGCTGGCCGGCCGCATCCCCGGCGCGAAGGACCAGCTGGAGGCCGCCCTCGCCGCGGTGCGGGCCGGCACCGAGCCGGAACCGGGCGCGCCGGCGCTCGGTGACCTGCACGCACGCATCGCCGCGCAGCTGGCGATCATCGGCATCCTGACGCTCGACTACCGGGAGATGATCCGGTACGGCGAGGAGGCGGTCGGGGCACCGGCCACCGAACCGTGGGTGGCCGCGTACACGCGCTTCTCGCTGGCGATCGGGCTGACGCTCTCCGGCCGGGCCGAGGAGGCGATCGAGGCGCTCGCCGACGCCGACGCCCCCGGCGCGGCCGGTGCCCTCGACGCGCTCTGCGCCCGCGGCATGATCGCGCTCTGGACCGACCGCCTCGCCGACGCCGACCGCGACCTCCGCCAGTCCGTCGCCCGCGCCACCGCCGGCGAGGCGCTGCGCATCGGGCAGGCGCTGGGCTTCCTGGCCGAGGTCGAGTACCGGCGCGGCGAGCTGGACGACGCCGTGCTCCACTCCGAACTCGCGCTCGGCGACGCCGAGGAGAACGTCCGGATCTGGGAGTTCTCGATCCTGCACGCGCTGGCCTGCTACCCACGCGCGGCCCGGGCCGAATGGGCGGCGGCCGAGGCGCACGTGCGCTCGGCCGCGCACTGGGCCAACCTGGTCGGCGCCGGCAGCGGGCTGGCCTACGCGGCGGGCGGGTTCGCCGCGATCGCCCAGGCCAAGGACGACCCGGTGGCCCTGCTCGCGGCGGCCACCGACATCGAGAAGCACTACGACTCCCAGGAACCGGGCACCCACCTGTTCGGGCCGTTGCGCGCGGACGCGTTGGCCCAGCTCGGCCGGCCGGAGGACGCCGACGAGGCTCTGGAGGCGTACCTGTCCCGGCTGGCGCGGCCCGACCGCCGCTCGGCGCTGCTCGGGGTCGCCCGGGTGCGGGCCCGGATCGCGCTGGCCCGCGGGCGGGCCGAGGAGGCGCTGGCCGAGTGCACCGACGCGCTGGCGCTGGCCACCGAGGTCGGCCTGCCCCTGGAGGTGGTCCGCATCAACCTGCTCACCGCGCACGCGCTCGCCGCGCTCGACCGGCCCGCACCGGCCGTGGCCGCGCTGCGCACCGCGCTGCTGCAGGCACGCACGCTCGGCGCCGCCGCGTACGTCGACCAGGCAGCCGAGGCCGCCCGCGCGCTGGGGCTCTCGATCGAGACCCCGGAGGCGGTGTTCGCCGGGCTCACCGCCACCGAGCGCGGCATCGCCCGGCTGATCGGCGCCAACCGCACCAACAAGCAGATCGCCGCCGAGCTGTCGCTGAGCGTCAAGACCGTCGAGGGTCACCTCACCGCGATCTACCGGAAGCTCGGCGTCGACGGACGGCTCGAGCTGCGTGAGCTCGCCACCCGGCCCGCCGCCGGGTGATCCAGGGGTGCTGCCCCCAAACCCCAGGGTCGCCCCCGGAAGACAACGAGGGGTCCGGGTTTTTACGCTGTCTGGCCAGTGGCAGCTACGGGGGGCGGAATGCGTCTCATCATTGAGCTGAGCCAAACCCCGCAGGGAAGGCTCGAGGGCAGCGTCGCGCGCCCTGATTCGGTCGACGAGCTGCAATTCGAAGGGATCGTCGAGCTGGTCGGGGTGCTGGAGCAGCATCTGCGCGCCCCCGGTAACGGCACCGAACCAGGGTGAGCGGCACCGAAGTCCGGGGTCGCTCCCGGTTACGCGCCGTCCCCTCGTCACCGTAGGTTTTCCAGCACACCACACCGGGTGCGGAGCACCAGCAGGGGCCGTTGGGGCTCCCACCCGGTGGGTGGGGGGTGGTGTTCCGGCCCGGGGGGGCCGGCCTGTTCGGTGGACGCCGGCGTCATCGGCGTCCACCGTTCGGGCGTTACTGGGGTACGGCCGCGCCCCGGGTGGGCTCGGTGCGCGGAAGACACACGATGAAGCGGGTGTCCCCCGGGACGCTCTCCACGCTCAGGTCACCGCCGTGCCGGTTCACGACGATGCGCCACGAGATGTCCAGCCCCAGGCCCGTTCCCTCGCCGACACCCTTGGTCGTGAAGAACGGCTCGAAGATCCGCTCCTTGATGTCGTCCGGCACGCCGGACCCGGTGTCGCACACCTCGACCTGCACCGGGCTGTCCGGGTCCTCCGGGCGGCGCAGGCTCGTGCGTATCGTCAGCGTTCCCTTGCCGTTCATCGCCGCGATCGCGTTGACGATGAGGTTCGTCCAGACCTGGTTGAGCTCGCCCGGGTACGCCGGCACCTGCGGAAGCGTCCGGTCGTACTCCTTCACGACCGTGATGTCCTTCTTGTTGATCTTGCCGGAGAGCATCACCAGCGTGCTGTCGATGCCCTCGTGGACGTCGATCCACTGGTGCGGCGCCCGGTCCAGCTGGGAGTACTGCTTCGCCGCGGTGACCAGCTCGGAGATGCGCCCCGACGCCTGCGAGATCTCCATCATCAGCTGCTCGGTCTCGAGCGTGTACCCGATCCAGTGCAGCGCGCTGTCCAGGTGCTGGCCGCCGAGCCGCTCCTCGGCGTCGTCGAGCCAGCCGACGTCGATGCCGGCGGCCACCAGCGTCGGCGCCAGATCCCAGGCGAACGGGACGTCCCGCTCCTCCAGCCAGTCGCCCATCTCGTCCTCGCGGTCGTTGGTCTCGACCGGGGACAGCTCCTTCGCCTTCGCGCACCGCTCGACCGCGTCTTCCTGCAGGTCGACGAGGACCGCGAGCCGCTCGCGGGGAATGTCGCCCCGGGCCAGCGCCGCGAGCTTGTGGCGGGACTTCGCCACGCGCTCACGCAGCAACGACGCCGCCCGCGCGGTGGCCGCGGCCGGGTTGTTCAGCTCGTGGGTGAGGCCCGCGGTGAGGGAGCCGAGCGCCTGCAGTTTCTCCCGGGAGCCGACCGCGGCCTGGCTGGCCTGGCCGCCGAAGTACAGGCCCTCCAGCAGGTGGACGGTCATCGGGAACCAGGTGGAGACGACCGTCCCCCAGTCCGTCGCCGGCAGCACGAAGAACCGGGACGCGGTGAGCGAGGTCAGCGTCTGCAGGTAGCGCTGCTGGACCCGGTCGCCGAGGTAGGACAGGTACGCACCGGCGTACGAGCCGGGCTGGCTGGTGCGCGAGATCTCCACCCGCGCGCCCCCGACGTTGCGGCTCATCTTGATCGTCCCGGACAGCAGGACGAAGAAGCAGGTCGCTTCGTCGCCCTCGGCGTAGACGGTCGCGCCGGCCTCGCGTTCCTCCACCTCGCCGTGCTCGGACAGCCACGTCAGCTGCTCGGGGTCGAGTGCCTCGAACAGGAACAGCTTCTGGAGCTCTGCTGGGCTCACCCGGTCAGCCATCGCGGTGTCCTCCTACGAACTCAGGTAACGGTGAACGAGCGTCACCGCCATGGCGCCTTCGCCGACCGCGGACGCGACCCGCTTCACCGACTGCGACCGGACGTCTCCCGCGACGAAGACACCCGGAACGCTCGTCTCCAAGGGGAACGGATCCCGGTCGGCATTCCATCCCTTCGGCCGGGCCCCGTCTTCGCCGAGCAGGTCGGTGCCGGCCAGCACGAACCCGGCCTCGTCGCGCACCAGCACACCGTCCATCCAGTCGGTGAGCGGAGCAGCGCCGATGAACACGAAGCAGAAGCCCGCGTCGACGGGCTCGATCTCGCCGGTGTCCTCGTTCTTCAGGTCGATCCGCTGGAGGCGGCCCTCCCCCAGGCAGGCGCAGACCGTGGTGCGGGTCTGCACCTGGACGTTCTCGATCTCGGCCAGCTGCTTGATCAGGTACGCCGACATCGACGCCTCGAGGTTCGCGCCGCGCACGACCAACCGCACCTTCGAGGCGTGGCGGGAGAAGAAGACCGCCGCCTGGCCCGCGGAGTTGGCGCCGCCGACGATGACGACCTCCTGGCCGGCGCAGGCCGGTGCCTCCACCGCCGCCGAGCCGTAGTAGACCCCGCGCCCGGTCAGGTCGTCGATGCCGCTGGCCTGCAGCCGCCGGTAGGACACGCCGGTGGCCAGCACGACCGCGTGCGCCGCGATCTCGGTGCCGTCCTCGAACTTCACGCCACGGGCCGAGCCCTTGACGATCAGCTCGCAGGCCTTGCGCGTGGTGAGGATCTCGGCGCCGAACTTGATCGCCTGCCGGCGGGCGCGGTCGGTGAGCTGGGCGCCGCTGACGCCGTCGGGGAAGCCCAGGTAGTTCTCGATGCGTGAGCTCTGCCCGGCCTGGCCGCCGGTGGCCTGCTGCTCGACCAGGACGGTCCTTAACCCCTCGGAGGCCGCGTAGACCGCGGCGCCGAGCCCGGCCGGGCCGCCCCCGACGATGATCACGTCGTAGAACTTCTCGGTCGGGTTGGTCGCCAGACCCACCCGGGTGGCCAGCTCGTTCGGCGACGGGTTGCGCAGCACCTCCCCCTCCGGCGTGACCACGAGCGGGATGACGTCGGGCGCCTGCGGGTCGGCGTCGGCCGATTCGAGCAGCCGCCGCCCCTCCGACGAGTCGGCCAGATACCAGCGGTAGGGCACCTGGTTGCGGGCCAGGAAGTCACGCAGCTCGAACGAGGCCGGCGAGAACTGGTGCCCGACGACCTTGATCTCCTCGACCGGCGAGTCGCCGGCGGCCTGCCAGGTGGCGATCAGCGCGTCGACGACCGGATAGAGCTTCTCCTCCGGCGGGTCCCACGGCTTGAGCAGGTAGTGGTCGACGTCGACCACGTTGATCGCCTGGATCGCGGCGTCGGTGTCGGCGTACGCGGTGAGCAGCGCACGCCGGGCCCGCGGGAACAGGTCCATCGCGGCCTCGAGGAACTCGATGCCGTTCATCTGCGGCATCCGGTAGTCGGCGAGGATCGCCGCCACCCGGTCGCCGCGCAGCTTGATCTCCTTGAGCGCGTCGAGCGCTTGCGGACCGGAGTCGGCCCGCATCACCCGGTAGTCCTCGCCGTACCGACGCCGCAGGTCGCGCGCTACGGCACGCGACACCGACGGATCGTCGTCGACGGTGAGCAGGACCGGCTTGCCCATCAGCCCTCCCGGACACGCAGGGCGCGGACGCGCCCTGACCGCTGTCTAGTCTGCCCTGCCGCGGGAGCGTCGGCACCGGTCAGCCCGGTCTTTGCTGAAACAGGGCCTAGCCCGGCCAGCCGGTCTGTTCGGCGGTCAGCCCGTGGAGCCGGGCGAAGAGCAGTTTCGCCTGGCCGCGGGCGTCGGCGATGATCGCGTCGGGCTCGCTCAGATCGGCCTCGGTGCGCCAGACGAACGGGTGGTCGGTGGTGCCCGCGGTGCCCGACGCGGCGAGCGCGACGAACTGGTGGTCGACGTGCACGTGGTCGGCGTCGGTGTGGCGGTCCGGGCCGACCGGGATCTCGACGGTCCACCACGGCGGGGACACCGGCCGGTGCGGGTAACCGTCGGGGTAGCGCTCGTGGTGCGGCGGCAGCAGCGTGGCGGTGAGGCCGGTCTCCTCGGCCACCTCGCGCAGCGCCGCCTCGGCCGGGGTCTCGTCGGGCTCGACGTGGCCGCCGGGCGGAATCCAGACGCCGAGCCGCGGGTGGAAGACCAGCCCCAGGCAGTACCGCCCGTCGACGAGCCCGAACGTGAAGACCGTCGCGGTCGCCTCCTTGATCACCCCGCGCACGCTACCCAGTCGTCGCGGCCGCCCCTTCGTAGGGATGACGACCGATGTCCGATCCGGCCCGCGCGGCGACGCTGGGTCGCGTCAACTCCACGGAAGGAGCACACATGCGTGGAATCACACGCGTCGTGGCCGCGCTCGCCGTCGCCGCGTCGGCGCTGGTGACGCTCACGGCCACCCCGGCCACGGCCGCCGCCCCGTCGGCGTTCCCGAACACCGTGCCGACCGCGGCCCTCACCGGCATCACGGTGCTGTTCGGCACGCAGGCCGACAACAAGGACCGCGGGTCCTACGCGAACATCACCATCCTCACCAAGACCGGCGCCGTCGCCGGGAAGATCTTCGACCACTACTACGAGTTCGACGAGAACACTTCCAACGGCCCGTTCCCCTTCCTCACCACCCCGGGATCACGGCCGCCGATCTGAGCAACGGGTTGCTCCAGTTCGAATTCGTCGCGTGGTACCACGACACGTGGGAGTTCGGATACGGCATCACGATGTACTTCTCCGACGGCACCAAGTACGTGTTCGGCGAGGGCCATAAAACGGTCACCGACCACCAGCACTTCGATCTCCCCTTCGGGGTGAAGTCGCAGGTGAAGGTGCCCGACGTCCGCGGCGACAGCAAGGCCGACGCGACCGCGGCACTGAAGGCGGCCGGCCTGGACGTCGGCACGGTCACGCTCCGCCCGGACCCGGTCTGCAACTACATCGACACGGTCATGGAGGAGCAGCCGGACCCGGGGCGGCTCGCCGACGTCGGCTCCGCCGTGAATCTCGTCATCGGTACCAAGCCCACGACACGTTGTCTCTGACCGGAGGAGCACCGATGCGGTTCCTGGTACGACTCACGACGCTGGCCGCGACGGTGGCGGCGCTGCTCGTCCCGTCGGCGGCGTCCGCCACGGCGCCGACCGCGACGCTCACCGCCGCGACGATCACGTTCACCACCAACGACGACGACAAGGACGCCGACACCCAGGTCCTCGTCGACATCACCGCCGCGGACGGCCGGCCGGTGGCGTCCCGGCACGACCAGTACTCGCACTTCGACGACGATTCCGTGCACGGTCCGTACGGGTTGTACGTGTTCGAGGGGATCACCGCGGCGAACCTCGTCCCGGGATCACTGCGGATCGCCGACCAGTCCTCGGTCTGGGACACCTGGAAGTTCGGCTACCGGGTCACGCTGACGTTCTCCGACGGCACGACGTACGTGGTCAGCGAGAAGTACAAGCAGCTCGACGACTGGGACTCGTTCACCACCTCGTTCGCGGTCGTCGCGCAGGCGAGGGTGCCGGATCTGCGGGGCAGGTCGCAGACCGAGGCCACGGCCGCGCTCAAGGCCGTCGGGCTCGTCGTCGGTACGGTCTTCACCAAGAAGGCCAGCCGCTGTGAGGACGTCGGAACGGTGTTGTCGTCGTCGCCCAGCGCCGGCACCCCGCTCGACGCCGGCCGCAAGGTCGACATCACGATCGGCACCAAACCGTCGATCCCCTGCGTGTAGGCGGCACCGTCGGGGTCGTCCGTCGCGCGGACGGCCCCGACCGGGCGGTGATCATCTCCCCCGCCACTCAGCGCGCCGCTCCCGCGCGGAGCCAGCCGACGTAGTCGGCGACGGCGGCCTCGAGGTCGAAAGCCGGCCGGTAGCCGGTGTCCTCGGCCAGCCGCGAGACGTCCAGGTGGGCGGCCGCCGGTCGGGGACCGGCGCGCAGCGGCACGACCGCGTCCGGCACCGCCGCTCGCAGCGCCTCGGCGAACCGGGCGTTGGTGACGGCGGTGCCGCCGCTGACGTTGTAGGTGGGGTGGCCCAGGCGGGGCGCGGTGGCCAGCAGCGCGAGTGCGCGTCCGCAGTCGCGCGCATAGCCCAGGTCGATCGCGTCGTCGGCGTACGCGTCCGGGGACGGGGTGCCGTGCACCGCGGCGTGCACCAGAGCAGGCACGGCCGTGAACGGCGACGACGGCCGGCCGCCCGGCCCCCAGATCGCGCCGATCCGGGCGTGCACCGCGCCGTCGAACGCCAGTGGCGCCAGGAGTTCCGAGGCCCGCTTCGCGGCCGGGATGGTGAACGACGTGGTCGGCGGCAACGAGGCGTCCTCCCGCCAGACCGGACCGGGCACCCCCGCGTAGACGCCGATAGTGCTGGCGAACACGACCCGCCCGACGCCCCGTTCGGCGGCGATCGCCGCGACGTTCAGCGTGGACGACAGAGTGGCCCGCAGTGCCTCGGCCACCGGCACCGTGGACCGGTGCACCGCGGCCAGGTGCACGATGCCGCTGATCGGATACTTCTGGCTCACCGCCCGTAAGGCGCCCAGGTCGGTGCAGTCGGCCTCCGCGCGCCCGATCGGGAGGCACTCCTCGCCGAGGTCGCGCAGCGCCGCCACGGTGTGCGATCCGAGGAAGCCCCGCCCGCCGGTCACGAGAATCATGGTCCGCTCCATTCATTAGCTAGCTAACGTTAGCTGGCTAATGAATTGCGGGGCAATACGCTCCGGAACATGACCGACCTTCTCCGGCTGTTCACGCGGGCGCACAAGTTGTTGCAGGCCGCGTCGGACGAGGCGATGAGCGCGCACGGTGTGCGGGTGGGGCAGAACCTCGTGCTCGAGGTGCTCTGGGCCGAGGACGGCCTCACACCGGGTGAGCTCGCCGGGCGGCTCAAGGTGAGCACGCCGACCGTGGTGAACGCCGCGACGCGGATGGAGGCGGCCGGCCTGATTACGCGCCGGCGCGACGACGCGGACGCCCGGCTGGTGCGCCTGCACCTGACCGACGCCGGGCGCGCGGCCGAGAAACCCGTAGGGGCCGCCCGGGCCGCGCTCGCCCAGCGTGTCACCGCCGAGCTGACGCCCGAGGAGCGCGCCGCGACCGAGTCGGCCCTGCGAAAAATCATCCGGACCCTAGACCCGGAGAGCTAGTCCGATGTGGCCCTGAAGCGTGAAGACGCCGGTCCTTCCCGTCCCTACCGTGCGGTCATGAAACGAATCCTCATCATTTCCACGGCACTGGCCACGCTGGCCAGCGTGGCGGCGGCGCACCCTCCGCCCCTCCTCCACCAGGACGCGAACGCGCTGATTCGACAAGGGGCGCCGAGCGTGATCGCCGAGGTGGTCACCCCGGACGGCTCCGCCACCGTGCGTGCGGGGGCGGTACCGAAGCACGCGAAGTTCCGGATCGGCAGCGCCACGAAGACGTTCACCGCCGCGGTGGCGCTCCAACTGGTCGGGGAAGGCCGGCTCGGGTTGGAGGACCCGGTGGAGAGGTGGCTGCCGGGCGTCGTGCGCGGACACGGCAACGACGGACGGCGGATCACCGTGCGGCAGCTGCTCCAGCAGACCAGCGGCCTGCCGAACTACGCCGCGAGGATCACGTTCCTCGGCTCGAAGAAGGACTACGACGCCGAAGCGCTGACCGCGACCACGCCTGCGCACCTGCTCGCGCTCGCGCTCAGTCAGCCGCCGGCGTTCGCGCCCGGCACGCGCTGGGACTACTCCAACACCAACTACGTGCTGGCCGGGATGGTGATCGAGCGGGTCACCGGGCACGGTTGGGAGTCCGAGGTCGAGCGACGCATCCTCCGGCCGCTCCGGCTGCGGGACACCTCGGTCCCCCGCACGGAGCTGGACGTCCCGGCCCCGCACGCCGTCGGGTACCACCGGTTCCCCGCGGGCCAGGAGCAGTTCGGACCGCGGGTGGACACGACCCGGTTCAGCCCCACCTGGGCCGACGCGGCGGGGTCGATGATCAGTACGACCTCGGACCTCAACCGGTTCTTCCGTGCCCTGCTCGGCGGGCGGGTGCTCGCGCCGGCGCAGCTCGCGGAGATGACGACGACAGTGCCGGCACCGCCGTTCGCCGACGCGTGGAAGAACCCGCGCTACGGGCTCGGCCTGCAGTGGAGCGAGACGCCGTGTGGCGGGATGTGGTCGCACAGCGGGGACATCCCCGGGTACAGCACCCGGGACGGGATCAGTGAGGACGGCACCCGCAGCGTCGTCGTCTCGATCAACGACGACACGCTGCGCCCCGAGCCGGGCGAGCTGGACCCGACGACCGATCTCGTCAACCACGCCCTCTGCGGCAGCTGACCGGGCTCTCGACGGCCAACCGGGCCTTCCCGCGAGGGCGTAGGCCCGGTTGGCCGTCGTTACCCCTGGATCCAGTGGCCGGCGCGCATCACGCGGGAGAGGTCGAGGGCGTCGTCGAGGACGACCAGGTCCGCGTCCAGGCCGGGGGCGATCGCGCCGCACACCCCGCCGAGGCCGAGGAGACGCGCGGGGGTGCCGGAGGCGGCCGCCGAGGCCGCCACGATGTCCAGCCCCACGTCGGTCACCGCGCGTCGTACCGCGACGTCCATCGTCAGCGTGCTGCCGGCCAGCGACCCGTTGCGGGCCAGCCGGGCCTCGCCGCCGCTGACGACCACGTCCTGGCCGCCCAGCACGTAGGTGCCGTCGCCCATGCCGGTCGCGTCGATCGCGTCGGTGACCAGCACCAGCGGGCCGCGGAGCAGCAGCCGCGCGGCTGCCGGGTGCACGTGCACCCCGTCGTTGATCAGCTCGCACGGCACCCCGGCGTCGAGCGCGGCCGGCACCGGGCCGGGTTCGCGGTGGTGGGCGCCACGCATGCCGTTGAACGCGTGCGTGACCAGCGACGCACCGCGCTCGAACGCCGCCAGCGCGGTCTCGTAGCCGGCGTCGGTGTGCCCGACCGACGCGACCACCCCGGACGCGACCAGCTCGTCGACCAGCTCGAGGCCGCCGGGGCGTTCCGGTGCCACGGTGACGACACGCACGTGGCCGCGTCCGGCCTTGAGCAGCCGCTCCACCGAGGACGGCGTCGGGTCGATCAGGTGCGCCGGGTTCTGGGCGCCGCAGCGGGCGCTCGCGAGGAACGGACCCTCCAGGTGCGCGCCGACGACACCGGTGCCGGCTTCGGCCGCGTCGGCCACCCAGCCCAACTGCGTCACCAGCGCGTCGACCGGGGCGGTGACCAGCGAGACCAGTGTCCGCGTGGTGCCGCGGGTGAGGTGGTAGGCGACGCCGGCCGCCAGATCGTCGGCCGACGCGGTGAAGTCGTGCCCACCGCCGCCGTGGACGTGCAGGTCGATGAAGCCGGGCAGCAGCCAGCCGCCACCCAGGTCGACGACGTCACCGTCCGGGCGGGGCCCCGAGCCCACGCCGGTGATCGTCGAGCCGTCGAGGGAGACCCAGCCCTGCTCCAGGACGCCGGACGGCGTCACCACTCGGGCACCGGCGAGAACGGTCACGAGGACGCCGCCATCGCCGCGCGGAGCGTGCGGTGACCCGCGGCCAGCGCCGCGGCGTCGTCCGGGCCGAGCCCCGAGCTCAGCACCAGCACCGCCGCCCTGGCGTTGCCGCCGCACTCGTCCAGCACCCCCAGCGCCTCCGCGGGATCGCAGCCGACGATCTCGGCCACCAGCCCGGCACTGCGCAGCCGCAGCTTCGCGTTGGCCGGGACGACGTCGATCATCACGTCGCCGTGGACGCGGCCGAGGCGCACCATGGCCGCCGTCGTCAACGCGTCGAGCAGCAGCTTCTGCGTCGTACCGGCCGTGAGCCTGGTCGAACCACGCAGCGCCTCGGGGCCCATCGGCACCTCGATGGCCACGTCGGCGGCCTCGGCCAGCGGCGAGGACGCCACTGTCGTCACCGACACCACCGACGCGCCCAGCTCCCGGGCGGCCGCGACCGCGGCGAGCGTGTACGGCGTCCGGCCGCTGGCGGCGACCGCGACCAGCGTGTCGCCCGCCGCGAAACCGGTCTCGAGCAGGTCCCGGCGCCCGGCGTCGACGTCGTCCTCGTCACCGTCGGTGCCGGTCAGGCCACCGGGTCCGCCGCCGGCCGTGCGTGCGGCCACCCGGTCGACCGCGAGGCCGAACGTGCCCGGCAGCTCCGCGGCCTGCAGCACCGCGAGCCGCCCGGACGTGCCGGCGCCGATCAGCACGAGCCGGCCGCCCTCGGCCATCCGGGCGGCGATCAGCTCGGCGGCCTCGGCCACCCGGGGCGCCGCGGCGCGGACCGCGGGCAGCACCCGCGCTTCGGCGTCGAAGAGCCGCTGGGCCACGCCCAGAGCGGACAACTCATCAAGCGGAATCATCGGGTGTGGGTCACTTTCGACAGGCCACGCGGGCGGTCCGGGTTCTCGCCCCGGTCGAGGGCGATCTGCCGGGCCAGCCGTTGCAGCGGCAGGATGTCGAGCACCGGGGAGAGCTCCGCGGGAACCCCGGTGCGGACGACGGGAAGGTCTTCGCCCACCACCAGCACGTCGGCCCCGGATTCACGTAGCCGCGACACGACCGGAGCCACGGCCGAGCCGCCGGCGTCCGGCGTCGCGACCGCGATCACCGGCACGCCGGAGTCGATCATCGCGAACGGGCCGTGCAGCAGGTCGGCGGTGGAGAACGCCAGCGCGGAGAGGTAGCTGGTCTCCATCAGCTTGAGCGCGGCCTCGCGGGCGGTCGGGTAGCCGAACCCGCGGCCGGTGGTGACCAGCCGCTCGGCGAACCGGTACCGGGCCGCGGCCGTCTCCACGCCGCCCTCCAGCGTCGCCGCCGCCGCGTCGGGCAGCGCCGACGCGTCCGCGGCCGAGCCGCCCAGCAGGAGGTACAGGGCCAGCAGCTCGGCGGTGTAGGTCTTGGTGGCCGCGACCGCGTTCTCCACCCCGGCACGCACGTCGACGCTGAACTCCGCGGCCGACGCCAGGTCGGACGACGGGTTGTTGGTCACCGCGACCGTGGTCGCGCCGCACTCACCGGCGACGGTCAGCGAGTCGACCAGGTCCGGCGAGGCCCCGGACTGGCTCACGCCGAGGAACAGCACGTCACGCAGGTCGGGGCGGCTGCCGTAGAGCGTCATCGAGGACGGCGACGCCAACCCGGCCGGCAGCCCCAGCCGGGTCTCGATCAGGTACTTCGCGTAGAGGGCGGCGTGGTCGCTCGTGCCCCGCGCGGCCAGCATCACGAACCGCGGCGCTCGCTCGCGCACCGCCGAGGCGACCTCGCTCACGGCGTCGGCCGAGGAAAGAAGAGAAGCCAACACGGACGGCTGCTCGCCGATCTCGGCGGCCATCAACGCACCAGGCGCGTTATTTGTCACGAGTGTCATCCTTTCACCGCGCCTGCGGTGAGCCCACCGACCATCCGGCGTTGCACGATCAGGAAGAAAATCAGTACCGGCAGCGTGAACAGCACCGAGCCGGCCATCGCGCCGCCCCAGTCGTCGCCGAACGCGGTGCGGAACGTCGCCAGCCAGACCGGCAACGTGTAGTGGTCCTCGTTGCGCATGAACACGAACGCGTACAGGTACTCGTTCCACGCGGTGATGAAGCCGAAGATCGACGTCGCGACCAGCCCCGGTCCGAGCAGCGGCAACACCACCCGGAGGAACGCCTGCCAGCGCGTGCAGCCGTCGACGAGCGCGGCCTCCTCGAGCTCGGCCGGCACCGCGGCGACGAACCCGCGCAGCGTCCAGATCGTGAACGGCAGGATCGAGACGAAGTACACGAGGATGAGCGCGGGCAGCCGGTCGAGCAGGTCGAACTGCCGGAACACCAGGAAGTACGGGATGAACAGCGCCTCGAACGGCGCGAGCTGCACGGCCAGGATCAGCACCAGGTAGGCCTTGCGGCCCCGGAACCGGAACCGGGCCACCGCGACCGCGGCCAGCAGCGCGGTGATCGTCGAGAGCGCGACCGCGCTCAGCGTGACGAACAGGCTGTTGCGCACGTAGTTCCAGAAACCCGGCCGGGTGACCGCGGTGACGAAGTGGTCGAACGTCCCGTCGGTCGGGACGAACACCGGCGGGTCGCTCTGGATGTCGATCGTGGGCAGGAACGCCGTGCGGACCATCCAGTACGCGGGGAACGCGAAGAAGACGATGACGACGACGCCGAGCGCGTTCGGCCAGACCTTGCGCATCAGTCTTCCAACTCCGTTCGAAGCATGTGACGCAGGTACACGACCATCGCGACGGCGAGGATCGCGACCATGACGACGGCGCCGGCGGCGGCCAGGCCGTACCGGCTGGACGCGATGCCCACGTCGTAGAGGTAGATCGGCAGCGTCACGGTCTGTCCGTCCGGGCCGCCCTGGCGTACCGCCCAGACCTGGGTGAAGACCTTGAAGTCCCAGATCGTCGAGAGGAACGCGAGCACGAACAGGATCGGGCGCAGGATCGGCACGGTCACCGCGCGGAACGCACGGAAGCCGCTCGCGCCGTCCATCCGCGCGGCCTCGTAGTACTCCTCGGGGATCGTCAGCACGCCGGCCTGCACGGTGAACGCGACGAACGGCACCGCCTGCCAGACGATGATGATCACGATGACGCCGAACGTGGAGATCCCGCTGGCGAACCAGTCGTGGCCGGGCGTGCCGAGCAGGAAGTTCACGACGCCGTAGGTGGAGTCGAACATCCACTGCCAGAGCGTCGTCGCGGTGACGATCGGGATGGCCCAGGCCAGCACCAGCGAGATCGACACCGCGATCGTCATCTTCCGGCCGAGCTTGACCAGGAGCAGGCCGATGCCGGTGCCGAGCGCCATCGTGAGCGCGACGCAGACCGCGGTGAACGCGACAGTGCGCCAGACGACCTGCCAGAACTCGGGGTCGCCGAGGATCTCGGTGTAGTTGTCGACGCCGGTCCAGATCGTCACCCGGCGGACCAGTTCGCCGAAGCCGAGTTGCTGGAACGACATCCGGAACAGCAGGAAGACCGGGTAGGCGAACAACGCGCCGAGCGCGATCAGGCTCGGTACCAGCAGGAGGTACGGCAGCGGCTCACGGCGGCCCCGGGCGCGGACGGCCGGGGGCTTCTCGTCCACCTCGGGGCTCGGCCGCACCGCAGTCGGTGTGCTCATCGGCACCTCCTCTCACAGCAGGGGGTCGCCGGGCTCCCCCCGTGAGGAGCCCGGCGACCGGATCGGCGCTACTTGGCTTTGGCCATCGTCTCGGTGATCGAGGTGCTGGCTTCCTTCGACGCGGTGGCGACGTCGGTGCCGCGCAGCACCTTCGTCATCGCGTTCTTGATCGGGTTGGTGCCGCTCTCCACCGCGGCCCAGGCCGGGGTGACCGGCGTGACCTTGCCGCCGTTGGTGGCGGCCGCGGCCATCACCTTGGCCGCCTCGTTGTCGCCGTAGACGGTGTCGCCGAGGTTGGTCAGCGCCGGCACGACGCCGTTCGCGGCCAGCTTGGTCTGGGTGGCGTCGCTGAGCATGATCTTCAGCCAGTCGGTGGCCGCGTCGACGTTCGGGCTACCGGCCGCGACACCGAGGTTCGAGCCGCCGAGGAAGACCGGCGCCGGGCCCGACGGGCCGGGGATCTCGAACGTGCCGATGTCGTCCTTCAGCTTCGGGTCACCGCCGTCGGGAGCGGTCGCGGTGCCGATCTCCCAGGGCAGGCCGATGAACATCGCGACGTGGCCCTTGGCGAACACCGTCGACTGCTGCGGGTTGGCCTCGTCCTGGTCGGCCGGGGCCTTCGACATCGCCTTGTAGATCCGGGCGTAGTCCTCGAAGCCCTTCTGGGCCTCGGGGCTGTCGAGCGTGGCGGTCCACTTGCCGCCGTCGTCCTTCGCGACGTCGCCGCCGTTGGCCCAGACCCAGCTCAGCAGCGTGTACCAGGACTGACCGGGCAGGTAGAGCGCCTGGAACTGCTTGTCGGCCTTGTTCGCGGCCTGCAGCTTCTGGCCGGCGGCGATGAACTCGTCGATCGTCTTCGGCGGCGCGGTGATGCCGGCCTTGGTGAACATGCTCTTGCGGTAGACGACGATCCGGTTGGCCGCGTAGAACGGCGTCGCGAACGTCTTGCCGTCGTTCTCCCCGGTCGCGGCGAGGCCCTCGAGCCAGTTCTTGCCGTTCAGGTCGTCCTTGGACTTCGAGAGGTCGGCCAGCGCGCCGGACTCGACGAAGCGCGGGGACTGCGTGTTGCCGAGCTCCACGATGTCCGGCGGGTTGTTGCCGGCCAGCGCCGTGGTGAGCTTGTCCTGGATGCCGTCCCACTGCTGGACCTGGTAGTCGACGGTCCAGCCCTGGTGGGCCTTGGTGAATTCGGTGTTGATCTCGTCGACCAGCGCGTCCGGCGCGGAGCCGGTCATCAGCCAGACGGTGAGCTTCTTGGTCCCGCCACCGTCGCTGCCGCTGTCGTCGCTGCTGCTGCAGCCCGATAACGCCAGGGACGCGGCGACCAGGGTGGTGAGCCCCACGGTCAACGCTCGGCGAACGCGCACGTCGCCTCCTCATTCTGGATTGGGTCCGGCCAGTGGTCCATACCGGTCTAGCCCGGGACTGTGGCACGGCCCACAGGGGCCGTCAAGACATCAGTTCGGTAACGCTACGGTCGGTGACCGGCGCCGGTGAGCAGCTCGGCCGCTACCTGCAGGTTCGGACGCCCGGCGCCGCCGACGAACACGCGCTGTCCGTGCGCCGTGACGTCCGGTCGGGGCAGGCCGATCTCGACCAGCACGGCGTCCGGACGCTGTCCGGAGAGGACGTGCCAGGCCTTCTGCTGCCAGGGGTGGCGGGGTACGTCCCGGCCGACGACGACCAGCGGGCGGCCCTGCGCGGCGGTGAGCACAGCGGACAGTTCGGAGTTGTCGGTGAGCCGGAGGACCTCGTGCGGCGGCACCCCGCGCTCGGTCAGCGGGCCCGCCAGGTCCCAGTACGCCTCGCCGACGGCCAGGTTGGGCGTGGCCCGCAGTTCGACCACGACCGGCGGCCCGGTCAACAGCGGGTCACCGAACACACGGGCCGCCCGCCGGGCCGCCTCCAGGCCGGGATCCGTGCCGTCGGACAGGTCGCCGGGGTCGGGGGCCTTGCGGACCCAGGCGAGCAGGGCCTCGACGCGCTCGGCGGCCTCCTCCAGGCGCCGCAGCGGCAGCGTGCCGTCGTCGACGGCGGCCAGTACCGCGGTGCGGACCTCCTGGTAGAGCCCTTCCCCGCCGATCGCGCCGAGGCAGAGTGCGTCCGCGCCCGCCCGGAGCGCGGCGACGGCGCCCGGGCCCAGCCCGACCCCGTCCTTGATCGCGCCCATGTCGAGCGCGTCGGTGACGATGACGCCCTGGTAGCCCAGTTCGCCGCGGAGCACGTCGGTGAGCAGCTTCGGGCTCATCGTGGCCGGCCGGTCGTCCAGCGCCGGGACGACGACGTGCGCGGTCATGACCGACCGCACCCCGACTTCGATCGCCGCGACGAACGGCGGCAGGTGCACCCGGCGCCACTCGGCCTCGTCGCAGTCGACCACCGGGAGCCCGTAGTGCGAGTCCGAGCGGGTGTCACCGTGCCCGGGAAAGTGCTTGGCGCAGGCCGCGACGCCGGTGTTCTCCATCGCCAGCACCCAGGTGGCGGCGTGGCGGCTGACCAGGTCGGGATCGGCACCGAACGACCGCACCCCGATCACCGGGTTCTCCGGCGCGGAGTTCACGTCGACGTCGGGCGCGAGGTTCCAGCCGATGCCCGCCGCACGCAGGCCCGAACCGATCCGGGTGGCGACCGCGCCGGTCAGCCCCTCGTCGTCGGCGGCGCCGAGCACGTAATTGCCGGGCACGGGGCTGCCGTTGCGGTAGTGCACCCGGGTGACGTCGCCGCCCTCCTCGTCGACCGCGAGCACGACGTCGGAATCCTGGTGCAGCAGTGCCGCCAGCCGGGCGGCGTCGGTGTCGACCCGGAGGTTCTGGCCGTAGAGGACGACACCGCCGAGGCCGGGCGCGGCCCGGCGGAACCAGTCCGGCGGGTCGGGCTCCTCGAAGCCGACCAGCAGCGTCCTGTCGACCAGGTCCTCGATCACGTGCCGCCTCCCGGTGGGTCGATGTCGAGCGAAGCGCGCAGCTGGTACCGGTCGGCGCGGTAGGTGCTCACCACGTACTCGACCGGCACCGCTCCGGCCCACGACCGACGTTGCAGCCGCAGTACCGCGCTGCCGGGCGCGAGCCCGAGCAGCTCGGCGTCGCCGCGGTCGGCGATGCCGGCCTCGATCACCTGGTCACCGCGGTCGAGCGCGAGCCCGTACTCCTGCGCGAGCAGCTGGTAGAGCGAACGGTCCTGCAGGGACTGGTCCAGCAGGCCCGGCACCAGCCGCGCCGGCAGGTGCGAGCGTTCCAACGCCATCGGGACGCCGTCCGCGGTACGCAGGCGTTCGACGACGTAGAGCGGCGCACCGGCCTCGACGCCGAGCTCGCGGGCGACCGCGGCCGGTGCGTCGATCGAGCGGCGGCCCAGGTCGCGGGCGCCGGGGATCATGCCGCGGGCACGCATGTCCTCGCTGAACGAGGTCAGGCGCAGCGGCATGACGATCTTCGGCCGGGCGACGAACGTGCCCCGCCCCTGGACGCGGTACAGCTTGCCTTCGCTGACCAGGTGCTCGATGGCCTGCCGGGCGGTCATCCGGGACAGCCCGTACCGGGCGGCCAGCTCACGCTCGGACGGGACCGGGGCGTCGACGGTGAGTTCGCGCTCGATCAGGTCGAGCAGGATCTCGCGCAGCTGGTAGTACTTCGGCACCGGGCTGCGCGCGTCGATCTGCGCGGGTGGGTTCACGGCGGTCAGAATGCCCTCCGCTCGGCCGTCGAGGTGGTCTGGCCCGGACTAGACCACTTCGGGGAGGTGGACGTCAAGGGCGAGACTGGGGCGATGGGTTCCCCGAACGCGGTTGCGGCGTACGCGTCCCGACTGCACGCCGCCCTCGGTTCCTCTCACCACGTGGCGTCGCCGCTCGGCGCGTGGCTGGTGCTCGCCCTGGCCGCCCCGGCCGCGACCGGCGCCGAGCGGAGCGCGCTCGAGGAGGCGCTCGGATCGCCGGCCGAGGAGGCCGCGGCGCGGGCCTCGGCGCTGCTCGCGAACCCGCATCCGCTGGTGGCGGCGGCCGCCGCGGTCTGGGCCCGCGACCGGACCCCGGCGTCGGACGCCTGGATCGACGCACTCGGCCCGGCGGTCGAGCGGGGGCCGATCCCCTCGCCGTCCGAGGCCGACGCCTGGGCCCGCGACCACACGCACGGCCTGATCGACCGCTTCCCGCTGACGCTCGACCCGCGCACCGTGCTGGTGCTCGCCTCGGCGCTGGGCACCGACGTGTCGTGGACCGTCCCGTTCGGGACGGCGCCGGCCGCGGCGCTGGGCGACACCGCGTGGACCGTGTCCACGGTGCTGCGCGCCCCGGACGGGCACGACGTCCGGATCGTGGCCGACGCCGAGGCCGGTGACGTCGCCGTGCACACCGCCCAGGCGGAGCCGGTCGAGGGCTGGAGCGACGGGCTGCGGGTCGTCTCGGTGATCGGCGCGCCGGACGTCGCACCGGCCGCCGTGCTCGCCGCCGCGCACCGGGCCGCGCTGTCCGGCGTCCGCGCGTACTCGCTGTTCGACCTGCCGCTCGGCGACGGCCACTCCTGGACGCTCACCGAGGAGCAGGCGCCGGTCCGCAGCGAGTCCGGCCGCGCGGAGGCGTACGACGCGGTGCTGCCGGCCTGGACGGCGTCCTCCGACCACGACCTCCTCGCCGACGCGGGCCTCGGATTCGACGCCGCGGGGACGGCGGTGGCGCGGCTGTTCGGCTCCGCGCTCGACGTAGCGGCCCGGCAGGTCGCGCGGGCCGAGTACACCCGGGTCGGGTTCCGGGCCGCCGCGGTGACCGCGATGGCCTGGATGACCAGCGCTCCCCCGCCGCCGCGCCCCGGTGTGCTGCGCACCGCGACGGTGCGCTTCGGGCGGCCGTACGCGGTGGTGGCGGTGGCCCGGCAGCCGGAGGGGCCGTGGCACGGCCTCCCCGTGTTCTCCGCCTGGGTGGCCGACGCGACCGAGGCGTCATGACCTTTCCGGACGCGATCGCGGCGTACGCGGAGAAGCTGCACGCCACGATCGGGGACACCCACCACGTGGCGTCGCCGCTCGGCGCCTGGCTGGTGCTCGCGCTGGCCGCACCCGCCGCGACCGGCCACGTTCGCCGGTCGCTGGAGAGCGTCCTCGGCGAACCGGCCGACGCGGCCGCGGCCCGGGCCGGTGAGCTGCTCGAACACCCCCACCCGGCGGTCGCGTCGGCGGCGGCGCTGTGGACGCGCGAGGACGTCAGGACGCCGACGCTGCGGGCCTGGGAGAACGGGTTGAGCGCGGCCGTCGAGCGGGGCGCGGTGCCCTCGCCGGACGGCGCCGACCGCTGGGCGGCGGAACGGACCCGCGGGCTGATCGACCGGTTCCCGGTCGCGGTCGGCCCGCGGACGCTGCTGGTGCTGGCCTCCGCGCTGGCCACCGACGTGTCGTGGCGGGTGCCGTTCACCACCGCTCCGGCGGAGTCGCTCGGTGGGCCGTGGGCCGATCGGGTGACGACCGTGCTGCACGCGTCCTCCGCCCACCAGGCGGCGATCGTGTCCACCCCCGAGGCCGGCGACGTCGCCGTGCACGTGGTGCGCAGCGCCGACCCCGAACCGCTGCTCGTCACCTCGGTGATCGCGGCTCCCTCGGTGCCGGCGGCCACCGTGTTCCGCGCGGCCCACCGGATCGCGATCGACGGACCGGTGGCGCAGCGGTCGCTGTTCGACCTGCCGCTCGGCGAGGGCCACTCCTGGACGCTCACCGAGGAGACGGCGCCGACGCTCGCCCCGGACGGCCGCGAGCAGCACTGCTCCGCGACGCTGCCGGCCTGGTCCGCGCGCAGCCGGCACGACCTGCTCGACGACCCGCGGACCGGGTTCGGCGACGCGGTCGCGGCCCTGGCCCCGCTGCTGCCGGGCGAGGTCGCCGCCGAGGCGGCGCAGAGCGCGATGGCCGACTACTCCCGGGTCGGGTTCCGGGCCGCCGCGGTGACCGCGATCGCGATGCGGGCCGGGATGGCGCTCCCCCGGCCCGGGATCCGCCGCACCGCCCATCTCCGCTTCGGCCGGCCGTACGCGGTCGTCGCGGTGGTGGGCGGGCAGGCGGGCCCGTGGCACGGCGTGCCGGTGTTCTCGGCCTGGGTGGCCGAGCCCACCGAGGCTTAGCCGACCCAGACCGTTTTGATGTTGCAGAACTCGCGGATGCCCTGCGCGGAGAGCTCACGCCCGTACCCGGAGGTCTTGATGCCGCCGAACGGCAGCTCCGGGTACGAGGTGACCATGCCGTTCACGAACACCGCGCCGGCCTCCAGATCGTTCACCGCCCGCTCCTGCTCGGCCGGGTCGTTCGTCCAGACGTTGGACCCGAGGCCGAAGTCGGTGCTGTTCGCGATCGCGATCGCCTCCTCGTAGCTGGACGCCCGGTAGAGCCCGGCGACCGGCCCGAACACCTCCTCGCGGTACATCCGCATGTCCGGCGTGAGGTCGGCGACGACGGTCGGCGGGTACCACCAGCCCGGCTGGTCCGGCGCGGTGCCACCGCACAGGACGCTCGCGCCCTGGTCCGTCGCGTTACGCACGAGTTCCTCGACGTCCGTGCGCCCCTGCTCGGTCGCGAGCGGCCCGACGTCGGTCTTCTCGTCCATCGGGTCACCGACGGTGAGCGCGGCCATCCGGTCGACGAACGCGGCGGCGAACGCGTCGTAGACGTCGGTGTGCACGATGAACCGCTTCGCGGCGATGCACGACTGGCCGTTGTTCTGGCAGCGTGCGGTCACCGCCACCGCGGCCGCCTTCTCCACGTCGGCGGACGGCAGCACGACGAACGGGTCGCTGCCGCCCAGCTCGAGCACGGTCTTCTTCAGCTCGCGCCCGGCGATCGACGCGATCGAGCGACCCGCTCCCTCACTGCCGGTGAGCGTCGCCGCGACGACACGCTTGTCGCTCAGCACCGCCTCGACCTGGTCGGAGCCGATCAGCAGCGTCTGGAACGCCCCCTCCGGGAACCCGGCCCGGGAGAACAGCTCCTCCATGAACAACGCGGTCTGCGGAACGTTCGACGCGTGCTTGAGCAGGCCGACGTTGCCGGCCATCAGCGCCGGAGCGGCGAACCGCATGGCCTGCCAGAGCGGGAAGTTCCACGGCATCACCGCGAGCACCGGGCCGAGCGGCTGGTAACGCACGTAGGCCTGGCGTGCTTTCACGGCCGCGGGGTCGGTGGGCTCGTCGGCGAGGAACGCCTGCGCGTGCTTGGCGTAGTACCGGCACGCGACCGCGCACTTGGCCACTTCGGCTTTCGCCGCGACGAGCGTCTTGCCCATCTCGACGGTCATCGTGCGGGCGATCTCGTCGCGCTCGGCGTCCAGGATGTCGGCCGCGGCCCGGAGCCACGTCGCACGCTGGTCGAACGAGGCGGACCGCAGGGCGGCGAAGCCGTCGACCGCACGCGCCAGGCGTTCCTCGATGTCGGCATCGGTCAGCGGGTCGAAGGTTTTCTGGACCCGGCCGTCGGTCGGGTCGATCGTGGCGATCGGCACCGTGCCACCTCCCCATTTTCCGGTATGGGCGCAGCAGTACCCGTTTTCGCGGCGGGATTCCCCGAACCCGACCCGCCGCGAGTGGTACTCACCTTTGGAACAAATCGGCATTAGCGTGACGTAAAGGGACTTGAGGGACGGCTCTTCCCGGAGGGTAACCGTGCACGTCCGCCTGTCGATCTGTCTTCTCGTGGCCACTCTGCTGGGTGGCCTGCTCGTCGCCGTGAGCCCCGCGTACGCGGACGGCTGCGTCGACGACGCCACCGGCTTCGACTGCGACTTCGCCGAACGGGTGCGCCGCGCCGACGCCTACCTGGACACCCGGCCGGGCTACACCGGCCTGGCGATCTCGGACGGCTGGCGCGACCGCGTCTGGCGCAACGAGTACGCCGACCGTCCGATCTACGCGGCGTCGACCGCGAAGCTGGCGATCGCGCTGGACATCCTGATGAGACAGCACCGGGGCGAGGTGGAGTTGACCACCGCGGACGCGCGATGGCTGTACGCGGCGCTGGTGAGCAGCGACAACGCTGCCGCGAACCGCCTGTGGAACCGCTACGGCGGCGCGTCGATGGTCTCCCGCTGGGCGTCGTACGGCATGACCGAGACCGGGTTCGT
Organism: Cryptosporangium japonicum; assembly: GCF_039524755.1. Taxonomy (NCBI): domain Bacteria; kingdom Bacillati; phylum Actinomycetota; class Actinomycetes; order Cryptosporangiales; family Cryptosporangiaceae; genus Cryptosporangium; species Cryptosporangium japonicum. The sequence goes on from NZ_BAAAGX010000020.1 coordinate 175,239, forward strand.
GCCCGGCCTCGCCCGGCACTGGGGCTCGATGAAGACCACCGCGGCCGACCTGCGCCGGCTGGTGCGTTACGTCGTCCGGGAGACGCCCGACGAGGTGCGGGAGTACCTGATCGCGCGGATGCGCGGCGTCGCGGGCAACCAGCAGTGGGGCGTCTGGGCGGCCGGTTCGGGCTGGGTCCGCGGCAACAAGAACGGCTGGTTCCGCTACCGGGCCGGGTGGGTGATCAACTCCGCCGGATGGGTCGGCGCGCACCAGCGTTACCTCGTCGCGGTGATGGCCGACCAGCGCTCGAAGGGTACGTATGCGAGCGGCGTCGAGACGACGTCACACGTCAACGAGATCCTGTTCCGCTAGGGCCTGATCGGGGAGCGTGAACCAGAACACGCTGCCACCGTCGGGGTTCGGCTCGACGCCGATCACCCCGCCGTGGCGCTCGACGATCTTGCGGCAGATCGCCAGGCCCAGTCCGCTGCCGGAGAACCCGCCGCTCCCGGCGCCGCGGTGGAACGCGTCGAACACGCCGTCGCGCTCCTCCGGCGGGATGCCGATCCCCCGGTCGGCCACCTCGATGCGCCAGCCCAGGTCGGTGCGCACCGCCCGCACGCTCACCCGGGGCGGCCGGCCGGGCGCGGTGTACTTGACCGCGTTGCCGATCAGGTTGTCCAGGACCTGACGCAGCATGCCGGGGTCGCCCGAGACCACCGGGAGCTCGCCGACCGTCACCCGGTACGGATCGGGTTCGAGGCGGTCGGTGCGCTCCGCGATCACCTCGGCGACGAGCAGGTCCAGATTCACCTGTGCCCGGTTGAGCTCGATCTGTTCGGCGGTGGCGTACTCCAGCAGGTCGGTGAGCATCCGGTCGGTGCGCGCCACCGCCGAGCGGGCCCGCCCGAGGAAGTCCCGGCCCTGGTGGCCGAGGTCGTCGGTGCTCTCGTCGGCGAGCACCTCGAGGTAGGCCGACGCCGCGGTCAGCGGGCTGCGCAGGTCGTGCGCGGCTACCCCGGCGAACCCGGCCAGCTCCCGCTCCCGGCGGCGCAGCTCGACCTCGACCTCCTCGCGCCGGGCGACGTCGGCGCGGAGCGCGGCGGTGGCGAGCTGGACGTCGACGAGCGCACGGTCCCGGGAGCGGGTCAGGACGCCGACGAGCGCGGCCAGCAGCAGGCCGATCAGGGTACCGGCGACCAGCACCACCGAGTCCAGGGTCCCGTCCGGCTGGACGAACGTCTCCATCGGTGTCACCGAGAGCAGCCAGGTGCGCCCGGCGACCGTGACCCACCGGTGCTCGATCCCGTCGGCGCGCCAGGTCGCGGCCGGGGTCGCGGTGCCGTCCGCGCCGCCCGCCGCCGGGACCGTGGACGGCAACTCGGCACCGCCGCGGGGCCAGCCCGCGACCCGGCGCGCGGTCGTGCCGTCGATGTCCCGGAGCTCGACCCGGACCTGGCCGGCGGCGGCGCGGCGCAGCGTCCGCTCGAGGAAGTCCTGGCCGCGCATCCCCATCATCAGCCAGCCGCGCGGTTCGCCGGTGCCGGCCGCGCCCGAGAGCCGGACCGGCGAGGCGACCACGAACGACGACTGGCGCTGCGCGGCAGGCAGCCTCTCGACGTCCTTGCGCAACACGTACGTCCGGCTGGCGATCGGCCGACCGATCCGCATCGCGGCGTCCATCGCCTCCCGCGCCGGCGCGATCGTCGCGACGTCGCGCCCGACCTGCGCGGTCGACCCGTCGAGCGTCCGGTTGAGGACGACGTAGCGGTGCGGCAGCGCGAGCGCGGCCCCGACCGAGTCGGGAACGAGCGCGTCGGACTGGACCCCGGGCGTCCAATCCGTGGCCAGGTTCGGGAGCTCCGCCGAGGCCGACGGCATCACCAGCGAGACCGAAGACGCCCCGTAGAGCCGGTCGGCGTTCAACCCGGACGCGATCGCGACGAAGTCCTCGCCGGTCAGGCTGGTCTGCGCGCTGATCGCGGCGGTGAGGTCGATGAGCGTGTCGACGTACCGGTTGGCCTCGGCGGTGACCGCCGCCTCGACACCGGTCGCCTGGCGCTCCAGCAGCGCCGCCGCCCGCTGCTGCTCGGACTGGTGCAGCACGCCGGTGACCAGCAACGTCACGCTCAGCCCGAGGACCGCGACCACGACCGGGAGCGAGGCCCAGTGCGGCAGCCTCGCATGGCGCCCGACCACGGCCGGATAAACGGACATATATGTAGCTTAACGACATTCGCCCCGACCGGGAACGCTCGCTGCTAGCGTCGCGCCCGTGCCTCGCTGGGGATTGACCTTGCCGCTGGACTCCGTCGCGCTGCACCGCCACCGCGAGGTGATCGAGGCGGTGGCCGAGCTCGGGTTCACCGACGTCTGGTCGGCCGAGACCGCCGGCTCGGACGCGTTCGGCCCGCTCGCGCTGTTCTCCACGTGGTCGTCGTCGCTGCGGTTCGGCACCGCGGTGGTGCCGGTGCAGACCCGCGGCCCGGCGCTGATCGCGATGAGCGCCGCCACGCTCGCCGACGCCGCGCCCGGGCGGTTCGCGCTGGGCATCGGCGCGTCGTCGCCCGCGATCGTCGAGTCGTGGAACGGGATCCCGTTCGAGCAGCCGTACCAGCGGGTGCGTGACACGCTGCGGTTCCTCCGGCGCGCGCTGGCCGGCGAGAAGATCGACGAGAAGTTCGAGACGTTCACGGTGCGCGGGTTCCGGCTCGCGCGGGTGCCCGAGGTGACGCCACCGATCCTGCTCGCGGCGCTGCGGCCCGGGATGCTGCGGCTCGCCGGGCAGGAGGCCGACGGCGTCATCCTGAACTGGCTGGCGGCCACCGACGTACCGACGGCGCTCGCCGAGGTGGGCGCGGACACCGAGGTGGCGGCGCGGATCTTCGTCTGCCCGACGACCGACCGCGGGTACGTCGGCGCGCTCGGACGGCGGCTGATCTCGTCGTACCTGACGGTCCCGGCGTACCGGGCACAGCACGAGTGGCTGGGGCGCGGCGACGCGCTCGGGCCGATGTGGGACGCCTGGAGCGCCGGCGAACGCGCCGCGGCCAACGCCGCGATCCCGGACGAGGTGGTCGACGCGCTGATCGTGCACGGCACGCCGGACGAGTGCCGCGCCCACCTGCGCGCCTACGCCGACGCCGGTGTCACCACCCCGATCGCGGCCCTCCTCCCCACCCCGGACATGACCACCCCCGAGGGCCTCCTCGCCGCCGTTCGAGCGGTATCCCCAGCCTGAGTTCTACGCTGGGACACGAGTAGGAGGGGAGGCGCTATGGTGCACGCTGCCCGGGCTGTTCCGATCGGTCAGCCGATGTCCTGGGATGAGTACGAGAAGCTCGGTCCCGACGTCCGCGGTGAATACATCGATGGGAACTTGGTGGTGTCCCCCAGCCCGACACGCATACATCAGCAGATCTGCCATCAGCTGATGAATCTGCTGTACACAGCGCTGCCACCGGAGTTCCAGGTCATCGGTGGATGGGCGTGGAAACCGGCCGAGGACGAATTCGTGCCGGACGTGATGGTGCATAGGCGAACCACTGAGAACGTGCGTTACACCGGCATCCCGGCGCTCGCAGTCGAGGTCGTCTCGACGAATCGTCGTGACGATCTCGTCCGCAAGATCATGAAGTATGCCGCCGTCGGGCTGCCGCACTACTGGGTCATTGACCCACGTGACCGCACATTGAGCGCCTACGAACTCGACGAGACCGGCATCTATGAGCGAGTGGTCGCTCTGTACCTCGATGACGAGCCCGAGCCCACCGAGCTCTCATTCGGGGTGGGAACAGTAGTCGTCGACCTCGAGGCGCTGCTCGCGGACCTCTAGAACAGGACGTCGGGGACGGCGCCCTCCAGGGCCAAGAGCCGGCGTTTCATCTCCAGGCCGCCGCCGAAACCGTGCAGGCTGCCGTCGGCGGCCAGCACCCGGTGGCACGGCACGATCACCGGCACCGGGTTGGTGGCCATCGCGCGCCCGACCGCACGCGCCGCGCCGAACTCGCCCTCGACGTCCGCGCCGCTCACCCGGCGCGCGAGCTCGCCGTAGCTGACCGTCTCCCCGTAGCCGACGCCGACGTACAGCGCCTCCCGCACCTGGCGGGCGTAGCCGCTGCTCAGACGCCAGTCGATCGGCACCGTGAACCGCCGGAGGCCGCCGGCGAAGTACGCGTCGAACTCCGCCCGGACCCGCTCCAGCGCCCCCGGCAGCGGACCGGCCGTCAACCCCGGTAGCCCGGCGGCCGCCTCGGCCGCCGCGCCGAGCCCGGAGAGCCCCACCGCGAGCACCCCGCGCGGCGTGACCACCACCCCGAGCGGCCCGATCGGCGTGACCAACTCCACCGCGGCGTACGTCTCGCCCTCGACCCGAACTTCACCCTCCACGCCCGGCAACGTACCGTCCCCCACCGACAGTCCTGCCCACCGCCGCGAAACCGCACGTTAAGGTTACGAGCACGAGTCGGGGGGCCGTGGGGGTTATGAGCCGGAGGACGAGGATGAGTGCGCGGGTAGAGCAGCGAGCCCTCCCCGGGATCGGCGTCGTCCAGGACGTGGTGACCAAGTGCGGTCGCCGCATCGGCGTGCTGACCCACCGGGACGGACACCGCGAGCTCGTCGTGTACGACGTCGACGACCCGGACGCCGCCAGCGAGACGGTTCCGCTCACCGGCGACGAGGCCAACGCGATCGCCGAGCTCCTCGGCGCGCCGCAGCTGGTCCGGCACCTCGCCGAGATGCAGGAACAGGTCATCGGCGTGCTCACCGAGCAGCTGCCGATCCTCAAGGGGTCGGCGTTCGCCGGGCGTCCGCTCGGCGACACCCAGGCCCGCACGCGCACCGGCGCGTCGATCGTCGCGGTTCTCCGGCAGGGCGAGGTCATCGCGTCGCCCGGGCCGTCGTTCGTGTTCGAAGCCGGCGACTCGATGGTCGTCGTCGGTACTCGAGAGGGTGTCGACGGCGTCGCGTCGATCCTCCGCGGGGACGTCTGAGCGTTCCCCGGGAAAGACAACGACACAGGTAGGAACGAGCCACCCGTCCGGGGTGGCGATGCAGCCGTGCCATGGCCGACGAGGGCCGGGGCAGCCACGAACTAAACAGAGCACGACGAGGGAGGCCGGTGCATTCCTCCGCGACGTTGTTGATCGAGGTCGGCGGGATCCTGCTCGCGCTGGCTCTGCTGGGCAGAGCCGGTCGACGCGTGGGCTTGAGCCCCATCCCGCTGTACCTGCTCGCGGGTCTGGCATTCGGCCACGGCGGCCTGGTGCCGCTCTCGTCCAGCGAAGAGTTCATCGAGGTCGGCGCCGAAATCGGGGTCGTGCTGCTGCTGGTCACGCTGGGGCTGGAGTACTCGGCGTCCGAGCTGGTCAGCAACGTCCGCGCGGCGGCACCGGCCGGCCTGGTGGACGCGCTGCTCAACGCGATCCCCGGTGCGGTGCTCGCGCTGGTGCTGGGCTGGGGGCCGGTCGGCGCGGTGGCGCTGGCCGGTGTCACCTGGGTGTCGTCCTCGGGCGTCATCGCGAAGACGCTCAGCGACCTGGGGCGGCTCGGTAACCGCGAGACGCCGATCGTGCTCAGCGTGCTCGTGATCGAGGACCTGGCGATGGCGCTCTACCTGCCGATCCTCACCGCGCTGCTGGCCGGCGTCGGGTTCGCCCAGGGCTCGGTGGTGCTCGGCATCGCGCTCGGCACGGTCGCGGTCGTGCTCGTCCTGGCGCTGAAGTTCGGCGACTGGATCACCAAGCTGGTCTCGGCCGAGGACGCCGAGGCGCTGCTGCTCGGCGTCCTCGGCCTGACGCTGCTGGTGGCCGGCATCGCGTCGGAGCTGCAGGTGTCGGCCGCGGTCGGTGCGTTCCTGGTCGGGATCGCGCTCTCCGGTGAGGTGGCGCACTCGGCCACCGCGCTGCTCAGCCCGTTGCGTGACCTGTTCGCCGCGGTGTTCTTCGTCTTCTTCGGCCTGTCCACGGCGCCGGAGACGATCCCGCCGGTGCTGCTGCCCGCGCTCGGCCTGGCCGTCGTCACGATGGGCACGAAGGTGCTGACCGGCTGGTACGCCGCCCGCCGGGCCGGCATCGCGTCGAAGGGCCGGCTGCGTGCCGGGCTGGCGCTCATGCCGCGCGGTGAGTTCTCGATCGTCATCGCCGGTCTGGCCGTCGCCGCCGGGGTCGACGAGCAACTCGGCGCGCTCGCCACCGCGTACGTCCTGATCACGGTCGTGTCGGGCCCGCTGCTCGCGCGCCTGTCCGACCTCGACCGCTCGAAACGGCCGTCGCGCCGCCTGTTCACCCGCAAGCGGGTGGAAACCGTGGCGGTTCCGCAGCCAGCCGTCGACTAAAACTCGCGAAACACCCCATAATCGCCGGTATGACCGAACCGGTCCGGGTCGGCTCCCGGGGCGCCGCGCTGGCGGCTGCCGTGGCGGTACTCGGGGTCGTGCTCTCGGTCCTGGCCGCCGAGGGGCTCCGGGCGCTCGAGCAGCGCGGAGTCCAGCGGGTGTCCGAGCAGCGGGCGCTGGCCGCACGGGCCGCGGCCGCCGCCGGAATGCGTCGCTACACCGACGCCGCCCGGCAGACGGCCGCCGCGCTGGGCGCGCTCGGAACGCTCGACGCGGCCGGGTTCACCGCGATCGCGTCGACGCTGGCGAACCTGCCCGGCGTGCGCGGGGTGAGCGTGGTCGTGCCGGCCGCGATCGCCCGGAAAACCTGGCCCGACGTGCGGCTCGACCCCGCGCGCAGCGCGGCCGACCACTACTACGCCGTGCTCGACCGCCCGCTCGACGGCACGCTCCCCCGCACCGGACGCGATCTCGGCGGAGTGCCGCAGGCCGCGGCGACGCTCGGCTCGGACGTCGTCGTCTCCGACCCGTACCCGACGTCGGACGGCGCCGCGCTCGCGGTGGCCGCGCCGATCTCACGCACCCGCGGCTGGGTCGTCCTCGGCCTCGACCGGGGTGGCTTCGACGCCGCGACACGCCCCGCCGTCGCCGGCTCACCGGTGGATTCGCACTTCGACGAGGTCGTGCTCGCCACCGGCGTCTCGCTCAGCGTGCTGGCCGGTCTGTTCGCCTACCTCCTGGCGCTCGGCCGGGCCCGCGACCGTGCCCGGCTGGCCGCCGCGGCCGCGGACCTCCAGCGCACCGAACGGTCGGCCCGCCAGCAGGCCACGCTGCTGCACGCGGTGCTGACCAGCATCGACGAGGGCATCGCGGTCGCCGACGAGGACGGCACCGTGGCGCTGCTCAACCCGCCGGCGCAGGCGATGCTCGCCGAGGCGCCCAACGGCGTGTTCCGCGTCGACGGGGTCACCCCCTACCCCGGTGCCGACCTGCCGCTGCGTCGCGCCCTGACCGGCGCGGCCTGCACGGACGAGTTCGTGGTGCGCAGCTCCACCCGGCCCGACGGCGTCCGCGTGCGGGTGGGGGCGCAACCGATCGACCTCGGGTCGGACCGGCCGGGTGCGCTCGCGGTCTCCCGGGACGTCACCGCGCTGCGTGCGCACGAGGCCGACCTCACCGCGTTCGCCGGTCTCGCGGTGCACGAGCTGCAGGCGCCGCTGACCGCCGTCCTCGGCTACCTCGACCAGGCCGGACCCGCGTTGACCGGCGACCGCCTCGGCCGGGTGCGCGCCGCCACCGAACGAATGCGCCGGCTCGTCGACGACCTGCTCGCCTACGCGGCCACCCGCGAGGCCGAACTGCGGCCGGTCGACGTCGACCTGGACCGGCTGGTCACCGAGTCGCTCGCGGTGGTGCTGCCCGCGGCACGCACCCGCGCGCCGCACGTCATCGTGCGCCGGTTGCCGCCGGTCCGCGGTGACGCGCACCTGCTGCGCCGGCTGTTCGCCGGGCTGCTGGGCAACGCGTTGAAGTACACCCCTCCGGACGAGATCCCGCGGATCGCCGTCCGCGCGCACGCCGTGCCGGGCGGCGAGTGGATCCAGGTGGAGATCGCCGACCACGGCATCGGCATCCCGCCCGGGCGCCACGCGCAGCTGTTCAGCCCCGGTGACCCCGGCACCGGTCTCTACCCGGAGAGCGACCTGACGCTGGCGATCTGCCGACGCATCGTCGAACGCCACCGCGGCACGATCGCCGCGACCGACAACGCCGGCGGCGGCACGGTCGTCCGGTTCACGCTGCCGGCCGCGCCGGACGCCGGACCGCCCGTCGTCGACGTCGGAACGCACCTGGTCGGTGCGGTCACCGGGTGATCTCGGGCGCATGTCACCGGCTCGACCAGCGTTCACACCGCAGCGCGACGGCGTGGTAGCAGGTATGGTTGGTACCGGGTCCCCATCGCGAGGCCGCGACCCCCACTAGACGGCACGCCGGCCGTCCTCGAGAAGCCGGAAGGCAGAACTCCGCCGCTCCCGTGCTCGAACGGGCTATTTCCACGGCACGCCGGCGCACCGAAGCATCGACCCGAAGGGACGATATGCCCTCAACCTCGTCTGCACCGCCCGCACCGGCCATGCTCTTCCTGGCTCCGCCGAGCGACCCGTCCGCCGACGGCGACGACTCCGCGGGCTACGCCGAAGCCCCGCCCGTCCAGCGTCAGCGCAGCGCCGAATCAGGGCGTGCGGGCGGCGGCCAGCGTCGGCGCACCCAGCCCACGGCCAAGAGCACCGAGGCCGTCCGGATGACCCGGGGTGCGCGGCGTTCGGCCACCGACTTCGGCATCACCGACGCCGACGTGGCCGAGGTACTCGCGTCGCCGGCCCGGGTCTCGCCCGAGCAGGACAACCCCGACCGCACACGCTTCTCCGGCGGCGGCCTGACCGTCGTGACCGGCGCCGACGGCACGGTCCTGCACGTCTCCCGGCGCCGCTCCTAGTCGAGCACGACCTCGATCTCGTCGCCCAGCCGGGCGCCAAGTTGCAGGTCGAGTTTGTCGCCGCTCCAGAAGCTGCCCGGGTCGTACGAATCCGAGGCGCGGCTGGTCGGCAGCAGACCCATGGCCTGATACGTCAGCGCGACGACCTCGGCGCAGTACGCGGACTCCAGCGCGTTGTCCAGGCGCTGCTCCTCGGCCCGGTCGATGCCCAGTGCCTCGCGGCCCTTGTCGCGCACCGCCCGGATGCGCTGGCGCGTGCGCCCGCGGGCCCAGCGCCCGGCCAGCCCCGCGGTGGAGGGGAACGGGGTGCCGTCCAGGCGGGCGACCGTGCGCAGGACCGCGTCCTCCATCGGGCGGTCCACCTCGGCGTCGAGCTGGCGCAGCCAGGCGCGCTGGCCGTAGCGGTTGCCCCAGACGCGGACGGCGTCCGCGAGCACGTGCAGCTGGACGCCACGCACGTGCGCGCCGGCCCACATGTCGGGCAGCGAGCGGCCCAGTTCGGCGTGCCACATCAGCGGCGGCATGTCGTCGAGCGTGACCGCCATCCCGACGTGGTTCACCGGCGCGTTCGTGAGCGTCTGGATCGCCCGGTCAGCGGCGGTGCGGCCGCGGAAGAGCCACAAGTCGCCGGTGCGAGTGGCGTCGACCGCCTCGGTCAGGGTCATCCGGGTGCCGGGCATGCCGATAGCCTAGGCAGATGCGTCTGTGGAAGGTGATCGGCCTCGCGGGACTGGCCGGTGTCGCGGCGACGGGTGTCGCGGTGGCCAGGGCCGAGCGTCGGCGGAGGGCGTACACGCCCGAGGAGATCAGAGCGCGGCTGCACCTCCGCATCGAGGAGGCGTCGGGCGCCGACGATGCTCCGGCGGGTGCGGGCGGCCCGGCGTCCGACGCCCCCGAGCCGCCGACGCGGAGGCGCGAGGCGTTGCGCACGGTCGCCGGTCGTCTCCGGACGTTGCGTGACCGGGCGGCCGAGGTGTCCGGCCCCCGTCCCGGCCAGCTCGACGCGCTGCGTGAACGGGTCGTGCGCGGCGGCGGACGCCGCCCCGGTCGTCACCGGGGTGCCCGGTAGCCCCCGTGGATCCTTCCCTCGACGCACCCGAGACGGACACCCCCGCGGCACCGCTCCCCCGCTCCGAGCCCACCGCGGCCGACCCACGGCCCGCGAGCGGCTCCACCGGCACGCGGCCCACGAGCAACCCGGCCGATCCGCGGCCCACGGGCGGCTCGGCCGCCGCGCGGCCCACGGACAGCACGGCCGCCGCGCGGCCCGCCAGCAGCGCGGCCGGTGCGCGGACCGCGGGCGGTTCGGTCGCCGGTGAGCGGCCGGATTCCTCGGTGTCCGGGGGCGGAGCGGAGACGGGTGGCCGGGTCAAGCAGTGCCGTTACCCGGGGTGTGAGCGCTCGGCGGCGCCGTCGTCGGGGCCGGGCCGGGCGCCGGAGTACTGCGCGGACCCGGGCCACAACCGCGCCGCCGCGTTCGCGGAACGGCGTCGGCGCGCACTCGATCAGTCGACCGGCACCGCCGTGGACGACGCGGCCCCGACCGCCGACCGCCCGATCACCTCGGCCGGTGCGCGCATGGAACGGGCGATCGAACGGTTCGCCGCCGCCGCCGCGGACCTGCGTTCGCTCGGCGACCGCGTGCTCGACGACCTGCGCGTCGGCCGCGATCCGGCCGCGGTGGCCACCGAGGTGAACGCGGTGCGTGCGGCGTCCGACGCCGCGGTGGCCGCCGCCGAGGCACGCACCCTGCAGGTGGAGCACGCCGCCGGCGAGGTCCGCGCGGCCCGCCGCCAGGCCGAGGCCGCGCGCGACACCGCGCAGAGCCGGGTCGACGAGCTGACCGCCGAGCTCGCCTCGGTCCGCGACGAACGCGACCGGGCCACGCGCGAACGCGACACCGCCGACGAGCGGGCGGCGGCCGCGGAAGCGTCCGAGAGCAACCACCGGGCCCGCGCCGAGGCCGCCGAACGCGACACCGAGTCGCACCGCGCCACCGCCGCCGACGCCGAGCGCCGCGCCGCGCTGGCCGAGGAACGCACCGGCCACGCCGAGCAGGCGCTGGCCCTGCTCCGGGACCAGGTCGACCGGCTCCGGACCGACCTGGACGGCGCGCTCGACCGCGCCGACACCGCGACCACCGCCCACCGCGACGCCGAGCGCCGCGCCGAACGGGCCGAGGCGGACGCCGGCCGCGCCCGCCTCGAGGCGGAACACACCCGAGCCGACGCCGACCGCACCCGGGCGGACCTGGACCGCACCACGGCCGAGCTCGACCGCGTGAAGGCCGAGCTCGGACACAGCAGGGCGGAGACCGAGCGGACCGGGGCCGAGCGCGACCGCGCGCGGGCCGAGGCCGAGCGCACCACCAGCGAGCTGGCCCGCGCCGAAGCCGAGGCGGACCGGCTCCGCGGTGCCGCGGCCGAGGCGACGACCAGCTCCCGCGCCGAACTGGCCGCGGTCGCCGCCGAACGCGACGCGCTCCGGGCGCAACTGGCGGCCGCCGCCGAACACACGGAACAGCGCCTCGCCGACCTCCGCGCGTCCTACACCGAGCGCCTGGCCGAGTACCGCGCCGACCGCGACGCCGCCCTCCGCGCCACCAGAAACCCCTAGCCGGTGTGGAGGGCCTGCACGGCCTCCAGCGTGTCGGCCTCCGCCGCCGGCTTGTCGGTGCGGTAGCCCTTCACGCGCGCGAACCGCAGCGTCACTCCCCCGGGGTACCGGGTGCTGGCCTGCACGCCGTCGAACGCGATCTCCACCACCAGCTCGGGACGCACGTAGACGGTGTACGAGTCCCGGCTCACCGCCCGTTCGAGCAGGTACTCGGTCTGCCACGTGAGCATCGCGTCGGTCATGCCCTTGAACGTCTTGCCGAGCATGACGAAGCCACCGGCCTCGCCGACCTGGCCCGACGCGTCACGCGCCCCGAGGTGCAGATTCGACAGCCACCCGCGGCGACGCCCGTGGCCCCACTCGGCCGCCAGCACGACCAGATCGAGCGTGTGCCGCGGTTTGACCTTCCACCAGCCGCCCCCGCGCCGCCCGGCCGCGTACGGCCCGGCCAGCGACTTCACCACGACCCCCTCGTGGCCCCGAGCCAGCGTCGCCCGCACGAAAGCAGCGGCCGCGTCCGCGTCGGCCGGATCGGCCGGATCGGCCGTGTCCGCGGCGACCGGGGACCCGGGAACCACCACGCGGCGGACGACGCTCTCGGGTGGGGCGACCGCCGACAGCGCGGCGAACCGGTCGCCCGCCGGCCGGTCGAGCAGGTCCTCGCCGTCCAGGTGCAGCGCGTCGAAGAGCACCGCCGACAGCGGGATCTTCTCCCGGGCGGTGGCGACGTCGGCCCGGCTCCCCACCCGCGACGCCGTCACCTGGAACGGCTCCGGCCGCCCGTCGGGGCGCAGCGCGATCGCCTCCCCGTCGAGCACGGCCGTGTGCACCGGCAACGCCAGCGCGGCCTCGACGACCTCGGGCACCCGCGCGGTGATGTCGTCCAGGCTGCGGGTGACGACCAGTACGTCGGACCCCGACCGGTGCACCTGCACGCGTGCCCCGTCCAGCTTCTCCTCCACGGCCGCGGCGCCGGAGCGGGCGAGCGCCTCGGCGAGGTCCTCGGCCGGCTGCGCGAGCATCGGGGCCAGTGGCCGCCCGACCTCCAGCCGGAAGGACGCGAGCCCGGCCGCGCCGTCACGCAACGCGGCCTCGGCCACCGCACGCAGATCGCCGCGCAGCAGCAGCGCCCGGCGCAGCGCGGCCAGCGGCAGCCCGGTGGCGGCCGCGACCGCGTCGATCATCACGCCGGCCAGCGCACCCTGGCGCACCTCACCGACCAGCAGCGCACGCAGGAACGCCTGCTCCTCCGGCGTGGCCAGGGCGAACAGCCCCGCCAGCGCGGAGCGGCGCGCCGCCTGCGACCCGGGCCCGGCGAGCCCGCCGATCTCCGCGAAGATCCCGTCCACCCGGAGCACGGTGAGGCTCGGTGACTCCGCCGCGGACGACGGCAAATCACGCAGCGACGCCCACCCCACGCCGATCTGCCGCTGGCGCAACTCACCGCACAACCACGCGACGCCCGGCACGACCTCGTCGCCGGAGAGCTGACGCAACACCACTGCCAGCCGCTCGGCCTTGGCCTTGCGTGAACTGACCGCGGCGACGTCGCGCCCGGCCGCGGCGATCTCCGCGAGAAGCATGGCTCATTAGAACCCCACCCACCGACAGAAAACCGGAACGCACGAGGACGCTCGCGAGTTCCGCCAGGATTCATCGGAGATTTCGTTGGGTAGAGCAACCCCCAGTTCCCTGGGGAGGTGGACGATGGCGTCAACTGAAGCGGCTCCGGAAGCGAGAACCTTCCGGAGTTTGGTGCCGGCCCGAATGGACCGCCTACCGTGGTCCCGCTTCCACTGGCTGGTGGTCATCGCACTGGGCGTGACCTGGATCCTCGACGGTCTGGAGATCCAGATCGCCTCGACGGTGGCCGACAAACTCACCGAGGACGGCGCGCTGGGGCTGTCGGCCCAGCAGGTGACGCTCTCCGCGTCGGTCTACCTGTTCGGTGAGGTCGTCGGAGCGCTGGTGTTCGGCCGGATGGCCGACCGGCTCGGGCGACGCAAGCTGTTCCTGATCACGCTGACGCTCTACCTCGTCGCCAGCGGTCTGACCGGGTTCTCCTTCACGTTCTACGAGTTCCTGCTGTTCCGGTTCCTGGCCGGCATGGGCATCGGCGGTGAGTACGCCGCGATCCACTCCGCGATCGACGAGCTCATCCCGTCGCACTACCGCGGCCGCGTCGACCTCGCGATCAGCGGCACGTACTGGGGTGGCGCCGCGCTGGCGTCGGCCGCGCAGATCGTGTTCCTGAACCCGGACTTCTTCTCCGACAACATCGGGTGGCGGCTGGGCTTCTTCCTCGGTCCGCTGATCGGTCTGGCCATCTGGCCGCTCCGACGGCACATCCCGGAGAGCCCGCGCTGGCAGATGACGCACGGCCAGGAGAACGAGGCCGAACGCACCGTCGACGAGATCGAAGCCCGGATCAAGGCCGAGGGCCGTCCGCTCGAGCCGGTTCCGGACTCGGAGGCCGCCGAGGTCAAGCCGCACCCGCCGGTCACCTACCGGCAGATCGCGCAGGTGATGATCAAGCAGTACCCGAGCCGCACGATCCTCGGGTTCACGCTGATGACCACGCAGTCGTTCCTCTACAACGCGATCTTCTTCACCTATGCGCTGGTGCTGGGCACGTTCTACGACGTCGACAGCGGCACGATCCCGTACTTCTTCTTCCCGTTCGCGATCGGCAACCTGATCGGCCCGCTGGTGCTGGGTCCGTTGTTCGACACGGTCGGGCGGCGCAAGATGATCGGCGGCACGTACGTGTCGTCCGGCATCCTGCTGGCCATCACCGGCTACCTGTTCTACGCCGACGTCCTGAGTGCGGTGACGCAGACGATCCTGTGGTGCGTCATCTTCTTCATCGCGTCGGCGGCGGCCTCGTCCGGGTACCTGACGGTCAGCGAGATCTTCCCGCTGGAGCTGCGCAGCCAGGCGATCGCGTTCTTCTTCGCGATCTCCCAGTTCTTCGGTGGGGTGATCGCGCCCTGGCTGTTCGGGCAGCTGATCGGGGACGGCGAGAGCCGCGGTCCGTTGTTCGGCGGTTATCTGCTCGGCGCCGGGCTGATGATCGTCGGTGGTTTCGTCGCCTGGTTCCTGGGGGTCGACGCCGAGCGCAAGTCGCTCGAGTCGATCGCGAAGCCGCTGGGCATCGTGAAGACCCGGGTGGCCGACCAGAGCTGATCCGGGTGGGAAAAGGGCGGCGGCCGGGAAACCGGCGGCCGCCCTTTTACGGCGAAAAAATGACCCCGGACCGGGGGTAGCGACCCCGACCTGACGGGCAGAACGTGCGTCAGCGAGGCAGGATGGTCACGAAAGGGCAACCGCGCGAAGGAGAACAGTGACGACCGGAGAGCCGGTACGCCAGCGGCCGGGCGCCTCGGTGAGCCGGTGGCCGAGCCCGATCTTCGTCGGATTGGTGCTGGCCACGGCGGTCTCCGGATGGGCGCTGTGGAACCGCAGCGGGCCCACCGGACTGACCGCGTTCGTGTTCGTCGCGTGTGCCTGGGTCGTGTCGCTCTGTCTGCACGAGTTCGCCCACGCGATGGTGGCCTTCCGCAGTGGTGACCGCACGGTGGCCGAACGCGGTTACCTGACGCTGGATCCGCTGAAGTACACCCACTTCGCGTACAGCATCCTGTTGCCGCTGCTGTTCGTGCTGCTCGGCGGCATCGGGCTGCCCGGTGGCGCGGTGTTCATCGACCGGCGCTACCTGCGTAGCCGGCTGGCCAACAGCCTCGTCTCGCTCGCCGGTCCGCTGACGAACATCCTGCTCGCGGCCGTCCTGGCGGTCGTGTTCACGGCGTTCGCCCCCGACGACCGGGTGCACGTGGAGTTCTGGGGCGCGTTCGCGTTCCTGACCTTCCTGCAGGTCACCGCGGCGGTGCTGAACTCGCTGCCGGTGCCGGGGCTGGACGGGTTCGGCGTGATCCAGCCCTACCTGTCCAACAAGGTGCTGCGGAAAGTGGGGCCGATCGCGCCCTACGCGGTGCTGATGCTGTTCGTGCTGCTGTGGATCCCGCCGGTGAACCAGGCGTTCTTCAGCATCGTGGGGTGGTTCCTGGCGTTGCTGGGCATCCCTGGGGTGTACATCGCCCTCGGGCAGCAGCTCTTCCAGTTCTGGATGGGGTGAAATCTCCATCCTGGGATCGAATTCTGGGTCTACTGAGAGAAAGATAGGGGAGGCACGATGACGGTCCGTTACGCGATTAGACTGCCCGCGTGACCGATCCCGGGGACCGGCAGCACGACAGGCAAGAATCGGGAACCGTAGAGGAAGGTCGGGTTCCATGCGTGAGCGTCAGGGTCGGGCCGTAGGGGCGAGGAGCGCCGCCCGGTCCAAGCCGGAGAGTTTCGGCCGGCTGCGGGTCACCGTCGACGACCGCGAGCACTACGCCTTGGTCACCGTCGCCGGCGAGGTCGACGTCACCACCGGCTCGCAGCTGCGTGATCCGCTGCACGAGCTGGTCGAGCAGCGCAAACACCGGCACGTGGTCGATCTGCGCGAAGTCACCTTTCTCGACTCCACCGGGCTCGGCATCCTGGTCAGCGACCACAAGAGACTCCGTGACCGCGACGGTTCGCTGCACGTCGTGGTCACCACGCCCGGCATCGTCGCCCGGGTCTTCCGCCTCACCGGGGTGGACCGGGTGGTTCCGCTCGTCACCACGATCGAGGACGCCGAGAAGGCGCTCGGCCTGAGCGCCGCCGGCGGCTGACCACCGGGCCTACGACGACCAGGCGGGCCTACCCGAGTTCGGGTAGGCCCGCCTGGTCGTCGTAGGCCCGGGAAGTAGGGCCCGGGAACTAGCCGGCCGCTTCGAGCGTCGGCTCGGTGGGCTCGTCGTCGGTGGTGCGCGGGGGTGCGTTCAGGTCGAACTCGGCCCAGACCGCCTTGCCCCCGGGCACCGCGCGGGCGCCCCAGCGGGCCGCGACCCGGCGCACCAGGAACAGACCCCGGCCGCTCTCCGCGTCGGCATCCGCGATGCGTGGGCGGGGCATGGCCGGCTCGCGGTCGAACACCTCGATCACGATGCGGCTCGCCGAGCGGCGCAACCGCAGCTGCTCCGCGGCGCCGCCGTACAACAACGCGTTCGCGACCAGCTCGGACACCGCGAGCACGATGTCGTCACGCACGAGCGGCGTCAGCTGCCAGGTGCTGAGCACGCCGTAGCAGAACGCCCGGGCCCGGCGGGTGGGGTCCTCCCCTTCGCCGAGCTCCAGCTCGATCACCCGCACCGGCCCGACGGTCAGGCCGGTGGGCCACCCGGCGGCCAGCACGCTGCTGGCGGGGGCGGCGCCGATGACGGCGTCGGCGACCGCGGCCGGGTCGTGGACCCCGGTGCCCAGCGCGCCGGCGATCGCCGGGGCCACCGCGTCGACCGCGGCCGAGCGCCGGTGGGTGTCGAGCGAGAAGCCGCCGGCCGCGTACTCCCCGTCGTCGGCGAGCGAGCCCGGCAGCGCCACGACGACGCTCCCGCCGGGCGGGATGGCCACGGTCTGCTCGCCGTAGGACGCGCTCACGCTCACGAACCCGCCCAGCGGGCCGCCCTCCGGAGCGGGCGGAGCCACCGCCGCTCCCTTCACCGGGCAGATGACCGGCCCGGGGTGCCCGGCCTGGGCGAAGCAGAACGCCCCGTCCACCGGGTCGAACACGCCGTAGAGCAGGCGGGCGCGGAACGGCTCCTCCCACTCGGCCACCAGGCCGTCGAGCTGCCCCAGCGCCTCGGCGGGCGCCAGGTCGACCCGGGCCATCGCCCGCACCGCCATCCGCAGCTGCCCGGCGAACCGCACGGCCGCGTCGACGCTCGGCGCGGTGCCGTCCGAGAGCACGCGCCCGGAGATCAGCACCGTGCGGCCCGCGGCCGCGGGCAGCGCCTCGCACCACGCGCTCGGGTCGGCGACCCGGCGTTCGACCACCAGGTCACCGTCGGCGGGGGCATCCAGCGAGGGCCCGTGGCCGCCGGGAAGCGGCGGCGAGACTGCGTCGACCGGCGTCATGATCGCGCTCCGTGCACGGCCAACTCGCCACTGGTCATGGTCAGGGTCTCCTCCTGTACCGAGCGTGTTCTCACGCCGACCTCCGGTTGCCACCCAGCCTAATGGCCGATGCCGGCGAACCTGTCGGACGTCCCCCGCCCGGTCGAGGAGACCGAGCCGCCCGCGTGGAGGCTGCATGCCCGCCGTGACCGCTGCGTCACGGAGGGAACGGCTCGGATTATCCTCGCCGAGACCGCCCGTGCAAGAGCCCCACACGCGTTCGCACCCGTTCAACGACGCGGCAGCGCCGGGCGTTCACGGGTGAGCAGATCGAGAAACAGATCACCGTCGCCGGCGGCGCGGGCGAGCGCGGCGTCGAACGTGAACACGAGCTCTTCGGGGCGTTCGCAGGCCGCCACCTCGTCCCAGTGCAGTGGCGTGGAGACGGTCGGCGCCGGCCGCGCCCGGAGCGAGTACGGCGCGACAGTGGTCTTCGCGGTGTTGTTCTGGCTCCAGTCGATGAACACCTTGCCGGGGCGCACGGCGCGGCGCATGACCGACGTCACCCGGGTGGGGTTCTCGTGCTCGAGCCGCTGGGCCACCGCCTTGGCGTAGTCCGACGTGCGCCCGCCCTCGACCGGCTTGATCGCCGCGTAGACCTGCATGCCCTTGGACCCCGACGTCTTGGCCACCGCGGTCAGCCCGTCGTCGTCGAGCACCTCGCGCAGGCGCAGCGCGACCGCGCAGCACTCGACGACGGTGGCCGGCGCACCCGGGTCGAGGTCGAACACCAGCAGGTCGGTGCCGCGGACGCCGCCGCGCGGGCCGACCTGCCACTGCGGGACGTGCAGCTCCAGCGAGGCGAGGTTCGCGAGCCAGACCAGCGTGGCCAGCGCGTCGCCGTCGTCCTCCGGGAGCACGACGTAGTCGATCTCGTCGCGGTTCTTCGTGCTGCCGGGGGCGGGGAGCCGCTCGGTGCGTACCCAGTCGGCGGCGCCGTTCGGCACGTTCTTGGCGAAGAAGCCCGGACCACTGACGCCCTCGGGGTACCGCTTCAGCGAAAGCGGACGACCTGCCAAATGAGGTATCAGAACGGGCGCGATCCGGGAGTAATAGTCGATCACCTCGCCTTTCGTGGTGCCCGTCTCCGGGTAGAGAATCTTCGAGAGGTTCGACAGGGCGAGCTGACGTCCGGCCACGGCGACCGTGGTCGTTCCCGAAGCTTTCGCCACGCCGACACCTCCACGCTGGACTTCCCCCCGGCGGTAAACGCAGAGTGGATTCGAGCACATTTACCCACAGGGGGCACCGACCATGCGTGCGATCTGGAAGGGCGTCGTCTCGTTCGGGCTCGTGACGATCCCGATCAAGCTGTTCTCCGCCACCGAGCAACACGACGTCCAGCTCCGGCAGGTCCACGCGGCCGACGGCGGCCGCATCCGGTACCGGCGGGTGTGCGAGGCCGAGGGCGTCGAGGTGCCCTACAGCGAGATCGCCAAGGGGTACGAGCTGCCCGACGGGCAGGTCGTCGTCCTCGACGACGCCGACTTCGAGAACCTGCCGATCGCCTCCGGGCGCAACATCGACGTGCAGAAGTTCGTCCCGGCCGAGCAGGTGGACGGGCTGTACCTGTCCAAGGGCTACTTCCTGCAGGCCGACGGGCCCGGCGCGAAGCCGTACGTGCTGCTGCGCGAGGCGCTGCTGAAGGCCGGCACGATCGCGGTGGTCAAGGTCGCGCTCCGCCAGCGCGAGGCGCTGGCGCTGCTGCGCCCCTACGGCGACGTGCTGCTGCTGCAGACGATGCTCTGGCCCGACGAGATCCGCGACCCGGCCGAGCTGGCTCCCGACTCCGACATCGCGGTCCGCCCGCAGGAGATGCAGATGGCGGAGTCCTACATCCAGACGCTCACCGGCGACCTGGACATGGAGGAGTTCACCGACGACTACGCGGTGGCGCTGCGCGAGGTCGTCGACGCGAAGATCCAGGGCCACGAGGTGGAGCAGCCGGAGGCGCCCGCGGAGGGCGGCGGCGCGGTGCTGGACCTGATGGCGGCGCTGGAGGCCAGCGTGGCCGAGGCCAAGCGGGCGCGCGGCGAGGCCGTCGAGGAGAACCGCCCGGCCGCGAAGAAGGCGCCGGCGAAAAAAGCGGCTCCGAAGAAGGCTCCGGCCAAGAAGGCTCCGGCGAAGACCACGGCGAGCAAAACCACGGCCAAAAAGACCGCCGCGAAGTCGACGACAGCCAAGAAAACCGCCACGAAGGGCACAAGCCAGCGCAAGACCGCGTGAGTCACTGCGGTTTACTCCCGAGTGCCTTCCGGCCTCTGCCGCACCGATGCGGCGTCCGGGCTAGGGTTCAGGGCAGCGATGGAGGGAGTACGTAATGGTCGACCCCGCTGGTTCGGCGGCCCCGCAGCGAAACGGTGCCGCGACCGGTGCGCTCGGAGACGCGACGGACGCGGTTCTGTCGGTGGAACAGGTTCCGCCGTCGGACGACGGGCGGCAGGTAGTACGGGTCGGCGGCGAGATCGACATGCTCACCGCACCCCGGCTCCGTGACGCCCTGACGCCGGTCGTGGCGATACCCGGTTCGGACGTCGTGCTGGATCTCGACGCGGTGACGTTCCTCGGCTCCAACGGGCTGGGCGTCCTCGTGGAGCTCTCCCAGCAGGCCGAGACCGTCGGGACGAAGTTCCGGCTGGTCTGCGCGAACCGTACGGTGAGCCGTCCGCTCACTCTCACCGGTCTGGACCAAGTGCTCGACTTCTACGAGTCGTACACCGATCTGCCGCCGGCCGGGAGCTGAGCCCGGTCCTCGGGCGTTTTGCCACCGATGCCACGGGCAACCCTGTGGCATCGGTGTTCTCGCCCCGAGGAGGTCAGTGATGCCCGGCCGTCAGGAGTTGCCGTCCACGCTCGAGCGCTCGTCGAAGAAGGCGCAGGAGACGTGGATCAAGACGCACGACTCGGCTGTCGAGGAGTACGGCGAGGGCGAGCGGGCCCACCGCACCGCGTTCGGTTCGCTGAAGCACTCGTTCGAGAAGGTCGGCGACCACTGGGAGCCGAAGAAGAAGAAAGGCCCCTCGGACAAGCAGTCGGAGAAGACCGGCGCGGCCGCCCGTCGTGGTGGCAAGACCGAGGAGGGCGTCGACGCCAACGCGTCCAAGACGCACCTGCGTGACGTCGCCCGCAGGCTCGAGATCCGCGGTCGCTCGACGATGACGAAGAGCGAACTCGTCGACGCGATCAAGAAGGCCAACCGCAGGAAGACGGCGGCCGCACGCTGAGAAGGCGGGGCCCCTCTCCGGAGGGGCCCCGCGTTCACCGCCTGGTGCGCACCCGCCAGACGACCGTGACGAGCGTGAGAACGGTCAGGCCCGCCCCGACGCCGAGCAGCGCGGGCCGGCTGAGCACCTGGTCGCGGCCGTTGCGCAGGAGCGGCCCCACGGATGCCAGCGCACCCTGGGCCCGCTCGGTGAGCTGCTGCTTCTGGCGGGCGACCACCGCCTGCGGGCGGACCCGGCCCACCAGTTCGTCCACGTCCCGCCGCAGTTGCTCGCGGGCGAACGCGATGTCGCGTTCTAAATCTTCCGGTCGCGGACCCACCGCACATCCTCCTTCACCGCTTCGATCGCCTGGGTGGGGACCGGCTTGACCCGGCGCAGGCGCAACGCACCGAACAGCCCGGCGATCCCCGCGATCAGCGTCCATACTCCCGCGACGATCAACGCGGCCCAGTAGCCGGCCATCACCTCGCTCAGCGCGTACACGGCGGCGAGCGAGAGCAGCGGCACGATCATCAGGCCGGCGGCCGCCGCGACGGCCAGCCCGGCCACACCCGCGACGGCCTTCCTGGCCTCCTGGGCCACCTCCGCCTTCGCGAGCGCGATCTCGGCCTTGACCAGGCTCGAGACGCCCGCGGCGACGTCGTTGACCAGCTGCCCGATCGAGGGTTCCCGGGCCCGCTCCACCGCCGGCCGCGGCGTCGACCCGTTGTTGCTCCTGGTAGGTGTATCCGACGTCACCACTGCATCCTCCCCACCGCAGCCACCCGCCCGAACCCGTGCCGGTCGAGGCGCGCACGCTGTACCCGCCAGCCAGCACCGTCAACCGGAACGTGCCGGGAACCACCCTCCCACGGATCGGGAGCAATGCTCCCCGCGTACGGCCCGACGCCCCGACGAACCCTCGAGGACGGTAGGTTCGGGCCTGCGTGGGCTGGGTAAGGCCCGCGTGTGCGCCCCGGGTCCCCGCCCGGGGTTCGGATGGAACAGCAAGGAGCGAGCTTGATGGCGGTGCCCGAACGGACCAGCTCGGAGCCCGTTGAGGCCCCACCCGTCTCCGAGGATGCGGGCAGCGACATCGAACTGACCCTGCCCGCCGACCCGGTGCACGTCCCCGTCGCGCGTGCGCTCGCGGCCGACCTGGCGGTCCGCCTCGACTACGACCTCGATGAGGTCTCCGACCTGCGGATGGCCGTCGACGAGGCGTGCGCCGAGCTGGTGGCCAAGGCCGCCGCTCCCGGCCGGCTGCGGTGCGTCTTCCGGGCCGACGAGCACGCGCTGCGCGTGTCGGTCTCGGCGACCACCAAGGACGGCACGGTGCCCGGTCAGAACACGTTCGGCTGGCGGGTGCTGACCGCGCTCGTCGACGAAGTGAAGACGTGGACCACCGACGGGAACGTCGTCCACATCCAGCTGGTCAAACACCGGCTCGAGGCGCTCGCGTGAACGAGCGCTCACCCGGCGTCACCGCGCCGCAGAGCGAACAGCCGAACGTCGAGGAACCGGCGGCGGCAAAACCGGACGACGCCGAGGTCGACATCACCGAGGTGGCCGACGACGAGGTCGCCGACGCCCGGTCGGAGTCCCGCCGGGAGGCGGCCAGGCTGTTCGCGGAGCGCGACTCGCTGCCCGAGGGCCACCCCCGCCGGCAGCAGATCCGCGACCAGCTGGTCACGATGCACCTGCCGCTCGTGCGGCACCTGGCCCGGCGGTTCAACAACCGGGGCGAGCCGCTGGAGGACCTGGTCCAGGTCGCCACCGTCGGCCTGATCAACTCCGTGGACCGGTTCGACGCCGAGCGCGGCGCCGACTTCCTCTCCTACGCGGTGCCCACCGTGGTCGGCGAGATCAAGCGGCACTTCCGCGACCACGGCTGGGCGGTGCGGGTGCCGCGCCGGCTCAAGGAGCTGCACCTGTCGCTGACCGCGGCCACGGCCGAGCTCTCCCAGCGCAACGGACGGGCGCCGAACGCCTCCGAGCTGGCCGAGCACCTCAAGCTCTCCCGCGAGGAGGTGCTGGAGGGCCTGGAGGCCGCGAACGCCTACCGCAGCTCGTCGCTGGACGACCCGGTGCGTGGCGACGGCGAGATGCCGACGCTGGCCGAGACGCTCGGCGACGAGGACGCGGCGCTCGAGCACGTCGAGTTCCGGGAGTCGCTGCAGCCGCTGCTGGCCCAGGTGCCGCCGCGCGAGCGCAAGATCCTGATCCTGCGCTTCTTCGGCAACATGACGCAGTCGCAGATCGCCGAGCGGATGGGGATCTCGCAGATGCACGTGTCGCGTCTGCTTTCCCAGACCCTGGTGAAGCTCCGCGAAAGGCTGCTCGTCGACGAGTAGCTGTGGCGCACGTCACCCGTTCGGGGCACAGTAGCTACCGGTAGGTAACTACTGTGCCCCGGAACGGAGACGTCCATGACGACTGCCCCCACCGAACGGGAGTCCCGCCAGGTCGCCGAAGCCGCACGTCAGACCGAGTGGACCAAGCCCAGCTTCGCGAAGGAACTGTTTCTCGGGCGGTTCCCCCTCGACCTGATCCACCCCGAACCGAAACCGAGTGACGAGGCCCGGAAGGTCGGCGAGGAGTTCCTCGCCCGGTTGACCCCGTTCCTGGCCACCGTCGACGCGGCCGCGATCGAACGGGACGCCCGGATTCCCGACGACGTGCTCCACGGCCTGATGGAGCTGGGCGCGTTCGGCATGAAGATCCCGGTGGAGTACGGCGGCCTCGGCCTCACGCAGGTCTACTACAACAAGGCGCTGATGCTGGCCGGCTCGGTGAACCCGGCGATCGGCGCGATGCTCTCGGCGCACCAGTCGATCGGCGTCCCGCAGCCGGTCGTGCAGTTCGGCACCGAGGAGCAGAAGCGGGAGTTCCTCCCCCGCTGCGCCACCACCGCGATCAGCGCGTTCCTGCTCACCGAGCCCGACGTCGGCAGCGACCCGGCCCGGCTGGCCTGCGCCGCGGTGCCGGACGGGGACGACTACGTGCTCGACGGCGTGAAGCTGTGGACCACGAACGGCGTCGTCGCCGAGCTGCTCGTCGTGATGGCGCGCGTGCCCAGGAGCGAGGGGCACCGCGGCGGCATCACCGCGTTCGTCGTCGAGGCCGGCTCCCCCGGCATCACGGTGGAGAACCGCAACGCGTTCCTGGGCCTGCGCGGGCTGGAGAACGGTGTCACCCGGTTCCACCAGGTGCGGGTGCCGGCGGCGAACCGGATCGGCCGCGAGGGCGAAGGACTCAAGATCGCGCTGACGACGCTGAACACCGGCCGTCTCTCGCTGCCCGCGATCTGTGCCGGCACCGCGAAGTGGTCGCTGAAGATCGCCCGGGAGTGGAGCAACGCACGCGAGCAGTGGGGCCGCCCGGTCGGTCGGCACGACGCGGTCGCGGGCAAGATCGCGTTCATCGCCGCGACCGCGTTCGCGCTAGAGGCCGTGCTGGACCTGACCAGCCAGCTCGCTGACGAGAAGCGCAACGACATCCGGATCGAGGCCGCACTGGCCAAGCTCTACGCGTCGGAGATGGGCTGGCTGGTCTCCGACGAGCTGGTGCAGATCCGGGGCGGGCGCGCGTACGAGACCGCGGAGTCGCTCGCGGCGCGGGGCGAGCGGGCCGTGCCGGTCGAGCAGGCCCTGCGTGACCAGCGGATCAACCGCATCTTCGAGGGCTCGACCGAGATCATGCACCTGCTGATCGCGCGCGAGGCCGTGGACGCGCACCTCTCGGTGGCCGGCGACATCATCGACCCGGACGCCTCGCTGGGCGACAAGGGCAAGGCGGCGGCGCAGGCGAGCAAGTTCTACGCGGGCTGGCTGCCCACGCTCGCGGTCGGCGCCGGTCAGCTCCCGACGTCGTACTCGGAGTTCGGGCCGCTCGCCCGGCACCTGCGCTACATCGAGCGCTCCAGCCGGAAGCTGGCCCGGCAGACGTTCTACGGGATGTCGCGCTGGCAGGGGCGGCTCGAGCACCGGCAGCGGTTCCTGGCCCGCATCGTCGACATCGGAGCGGAGCTGTTCGCGATGAGCGCGGCGTGCGTGCGAGCCGCGTCGACGAAGGAGGCCGGCCCACCGCAGCGGGGTGCCACCGCGATGGAACTGGCGGACGCGTTCTGCCGGCAGGCCACCGTGCGGGCCGACGCGCTGTTCGAGGCGCTCTGGGTCAACAGCGACGACACCGACCGGATGCTGGCCGACCGGGTGCTCGACGGCCGGTACCAGTGGCTGGAGGAGGGCGTCCTCGACCCGTCCGACGACGGGCCGTGGATCATGCCCGCTCCCCCGGGCCCGTCCGCGAAGGAGAACCAGCGGCGCGTGGTTCAGCCGCCGAGTTCGTAACAGGCGACGGCCGCCGCGGTGGCCACGTTGAGGCTGTCGACGCCCCGGTGCATCGGAATGCGCACCCGGGCGTCGGCGGCCGTCAGGACCGAGCCGGAGAGGCCGGGCCCTTCGGCGCCGAGCAGCAGCGCGGGCCGTTCGCGCTGCGCCGGGGACAGCTCGCGGAGGCTGATCGCGCCCGGGTCGGGGGTGAGGGCCAGGAGCGTGAACCCCGCCTCCCGGACGCTGTCGAGCGCACCCGGCCACGGGTCCAGCCGGGCGTAGGGCACCGCGAACACCTCACCCATGCTCACCCGGACGCTGCGCCGGTACAGCGGGTCGGCGCACGACGGGCTGAGCAGGATCGCGTCCATGCCGAGGCCGGCCGCGACGCGGAAGATCGCGCCGACGTTCGTGTGCGTGTTGACGTCCTCCAGGATGAGTACCTTTTTCGCCCGGCCGAGCAGGTCGGCGGCCCGGCTCGGCGCCGGCCGGTGCACCGAGCCGAGCACACCGCGGTGGACGTGGAAACCGGTGATGGCCTCCAGCACCGCCGGCGTCGCCGCGTAGAGCGGTGCGTCGGGCGCGATCGTGTCGACCTGCGCGACCCGTTTGGCGTCGACGAGGATCGAGCGCATCCGGTAGCCGGCCCGCACCGCGCGTTTCAGCACCAGCTCGCCCTCGGCGATGAACAGCCCGTGCGGCGGCTCGAACGCCTCACGCAGCGCGACGTCGGTGAGCGCGCGGTAGTCGGCGATGCGCGGGTCGTCGGGGTCGGTGATCTCGATGGGTGTCATGGGTGGCTCTCGGGACGTAGACCGGTGCGGACGACGGCGATCAGACGGTCGCGTGCGGCGGGGTCGGCCGCGGTGCGCTCGCGGGCCAGGCACCCCGCCAGCAGTGCTTTGACATCGGCGAAGTCGACGTCGGCGCGCACCTCGCCGGCGGCCTGAGCCGCGGTCAGCAGCCGGTCGAAGTGCCCGTTGAGGTCGAGACCGGTGGCCTCGGCAGCTGCGTCGATGTCGAACCCGGCGCCGGTCAACGCGTCGGCGAGGCCGCGGTCGAGCGCGCCTTCGGCGGCCATCGCGGCGAAGAACGCGAAGAACGCCTCGGCCGGGTCCTCGCCGGCTTCGAGGGCACGGGCCCGCTCGACCAAGTGCTCCACGCGCGCCGACACGATCGCCTGGAACAGGCTCTCCTTGGTCGGGAAGTGCCGGCTGACCGTGCCGGTGCCCACGCCCGCGCGGCGCGCGATCTCGTGCACCGGTACCGCGAGCCCGTCGGCCGCGAAGGCCTCGATCGCGACCCGGAGCACCTTGGCCCGGTTGCGCTGCGCGTCCGCGCGCACCATGCGACCCCCTCTTGACAAACGGGATGGCCATCCCGGATCGTCGTAAGCGGGACAGCCATCCCGAATATTACCGGAGGCTCCGATGCGTTGGACCGCAGCCCACATCCCCGATCTCACCGGCCGCGTCGCCGTCGTGACCGGCGCGAACGTCGGCCTCGGCTTCGAAACCGCCCGGCTGCTCGCCGAGCACGGCGCGCAGGTGGTGCTCGCCTGCCGCGACCGGGCCAAGGCCGAGTCGGCCGCATCCCGGCTACCCGGCCCGGTCTCCACGGTGGGGCTCGATCTGGCGTCGCTCGAATCAGTACGGACCGCGGCCGGGACGCTGCGGAACGGCCTCACCCGTCTGGACTTCCTGATCAACAACGCCGGCGTCGGCATGTCACCGGCACCGGCCACCGCGGACGGCTTCGAGATCCATCTCGGCACGAATCACCTGGGCCACTTCGCGCTGACCGGCCTGCTCCTGGAGACGCTGCTGGCGACGCCGGGCGCGCGGGTCGTGAACGTCAGCAGCCTCGGCCACCGGCGCGGGCACATGCACTGGGACGACCTGCAGCTCACCGGGCCGCACACGCTGCCCGAGGCCTACTTCCAGTCGAAGCTCGCGAACCTGCTGTTCACGTACGAGCTGAACCGGCGGGTGACCGCGGTGGCCGCGCACCCCGGCAACGCCCACACCGCGTTCACGCGGCACCTGCGGCCCTGGCAGCGGGTGATCGCGAGCCCGCGGCTGCGGTTGCTCAACGGCTGGCTGCTGCAGCCGGCCGCGATCGGCGCGCTGGCCGCCGTGCGCGCGGCGGTCGATCCGGCGCTGCGCGGTGGCGAGTACGTGGGGCCGCGCGGCTTCACCGGGTACCCCGAGGTCACCGCGTCCAGCGACCGCTCGTACGACGAAGCGGACCAGCGTCGCCTGTGGACCGTCTCGACCGAGCTCACCGGAGTGGACTACCGGCTACCCTCGGCGCGGTGACGATAGCGCTCCGCGAGGCCCGAGACGCGTTCGAGACCGTGGCGGCCGACCTCTCCGCCTTCCTGGACGCCCGCACCGACGAGGACCTGCTCGCGCGGAGCCGGTGCCGGGGCTGGGTGGTCGCGGACGTGCTCGCGCACCTGCACCTCGGGCTGAGCGAGATGATCACCGGCTTCGCGTACCGGGTCGATGCTCCGCCCGACACCGACTTCCTGACCTACTGGTCGGGGTACCCCGAGCCCGACCCGGACGCCGCCGTCGGGCAGATCCGGTTCGCCCGGCTGCTCGCGTCGGCGTACGGCCGCCCCACCGGCCTGCTCGACCACTTCCGTCCGACGCTCGAGGCGGTGCGCCGTTTCGTCGCGCAGGCCGACGACGGGTGCGTGCGGTTCCAGGGACACGTGCTCCCGCTCGGCGACTTCGTGGCCACCTGGGTCGTCGAGATCGTCGTGCACCACCTCGACGTGCTCGTCGAACTGCCGGGGCCGACGCCGGACCTCACCCTCGCCGTGCGGACGCTGGACGGGCTGCGCGGCGAGGGCGACCGGCCGGCCGACTGGGACGACGTCACGTACGTATTGGCCGGTTCCGGACGGATTCCGGGCCCGAAAGGGTATCCCCTGCTGGGGTGACTAGGCTGCCGGGCATGTGGGAGTCGGCTCGGCGTCTGGTGCTGCGGCCCTGGCGAAGCCTGGACGTGGTGACGCGCGACGCCGTCCTCGCGGCCGGGTTACTCCTCGTCGCGTACCTGCCCACGGCGTCCGGCCTCGGCATGGACCTGGCGGAGTTCTCGGCCCACCGGCCGGCCGACGTGTTCGCGACGCTGCTGATCGTCGCCATGTGCCTGCCGCTGGTGCTGCGCCGGGTCGCGCCGATCCTCTGCGCCGCGCCGGCGTTCCTCGCGACCGCGATCCACCAGAGCCTCACCTACCCGCGCACCGCGGCCAGCCTCGCCGTGCCGATCGCGCTCTACAGCCTGGGCGCGTACCAGCTGCGTCACCGGCGGGTGCTGGCGGTCGCGCTGACCGCGGCGTACGCAGTGTTCGCGCTGGTGATCGCGCAACGCGGAGCGACCGGGCCGGCGTTCTCGTACGTCACGTTCTACGCGGTGCTCACGGTGGCGTTCGTCGTCGGCGACTGGATGCGCAGGCAGCGCGACACCGCCGAGGCGTTGCGGACCGCGAGCGTCGCCGCGGCGCTGGCGGCCGAACGCGCGGTGATCGCCCGCGAGCTGCACGACGTGGTCACCCACCACGTCACCGCGATGGTCGTGCAGGCCGACGCGGCGGCGTTCCTGATCGACGCCAAGCCGCAGAAGGCGGCCGAGAGCCTGTCCACGGTGAGCGGCACCGGCCGGCAGGCGCTGACGGAGTTGAGAGCGCTGCTGCAGGTGATCGATCCGGCCGAGGACGCCAGCCGGGAGCCGGCCGCCGGAAAACTGGAGGATCTGATCGAACGCACCCGCGCGATGGGCCAGCCGATCGAGTTCGTCACCGACGGGGGCGACGTGGTGCTGGCGCTGCACCGGGTGGTGCAGGAGGCGCTGACGAACGCGGTGAAGTACGCCAACGGGTGCCCGACCGTGGTCCGGGTCGAGCACTCGACGTCGGCCGTCACGGTGGAGGTCACGACCACCGGCACGGCGACGATGGCCGGCGGAGCGGCGTCGAGCGGGCGTGGCCTCACCGGCCTGCGTGAACGGGTGGCGGCCTTCGGCGGCTCGTTCGAGGCCGGGCCCACCGCCGACGGCTTCCGGGTCCGCGCGTCGGTCCCGGCCACGGCCGAGGTGGCCGCATGACCCGGGTGCTGGTCTGCGACGACCAGGCGCTGATCCGCACCGGTTACGTCACGATCTTCGACGCCCAGGACGACTTCGAGGTCGTCGGGGAGGTGGGCGACGGGGCGGCGGCGGTGGCGGCCGCGCGCGAGCTGCGCCCGGACGTCGTCGTCATGGACATCCGGATGCCGGTGCTCGACGGCATCGAGGCCACCCGGCAGCTGGCCGGGCCCGACGTCGCCGACCCGGTCCGGGTGCTGGTCGTGACGACGTTCAACCTCGACGAGTACGTCTACGAGGCGCTCCGGGCCGGGGCGAGCGGGTTCCTGCTCAAGGACAGCCCACCGGCCGAGCTGGTCGGGGCCGTGCGCACGATCGCGGCCGGCGAGGCGCTGGTGGCGCCCTCGGTCACCCGCCGGCTGATCGGCCACTTCGGAGAGCGCCTCCGACCGGTCGACGCCGGCGCGTCGCGGCCCGCCGTGCTCGCACCACGCGAGGCCGAGGTGCTGACGCTGATCGCGCAGGGCATGTCGAACGCCGAGATCGCGGCGGCGTTGGTGCTCAGCCAGGAGACCGTGAAGACGTACGTGTCGCGCATCCTCACCAAGCTCGACCTGCGCGACCGGGTGCAGGCCGTGGTGTACGCGTACCGGAACGGCATCGTCAGCGCCTGAGTTTCCAATAACTGTTTGACACCCCGGGTTCCCGTAACCCATAGTTTCCAACATGCCTTTGGAACCGGATCGGGTCACCGTGCTCCGGGTAGCCGCGCACCCCCTGCGGCTGCAGATCCTGTCGTTGCTCACCGGCGCCGCGATGACCGCGACCGAGGTGGCCGACGAACTCGGGATCACCCACGCCAACGCCAGCTACCACCTGCGCAAGTTGCTCGTGCTGCCGTCCGTCGTCGTCGAGCACGAGGGCGGCCCCGGCCGGGGCGGCAGCAAGCGCTACCGGTACGACGTCTCCCGCGAGCGTCCGGCCGGAGGGGCCACCGGTCCCCGCACCCCGGACGAGGTGGACGCCCAGCGCGGGGCCTACCTGGTGCTCGCCGAGGAGCTGAGCCGCCGGGCCGGCCTGCTGGCCCCCGAGGGACCAGGAGCCCAGACCGACGCCGAGGTGTGGGTGACGCCGGAGGACTGGGAGCGGGTCGTGACCGCGGTGCGTACGGCGTCCTACGCCCTGCACGAGGCGGCGAAACCGCCGCGCTCCCCCGGCACGGTGCGGGTCAACGCCACCGTCGCGCTGTTCCGGATGGTGCAGCCGTGAACCCACTGCGCCACGCCGCCTACCGGCGCCTGCTGACCGGGCGCACGATCACCACCGCCGGCAACGCGGTCGCCCCGATCGCGCTGGCGTTCGCGGTGCTCGACCTCACCGGCTCGGTCTCGATGCTCGGCCTGATCGTCGGGGCCCGGTCGCTGGCGAACGTCGCGTTCCTGCTGCTGGGCGGCGTGCTCGCCGACCGGCTCCCGCGCCCGCTGGTGCTGGTGGGCTCGAACCTGCTCAGCGGCGCCACCCAGGCCGTGGTCGCGGCCCTGGTGCTGATGGACGTCGCCCACGTACCCGTGCTCGTCGCGCTGTCCGCGCTCAACGGGGCGCTGTCGGCGCTCAGCCTGCCGGCCACCGCCGCCCTGACCCCGCAGACCGTGCCGGGCGACGTGCTGCAGCAGGCCAACGCGGTGATGCGGATCGGGGCGAACAGCGCGCTGATCGTCGGATCGGCGGCCGGTGGTGCGCTGGTAGCGTTCGTCGGCCCCGGCTGGGGGCTGGCCGTCGACGCCGCCTCGTTCGTGCTCGCCGGCCTGGTCTTCGTCGGCCTCCGTGTGCCGCACGTGGCGTCCGCGCCGAGCGGGAACATCGTCGCGGACCTGCGCGAGGGCTGGGGCGAGTTCACCGCGCGCACCTGGCTCTGGGTGGTCGTCGTCGCGTTCACCGTGATCAACGCGACGATCGGCGCGATGCAGGTGCTCGGGCCCGCGGTGGCCGACGACACGATCGGGCGCGGCGGGTGGGGCGCGGTGCTCGCGGCCCAGACGGCCGGGTTCGTGGTGGGCGGCGTGCTCGCGCTGCGCTCGCGGTTCCGGCGGCCGCTGCTGGCCGCGATGCTGTTCATGTCCCTCGAGTCATTCTTCCTGGTGGGGCTGGGCGTCGCGCCGTACCTGCCGCTGCTGCTCGGGCTGGGGTTCCTCACCGGCATCGGCGTCGAGCAGTTCAGCGTCGCCTGGGAGACCGCGATGCAGCAGCACGTCCCGGCCGACAAGCTGGCCCGGGTGTACTCCTACGACATGCTCGGGTCGTTCCTGGCGATCCCGGTCGGCGAGGTGGTGGCCGGCCCGATCGCCGGGGGCGTCGGCATCAGCGCGACGCTGCTCGGCGCCGCCGCCCTGAGCTTCACCGCCGCCCTCCTGGCCGCCGTCACCCCGAGCGTCCGCCGCCTCCGCCGCGCCGAAGCGCCGGCACCGGCCGCGGCATGACACGGCGCCCACCCCCGACCGCGGGGTGGGCGCCGTGGCGCGTGGATCAGCGCGGGCCCTCCAGGCCGAGGTTGCCGGCCGGGGCTCCCGGCGTGCTGCTCGTGGCGTCGGCCACGGCTTTGGCGGCTTCCCGGGCCGCCGCCTCGGCTTCGGCCTCGGCCGCCGCGGTCTGTTCGGGTGTGGCCGCGCTCGGCGGAGCCGGGGGCGCGGGCGGCGTCGGCGGCGCCGGGGGCTTCGGGACCATCCCGTTCTCCGACGCGGCCGCGCCCGGGTTGAACGCGCGGCCGAAACCGTCGAGGGCCTTGCCGAGCTCGGCCGGGACGATCCACACCTTGTTCGCGCTGCCCTGCGCGATCTGCGGAAGCATCTGCAGGTACTGGTATGAGAGGAGACGCTCGTCGGGGTTGCCGGCGTGGATCGCGGCGAACACCGTCTCGATCGCCCGCGCCTGGCCCTCGGCCTGCAGCACCCGGGCTTCCCGGTCACCCTGCGCCCGGAGAATCGCGGACTGCTTCTCGCCCTCGGCGGTGAGGATCTGCGACTGCTTGGTGCCCTCGGCGGTCAGGATCGCGGCGCGGCGGTCACGCTCGGCGCGCATCTGCTTCTCCATCGAGTCCTGGATCGAGTGCGGCGGATCGATCGCCTTCAGCTCGACCCGGTTGACCCGGATGCCCCACTTGCCGGTGGCCTCGTCGAGCACGCCACGCAGCTGACCGTTGATCTGATCGCGGCTGGTGAGCGTCTCCTCGAGGTTCAGGCCACCGATGACGTTGCGCAGCGTGGTGACCGTGAGCTGTTCGATCGCCTGGATGTAGTTGGCGATCTCGTAGGTGGCCGCCCGCGGGTCGGTGACCTGGAAGTAGATCACCGTGTCGATGCTGACGACGAGGTTGTCCTCGGTGATCACCGGCTGCGGCGGGAACGAGACGACCTGCTCACGCAGGTCGATCAACGGGCGGACCTTGTCGATGAACGGCACCACGACGGTCAGGCCCGGTGTCAGCGTCCGGCTGTAGCGGCCCAGTCGTTCGACGACGGCCGCGCGAGCCTGCGGAATGATCCGCACCGCCCGGCCCAGGACGAACAGGACCACCAGAATGATGATGGCGAAAACAATGAGCAGCGCGGCGTTGTCCATCAGGGCACCCTCCAGACGAGCGCGGTCGCGCCCTTCACTTCCACTACCTGGACCGTCTGGCCAGGTTCGATCACCTGCGTGCTGTCGTAGGCGCGAGCGGTCCACTGCTCGCCGCCGATCTTGACCAGCCCGTGGTGCTCGTCGACCGCTTCCAGCACCAGTGCGTTGGCGCCTTTGACCGCTTCGATCCCGTGTTTCACCGGATCCTGGGCGACCTCGAGTTTTCGTTTGGCCAGCGGACGTACGACAACCAGCGACGCCACCGAGACCAACGCGAACACCAACGCCTGCACGAGCAGCGGGCTACCGACGCCCGCCGCGACGGCAGCCGCCAGCGCGCCGCTGGCGAACATGACCAACACGAGGTCGAGAGAGAAAATCTCGGCAACGAGCAGCCCGACACCGACGATCAACCAGATCACCCAAGCGCTCACCCTTTGAGCATCCCACGCTCGTGCACAGTGGCAACTTCACGCTTTGGTGACGAAAAAGACGGTCAGATCACGAGTCGCCGTAAACGTCGGCGGTGACGTGGTCGATGAGGCGCTCGACCGCGCCGAGCAGCTCGGTCTCCAAGTCGGCGTAGCTGTGCACGCTGCGCTGGATCCGGCGCCACATCTCCTGGGGGTCCTCGACGCCGAGCGCGTCGCAGACACCCTGCTTCCAGTCCTGGCCCTTCGGGACCGTCGGCCACGCCCGGATGCCCACCGCGGCCGGCTTGACCGCCTGCCAGATGTCGACGAAGGGGTGGCCGGTGATCAGCACGTGCGGCGAGCTGACCTCGGCGACGATGCGGCTCTCCTTGCTGCCCGGCACCAGGTGGTCGACGAGCACGCCGAGCTTGCGGTGCCCGCTCGGGGAGAACGCGCGGATCAGCCCGGGGAGGTCGTCGATGCCGTGCAGTGGCTCGACGACGACACCCTCGATCCGGAGATCCTCACCCCAGACCCGTTCGACGAGCGCCGCGTCGTGCACACCCTCGACGTAGATGCGGCTCGCCTTCGCGACGCGGGCCGGAACACCGGCCACCGCGATCGAGCCGGACGCGGTCCGCTGCGGTGTGACCGGCGCGTTCGACGTCGGGCGGGTCAGCGTGACCGGCTCGCCGTCGACGAGGAACGCCGCCGGTCCGAGCGGGAACACGCGCCGGTTGCCGAACCGGTCCTCGAGCGTGACCGCGTCCTTGGCGCAGGAGATCACGGCACCGCAGAAGCCTGAGTTGGCGTCTTCGACGACGAGGTCGGGCTCGGCCTCCACGGTCGGGATCGTGCGGCGTTTGCGCCAGTCCCCCGCGAGAACGTCTCGGTAGTCCTTGCTGCGCACGGGCCGCACCGTAGCGAACCTCCCGGCTCGGTGGTCGGAGGCGCGCCGTGGCGCGACGCGGTCCGGTGTGGACACGAAAGATCCCCCGGGCGGCTGGGTGCCGCCGGGGGATCGGAGTGGGGGTTGGGGGTGGTGGGGATGGGGGAATCGACCCCGCGGGGGGTCGAGGGGGCGCCGTGTCCTGGGGCCGGTTCTGCCCGGCCGGCAGGACACGGCTCAACCGAAGATGCTGTAACCGCCGGGGCCGACGAGCAGGCCGACGACGATCAGGACGATGCCCCAGAGGAGGTCGCCCCGGACGATCCGGAAGATGCCGTAGATCACGAGGATCGCCGCGATGATGGTGAGCAGGATGCCGATCATGCGGGATTGGTTACCGGTGCAACGGAACTCTAAACCGGACCCACATCACGCTTAACCACCGCCGGACGGGGGCATAGTCGAAAGCCGGCCGGATAGGCTCGTCGGGTGCTTCCCCGCGGCTCCGACCAGCAAGTCCCGGCCCCTCCGGGCCTGCGCAGCGCCACCCTCGCCGCCTGGGCGCGCGCGTGGCGCGCCGGCCTGGTCTCGTTCGACGAGGTCCTCGACGAGACGACCGGCGACGAGGACCACCTCGTGCGCCACCCGGACGGAACCGAAGACTCACTCTCGTCAGCTTTGGTAGCTTTCGCGAAGGTTTCCCCCGACGACGTGCGGGTGGTTCTCCCCGCCGCCGGTGACCCGCGCGGCCTGCCCGGCCCCGGCCCGTTCACCTCGGCCGCGCTGCTCGCCGGCGAAGGCGTCGTGCTGGGTACCTCCGGTCTGGTCCCGGAGGCCGAGCCCAACCCGCACCTGCACCCGGACGACCGGTGGGCGGGCACGTGCTGGCTGGCCCAGCCGCTGCCGCCCGCACCGGCGCCGGTCGAACCGCTCACGCTGGCCGAGGCCGACCACGACCTGACGATGGCGCTGACCGAGGCGGTCGGCGCGCTCCGTGACCTCGACGTCGCCCGGCTGCCCCCGGGCCTGGCGAAAGGGCTCGCCGCTCTGCGGGGTTCGGACGGCGCGGGCCCGGAGCTGCCGGCCGGCTACAGCGCCCGGGCCCGGCGCCTCTCCGCCCGCGCGACGACGATCGCCGGAGTGCTGGCGCTCGCGTCCACCGACACGTCCGGCTCGGCCGTGAACGCGTTCGAGGCGTCCGCCCGCGACGCCGCGTTCCGCCCGCTGGCCACGGCCGCGCGCCGGGCCCGCGCCGCGGCGATCAACTCCCCGCTGGAGCGCTGACCCGCGGCTTCCCGGGCCCCTACGACGGCGTCCCGGGCCCACGACGGCGTCCCGGGCCTACGACGGCGTCCCGGGCCTACCCGGGCCGCGGTAGGCCCGACGAGCCGTCGTAGCGCCGGGAACCCGCAGCGCCGGAGCAGCGGTGGTCAGCTCGCCGGCCGACCGGCCGGGCGCACCGGCGCGGGGCAGCAGCCCGGGACGCACGACGGCCCGGACGCGTCCCAGGGTGCCAGCCGGCGGCCCGACGACGACGCGTACAGCCGCTCGGTGACCAGCTCACGCACCATCGTGACGAACCGCGGGTCGGTGCCCGGCGTCGCGGCCCTGGCGAACCCGAGCCCCAACCCCGACGCCGTCCGGGCCGCCTCGTTGTCGAGGTCCCAGATCACCTCGAGGTGGTCGCTGACGAACCCGATCGGGCTCACCACCACGTCGGTGACGCCCTCGGCGGCCAGCGCACGCAGGTGGTCGTTCACGTCCGGCTCGAGCCACGGCACCTGCGGCGGCCCGCTCCGCGACTGCCAGACCAGGTCCCACGACAGCTCCGGCGCGGCCGCGGCCGCCACCAGCCCGGCCACCGTGCGCAGCTGCGCGGAGTACAGGCCGCCGTCGGGCCCGGAGGCCGCGTCCATCGACGTCGGGACGCTGTGCGCGGTGAACACGATCCGGGTGGTGCCCCGCGACCCGAGCGAGGCCAGCGCGCTCGCCACCGCGTCCACATGGGGCTCGACGAACCCCGGGTGGTCGTAGAAGTGACGCAGCTTCTCCACCGCCGGTGCACCGTCGCCGACCTCGGCCCGGGCGCGCACGATGTCGTCGCGGTACTGCCGGCACGAGGAGTACGACGAGTAGGCCGACGTCGCGAACGCCAGCGCCCGCTGGACGCCGTCCGCGCGCATCTGACGCAGCGTGTCGGCGAGCATCGGGTGCCAGTTGCGGTTGCCCCAGTACAGCGGCAGATCGACGCCGTTGGCCGCGAACTCCTTGCCGAGCGCGGCGAGCAGCTCGCGGTTCTGCTCGTTGATCGGCGAGACCCCACCGAAGTGGTGGTAGTGCTCGGCGACCTCGGCCAGCCGGGCGGCCGGGACACCCCGGCCGCGGACGACGTTCTCCAGGAACGGCATCACGTCGTCCGGCCCTTCCGGGCCTCCGAAGGACAGCAACAGCACAGCGTCGTACGAACCGGTCACGCGTCGATCCTCCCACCGCGCGGGAGGATCGGCGCGCCGAGCCGGCCTCCGCTCACAGCGCGCCGAAGCCCACCGCGTGGAACCCGCCGTCCACGTGCACGATCTCGCCGGTCGTGGCCGGGAACCAGTCCGACATCAGCGCCACGCACGCCCGGGCGGCGGCCTGCTGGTCGTTGAGGTCCCAGCCGAGCGGAGCCCGCGGGCCCCACGCCTCTTCCAGCTGGTTGAAGCCGGGGATGCTCTTCGCCGCGATCGTCCGCAGCGGACCGGCCGCGACCAGGTTCGCCCGGATCTTGCGCGACCCGAGGTCACGCGCGAGGTACCGGTTGGCCGACTCCAGGCCCGCCTTGGCCACGCCCATCCAGTTGTAGGCCGGCCACGCCTGGGTGGCGTCGAACGTCAGCCCGACCAGGGAACCCCCGGTCTCGGGGATCAACGGCAGCGCCGCCTCGATCAGCGACTTGTACGAGTACGTCGACGCGTGGATCGCGGTCGAGACGTCCTCCCAGGGCGCGTCCATGAACGGCGCACCGAGGCAGGAGGCCGGCGCGAACCCGATCGAGTGCAGCACCCCGTCCAGCCCGTCGACGTGCTCGCGCACCCGGTCCGGCAAGGCCGCGAGGTCCTCGGCCGACGTCACGTCCAGCGGGATGACGGGAGCCGGCGAGGGCAGCCGCTTCGCGATCCGCTCCACCAACGACAGGCGCCCGTAGCCGGTCAACACGACGGTCGCGCCCTGCTCCTGCGCCAGGCGGGCCACCGAGAACGCGATCGACGCATCGGTGATCACACCGGTGACGAGGATGCGCTTACCTTCCAACAAGCCGGACACCCGGCCCCCTTTATCTAGAGTTAGTGACCCATACCGAGGCCGCCGTCGACCGGAATCACCGCACCGGTCACGTACGCCGCCGCATCCGACGCGAGCCAGGTGACCGCGCCGGCGACCTCGGCCGGCTGGGCGTAGCGCGCCAGCGGCACCTGGGCGAGGATTTCCTTCTGCCGCGCCTCGGGCAGCTGCGCGGTCATGTCGGTCTCCACGAAACCGGGCGCGACGACGTTCGCGGTGATGTTGCGCGACCCCAGCTCACGCGAGATCGACCGGGCCATCCCCACCAGGCCGGACTTGGACGCCGCGTAGTTCACCTGGCCGGCCGAACCGGTCAGGCCGACGACCGACGAGATGAAGATGATGCGCCCGAACTTCTTGCGCAGCATCTTCGACGACGCCCGCTTCGCGACCCGGTACGCGCCGGTGAGGTTCGTGTCGAGCACCCGGGTGAACTGGTCCTCGGACATGCGCAGCAGCAGCGTGTCGTCGGTGATGCCGGCGTTGGCCACCAGCACCTCCACCGGGCCGTGGGCCTCCTCGACGGCCGTGAACGCGGCCTCCACGTCCTCACCCGACGTGATGTCACATCGGACACCGAACAGCCCGTCCGGAGCGCCCGACCCACGGTGCGTGATCGCGACCTTGTCGCCCTGCGCCGCGAACGCCTGAGCGATCGCCAACCCGATCCCCCGGTTACCGCCCGTGACCAGAACACTGCGAGACACCGATACCTCCGAAGACGCGACCACCTGGCCCGCCGAGGCTACCGGACGAGCAGCTCAGGGCAGCCGCGACGTCCACAGCAGGCTCATCGCCGCGCCCGCGAACCCGAAGATCAGCGCCGCTCCGACGAACCACTGCGTGATCTCGCGCGGCGTCGTCCGGTAACCGATCGAGCTGCCGAGATCCCGGTAGACGTCCTTGAGCTGCTGGGCCGTCACCGCGGAGTAGAACCGGCCGTCGGTCTGCTGGGCGATCGCCTGCAGCGCGTCCCGGTCCACCGGCACCGGCGTCCGGGTGCCGTTCAGGTCGACGATGCCCTCCTGGGTACCGAACGCGATCGTCGACACCGGCACCTTCGCGGTCGACGCGGCCTTGGCGGCCTCCTCGTTCGGCCGCCCGAACGTGGTGTAACCGTCGGAGAGCAGGACGATCCGCGCCGGCGGTGCGCCGCTGGCCCCGTCCGCCGGCACCGACTGGATGGCTTGCAGCGACGCGTAGATCGCCTCGCCGATCGCTGTCGACTCCTGCAGCTCCAGCCCGTCGATCGCGGACCTGATCTGCGCGTGGTCCTTCGTCGGCGACACCACCACGGTGGCGGTCTTCGCGAACGAGACCAGCGACAGGTTGTAGCTCTCCGGCAGCTCCTCGACGAACTGCTTGGCCGCCGCCTTGGCCGCCGTGATCCGGTCCGGGTCGACGTCGGTGGCCTGCATCGACAACGAGACGTCGAGCGCGAGCACGATCGTCGCGCGCTCCAGCGGCTGCCGGACGTCGGTCGACGGCTTGGCCATCCCCAGCGCCAGCACCAGCAGGCACAGCAGGAACGCGGTCGCGCCCAGGTGCCGCCGCCAGCCGGGGGCCTTCGGCGCCACCGACTTCAGCAGCGCGACGTTGGTGAAGCGGACCGCGTACGTCCGCCGGTGCAGCTGCACCCAGACGTAGGCGGCGGCCAGCAGCGCCACCGCCACCAGCAGGAGCAGCCACCAGGGGTTGAGGAAACGGATCATCGGGTGGTCCCCCTGCTTCGCCCGCGCCGTTGCGCGGCCACGAACCGGACGATGTCGAGCAGCCAGTCGGAGTCGGTGGACAGCCGGAGGTGCGCCGCACCGGCCCGGCGCAACGCACCGGCGATCGCACCCCGCTGGGTCGCGGCCGCGTCCGCGTAGGCCTTCCGCACCTTGGCGTCGGTGGACACCTCGTGCACGGACCCGCTCTCCGGGTCGACGACGGTCAGGACGCCGACCGCGGGCAGCGAGAGCTCGCGGGGGTCGACGATCTCGATCGCGAGCACGTCGTGCCGGACGGCCAGCTTCTTCAGCGGCCGCTCCCACGCCGGTTCGCCCGGCGAGTCGGGCTGCACGATGTCGTCGGTGAGGAAGTCCGAGATCACCACGGCCTGCCCGCGCCGGCGCGGTGGCCGGTTGAGCGCGTCGATCGCGTCGGCCAGGTAGTCGGCGTGGTCGGCGGTGCCGCCGGCCGGCGCGCGTGGCGTCAGCGCGACCCGGCGCAGCATGCCGTGCGCGTTCACCCGCCCGGGCCGGGCCGCGAGCCGTTTCAGCGACTCGCCGTTGGTCACCACCGCACCCACCCGGTTCCCGCCGCGGACCGTGAGGTGCCCGATCGCCGCGGCCGCCGCGATCGCGAGGTCACGCTTCTCGCACCGGGCCGTGCCGAAGTCCAGGCTGGCCGAGAGGTCGACGCAGAGCCACGTCTCGAGCTCGCGGTCGGAGATCGTCTGCCGGACGTGCGGCACGGTGGTACGCGCGGTGACCGGCCAGTCCATCCGGCGGACGTCGTCGCCCGCGCGGTACTCGCGGCTCTCCCCCGCCTCGCTGCCGGGGCCGGGCAGCAGCCCGAGGTAGTCGCCGAGCAGCAGGCCGTCGAGCTTGCGGGTGATCGTCAGCTGCAGACGCTTGAGCACCGCCTCGGCCGCCGCGGTCTCCGCGACGAGGTCCGCGGCGGTCGCCTGCGCCGGCGCCGGGGTCGCGCGCCGCGCGAGCCGAATCACGCCGGCCGCTCCCCGGCGTTGCCCGACGCCGTGGGCCACGAGGCCGGCTGCTGCGCGGCGAACGACGCCACCGGCACGGCCGGTGACCCGGGCGCCGACGACATCGGCCGCGGATCGGCCTGCTGGCGCGGCGAGACCGTCGGCAGCGGCACGGTCTCGAGCACCCGCTGGACGATGTGCTCCGGCGGGACCCCGTCGGCGATCGCGTCGTAGGAGAGCACCAGGCGGTGACGCAGGATGTCCGGCGCCAGGTCCACGACGTCCTGCGGGAGCGCGTAGTCGCGGCCACGCATCAACGCGAGCGCCCGGGTGGCGGCCACCAGGCCGAGCGACGCCCGCGGCGACGCGCCGTAGGAGATCCACTGCGCGACGTCGGGCAGCCCGTGCTCGGCCGGCGTGCGGGTGGCGAGCACCAGCCGCACCGCGTAGTCGACGAGCGCGTTGTGCACGAACACGTTGTCGGCCGTGGTCTGCAGCCGCAGCAGCTCCTCCGGGCTGAGGATCGTCTCCGCCTCGGGCGGGTTCACCCCCATCCGGTAGACGATCTCCCGCTCCTCCATGTCGGTGGGGTACCCCACGACGACCTTCATCAGGAAGCGGTCGCGCTGCGCCTCGGGCAGCGGGTAGACACCCTCCTGCTCGATCGGGTTCTGCGTGGCCAGCGTCAGGAACGGGGTGGGCAGCTTGTACGTCTGCCCGCCGATCGAGACCTGCCGCTCGGCCATCACCTCGAGCAGCGCCGACTGGGCCTTCGCCGGCGCCCGGTTGATCTCGTCGGCCAGCAGGAAGTTCGCGAACACCGGCCCGAGCTCGACGTCGAACGCCTCGCTGCTCGGCTTGTAGATGCGGGTGCCGAGGATGTCGGCGGGCACCAGGTCGGGCGTGAACTGGATGCGGGCGAACGTGCCGCCCACCACCCGGGCCAGCGTCTCGACCGCGAGCGTCTTGGCCACGCCGGGCACGCCCTCCAGCAGGCAGTGCCCGCGGGCGAGCAGGCAGACCAGCATCCGCTCGACCATTCGGTCCTGACCGACGATGACCCGCTTCACCTCGAACAAGGTCCGCTCGAGCTGGGTCGCGTCTTCCGCCGGTGTGTGCTGCTCGGACACCGATCGCCTCCGCCAGGTTCTCGTCCGCCGGGTTTGTCGGCTCCTACTCTGCCAGGCGAAAGCGACTGGTCGCCTTTTGCGGCACCGACTGACCAATCGTGAACAGATTTCGGATCTGGACAGCGGCTGCACGGCGCGGTGTAAGATTCAGGCGACGTCAGGCGGCTTCCCCCGTGGTCGCCTGGCGTCGCTTTGTGTCTAGAGGTAGAGATGACTGTTTGTTCAGCCAAGGGGTGCAGCCAGGAGGCTCAGCACCTCGTCGTCTGGCGGAACCCGAAGATCCACACGGCTGATCGCCGCAAGACGTGGACCGCGTGCGACGAACACCGCGAGCACCTGTCGAACTTCCTCGACCTGCGTGGTTTCCTGCTCGGGGTCGAGCCGCTGACGCGCTGAGGGCCGTATTCGGCGTTCACCACTAGTCTGAACGTATGGCTGCCCCCGTATCGACGAACCCGGCGCTCTGGCCGGAAGACGCTCCCTGGCAGCCGGTCAGCCCCCGCCTGGCCTGGGTCCGGCGGGCCGGACTGCTGACGATGCTGGTGCCGGTCCTCGCCGCCGTCGCGTCGACCGCGATCTGGACCGACGTCACCTGGCTGCCCTGGACGATCGCCGTCCTCGGCCTCGGCGCGCTCGGCTGGGGCCTGTTCGCGGTCAGCCGCAGCGTGCGGTCCTGGGGATATGCCGAACGCGACGACGACCTGCTGGTGCGCCACGGCATCCTCGTGCGCCGGCTGTCGGTGGTGCCCTACGGGCGGATGCAGTACGTGGACGTGAAGGCCGGGCCGCTCGAACGCGCGCTGGGCATCGCCACCGTCCAGTTGCACACGGCCGCCGCGGCCTCCGACGCGGCGATCCCCGGCCTGCCCACCGAGGAGGCCGCCCGCCTCCGCGACCGTCTGGCCGCCCTCGGCGAGGCCCGGGCCGCGGGCCTGTGACCAGCCCTCATCCGCCGGTCTCCGGCGCGACGAACGATGACGCGCCGACCGGGCCCGTGCTCGCTCCGGCGGCGGCCGACGGTGAGTTCCGGCGGTTGCACCCGCTGAGCCCGTTGATCCGGGGCGCGCGGGGCATCGGTGTCGTCGGGGCACTCGTCTCGTACCAGGCGTGGGGCAACGCGGGCTGGCGCGCGGTCGCGATCGCGGCGGCCGTGATCGTGCTCGGCTGGTTCGTCGTCGCCTGGATCGCCTGGCGCTTCACCGGCTTCCGGGTCGCGGCCCGGGAACTGCACGTCCGCGACGGCATCCTCTCCCGCCGCCAGCGGACGATCCCGCTCGAGCGCGTCCAGGCCGTCGACGTGGTCCGCCCCGCGCTGGCCCGGCCGTTCGGGCTGGCCGAGGTGCGGATGGAGGTCGTCGGCGGCGGCAAGGACGCCGAAGCGCCGCTCGCCTACCTCACGGTCGGCGAGGCCGAACGGCTCCGGGTGCACCTGCTGCGCCTGGCCGCCGACGCGGGCGCACCGGCCCGCCCGGTCGCGGCCCCCGATGCCGACGCCGACCGGCCGGCCGACGCACCGGCGGTGACCACCGCGGTCGGCGGCCTGTTCGTGGTGAACCACAAGCGGCTGATCCTCTCCCAGCTCCTCACGTTCAACACGCTCTCGGCCCCGTTCCTGCTGGTGTTCCCGATCCTCGAGTTCACCAGCGAGGACCCGTCGACCGCGACCGTCTTCACGTTCGTGTCCGGCATCGTGGGCCTGATCCAGGTGCCGGTACGCCGGCTGCTCGGCGAGTGGGGGTTCACGGTCGGGCGCGACGCCGACGGCCTGCGGGTCCACCGGGGCATGCTCGACGTGCGTAACCAGACCGTGCCGATCTCACGGATCCAGGCGGTGCGGATCCGGCGGCCACTGCTGTGGCGGCCGTTCGGCTGGGTGCGGATCGAGATCGACGTCGCCGGGTACGGCGAGGGCGGGGAGCAGGAGAGCGGGCGCAGCGCGCTCGTGCCGGTCGCGTCGGCCGCGGAGGCGTTCGCGGTGCTGCACGCCGTGCTCCCGACCGTGCCGGAGGCCGGGCCGGACGCGCTCGGGCTCACGCCGGCGCCGCCGCGGGCCCGCCGGCGCGCACCGTTCCAGCACCGCCGGCTCGCGTACGCGATCACCGACGTGGCGCTGGTGACGCGGTCCGGGTGGCTGACCGCGCGGCACGACGTCGCGCTGTTCGCCCGCGCGCAGAGCGTCCGGATCTCGCAGGGGCCGTGGCAGCGGGCGCTCGACCTGGCGTCGGTGCACCTCGACCCGGCCGGTGGCCACACCACGCCGACCGTGCTCCACCAGGCAACCGCGGACGCCGGCCGGGTGGCG
This sequence comes from Cryptosporangium japonicum, assembly GCF_039524755.1. Lineage (NCBI taxonomy): Bacteria > Bacillati > Actinomycetota > Actinomycetes > Cryptosporangiales > Cryptosporangiaceae > Cryptosporangium > Cryptosporangium japonicum. The sequence continues at coordinate 218,711 of NZ_BAAAGX010000020.1, forward strand.
ACCAGGCTGGTGGACCTGGCCCGAGCGCACCGCACCGGGGCCACCGACACCGGGGCCACCGACACCGGGGCAACAGACACCGGGGCCACCGACACCGGGGCCAACGACGCCTTCTCGGGCCTACCGCACCTTCTCGGGACGACGCGGGCCGGGGAGAGCCCGGAAACCCGTCGTGACCCCGATTACCCGCGGTCGGAGGCCTCGGAGCCGGACGAGCCGCGCACGGACTGACGCTCCGCGTCCCCCGGCGGGATCGCGGGGGCCGCGCCCACCTCCGCGGCCGCGGCGTCGGCCGAGGCCGCGTCGCTCGCCGCCGGAGCGGCCGGCGCCGCCGCACGCAGCAGGGACTCGGCCGCCTCCCCGACCCGGCGCCCGCTGCGCCGGGCCCACCAGCGCTCCGCCAGCCACACCACCAGGTACACGATCGCCACGTAGCTGTACCCGACGATCGCGTCGATGATGTAGTGCTCGCCGGTGTACACCAGCACCAGCGACATCAGCACCGGGTAGGCCAGCAGCAGCGGGATCCAGCGCTTCTTCACGCGCGTCAGGAAGAACGCCACCGCGCACATCGCGAACGCCGAGTGCAGCGACGGCATCGCCGCGACCGGGTTCGACATCGACTGCCCGACCGCCAGCAACTTCGAGCCGCCGTGCAGGCCGATGGCCTCCCAGCCCCGCCCGGACATCCGGACGACCTCCTGCGCGATGTACCCGTGCTCGTGCGCCCACCAGGGCGGCGCGGCCGGGTACACGAAGTACGTGACCAGCCCGGCGGCGGTCAGCGTGAACCAGCGCCGCATGAACGCGCCCCACAGCGGCCGGCTGCGGAACCACAGCACGGCCGCGATCGTGAGGCACACCACGAAGTGGGAGAAGTACGTGAACGACGCCAGCACGTCCCACCAGTGGATCCGGTCGGCGTCGTAGAGGTGTTCCTGCGCCCAGAGCGTCGGCAGCGTGCCGCCGAACAGCCACTCGTCGGCGTGGATCATCTCGGTGACGTGCGGCGCGGTGCCGTTGTCGGCCAGGCCGCGGCTGAAGTCGTACGCGACCAGCAGCAGGACGATCGGGATCCAGTCGCGGGCGAACCCGAGGTGGTAGCGCCACGGCTGCTCGGGCCGGAACGCGATGGTGCCCATCCAGAGCCAGATCGCGGCGAGCATCGGGTCGGTGGGCAACCCGACGAAGTACCAGTACACCGCGAACGCCACGGCGAACACGGGCACCGACACCCGGCGGCTGGAGAACAGCTCACGCAGACGACTCGTCGTGCCGGGCTTCGGCTCCGGTGGCGGCTGGGTGGCGGTGTCCTCCAAGATCACCCGGACGAGGGTACAGCCGCCCGGCACCCCACCGGACGGCCGGAGTTCACCCCGCGGACGCCGTGCGTGACGAGTCGCCCCCGATCAGCCGCGGCAGCAGCGTGCCGAGCGGCTCGGAGAGCTTCGCGTCCGCGACCTGGTCGTACGGCGTCGGTTCGGCGTTCAGGATGACGATCTTCGCGCCCTGCTTCTTGGCGACGTCGAGCAGGCCGGCCACCGGCTGCACGGACAGCGACGTGCCGATCGCGAGGAAGAGGTCACAGTCCGCGGCGGCGGCCCTGGCCTTCGCGAACACCTCGGGCACCAGCGGCTGGCCGAACGAGATCGTGCCCGCTTTGAGGATGCCGCCGCAGCGCAGGCAGGCCGGGTCCTCGTCGCCGCCGGCCACCCGCTCGAGCGTGTCGGACATCGCGAACCGCGAGCCGCACGAGAGGCACTCCACCTCGTAGAGCGACCCGTGCACCTCGATCACCAGGTCCTCGCTGGTGCCGGCGAGCTGGTGCAGCCCGTCGATGTTCTGGGTGATCACCGCGCGTAGCCGCCCACCGGCCTCCAAGTCGACGAGCGCGTAGTGCGCCGCGTTCGGTCTGGCCGTCCAGGCCGCGTGCGCCCGGCGGATCTGCCAGGCCTCCCGCCGGATATCGGGATCGGACACATAGTCCCGCAACGTGAACAGGCGCTGAGCGCCCGGATTGCGGGTCCACAAACCATTGGGTCCACGAAAGTCTGGAATGCCGCTATCGGTACTGATTCCCGCACCTGTCAGTGCGGTCACCCGATTTGCGTCCGCGATCCAGCCCGCGACCGCCTGCCCGTCCCTCATGCGCACAAACGCTATGCGTACACGACGCCGAGGGCCAGCCGTACGTGCGTGTCCGGTGGACGTCAGTCGTCGAAATTTCTGTGCCGAGACCACCGGGGTCCGGGCACCGGCCCTCCCGCGGGTCGCGATCCGGGCCACCGCATAGGCTTCGCGGCATGTACCTGCCGCTGGGGCTGACCGGTCGGGCCGCACTCACGGTGACCGATGCCGACACCGCGGAGGCCGTCGGGTCCGGTGACGTCCCGGTGCTCGCGACACCACGGCTGTTCGCGCTGGCCGAGTCCGCCACCGTCGACGCCGTCCGCGCGGCGCTGCCCGCGGAGATGACGTCGGTCGGCGTCCGGGTGGAGCTCGCCCACCGGCTGCCGACGCCGGTCGGCGCGACGGCCACCGCCACCGCGACGCTGGAGACCGTCGACGGCCGCGCGCTGCGGTTCACGGTGGTGGTCCGCGACGACGTGGACGCCGTCGAGGCGCCCGACGGGCGGGTCGTCGCCGAGGTCACGGTGGAGCGCGCGGCGATCGACCGCGCCCGGTTCCTCGCCCGGCTGCCGAAGGCCGAGCGGTCCGACGATCAGCGCGGCGGGATCCCGGCCGCGAACGAGGGAGTGCGATGACGACCGACTGGGTCGAGGTGGCCGACCGGGTGCTGGTGTGGCGCCAGCCCGTGCTGGACGTCAACGCGGTGCTCGTGGTGGGCGGCGCGGGCGCGCTCGTCGTCGACACGCTCTCGACGGACGCGCAGGCGCGCGAACTGGCCGACGCCGTCCACCGGGTCACCCCGCTGCCCTGGCGGGTCGTCAACACCCACCACCACTTCGACCACTGCTACGGCAACGCGGTGCTGGCCCCCGAACCCGGCACCGAGATCTGGGCCCACACCGAGTGCGTCGCCCGGTACGAGCGCTGGATCTCCGCCGACGGCGGCGCGGCCCGGGTGGCCGAGGTGGCCGCCGAGTACCCGTCGATCCCGGACGTGCGCGGGGTCACGCTGCGCGGCCCGAACCGTCCCGTGTCCGGCGAGGCCACGCTCGACCTCGGTGACCGCCGCGTCGACCTGCGTCACCTGGGCCGTGCCCACACCGACAACGACCTGGTGGTCGTGGTGCCCGACGCCGACGTCGTCCTGGCCGGCGACATCGTGGAGAACGGCGCCCCGCCCTCGTTCGACGACTCGTGGCCGCTGGAGTGGGCCGGCACGGTCGCCGCGCTGGTGGAGCTGGCGCCCGGCACGGTGGTACCCGGCCACGGCGTCGCGATGAGCCTGGACGAGGTCAAGGCCCAGCACGCCGACCTGACCGCCCTCGAGTGGGCCTGCCGGGACGGGTGGCGCGACCACGCGCCCGCCGCCGAGGTGGCCGCGAAGGCTCCGTTCGCGTCGCCGCTGGCCGTGGAACGCGCCTACGCCTTCCTGGACGGGAAGCTCTAGCGCTGCCGCACCGCCCGCTTCGTCAGCAGCGCGGACTCGGCCGGCGCCGGGCGCGGATCGATGCGGCCCTCGACGAAGATCGAGTGCCAGACGCAGAACACCAGCACGGTCCACACCTTGCGTGAGTTGTCGGCGTCCCCCGCCCGGTGCGCCTGCAGCAGCTGGTCGACGTACTGCAGGTCGAGCAGGTCGTCGGCCTTCGAGTCGGCCAGGATGCCGCGGGCCCAGTCGAACATGACGCCCTTGAGCCACACCCGCGTGGGCACCGGGAAGCCGAGCTTCGGCCGGTTGACGATCTGCGGCGGCACGACCTGCTCGAGCGCCTGACGCAGCGCGAACTTCCGGATGCCCTTGCTGGTGACCTTCAGCTCCTGCGGGATCCGGCGGGCGACGTCGAACACGCCGATGTCCAGGAACGGCACCCGGCCTTCGAGCGAGTGGGCCATCGTCATCCGGTCGGCCTTCACCAGGATGTCGCCGCGCAGCCAGGTGAACAGGTCGATGTACTGCATCTGGGTGACCTCGTCGAGGTACGCCGCGTCCCGGTAGTGCTGCTCGGTGACGTCGGTGTACTGGAACGCCGGGTCGTAGTGGCGCATCAGCTTCTGCTTCTCGGCCTCGGTGAACATCCGCGCGTTGCCGTAGTAGCGCTCGGCCAGCGGCGTCGTGCCGCGCTCGAGGAAGCTCTTGCCCTTCACGCCCTCGGGGATCACCTTGCTGACCGCGCGCAGGCCCTTCTGCAGCGGGTCGGGCAGCGACGTGATCGGCTTGAGCGAGAGCGGCTCGCGGTAGATGCCGTACCCGCCGAAGAACTCGTCCGCGCCCTCCCCCGAGAGCACCGCGGTGACCTGCTCCGACGCCTTCTTCGCGACGAAGTACAGCGGCACCAGCGCCGGGTCGGCCACCGGGTCGTCGAGGTGCCAGACGATCCGCGGCAGCGAGTCCATCATGTCGTTCGCGGTGATCAGCGCCGGGATGTTGCGCACCCCGAGCCACTTGGCCGACTGCTCGGCGACCGTGATCTCGGAGTACCCGTCGACCTCGTAGCCGGCCGTGAACGTCAGCAGGTCGGGCTTGTGCTCGCGGGCCAGCGCGACGATCGCGGTCGAGTCGATGCCGCTGGACAGGAACGCCCCGATCGGCACCTCGCTCTGCAGGTGCAGCCCGACCGACTCGTGCAGCACGGTGCGGATCTCGGCGTAGAGCCGCTCGGGGCTGTCGGTGGGCGTCGGCCGGAAGTCGGGCTTGAAGTAGCGGTGCCGGGTGACCGGCTGCCCCGGCTTCCAGGTCATCGACTCGCCGCACTCCAGGCGCTGGATGTCCTTGTGCAGCGTGCCGGGCTCGGGCACGTACTGCAGCGTCAGGTAGTAGGAGAGCCCGGCCGGGTCGAGGCCGGAGTCGCCGGACGCCGCGGCGTGCGAGAACGGCAGCAGCGCCTTCTTCTCGCTGGAGACGTAGATGCCGGTCTCGGCGGTGATGTAGTGCAGCGGCTTGATGCCGAACTGGTCGCGGGCGGCGAACGCGGTGCGCTCGAACCGGTCCCAGATGATGAACGCGAACATCCCACGCAGCCGGCTGACGAACTCCGGCCCCCAGTAGTGGTACGCGGCGACGATCGCCTCGGTGTCACCCTCGGTGGCGAAGCTCGCCCCCACCTCGGACAGCTGCTTGCGCAGGTCGAGGTAGTTGTAGATCTCGCCGTTGAACGTGATGACGTAGCGACCGTCGGCGTACTCGAGCGGCTGGTGCGAGTGCTCGACGTCGATGAACGCGAGCCGTTTGAAGCCGAGCACGACGTCGTCGCCGGAGACCACCACGCCGGTCTCGTCGGGCCCGCGGTGGTGGATGCTCTCCAACGCACTCGCGAGGCCGTTCCGGCGATGGGAGGCGTCGCCACAGGCGCTGACGTAGGTGAGCAGTCCACACATGGCGGCTATTTTTCCATTGCCCGCCCACTCCGTCCGCGCGCGGGCACGGGCTACTCGATCGCCGCAGGTGCGCGGTACTTTCGAGGGCATGACCGAGAATCAAATCGAGGGCGAGCTGGCCGAGACCGACCCGGCGGTCACCACCGCGAGCCACGATCTCCCGGTCCCCGAGCGGCTGGCCGAGTTCATGCGCACCGGGTGGGCCGAGCCGGTCGCCGGTCCGCGCGAGCCCGACGCCGCCGCCGCGTTCACCGCCTCCCGCCGCGCCCGGCTGGCCGAGCGCTTCCCCGGCGAGACGCTCGTCGTCCCCAGCGGCACCGCGAAGGTCCGCAGCAACGACTCCTCCTACGAGTTCCGTCCCGGCTCCGACCTGGCCTGGCTCACCACCTGCTACGAGCAGGACGCGGTGCTGGTCGCCGGCCCGGAGAGCACGACGCTGTACGTCCGGGTCCGGGCCTCGCGGGAGTCCGACGAGTTCTTCCGCAGCCGCGGCGGCGAGCTGTGGGTCGGGGCGCGCCGGTCGGCCGACGAGTGGTCCGCCGCGCTGGGGGTGCGGTGCGTCTCGCTGGACGAGCTGGACAAAACGCTCCGGGAGCTCGACCCCGCTACCACCCGGGTGCTGCGCGGGTACGACCCGACCGTCGACGCCGCCGTGCCCGCCACCGACGACGGGCTGCGTGACGGACAACTGGTCGCCGCGCTCAACGAGCTGCGCCTGGTGAAGGACGAGTGGGAGATCACCCAGCTCCGCGACGCCGTCGACGCGACCGTGCGCGGGTTCGCCGACGTGGTCCGCGCGATGCCGGCCGACCGCGAGTCCTCCGAGCGCCTGGTCGACGGTGTGTTCGGGCTGCGTGCCCGGCACGACGGCAACACCGTCGGGTACGGCACGATCGCCGCCGCCGGCGCGCACGCCTGCACGCTGCACTGGTGGCGCAACGACGGCGTCTGCCGTCCCGGTGAACTGCTTCTCCTCGACGCCGGGGTCGAGAACCGCCACCTCTACACCGCCGACGTCACCCGCACCGTGCCGGTGAACGGGCGGTTCTCGCCGGTCCAGCGCCGGGTGTACGAGGCGGTGCTCGCCGCGCAGGAGGCGGGCATCGCGGTGATCCGGCCGGGCGTGTCCTGGCGGGAGATCCACCGTGCCTGCATGCGGGTGATCGCGGGCGCGCTCGCCGAGTGGGGCCTGCTGCCGGTGTCGGCGGCCGAGTCGCTCGACGACGAGGTCGGGCTGCACCGCCGGTGGACGCTGCACAGCTCCGGGCACATGCTCGGGCTCGACGTCCACGACTGCGCGAAGGCGCGGGCGGAGACCTATCTGGATGGTGTGCTCGCGGCGGGCAACGTCCTCACCGTGGAGCCGGGCCTGTACTTCCAGCCCGACGACCTGACCGTGCCGGCCGAGTACCGCGGCATCGGCGTCCGCATCGAGGACGACGTGCTGGTGACCGCGGACGGCGCCGAGGTGCTGTCGGCGGCGCTGCCCCGGGCGGCGGACGAGGTGGAGGCGTGGATGGCGGCCGAGCGGGCCGCCGGGCTCCGGCTTCCCGGTTAACGGGCGGTTTCGAAGTTAAGGATGGTGTAGGAACGCGCCCAGGATGGGGTTTGCGAGCCCCGGACGTGGTCAGATTGAAGGCGTGCGTGCCTCGTCCTGGGCCTTACCGGTCCTCTCCGTAGTCTCCCTGCTGGTGATCGGCGGGTCCGTCGCCTATGCGGAGGTGACGGGCGCGAAGCCGCACGTCACCGAAGCGGCGGCCGAGAACGACGACTCGGGCGCCGAGCCCGCGGCGGGTGACCCGGCCGCGGCGGTGTCGTTCCAGGTGTGCGCGAAGGGCAACTACGCCACGTACGTCGTGCTGCCCGACGACGCCAACAAGAAGAGCGCGACCGCGCAGCCCGGCAAGTGCGTGACGCAGGCGCTCGCGGACGAGGAAGAGCACAGCGTCAAGATCTACGGCCTCGAGGGCACGACGCCGTTCGAGGTGGGCGAGGACGAGATCGGGGCGGACGGCAAGGTCACCGCGACCGGCACGATCGATTCGCCCGATTACACGACGGAGTAAACCGTTCATCAGGGCATGAAACGGGCACGCTGAGGGTGTGCGTATCTGTGTTCTGCTGACGGTGCTGGTGGTAGCGGCCTGCTCGTCGTCACCCTCGGAGTCCCCGGAGCCGTCATCGGCGGCCCAGCAGCAGGTGTCGGCCGCAGCGAGCCCGACCGGGACGCGGTACGGGGCCCGATTCACGCTGTGCGCGCGGGGCTCGTACGCCAGCTACGCGGTGTTCCGCGACAAGTCACGCTCCCAGACGGTGCCGCCGGGCCAGTGCACGACCAAGGCGTTCGCGCTGGAGGACGGCCCGCACCGCGCCCACCTGTACGGCATCGACGCCGACCTGGACCGCGCGTTCCTGATCGGCACCGACTGGTTTGGCAGCGACTACGACGCCAACCTCCAGACCACCGGCACCCCCGCCAACCCCGACTGGTCCGAGTTCTGACCCCCGGCGGCCCGCTGGCCCGACACCACCAACCGTGGTGAGGTAGCTACACCAAGCCATCGAACCAGCACGCCGAAGGTCGGGAGCCGTGCAGCACGCCACCTTTCGGGAGGACGTCCGGCGGCTGGTCGAGGCGATCGGGCGAGCCCGGGGGCAGTGAGGGAGCGCGAGGGAACCCTCCCCGGCCACGACGGTGGAGCGGGACGACTCGGCCGGAGCGGGCGCGCGGCGGTCGCGGAAGCGCGCGGCGCCCGCCCGGCAGGCGTAAACATCGTCGTGAACCGACAGAAGCCCGGTCGAGTGGGTAAGCCGAAGACAAGACTCCGGCCCGCATCGGGTAGGATGCAAGACGGACGTACGGTTTTAATGCCAGAGGCCAGCCGCCTGCAGCGGAGCGTGACCGGTAGGCGAGACTGGCGACGAGAACCGACGAAGGAGTGCGACGTGTCAGAGGGCTCCCCCCCGCGCATCGACAGTTTCGGGTCGGCCGGCTCGCTCACGGTCGGCGACGAGAACTATGAGATCTTCCGGCTGAACGCCGTCGAGGGCCTCCAGGACAAGATCGCGAAGCTTCCGTATTCGCTCAAGGTCCTGCTCGAGAACCTGCTGCGGACCGAGGACGGCGCGAACGTCACCGCCGATCACATCCGCGCGCTGGCGAACTGGGATCCGCAGGCCGAGCCGGACACCGAGATCCAGTTCACGCCCGCCCGGGTCGTGATGCAGGACTTCACCGGCGTTCCGTGCGTGGTGGACCTCGCCACGATGCGTGAGGCCGTCGCGGAGCTCGGTGGCGACCCGGCGAAGATCAACCCGCTGGCGCCGGCCGAGCTGGTCATCGACCACTCGGTGATCGCCGACGTGTTCGGCGCGCCGGACGCGTTCGCGCGCAACGTCGAGCTGGAGTACCAGCGCAACCTGGAGCGCTACCAGTTCCTGCGCTGGGGCCAGGGCGCCTTCAACGAGTTCAAGGTCGTGCCGCCGGGCACCGGCATCGTGCACCAGGTGAACATCGAGCACCTGGCCCGCACGGTCATGGTCCGCAACGGGGTCGCCTACCCCGACACCTGCGTGGGCACCGACTCGCACACCACGATGGTCAACGGGCTGGGTGTGCTGGGCTGGGGCGTCGGCGGCATCGAGGCCGAGGCCGCGATGCTGGGCCAGCCGGTGAGCATGCTGATCCCGCGGGTCGTGGGCTTCAAGCTGAACGGTGAGCTGCCCGAGGGCACCACCGCCACCGACCTGGTGCTGACGATCACCGAGATGCTGCGCAAGCACGGTGTGGTCGGCAAGTTCGTCGAGTTCTACGGCGAGGGTGTCACCGCGGTGCCGCTGGCCAACCGGGCCACGATCGGCAACATGAGCCCCGAGTTCGGCTCCACCGCCGCGATCTTCCCGATCGACGCCGAGACCGTGAACTACCTGCGGCTCACCGGTCGGCCCGAGCAGCAGCTCGCGCTGGTCGAGGCGTACGCGCGGGAGCAGGGCATGTGGCACGACCCGTCGGTCGAGCCGGTGTTCTCCGAGTACCTCGAGCTGGACCTGTCGACGGTCGTGCCGTCGATCGCCGGCCCGAAGCGTCCGCAGGACCGGATCGTGCTGTCCGAGTCGAAGGCGCAGTGGCGCGGCGACATCCGCACCTACGTGACCGACGACGCGCAATACGTCTCGGCCGTCGACGTCGCCGAGGGGCCCACCGACGAGGCGTCGGCGGAGTCGTTCCCGGCGTCGGACTCCCCCGCCAACGGCCGCTCGACCGAGGCCGACAAGCCGCACCACAACGCCCCGGGCACGAACGGCCGGCCGTCGAAGAAGACCCCGGTGACGCTCTCGGACGGCACGTCGTTCGAGATCGACCACGGCGCCGTGACGATCGCGGCGATCACCTCGTGCACGAACACGTCGAACCCGTCGGTGATGATCGGCGCGGCGCTGCTGGCCAAGAAGGCCGTCGAGCGTGGCCTCACCCGCAAGCCGTGGGTGAAGACGACGCTGGCCCCGGGCTCGAAGGTCGTCAGCGACTACTACGACCGCGCCGGGCTCACGCCGTACCTCGACAAGATCGGGTTCAACCTGGTCGGTTACGGCTGCACGACGTGCATCGGCAACTCCGGCCCGCTGCAGGACGAGATCTCGGCCGCGATCAACGAGGCCGACCTCGCGGTGTCCGCGGTGCTCTCCGGCAACCGCAACTTCGAGGGCCGGATCAACCCCGACGTCAAGATGAACTACCTGGCCTCGCCGCCGCTCGTGGTGGCGTACGCGCTGGCCGGTTCGATGGACATCGACATCACCACCGAGCCGCTGGGAACGGGCTCGGACGGCACGCCGGTGTACCTGAGCGACATCTGGCCGTCGCCGCAGGAGGTCGAGGAGGTCATCGCCTCCGCGATCCACAGCGAGATGTTCTCGCGCGACTACGCGGACGTCTTCGCCGGTGACGAGCGCTGGCAGAACCTGCCGACGCCGACCGGCAACGTGTTCGAGTGGGACGCCGAGTCGACCTACGTCCGGAAGCCCCCGTACTTCGAGGGCATGCCGGAGAAGCCGACGCCGGTCACCGACATCGAGGGCGCCCGGGTGCTGCTGAAGCTCGGCGACTCGGTGACCACCGACCACATCTCCCCCGCCGGGGCGATCAAGGCGGACTCGCCGGCCGGCAAGTACCTCACCGAGCACGGCGTCGAGCGGCGTGACTTCAACTCGTACGGGTCGCGGCGCGGCAACCACGAGGTGATGATCCGCGGCACGTTCGCGAACATCCGGCTGCGCAACCAGATCGCTCCGGGCACCGAGGGCGGGTTCACCCGGGACTTCACCGTCGCCGACGGCCCGGTGACCACGGTCTACGACGCCGCGCAGAACTACGCGGCGGCGTCCACCCCGCTGGTCGTGCTGGCCGGCAAGGAGTACGGCTCGGGGTCCTCGCGTGACTGGGCGGCCAAGGGCACGGCGCTGCTGGGCGTGCGTACGGTCATCGCCGAGTCGTACGAGCGCATCCACCGCTCGAACCTGATCGGCATGGGTGTGCTGCCGCTGCAGTTCCCGGCCGGCGAGTCGGCCGAGTCGCTCGGGCTGACCGGCGAGGAGACGTTCTCGGTCACCGGCGTCACCGCGCTGAACGACGGTTCGACGCCGCGGACGGTCAAGGTCACCACCGACACCGGGGTCGAGTTCGACGCGGTCGTGCGCATCGACACGCCCGGCGAGGCCGACTACTACCGGCACGGCGGCATCATGCAGTACGTGCTCCGCAGCCTGCTGGGCTGAGCGTGGGCCGGCGCCTCCACGGGGGCGCCGGCCAACCAAACCAGACGTACGGATTGCAAGAACGGGCACCGGCTGTCACGATCGGGGCATGCCCAAGGTCAGCCAGCTGCACCTCGACGCTCGACGGCAGGAGATCCTCGCCGGCGCACGGGCCTGCTTCGCCCGGCACGGCTACGAGGGTGCGACGGTGCGTCGGCTGGAGGAGGAGACCGGCCTCTCGCGGGGCGCGATCTTCCACCACTTCCGCGACAAGGAGTCGCTGTTCCTCGCGGTCGCCGAGGACGACGCCGCCGAGATGGCCGCGGTCGTCGCCGAGCAGGGCCTCGTGCAGGTGATGCGCAATCTGCTGGACGACGAGTTCAGCCCCGAGCAGGCCGGCTGGCTCGGCACGCAGCTCGAGGTGTCCCGGCGCCTGCGCACCGACAAGGACTTCGCCGCGCGTTGGGCGGCCCGGTCGGAGGCGATCTCGCAGGCCACGCACGACCGGCTGGTGCGCCAACGCGAGGCCGGCGTCCTGCGTGAGGACGTGGACCTGGAGACCCTCCAGCGGTTCCTGGAGCTGGCGCTGGACGGCCTGGTGCTCCACCTGGCGATGGGGCGCCCCGCCGCCAAGCTCGGCACGGTCCTCGACCTGGTCGAGGAGGCCGTCCGCCGCCGCTAGCGGCGCGCCTGGAGAACCGGGCCGCCGACGTCCAGAGCGTCCTTGACGACGAAGCCGGCGTCGGTGAGCTCCTCGCGGAGTTCCTCGGGCGTCACCGGCCAGGTGTAGAACTCGGTCTCGGCCTCGGAGACCACCTCGCCCTCGGCGTCCAGCACCGTGTACCGGTACTCCCACCACTGACGCTGCCCGGCGGGCTCGCCACGCACCGACCCGACGACCGTGTGCGTGCCGACCGTGGCCCGCCCGAGCTCACGCGGCTGCTGCACGACCGGCTCGGTCAGCCGCGGCTCGTCGAGCAGGAACAACCCACCGGGGACGAGCGCGTTGTGCACCCGCTCCCAGATGTCGGGCCGGTACGGCGGCGGGAACGCCGGGCTGGTGTCCAGACACACGGCCAGGTCGGCGAACTCGGCGACCGCGAAGCGCTCGGCGTTCTCCGGCAGCACGGTGGTGCGCGCGCGCAGGGCCGGGTCCGCGGCCAGCCGGGCGTAGAGCGCCGTGCGCATCCCCACCGACGGCTCCACCGCCACGATCGGCACCTCGGGCACCTCGGCGGCGAGCGCGGCCAGCACCGAGCCCGTTCCGGCCCCCAGGTCGAGGACACCGTGGGTGACCTCGCTGCCGGCCGCCGCGAGCAACGCCGAGGCCCTGGCGGCCGACCGCTCCGCGTGCAGCAGGTCGTAGTACTGCGCCGCAGCCGCGTAACCGTCCACCCTGCCCCCACCCCTTCAGCTCCGACACATCTGTGCGGACCTTAAGCGCAGCGTGCGGCCCGGCGGCAGGTCCGATCCCAAATCTTGAGGCAGTCATAGGGCTGCCCGCCCGTTTCGTCCGGTTGTCGTGACGCTCGGTGAGCGCACGGGAGTGGGACGGGTGCGTGGCCCCGGTTCCGTTCAGCCCGCACCCGTCCGGCGCCGACGAGTGCACCGTGACGAACTCGACGACCCGCCGCCGCGTCCGTGCTCTCGGTGCCGCTCTCGCCCTGTCCGTGATCACCGGGCTGGGTGTCGCCCCGGTGGCCGCGTCCGCCGCGACGCCGGCCCCGAAGACCCCGACCGCTCCGGCGAGCCTGCCGACCGGCATCGAGTCGCTGGCACCGTACGTGCCGCAGACCTCCTGCGAGTGGGTCGACAAGCCCGGCTCGATCGCGCTCGGCACGCTGCTGAAGACCACGTACCCGGACACGTCGTACGGCGTCACCCGCGGCTGCACCGGCACGATGAACAGCGAGCACTACGACGGTCGTGCCGTCGACTGGATGAACTCGATCCGCAAGCCGGCCCAGGCCGCGCAGGCCACCGCGGTGCTCGACTGGCTGCTCGCCACCGACGCCGCCGGCAACAAGTTCGCGAACGCCCGCCGGCTCGGCGTCATGTACATCATCTGGGACGGGAAGATCTGGGGCAGTTACAACCAGGTCTGGAAGCCGTACTCGACCTGCGCGTCGCACCCCGAGGCGAGCATGGACACCACCTGCCACCGCGACCACGTGCACTTCAGCCTCTCGTGGGCCGGTGCGATGAAGCGGACGTCGTTCTGGTCCGGGTCGGTCGCGGCGAACGACTACGGTCCGTGCCGGACCTCCGACCTGAACTACGCGGCGCCCTACCGCGGGACCAACGCCACCAAGTGCACCTCGTACGCGAAGCTGACCGCCCCCGCGGGGTCCAGCGCCGCCTACGCCGGCCTGGTCAAGTTCTCCGGTGCGCAGCTGCAGGCCGGAGCGAGCGGCAACGCGGTGAAGGCGCTGCAGACCGGGCTCGGCCTGAGCGCCGACGGATCGTTCGGGGCGGGCACGACCGAGGCGGTGACGCAGTTCAAGTCGACGCACGGCCTGCCGGCCAACGGCGTGGTCGACGCGGCGACCTGGCGCGTGCTCCTGGCCGCGCTCAAGCCGGTCGCGCCGGTCACGAAGCCGACCACGCCGGTGACCCCGGCGGCCGCGGCCCCGGCCAAGCCCGCCGCGGCGCCCGCCAAGGCGACCGCGCCCGCCAAGCCGGTGAACGCGCTCACGCAGTACAAGAACGTCACGCTCAAGGTGGGCTCGAAGGGCGCGGCCGTCACCGCGCTGCAGCGGCGCCTGAAGTTGCCCACGGTGACCGGTACGTTCGCCACCAAGACCCAGAACGCGGTGAAGATCTTCCAGCGGACGCACCGCCTGCCGGTGACCGGGGTCGTCAACCGCGCCACCTGGATCGCCCTCGGCGCGTAGGCGGTAACGCAGGGTAGGGAAATTCGAGGCGTTCGGATGTATCAGACTTCCGAACAGCCAGCGGCACGGCGCCGGAATGACGAGGAGTAGCTTCCCCTAACGGTAAGCTCGTGGGGAAATGTACGTATTCGGAGCCGAGCGGGTGACGATTTTGGGCGGTTTGTTAAGTCTGTGAGTCCGATTAGCGTGGTTCATTACGCTTCTAGGCTTGATTCCATGGACCGCACTGAACTACTCACCGTCACTCATGGCCCCGTCTTCGTCGACAGCACCGGGCGCCGTGCCCGCCGGTTACGGATCCTCGCAGTGGCGCTCTGCCTGGCCTTCGTCGTCAGCCTCGGCGTGCTGGCCAGCGGGTTGTTCGGCACGTCGGTCGATCTCTCGACCGCGATGCCGACACCCACCGCGTCGGCGACCGCGAGCGCGAGCACGACCGCCGGGTAGCCGGGGCCGGGCGTGGCGGCCGTGAACCGCCCGCCGACCGAAGGACTGCGATGGCCCGGTCCGACCGCCCCGATCCCGCCGAGCCCGTACGGGGAGAACCGGACACCCCCCCGATCCCGTCGGCGCCCCCGACCTTCGACACCGAGGAACCCCGGCCGCCCGCGGCCTGGCGTTTCCGGCGCGGGCTGCGGAACCGGACACCGAGCCCGCACGAGGAGATGCGCGGCGAGCGCAAAGCACGCGGACGCGTGCCGCTGGTCGTCATCCTCCTGGTCTTTCTCTGCGCGATCCTGTTCCTCAACGCGGTCGCCACCGCCTCGGTCGGCGCGTCGAGCACCGTCCACGAGGCCGGCAGCTCCACCGACGTCCCGGACCAGATCACCGACGGCGGCCCGGTGATCGACACGACGCTCGGCCGCACGACCTCCTCCTTCCGCATGAAGGAGAAGACGATCGCGCTGACGTTCGACGACGGACCCGACCCGACCTGGACCCCGAAGATCCTCGACGTGCTGAAGAAGCACGACATCGACGCCACGTTCTTCATGGTCGGCGCACGCATCACCGAGGACCCGGCGATGGTCGAGCGCGTGCACCGCGAGGGCAACGAGATCGGGATCCACACGTTCACCCACCGGGACATGTCGACGATCGGCGCCTGGGAACGGCGCCTGCAGTACTCGGCGACCCAGATGGCGGTGGTCGGCGCGACCGGCGACACCACGTCGCTGCTGCGCTTCCCGTACTCCTCCACCGCCGACGCCATCGACAACACCTACTGGCCGATCATCAAGGAAGCCGGTGGGCTGGGGTACGTCACGGTCGTCGCGGACGTGGACGGCGAGGACTGGGCCCGCCCGGGGGTAGGCAAGATCGTCGAGAACGCCACTCCCGAGGGCGGCAAGGGCGCGGCCGTGCTCATGCACGACGCCGGTGGCAACCGGGCCGAGACCGTCGCCGCGCTCGACCTCTACATCCCGAAGATGAAGAAGCTCGGGTACACGTTCACGACGCTGTCGGAGGGCATCGACTTCGGGGCCACCGACGTCACCGCCGAGGTGCACCGGGACGCCACCCACAGCGAGCTGCTCCGGGGGCGCGCGGTGCTCTACGGCATCTGGCTGGCCCACCAGTTCGTGCTCGTGTGCACGGCGCTGATCCTGATCGTCGGCGTGCTGACGGTCGGCCGGCTGGCGCTGATGCTGCTGCTGACCGTCCGGCACCTGGCCACCCGCCGGAAGGCCTACACCGAGCCGGTGACGCTGCCGGTCACCGTCGTGGTGCCGGCCTACAACGAGAGCGCCGGGATCGAGGCGGCCGTCCGGTCGCTGGCCGCCAGCGACTACGTCGGGCGCGACGCCGACGGCAACGAGGTGCCGGTCAAGGTCGTCGTCGTCGACGACGGCTCCACCGACCGCACGGCCGACCTGGTGGAGGCCCTGCGCTTCCCGAACGTGAAGGTCATCCGGGTGGCGAACGGCGGCAAGGCACGGGCGCTGAACATCGGCGCCGCCGAGACCGACTACCCGATCGTCGTGATGGTCGACGGCGACACGCTGTTCGAGCCCGGTTCGATCAGCGCGCTCGCCCGGCCGTTCGCCGACCCGGCGGTGGGCGCGGTGGCCGGCAACGTGAAGGTCGGCAACCGGGGCAGCCTGCTGGGGCGCTGGCAGCACATCGAGTACGTCACCGGGTTCGCGGTGGACCGCCGGGCCTACGAGATCATGCGCTGCATGCCGACGGTGCCGGGGGCGATCGGCGCGTTCCGGCGCGAGGCACTGGCCCAGGCCGGTGGCGTCAGCGACGACACGCTCGCCGAGGACACCGACCTGACCATGGCGCTGAGCCGGGCCGGCTGGCGCGTCGTCTACCAGGACCAGGCGCGCGCGTGGACCGAGACCCCGGCCACGATCGGGCAGCTGGCCACCCAGCGCTACCGCTGGACCTACGGGACGATGCAGGCGATGTGGAAGCACCGCGGCGCGTTCCTCGACCGCGGCCCGTCCGGCCGCTTCGGACGGATCGGGCTGCCGTTCCTGGCCCTGTTCGGGGTGGTGCTGCCGCTGCTGGCACCGCTGATCGACATCTTCCTGATCTACGGCCTGCTCTACTACGACGCAGGCCTGACCGTCGTCGGGTGGCTGGGCATGCTCGCCGTGCAGCTGATCATCGCGGTGGTGGCGTTCCGGCTCGACCAGGAACCGTTGCGCCCGCTGTGGGCGTTCCCACTGCAGCAGATCGTCTACCGGCAGCTGATGTACGTCGTGCTGATCCAGTCCGTGGCGACGGCGCTCACCGGCGCGCGGCTGCGCTGGCAGAAGCTACGTCGCACTGGGAACGTGAGCACTGCCGGCTGAGTAGAGCGTCGCGTACAGGCCGCCCGCGGCGAGCAGCGACTCGTGCGTGCCGCGTTCGACGATCCGGCCGCCGTCGACGACCAGGATCAGGTCGGCGTTGCGGACGGTGGAGAGCCGGTGCGCGATCACCAGCGCGGTGCGGTCGGCGAGCGCCTCGTCCAGCGCCTGCTGCACGGCACGCTCGGAGTCCGTGTCCAGGTGCGCGGTCGCCTCGTCCAGAATGACGACACCGGGCGCCTTGAGCAGCAGCCGGGCGATCGCGAGCCGCTGCTTCTCCCCGCCCGACAGGCGGTGGCCGCGCTCCCCCACCACCGTGTCGAGACCGTCCGGGAGCGAGCGCACCAGGGGCTCGATGCGGGCCCGGCGCAGCGCGTCCCAGAGCTGGTCCTCGGCGGCGCCGGGGCGGGCGAACAGCAGGTTGGCCCGGATCGTGTCGTGGAAGAGATGCGCCTCCTGCGTGACGACGCCGACCGCGTTCCGCAGCGACGCCGTCGTCGCCTGACGCACGTCGACCCCGCCGACGAGCACCGCGCCGGCGTCCACGTCGTAGAGGCGCGGCACCAGCGACGAGATCGTGGTCTTGCCCGCCCCGGACGGGCCGACCAGCGCGACCAGCTGGCCCGGCCGGGCCTCGAAGTCGATGTCGTGCAGCACCGGCGTGCGCGGGGCCGTGTCCAGCACGGCGACGTCCTCGAGCGAGGCGAGCGACACCTCGTCGGCGGCCGGGTAGCTGAACGACACCCCGCGGAACTCGACGCTGCGCGCGCCCGCCGGGATCGTCGTCGAACCGGGCGTGAGCGCGGGCTCCAGGTCCAGCACCTCGAAGACCCGGTCGAAGCTCACCAGCGCGCTCGCGACGTCGAGCTGCACGTTGGAGAGGGCCGTGAGCGGGCCGTAGAGGCGGGTGAGCAGCAACGCCAGGCTGACCACGGTGCCGGCCGACAGGCCACCGGCCAGCGCGAGCCAACCGCCCGCACCGTAGACCAGCGCGGTGGCCAGCGCGGCGACGAGCGTCAGCGCGGCGAAGAACGCCCGGGAGTAGACCGCGGAGAGCACGCCGACGTCACGCACGCGGGCCGCGCGGGCCCCGAACGCCTCCTCCTCGTCCTCGGGGCGGCCGAACAGCTTGACCAGCATCGCGCCGGCGACGTTGAACCGCTCGGTCATCGTCGTGTTCATCGACGCGTTGAGCTCGGCCGCCTCCCGGGTGATCCCGGCCAGCCGTCGCCCCACCCGGCGCGCGGGCAGCACGAACACCGGCAGCAGCACCAGCGCGGCCAGCGTGATCGGCCAGGACAGGGTCAGCATGACGGCGAGCGTCAGCACCAGCGCGATGACGTTGGAGACCACGCCCGACAGCGTCGACGTGAACGCCCGCTGCGCCCCGATCACGTCGTTGTTCAACCGGCTGACCAGCGCGCCGGTCTGCGTCCGGCTGAAGAACGCGACCGGCATGCGCTGCACGTGGGCGAAGACCCGGGTGCGCAGCGAGAGGATGATGCCCTCGCCGATCCGGGACGAGAACCAGCGGCCCACCATCGAGAGCACCGTGTCGACCACGGCCAGCCCGGCGATCACCACCGCGACCGTGACGACGGTGCTGCGGGGCCCGCCCCGGTTGATCGCGTCGACGACGCGGCCGGCCAGCACCGGCGTCACGACCGCGATCACGCTCGAGACGACGGTCGCGGTCAGGAACACCACGATGTCGCGCCGGTAGGGCTTCGCGAACGCCAGGATGCGCTTCCAGGTGCCGGGTGGGAGCTTGCGCGCCTCGCCGCGGTCACGACGCAGCGACCGCATCATCTCCATCGCGGCCATCGGTTGGGTCATGGCCGCTGCAACGCTGTAATCAGCAGGGTGATTCCACCGCGCTGGCAGGATGGGAGCGTGCGCCTGGCGACCTGGAACGTGAACTCGGTGACCGCGCGGCTCCCCCGGCTGCTCGAGTGGCTGGCGGAGACGAAGCCGGATGTGCTGTGCCTGCAGGAGATCAAGACCACGACCGAGGCGTTCCCGGCCGACGCCGTCGCCGAACTCGGCTACCGGGCGGCCGCCCACGGAAACGGGCGGTGGAACGGGGTGGCGCTGCTGTCCCGCGTCGGGCTGGAGGACGTCACCCGAGGGCTGATCGACGAGCCCGGCTTCCCCGACCCGGAGCCCAGGGCGATCGGCGCGACTTGCGGAGGCGTGCGGATCTGGTCGATCTACGTGCCGAACGGCCGCGAGCCGGACCATCCGCACTACCAGTACAAGCTGGCGTGGTTCGAGGCGCTGCAGCGTACGGTGGCGTCCGAGCTCGGCGCGGGCCCGTTCGTCGTCACCGGCGACTTCAACGTCGCGCCGACCGATGACGACGTGTGGGACCCGGCCGTCTTCGTCGCCTCGACGCACGTCACCCCGCCGGAGCGGGCCGCGCTGGCCGCGCTCCGCGAGGCGGGGCTGGTCGACGTGTTCCCGCGGCCGTTGAAGTACGACCACCCGTTCACGTACTGGGACTACCGCGCCGGGGCGTTCCCCAACAACAAAGGTATGCGGATCGACCTCTTCTACGCCGACTCGACGCTGGCGGGCACGGTGACCGACGCGTACGTGGACCGCAACGCACGCAAGGGCAAGGGCCCGTCGGACCACGCGCCGATCGTGGTGGACACCTCGGTACCGCCGCCGGCGTGACCGCAGGGTCGGGGCTCGCGGGGTCGGGGCTCGCGGGGTCGGGGCACGCGGGGTCGGGGCACGCGGGGTCGGGGCACGCGGGTCAGGGCTCGCGGGCCAGGCGGGCGAAGGCGCCGCGTTCGGCGGCGGGGGTCGGGGCCGCGAAGAGGGCCTTGGTCTCGGCGAGGACGGCCCGGTCGGCCGCGAGGAGGCCGGCGACCAGGTCGTCGGTCGCGGCGGCGAGGTCCGAGCCCGGCACCACGCGGGTCGCCAGCCCGAGCCGCTCGGCCTCGGCGGCGGCCACCGGCCGGCCGGTCAGCGCGAGGTCGGCCGCGCGCCCGGCGCCGACCGACGCCACGAGCCGACCGGCCACCCCGAGCAGCGGCGGGCCGCCGAACGTGACCGACACGTCGTGCGCGAACACCCGCAGATCGCAGCTGAGCGCGAGTTCGGCGGCCGGGCCGGCGAGCGGGCCACGGGCGGCGGCCACCGCGACCGTGTCGGCCCGCCGCAACCACGCCACCGCGTCCTGGTAGCCGGCCAGCACGGCGTCGCACTCCGCTTCGGACAGTGCGGCCAACCGCGCCCGGAAACTCTCCGTAGTGGATCGACCGCTCGGCGTGAGCGAGCCGTCGAGCTCCAGGACGACCACCCGCACGTCGCCGGTGAGGTCACGCCCCGTGGCCGCGAGCGCCTCCAGGGCCCGGACGGCGTGCTCGTCCCAGTGCGTCACGTTGCCGACGACAACGGTCCTCACCCCCGGTCGGCCGACGTCCACCCAGCTCACCCCACCCGATCGCGGTTGTCCGGGTCGACACTACGCACTGTCGACGCTGAGCGAACGTAGCCGGTTGACCGGCCGAACGGACCGAACTGTCACCACCAGATCGTGAGCCGCACACCGAACGCTTTACCCTGAAAGCCATGGCTCCCGGCTATCGGTATGACGACGCCCGCTCCAGTGGTGGGACGTACGACCTTCCCCGCGGTGCGGACGCTGACGCGACGGCCTACCGTCAGCCGCGTTCGCCCGAGGGCGACGCCTACCGTCCGCGCGGCCGATCCAGCTCCGAGCCGACCCGGCAGTCCCCACCCCGTCCACCGGCCCCGCCCGCACCACCGGCACCGCCGCAGGCCCGTCCGTCGCGGGAGCGCTACGCCGACGAGGAGTTCGCCGACCGCCGTTACGAGACCGGCCGTCGCGGGGACGACCGGGGCGGGCGTGACGACCGGGGCGGGTACGACGACCGCGCCTCACGCGACGACCGCGCGGGCGGGCGCGACGAGCGGGGCGGGCGTGACGAGCGGAGTTCCCGCGACGAGCGGGACCCGCGCGACGATCGGGGCGGGTACGACCAGCGCGCGGGCTACGACGACCGCGGCGGGTACGACGACGGTGGCCGGGACGCCTACGACGACCGGGGCCGCTACGACGACCGCGGGTACGACGGGCGCGGCCGCAGCAGCCGCGACGACCGCGGTTACGACGACCGCGGTGGCCGGGACCCCCGCGACGACCGGAGTCGGTACGACGACCGCGGCGGCTACGACGACCGGGGCGACCGGGGCGACCGGGGCGACCGGGGCGACCGGGGCGACCGCGGCTCCCGCGACGACCGCGGTTACGACGACCGCGGCGGCCGGGACCCCCGCGACGACCGGAGCTCACGCGACGACCGGGGCTCACGCGACGACCGGGGCGGGTACGACGACCGCGGCCGGGCCCGGCGGGACGACTACGGCGACCGGGGCCGGGGCCGGGGCGACGAGCGCGGTTACGACGACCGCGGCCGCCGCGGCGGTTACGACGACGAGGCGGAGCAGGCCACCCGGCGCGTCCGCCCGGAGGAACTCGGCCTGCCGTCCCTGGGCCGGGGCGCCGGCCCGGAAACCCGCCCGATCCCCGCGGCCCGCCCGCCGGCCGACGGCCCGCGCCGCGACGTCCCGGCACCCCCGCCGGACATCGACTCCGAGTCGACGATGATCCTGCCCAAGGCCGGCGACCGTTCCCCCCTCGACCGCGCGTTACGCACCGAGGACGACCAGGCCACCCAGATGTTCGTCCCGCGGCCCTCGTCCGGCGCCGCCGGCGGCCCCCCGCCGCCCGGCCTGGGCGCGACCAGGGTCGGTGGCCCCCCGGCCAACGACGCCGCCACCCAGATGATCCGGCGTCCGGACGAGATGCCGCTGATCGAGGGCCTGCCGGCCGGTGGCGACGACCAGGCCACGCAGATGTTCTCCCGGCCCGACGACCTGCGTCCGGTGTTCGTGGACGGCAGCGGCAAGCGGCAGAAGCGCATCAAGCTGCTGTTCCGCCTGATCGGCGTCATCGCGCTGCTGTTCCTGATCGGCATCATCGTGAGCCTCGTCGCCGGTCCGGACGTCATGAAGGCCGGGATCAACGAGAAGGACGAGAAGCCGTCGCCGTCGGCTTCGGCGACGTCGGCGGCACCGAAGACGCAGCCGTCCGCGTCGGCCAGCGCCGCGGCTCCGGCACCGGAGGCCACCCGTCGGGGCCGGGCCACCGACCCGGCTCCGACGGCCGCGGCTCCGCCTCCCGCGGCCGAGGAGGAGGACACCGCCGAGCCCACCGAGCCCGCGCCGACCCGCACGCGTACCCGCAGCACGTCGCCCGACGCGAGCCCGAGCCAGTCGGCCGACCCGAGCGACCCGGACACCGGCGGCAATGGGAACGGGAACGGAAATGGCAACGGGAACAGCAACGGGCGAGGCTGACGACGGTGGGGGCACACTGAATGCCCCCACCCGAAGTAGTCGATAAGTAGGACATTTCCCGTTACGTGGTGGGGTGGGGCTTCGCCCCAGCGCATAGCCTGGGGCCATGCCTCTCGTCCCGACCGACGACACCACCGGCGTCGCTCCGGCGTTCTGGACCCCTTCGATCGCGAAGTCCGCCGACGACAGCGACGAGGCGAGGACCGCCGGCGCCGACTCCACTCCGGAGCCACCGGCCGACGGCACCGGACACCGGGCCGCGCCCCCGCCGGCCACCGAGCCCGCGGACGTCGCCGGCTCTCCGCCGGCCGACGACGGACGGAGCGCGGCCGACGCCGAACCCGAGGTGAACCCGACCGCGGACACGCAGGCGCTGCGCAGCCTCGGCGACGACGCCTTACCCGTCTTCCTCGACACCACCGGACGCCGCCGTCGCCGTGTCCGCGCGCTGCTCTGGCTGGTCAGCCTGGCCGGTCTCACCTACGCCGCGGTGCTCGTCCTGAGCCTTCTCTCCGGCCACGACGCGCAGTCGCTCGGCGCCCCCGACTTCCGCCCCGGGGAACGCTCGCCGGCCGCCACGGGCGCCCCGGTCGCCAGCACCGGGGCCGCGATCCCGCGCACCACCGCCCCCGCCGCCGAACGCCCGGTCGCGCCGGACGGCTCGCGCGCGCCGGATCCGCAGCGGGCCGCGACCACACCCGCGGAGGCGCCGCGATCCCGGGCGGCCGCCCCGAGCCGCCCGGCCGCCGCCCCGGCCACACCGGCCACCCCGCCGGCCACCTCGGCCCAGCCGGCGGATCCGCCGAGCCCGGCACCACCCTCCACACCGTCCACACCGGCCGCGTCCGCGTCGCCCGGCGGCGGCATCGTCGACCGGATTCTCGACACGCTGTTCCCGTGACCCCGATAAATCACGGCTCGCATTTGGTCAGACACACAGAGTAACCAAGTGTCACACACCCGACACAAATCAACTGTGAGTTACCCGATGGCCAAACTCGTTAGGCCATCTCGGTTTTGTCCGGACTTAGCGGGTATTGACGCGGAAATCTGTCCGGATATCCACCCGATCGCCCCTTACTAAGAGTGAAATCAGCGCGCTCCAAACAGTCATTACTCTCGAATCCGTGAATCCTGTCGCCCCCTCCGACGTCACGCAGCGTCTCGAACCGGTCGGTGATGAACTCACCTCCAACGCACCGGTCTTCCTCGACACCACCGGCCGTCGCCGGCGCCGTGTCCGCTTCGTCGGCGTCGTCGTCTCCAGCGCCTGCCTCCTCTACATCGGACTCCTGGCGTTCAGCCTCTTCACCGGGAGCTCGGTCGGGCTGAACACGCTCTTCCCCGACGGTCAACGTGCCGTCGGCACCGACGCGTCGGCCGAGCCGTCCCCGTCGGCCTCCACGTCGCGGTCGACGTCGGACAACCCGACCCGGCGCGACACGACGGAGCAGAGCAGCCCGCAGCCGGTCACGGCCGGGAGCGCCGCGCCGCGCGCGACCGCCACCCCGAAGCCGACCCCGACGAAGGCCGCCGCGCCGAGCTCCGCCCCGACGACGGCCGCCCCCACCACGGCGCCCACGACCGCGCCGACGACCACTGCGCCCACCACGGCACCGACGACGGCTCCCACGCCGTCCACGGCGCCCTCCGGTGGCACCAACGACGCGCCGGGCGTCGGCGCCGGCACCACCCCGTAGGCCGCCGGGCGACGACTCACGAAAAAGGGCTCCTCCCGGCATGGGAGGAGCCCTTCGTCGTCGGCCGGATCAGGCCAGCGACACCAGTTCCATCAGGTCGTCGGACCAGTTGTCCTCCACCCCGTCGGGCAGCAGGATCACCTTCTCCGGCTTGAGCGCCTCGACCGCGCCGGGGTCGTGCGTCACCAGCACGACCGCGCCGGTGTAGGTGGTGAGCGCGTCGAGCACCTGGACGCGGCTCGCCGGGTCGAGGTTGTTCGTCGGCTCGTCGAGCAGCAGCACGTTCGCCGCCGAGCTCACCAGCCCGGCCAGCGCCAGCCGCGTCTTCTCGCCGCCGGAGAGCACCCCGGCCGGCTTGTCGACGTCGTCGCCGGAGAACAGGAACGCACCGAGCAGCCGCCGGATCTCCCCGTCGGAGCTGTCCGGCGACGCCGAGCGCATGTTCTCCAGCACGGTGCGCTCGGTGTCGAGCGTCTCGTGCTCCTGGGCGTAGTAGCCCAGGCGCAGGCCGTGGCCGGGCTCGACCGCGCCGGTGTCGGGCTGCTCCATGCCGGAGAGCAGGCGCAGCAGCGTGGTCTTGCCGGCGCCGTTCAGCCCGAGCACCACGACCCGCGTGCCCCGGTCGACCGCCAGGTCGACGTCGGTGAAGATCTCCAGCGAGCCGTAGCTCTTGGAGAGCCCGGACGCGGTGAGCGGCGTGCGCCCGCACGGCGCCGGCGTCGGGAAACGCACCTTCGCGACCTTGTCCGAGACCCGCTCGTCGGCCAGCCCGGCCAGCAGCTTCTCGGCCCGCTTGGCCATGTTCTGCGCCGCGGTGGCCTTGGTGGCCTTCGCACGCATCTTGTCGGCCTGCGACATCAGCGCGCCGGCCTTCTTCTCGGCGTTCGCGCGCTCCCGCTTGCGGCGCCGCTCGTCGGCCTCCCGCTGCGCGTGGTACGCCTTCCACCCCAGGTTGTACTGGTCGACCTCGGCGCGGTTCGCGTCCAGGTACCAGACCTTGTTGACGACGGCGTCGAGCAGGTCACCGTCGTGCGAGATGACGATCAGGCCGCTCTTGTGGCCCTTGAGGTAGTCGCGCAGCCAGGTGATCGAGTCGGCGTCGAGGTGGTTCGTCGGTTCGTCCAGCAGCAGCGTCTCGGCGTCGGAGAACAGGATCCGGGCCAGTTCGACGCGACGGCGCTGGCCGCCGGAGAGCGTGCGCAGCGGCTGGCCGAGCACCCGGTCGGGCAGGCCGAGGTTCGCGCAGATGCGCGCGGCCTCGCTCTCGGCGGCGTACCCGCCGAGCGCGGCGAACTGGTCCTCCAGGCGGCCGTACCGGCGCACCAGCTTGTCGCGGTCCTTGTCGGTGGCCGCCTCGGCCATCCCGACCTGCACCTTGTCCATGTCGTGCAGCAGCACGTCGAGCCCGCGGGCGGAGAGCACCCGGTCGCGCGCGGTGACGTCGAGGTCGCCGGTGCGGGGGTCCTGCGGGAGGTAGCCGACCTCGCCGCGCCGGCTGACCTCGCCCGCGTAGGGCAGGCCCTCGCCGGCCAGCACCTTGAGCGTGGTGGTCTTGCCGGCGCCGTTCCGGCCGACCAGGCCGATCCGGTCACCGGGCTGCACACGCAGCGTGGTGTCGGAGAGCAGGATGCGCGCACCCGCGCGCAGCTCGAGGCCGGTAACGGTGATCACGGTGAAGATTCCTCGCAGACGGACGGGCCGGACGGACACAAGGCGAGGGTCGGTCTACGAGCGCACGGATTCCAGTCTACCCGGCCGCCCCGAGCGAATTCCGAGGCCGCGGCCGGAGTAGGTTGGCGCAGCCTCCGGCGGGGTACCGGATCGGCGGCGGACAGGCCGGCTCCCGTAGGACGGTGCGAACGATGGACTTCGACGACGACGCCAACCTTGATCTCTCCAAGGTCGAAGACGGGCGGGGAGGCGGAGGCGGCTTCGGCGGCGGCCCGATGGTCGTCGGCGGTGGCGCGCTCGGGCTGATCGTCACCGTGGTGCTGGCGCTGCTCGGCTACAACACGCTCGGCAGCGACTCCTCGACGAGCCCGGCGCCCAGCAGCTCGGCGAACCTGGCCCAGGAGTGCGCGAAGACCAACCAGGACCGCTTCGAGCTCGTCCAGTGCCGCCAGGTCGCGGTCTTCGACGACCTGCGTGACTACTGGGGCACCGACGGCGCACCGGCGCTGAACGCGAAGTACTCCGACCCCACGCTGCGGTTCTTCACCCAGGGCGTGAACACCGCGTGCGGGCAGGCCACGTCGGCGGTCGGGCCGTTCTACTGCCCGGGCGATCAGCGCATCTACATCGACCTGGGGTTCTACGACGAGCTGGCGCAGCGGTTCGGGGCGCCCGGTGAGTTCGCGCAGGCCTACGTGCTGGCCCACGAGTTCGGTCACCACGTGCAGTACCTGACCGGGTTCGAAGGGGAGATCCGGAAGCTGCAGCAGCAGAACCCCAGCAAGGAGAACCAGTACTCGATCGCGCTGGAGCTCCAGGCCGACTGCTACGCCGGGGTGTGGACGGCGAACGCCACCGGCGGGGCGCAGAGCCTCGTCGAAGGGGTCTCCCAGGAGGACATCAAGTCCGCGCTCGGTGCCGCCGGAGCGGTCGGTGACGACCGGATCCAGGAGCAGTCGGGGGGCCAGGTGAACCCGGAGACGTGGACGCACGGTTCCGCCGCCCAGCGCGAGCAGTGGTTCGACGTCGGTCGCAACAGCGGTGACCCGCAGTCCTGCAACACGCTCAAGCGGGCATGACGTTCGTCACGGGTCGGCCGTGAGGCGCTCGGCGAAACCTCGTGTAACGACGCACTGGGGCCGAGCCCGCCTCGGCCCCAGGCTTGAGTCATGGCCAACAACGCGCTGTCGAACTACTTCGCCGACTCGATGTCGCTCACCTCGGCACCGACCGTCCGCCGGGAGCTGGCGGTCACGATCTCCACGCTGGTCCTCCTCGGAGCCGCGTGGCTGATCGTCGACAACCAGCGGTTCCTCACCGTTTTCAGCATCGTGATGGGCGCCTACCTCGCGGTGCGGCTGGTCCTGGCGGCCCGCACGCAGGCCTCGGCCACCCGGAACCCGCGATGAACGCCGTCGACGTCCGCGACCTCACCCGGACCTACAAGTCCGGCGCCGAGGCGGTCCGGGGCATCAGCTTCCAGGTGGCGCCCGGCCAGGTGTTCGGCCTGCTCGGCACGAACGGCGCCGGCAAGACCTCCACGATGGACGTCGTGGCCGGCCTCGCCGCACCGACGTCCGGCACCGTCCGGGTGCTGGGCCACGACCCGATCCGGGAGCGCCGGGCCGTCCGGCACCGCACCGGGGTGGTGCTGCAGTCGGGTGGCTTACCCGGCGAGCTGACCGTCGCCGAGGCGGTGCGCATGTGGGCCGGGACGATGCGCGCGCCCCGGCCGGCCGCGGAGGCGATCGAGGCCGTCGACCTCGTCGACCGGATGGGCGTGCCGATCAAGAGCCTCTCCGGCGGCGAGCGCCGCCGGCTGGACCTGGCGGTCGCGCTGCTCGGCCGCCCCGATCTGCTGATGCTGGACGAGCCGACGACCGGCCTGGACGCCGAGAGCAGGCGCCGGATCTGGACGCTGATCCGCGCGCTGGTCGACGGCGGCACCGCGGTGCTGCTCACCACCCACCACCTGGAGGAGGCCGAGGAGCTCTCGGACGAACTCGCGATCCTGCACCGCGGCCGGATCGTCGCCGAGGGCACGCTCGACCAGGTCGTCGCCACCTACCGGGCCGAGATCCGCTGGGGCGACACCGTCGGGCGCCCACCGGCCGGCGTGCTCGACGCCGGCGAGGCCGTGGAGACCGAGGGCAGGCACGTCGTGGTGCGTACCGGCAGCCTGCAGCGGACGCTCGGCCGCGTGCTGCGCTGGGCCGAGGACGAGGGGGTCGCGCTGCCCGAACTGCGCGCCACCCCGGCGTCGCTGGAGACCGCGTTCCTGGCCCTGGCCCGCAGCACCGACGACGCCACCGCCCCCCGTCAGCTCGAGGAGATCACGCGATGACCGCCGTACTGCACCGGACCTATTCGCTGGGGCGCGCCGAGGTGCTGCTGCTGCGCCGCAACAAGACCTTGCTGTTCACCGCGGTGCTGGTGCCGCTGGGGCTGGTCGCGGCGCTCGCGTCCGCGCAGGACGGCCGCACCGACGACAACGCCGCGGCCGGGATGGTCAGCATGTTCACCGGCATGGTGCTGCTGTTCGTCGTCTACTACACGGTGTTGAGCGCGTCGGTGGCGCGGCGCGAGGAAGGGGTCCTGCAGCGCCTGCGTACCGGTGAGGCCGCCGACGCGGAGATCCTGAGCGCGCTCGCGCTGCCGGGAACCGTGGTGGCGATCGCCCAGGTGGTGCTGTTCGGGGTGATCGGAGCGGTGGTGCTCGGCCTGCCCGCACCGGGCAACCCGGTCGTCGTGCTGGTGGCGCTGCTGCTCGGCGCCGTGATGCTCTCGGTCGTCGCGCTGCTCACCGCGGTGATCTCGAAAACGGTGGAGTCGGTGCAGATCACCAGCCTCCCGGTGCTCGCGCTCTGCTTCCTCGGCGGCGGCCTGGTCGTGCCGATGGACTCGATGCCGGAGAACCTGTCGCGGGTCGCGCAGTTCACCCCGCTGGCCCCGGTGCTCGAACTGGCCCGGACCGGGTGGCTCGGCACCGCCGAGCTGGCCGGCACCGCCGGGCAGATCGGGATCCTGCTCGGCTGGATCGTGCTGGGCTCGTTGCTGGTGCGCTCGTCGTTCCGCTGGTCACCCCGGGCATGATCGGGGGCATGAACCTACGGCGATGGTGGCGGGGCACCGATGATCTCGGCCGCGTGACGCTGTACACGCGGTCGTCGGTCCTCCCGCTGCTGTTCGTCGGCCCGTTCGTCCTCGGGTCGATCCCGTCGGTGCAGAACGGCGACGTCAGCGAACCGGTGGCGCTCACGCTCGTCGCCACCGTGTTCGGGATGTCGCTGGTGGCCGCGTACCTGCTCGACCGGCAGGTCGTCGGTCGGGTACTGACCCGGCCCTACCTGGCGCTGCTGGTCGGGGCGGCGCTGCTGACCACGGTGACGGTGGTCGCGCTGCCGATCGGCAACGCCCGCGGGCCCGCGCTGCTGACGGCCGCGGCGTTCCTCGTCGCCCCGATCGGCGCGTTCGGGGCGCGCTACTACGTGCCGCTCAGCCTGGCGCTGGTGCTCGCGATCGGACTCCAGTCGAACGTGCGGGACCAGCCCCAGCGGTTGGTTCCGCTGGTCGTCCAGATGCTTCTTCTGCTCATCGCGGTCGCCTGTACGGCGCAGGTGTCGGTCTGGCTGACCACCGTGGTGCGGCGGCTGGCCGACGCGGACCGCACGCGGGCCGAGCTCGCGGTGGCCGAGGAGCGGCTGCGCTTCGCCCGCGACCTGCACGACATCGTCGGGCGCGACCTGTCGGCGATCGCGGTCACCAGCGACCTGGTCGCCGAGCTCGCCCGGCGCGGACGCCCGGAGGCGGCCGAGCGGGCCGAGGAGGTGCGCACGATCGCCCAGGAGTCGCTGCGCCAGGTGCGTGCGGCGGTCCGCGGGTACCGGACGATCGACCTGCGTACCGAGCTGGAGGGTTCGGCGGCGCTGCTGCGCTCCGCGGGGGTGACCAGCCGGGTGAGCGCCGACGTCGGCCCGCTGCCCGACGACGTGCGGACCGCGACCGCCTGGGTGGTGCGCGAAGGGGTGACCAACGTGGTGCGGCACTCGACGGCCACGCGGTGCCGGATCGAGGTGCGCGAAGAAGGGGGCACGGTGCACGTGCGGTTGGAGAACGACGGCGCGAGCGGGCCGCTCGGGCACGGGTCCGGGCTGGTCGGGCTGGCCGAGCGGCTCCGTCCGCTCGGAGGTGAGCTCTCGTTCGAGCAGCGGAACGGGTCGTTCGTGCTGCGTGCCGAGCTACCGGCCGACGGCGCGCCGGCCGCGGCGGAGCCCGGGGTCGCCGGGGAGGTGCGCGCGTGATCCGGGTGCTGCTGGCCGACGACGAGAACCTGGTGCGCAGCGCCATCGCCGGGCTGCTCGGCCTGCAGGACGACCTGCTGATCGTGGCCCAGGCGGCGTCCGGCACCGAGGCGGTCGCGATGGCGCGCAAGGAGCTGCCCGACGTGGCCGTGCTCGACCTGCAGATGCCGGGCGCCGACGGGCTCGCCGCGGCCACGCAGATCCACGCCTCCGTGCCGGGCTGCGCGACGATGGTGCTGACCAGCCACGGCCGGCCGGGGTACCTCAAGCGGGCGCTGGAGATCGGCGTGCGGGGATTCCTGCCCAAGACGTCGTCCGGGTCGGTGCTGGCGGCCGCGATCCGCACCGTCGCCGGTGGCGGCCGGTACGTCGATCCCGAGCTCGCCGCGGACGCGATCGCCGCCGGCGAGAGCCCGCTCACCCCGCGCGAGGCCGACGTGCTGGAACTGGCCGCCGACGGCGCGACGATCGAGGAGATCGCGGTGCGCATCTCGCTCTCGCCCGGCACCGTACGCAACCATCTCTCGTCGGCGACCGGCAAGCTCGGCGCCCACAACCGCCACGAGGCCGTGGCCGCCGCCCGCCGCTCCGGCTGGATCTGACCCCTTGACACGCTCGGCCACCTTATCGAGTATCGATGTTATCGACTTTCGATAAGGGAGACGGCCATGCGACGACGAGGTCACCTCGGGGAGTTCGAGATCCTGCTGGTCGTGGCGCTCGTGATCGGCGGCGTGGGGCTGCTCGTGGGGGCCTGGCGGCTGGTCGCCCGGGAACCGGTCACGGTCGCGGTGGAGGGCGCTCCGGTGCTGGCCGGGCTGGCGCCCGGTGTGCACGCCGACCCGGCCGGCCCGGTGCGGGTGGTCGTGGAGGACCCGACCGGGCCGCAGCTCGCGTGGGAGGCGCTGCGCACCGCGCCCGGGTTCGCGCTGATCGTCTTCACGCTGGTGATGCTCCTGCTGGTGGTGCGTTCCGCCCGCCGGGGTGATCCGTTCTCGGACGCGAACATCCGGCGGCTCGCGCTCACCGGCTGGGTGCTGCTGGTCGGCAGCGCGGTGGCGTTCGGGCTCGAACTGGTCGCCGTCACCCAGCTGTCGCAGAGCGTGTCGGCGTCCGGCGGTGGCGCGACCTACTCGTTCCTCTGGGCGTTCTCGAGCCTCGGGTTCCTGGCCGTGGCCGAAGTGCTCAGGCGGGGCCGGGCGCTCCAGGCCGACCTCGCCGGGGTGGTGTGATGCCGCCGGACGAACAGCACCGGGTCGCGGTGCACATCGACCGGTTGCTGGCCGAGCGGGGCATGACGCTCACGGAGCTGGCGGGCAAGGTCGGCATCACGCTGGCGAACCTGTCGATCCTGAAGAACGGGCGGGCCCGAGCGATCCGGTTCAGCACGCTGACCGCGCTGTGCGAGGTGCTCGACTGCCAGCCGGGCGACCTGTTCACGGTGCCCACCACACCACGCTGATCGGAGCGGTCACGTCGTCGGCCGGTCGGGCCGGGCGGCGATCGTGAGCACACCGATCGCGACCGCGACGGCCGCGGCGACGAGCGCGGCCGCGGTCAGGCCGGTCGCGCCGGAGTAGGTCGTGGTGCCCAGGCTGCCGAGCGTGGCGACGCCGAGCGCGATCCCGAGATCACCGCCGGTCTCCGAGATCGCCGCGGCGGAACCGGCCGCGGCGGCCGGCACGGAGCCGACGATCAGGTCGGTGACCAGGGCGGTGATCGGACCGGCCCCGAGACCGATGAGGACGTTCGCGGCGACGAGCGGTCCGGCTGCCGCGTCGGCACGGGCGAGCACGAGGTAGCCGACCGCGGCGACCGCCATGCCGCCGGCGATCACGTGGGTCGGTGCTAGCCGACGGACGAGTAGCGGCGCGGCCAGGGAACTGACCACGATCGCCAGTGCACCCGGCGCCAGCAACAGCGCGGCCTCCGCCGGCGACCGGCCGACCTCTGCCTGCAGGTGAAGGTTGATCAACAGTGCGGTTCCGCCCATGATCGCGCTGTTCAGCGTCATCGCCGCGACTCCGGCCGAGAACGGGCGGCGGCGGAAGAGCCGGAGGTCCAGCAACGGCTCGGCCAGTCGGCGCTGGCGGTGGACGAACGCGGAGCCGGCGGCCGCCCCGACGACGAGCGCGGTGACGGCGGGCAGCGAGCGGCCCGCACCGGCCAGCTCCTTGATCCCGTAGACCGTCGTGAGCACCGCGCCGAGTGAGAGCAGGACACTGGCCGCGTCGATGCGGCCGGCCGTCTCCTCCGAGCGCTGCTCCGGCAGGACGAACGGCGCGGTCACCAGCAGCAGCACCATCACCGGCACACCGAGCAGGAAGACCGACCCCCACCAGAAGGTCGTCAGCAACGCGCCGCCGAGGATCGGACCGAGCGCGGCGCCGCCCATGAAACAGGCCACCCACACCGAGATCGCGCGGGCCCGCTGAGCCGGCTCGGCGAAGAGGTTGCTGATCAGTGCCAATGTCGACGGCATCAGCGTCGCCGCGGCGACGCCCATCAGGGCGCGGGCCGCGATGAGCATCAATGGTCCGGTCGAGTAGGCGGCGAGAATCGAAGCGCCGGCGAAGAGAACCGCACCGGCCAGCAGCAGACGCCGCCGTCCGAGGCGATCCCCCAGCGTCCCCATCGGGATCAGGAAACCGGCGATCAGCAGTCCGTAGACATCGCTGATCCAGAGCACTTGGACGGCGGTGGGGTGCAGGTCCGCGCTCAGCCGCGGCAGCACCAGGTAGAGAACGCTGAAGTCCAGTGCGAGCAGCAGCGTCGGCAGGGCCAGGACACCCAGACCGACCCACTCGCGACGACCGGCCCCACGGACGGCCTGCGGCTTCGACTCCACGGCACCTCCCAGAAAAGTGAAGCAATCACTTCACCATAGGGAGCCGGCGCGCTAAAGTGAAGTACATGCTTAACCGTCAGGATCCGCTCGACCGCCTGTTCCAGGCCCTCGCCGACGGCACGCGCCGGGCGATCGTCGAGCGGCTCGTCCGAGGTCCGGCCGCGGTCAGCGACCTCGCTCGTCCGTTCGACATGTCGCTCTCGGCCGTGCTGCAACACCTGAACGTGCTGATCGAGAGCGGGCTGGTCGTCTCGGAGAAGTCCGGCCGGGTGCGCACCTGCCGGATCGAACCTGGCGCGATGCGCATGACCGAGGACTGGATCACCCGGCAGCGAACCGGCTGGGAGCGGAGCTTCGACCGCCTCGGCGACATTCTCGACGACTCAGGAGACCGCAATGACTGACCACTCGGTGATCACTTCGACGTTCACCCTGGAGCGCGACTACCCGGTCCCGCCCACCGCGGCGTTCGCGGCCTGGGCCGACCCCGCGATCAAACGCGAGTGGTTCGCGCCCACCGCCGACCACTACGAGCTCGACTTCCGGACCGGCGGTCGCGAGCTGAACCGCTCCGAGGCGCTGACCTTCACCTCGACCTACCACGACATCGTGCCGGGCGAGCGAATCGTCTACGGCTCGGTGCTGGCCAGGAACGACCGTCCGGTGACCGCATCACTCACGACCGTGCAGTTCGTGTCCCACGGGAAGCACACCCGACTCCTGCTGATCGAGCAGGACAGCTTCCTCGACGGCCACGAGGACCCGATGTGGCGCGAACAGGGCACCGCGAGCTGGCTGGACGCGCTGGCCGCAGCGCTGAGCGCCGGGTGAGCACCGGCGCTACGGTGCCACCCGGATCCTGACCGCGCGGAACGCGTCCGGGGTGGCCTCGAGGATCGTGCGGCGCGGGTCGGGGACGGTGAGGAAACGCTCGACCGCCAGCCGGCGCAGGGGTGCCAGCGCCCCGGCCTCGAGCGTGGCGTCGATCGCGGCCCGGTCACCGCCGAGCACGACCGCGTCGAGCGTGCCCACCTCGGGCAAGAGGACGCGCTCGGCGACCGCGGCGGCCGCCTCGGCGAGCTGACGTGCCTGCCCCTCGCGACGCCGGGCGAAGCGCTGCTGCGACCAGCCGCCGGCCTTGTTGCGCCCGTGCACCGGCCGGGTGTCGACCTTGGAGACCACGAGCGTCGTGCCCGCGAAGACCCCGGCCGCGTAGCCACCGAGCCGCACGAGCAGCACCCCCACCCGCCGGTCCAGCCGTGCGTGCGTCACCAGCGCCTCGAGCGGGTCGCGCTCGCCGATCACCAGCGGCGGGAACGGGGCGTGGCACTCGGCGACCGCGCCGTCGCCGCCGTGCACGGTGACCAGGCCGGGCTCGACGTCGGTGCGGCCCGCGCCGTGGCGTTCGGCGAAGCCGGCCAGCCAGCGTTCCAGGCGTTCGGGCGGGATCTCGACCCAGCGTCCTCCCCCGGCGGCCGGCTTTCCTCCCATGTCAGGTCACCCTACGGTTGCCGAGGAAAGCCAGCACGGCCAGGACCCGGCGGTGGTGCTCACCGGTGTCGGCGATCCCGAGCTTGCCGAAGATGCTGCGCATGTGTGACTCGACGGTCCGCTCGGCGAGGTGCAACCGACCGGCGACGCTCGCGTTCGAGTGCCCTTCGGCGACGAGCGCCAGCACCTCGTTCTCCCGGCCGGTGAGCACCGACAGCGCCGGGCGGGCCAGCAGCGCGCCGACCACGTCGGGGTCGAGCGCCGATCCCCCGGCGCCGACCCGGCGGACGGCCTCGAGGAAGTCGTCGACGCGCAGCACCCGGTCCTTCAGCAGGTACCCGAACCCGCCGCCGGCGACCAGCGCGACCGAGTGGCGCGTCTCCACGTGCTGGGACAGCAGCATCATCGGCAGGTGGGGGTGGCGTTCCCGTAACCGGCCCGCGGCGCGGGCCCCGTCGTCGGTCATCGTCGGCGGCATCCGGACGTCGATCACCGCGAGGTCCGGGCGGAGCTCCTCGACGCCGTCGAGGAGCGCGTCCGCGTCGCCGAGCTGGGCCACCACCTCGTGGCCGCCCTCTCCGAGCAGCCGCACCAGGCCCTCCCGGAACAACACGGAATCGTCAGCGACCAGTACGCGCACGGGCGATCTCCACGATGACGGTGGTGCCGTCGCCCGGCGGGCTGTGCACCTCGAGCGTGCCGCCGACCGCGGCGATCCGGTCACGCACCGACGGGAGGTCGGCCGTGGCGCCGCCGACCCCGTCGTCGGCCACCTCGACCCGCAACCGGTCGGGGTCACCGCTCACCGCGATCCGGACCCGGCCGGCCCCCGCGTGCTTCAACGCGTTCGCGAAGGCCTCGGCGACCAGGTAGTACACGCTCGTCGCGACGGCGTCGGACGCCGGGACGTCGGCCACCGCGAGCTCGACCGGGATCGGGCTGTCGGCGACCAGCGCACGCAGCGCGACCGGCAGCCCGTCGTCGAGCAGGCTCGGACGGATGCCCTGCGCGAGCCGGCGCAGCTCCGCGATCGTCGCCTCCAGCGACTCGACCGCGACGTCCAGCTCACGCGACGCGGCCGGCGCGACCGTCCGCTGGAGCGACCGCAGGCGCATGCCGACCGCGACGATGCGCTGCTGGGCGCCGTCGTGGAGGTCCCGTTCGAGTTTCCGGCGTTCCGCCGCGGTGGCCTCGAGCAACCGCAGACGGCTCGCGCTGACCTCGCGCAGTGCGTCGCGCAGCTGCAGTTGGAGGCGGGCGACCTCGATCGGGAGCCGGGCCTCGACCGCGGCCTCACGGGCTCGGCGCAGCCGCCGGGCCGACACCGTGCCGAGCGCCAGCACACCCACGTCGGCGTCGCCGGAGCGCAACGGGATCGTGTGTTCGGGCGGACGGCCGGACCGCTCGACATGGTCGGCGCCGGGAGCACGCAGCAGCAGCCGCAGACCGGGGTCGTCCAGGACGGTCCGCAGCACGGTCTCCGTCCGTTCCGGAGCGGCCTCCCCGTCCCGGACCGCGCGGACGAACGCGCGGAGGCGGGCGAGGCGGACGTAGCGGTCGCGGTCGACGAGCCGGCCGACCAGTTCGGACAGCCGCCGGTGCAGCGGCTGCAGCGCCAGCGCGGTGACGAACGCGGCGCCGGTGACGCCCAGCCGGCTGTCGGCACCGAGCGCGCCGCCCACCGCCACCACGCCGGCGAACACCGCGGCCGAGAGCACGGTCGTGGCGAGCCAGGACAGCGACTCACCGAGCAGCCGGTCGACGTCGAACAGGTCGTACCAGAGCACCGCGACGATCACCGCGGCCGGAACCGCGAGCAGCATCGCCAGCAGGAACCCGGTGTAGGCCACGGCGGGGGACGCGCCGAACGACTGCGCCACCCAGCCGGCGGCCAGCAGCACCGGCACGGTTCCGGCGCCGAGCACCAGCCAGCGCAGCTGCTGCCGGGTGACCTCACCGCCGCGCCGGTACCGCCGGACGAGCGCGGCCACCGCGGTGCCGAGCGCGGCGAGACACGTGCCGAACGCGAGCGCGGCCGCGCCGGCGAGCACCGGAGCGGGTGCGGTGTCGACCGCGACCGCGCCGGCGGCGTTCACGACCACGCCGGCGGCCCCGGTCAGCCACGCCGCTCGACGCCAGCGCGCCCCGGGGAGCAGACCGTCCGGAAAGACCAGGCAGAGCGCCACGAAGCCGGCCAGATTCCAGACCCAGACGCCCGGTGCGACGACCCCGAGCGGTCCCGAACCGGGCCGCGCACCCCAGTTCTCGACCGCGAACACCACCGCCGGGGCCGCACCGACCCAGCTCAACGCGGGCCCGACCGGGTTGTGCGGCGTCCGGGCGCCGAGCAGCGCACCGAGCACGACCGGAACCGCGAGCACGCCCAGGACGACGGCGGTGAGCGCGATCGGGTCGCCGGGGCCGGCGAACGAGTACGCGAGCTGTCCCGCCGCACCGGCGACGAAGGCCGCGACGGGCGCCATCCGCACCGGCCGGCGAGCCACCATGGCGCTGATCGTGCCTCGTCCGACCGGCGCGCGCATCAGTGCCAGCACGCAGGTCGGATCCGCAGGTCAGTGCGGTGGTGGCCGGGATGGTCGGCCGCGCGGTGCACGACCGACGCTGGGGGCACCCGATTCGAAAGGACCCCGGAGATGGAACTGATCCTTCTCGTCGTCGCCCCGCTGCCGCTCGGATTCCTGGTCCGGTCCCGGTCGGCCGCGTTCGTCGCGTACATCGCGCTCCAGTCGTTCGTCTTCACGTTCCAGAGCACCGCGTTGACGCTGGAGTGGGTGCGTGGCTCCACCGCCGCGTTCGAGCGCGACGGCGCGACCCCCTGGCCGTATCTGCTGTTCAACGCCGTGATCTACGGGCTGGGCCTCGGCCTGGTGGCGCTCGGCGCCCGGCTCCGGGCCCGCCGCGAGGCCCGCCGGAGCGCCCCCGTCGAGCTGGCCGGGTAGGTCGGGCCGGCCCGGTAATTCGCTTGCCGCCCGGTGTCTGCTGACGCTGTGGCGGCTTACCGGGTGTACCTCGGGATCTCGTTCGCGCTGGCGGCGACGACCGGCCTCGTCTACACGACGGTCGTCGTCTACCGGGTGGACGCCGCCGGGTTGAACCCGCTGCAGCTCGTGCTGGTGGGGACCGTGCTCGAGGCCGCGTACTTCGGTTTCCAGCTGCCGACCGGGGTGCTGGCCGACCTCGGCAGCAGCCGGGCGTGCGTAGTGTTCGGGGTCGCCGTCCTGGGCGCCGGGCTCCTGGTGGAGGGGGCGTGGCCGACCTTCGCCGGGATCCTGGCCGCGCAGGTGGTCGGCGCGCTGGGGTACGCGCTGGTGAGCGGGGCGCTCGAGGCCTGGATCGCCGGGGAGGTCGGCACCGGCGATCTCACCCGGGTGTACCTGCGCGGGTCCCAGGCCGGGCTGGCCGGCACGCTGCTGGGCACCGCGGCGAGCGGCCCGGTCGCTGGAGGGCGCCTGAACCTCCCGCTGCTCACCGGCGGCGCGCTTCTCCTCGCGACCGCGGCGGTCCTCGTCGTGGTCATGCCCGAGCGCGCCCGAACCCGCCCCGACTCGGAGCCGGGGGCGGTGGAGACGGTGCGGGCGGCGTGGCGGCTGATCCGCGTCCGGCCGGCGTTCGTGCTGGTGTTCGTGGTGGTGGCGCTCGTGGGCGGGTGGAGCGAGGCGATCGACCGGCTCTGGGGAGCGCACCTGCTGGCGAACCACCGGCTGCCCGGCCCGGACGCGACGCTGTGGTTCAGCCTGCTCGGGGTGGTGGCGACCCTGCTCGGGCTGGTGGTCACGCAGGTGCTGGCCACCCGCACCGCGGAGACCCTGCGCACGCTCCTGGCGATCGTGGCCGCGCTGCTGGGAACCACGATCGTGTTCGGCCTGGCCACGAACGTGTGGGTCGCGATCGGTGCCGCGCTCGCGCTCGCGGCCGCACGCACCGCGTTCGCGCCGGTGCTGAGCGCGTGGCTGGTCGAGCGAACCGACCCCGGCGTCCGCGCGACGGTGCTCTCCACCCGCGACATGTTCGACGCCACCGGCCAGGTGCTCGGCGGCCCGGCCCTCGGCGCGATCGGCACCTGGTGGTCGCTGCGCGCCGCCCTGCTCGCCGGCGCCAGCGCCCTGGCCCCGGCGGCCGTTCTGCTGATCACCGCGCGCCGTCGCCTCCGCGCCGCGACCGCGCCGGGAACCACCACGGCCCCTCGGCCCGAGAGCACGCGCTGAACGCACGAACCCCCGCCACCCATCGGGGTGGCGGGGGTTCGCGGGACGCGGAACTCAGACGTTGAAACCGAGAGCGCGCAGCTGCTCGCGGCCATCGTCGGTGATCTTGTCGGGGCCCCACGGGGGCATCCAGACCCAGTTGACGCGGAAGTCCTCGACCAGGCCACCGCTGACGAGCGCGGCCCGGGTCTGGTCCTCGATCACGTCGGTCAGCGGACACGCCGCCGACGTGAGCGTCATGTCGATCGTGGCGACGTTCGCGTCGTCGACGTGGATGCCGTAGACGAGCCCGAGGTCGACCACGTTGATGCCGAGCTCGGGGTCGACCACGTCACGCATGGCCTCTTCGACGTCGTCGATCTTCGCGATGTCCAGGGCGGCACCGCCGCCGGCTACCGGCTCCGTCATGCCTCAGCCCCTTCTTTGGCGACGGCCTGCGCCGTCGCGTCCTTGAACGCCATCCACGCCAGCAGCGCGCATTTCACCCGCGCCGGGTACTTCGCGACACCGGCGAACGCGATCGCGTCCTCCAGCACTTCCTCGTCCGGCTCGATCTGCCCACGCGACTGCAGCAGCTCGACGAACGTGTCGACGGTGGCGAACGCTGTGTCGACCGACTGCCCGACGATCAGCTCGTGCAGTACCGAGGCCGACGCCTGGCTGATCGAGCACCCGGCACCGTCGTACGACACGTCGACGACCGACTCACCATCGAGGTGCACCCGCAACGTGACCTCGTCACCACAGGTCGGGTTGACGTGGTGCACCTGCGCCTCGAACGGGTCGCGCAGACCCTTCCCGTGCGGGTGCTTGTAGTGGTCCAGGATGATCTCCTGGTACATCGAATCGCCGAATAGTCCGCTCATGACCCGAAGAACCTCACAACCTGGTTCAACCCGTCGACGAGCGCATCAATTTCCGCTTCGGTCGTATAGAGGTAGAACGAGGCCCTGGTCGTCGCCGGAACACCGAACCGCACGCAGGTCGGACGGGCGCAGTGATGCCCCACCCGCACCGCGATGCCCAGCTCGTCGAGGTACTGGCCGATGTCGTGCGGGTGGATCTCCCCGAGCGAGAACGAGATCGTCCCGCCCCGGTTCTCCGCGGTGTCGGGGCCGACGATCGTGAGCCCGGGAACCGACTTCAGCCGCGGCAGCGCGTACTCCACCAGCCGGTGCTCGTGCGCCTGGATGTTCTCCAGCCCCAGGTCGGTCAGGTACCGCACGGCCGCGCCGAGCCCGACGGCCTCGGCGATCATCGGCGTGCCGGCCTCGAACCGGTGCGGGATCTCGGCGAACGTCGAGCCGTCCATCGAGACGGTCTCGATCATCTCGCCGCCACCGAGGAACGGCGGCATCGAGTTCAGCAGGTCGGCCCGGCCCCAGAGCACTCCGATGCCGGTGGGGCCGACCATCTTGTGCCCGGTGAACGCGATGAAGTCGACGCCCAGGTCGGCCACGTTCACCGGCATGTGCGGCACCGACTGCGACGCGTCGAGCATCACCAGCGCGCCCACCTGGCGGGCCCGCGACACGATCGGCTCGACCGGGTTCTGGGTGCCGAGGATGTTCGACTGGTGGACGTAGGAGACGAACCGCGTCCGCTCGTTGATCAGCGTGTCGAGTTCGGACAGGTCGAGCCGTCCGTCGTCGGTGATCCGGAACCACCGCAGCGTCGCGCCGGTGCGCTGGCAGAGCAGCTGCCACGGCACGATGTTCGAGTGGTGCTCCATCTCCGAGATCACGATCTCGTCGCCCGGGCCCACCAGCGGGAACTCCGAGTCGGCCGGGCGGCCGGCGGTGTTGCCGAGCGAGTACGCGACGAGGTTGAGCGCCTCGGACGAGTTCTTCGTGAAGATGACCTCGTTGCGGCTCGGCGCGTGGATCAGGCCGGCCACCGCGTCACGCGCGGCCTCGTAGGCCAGCGTCGCCTCCGAGCCGAGCGTGTGCACGGCCCGGGCGACGTTGGCGTTGTGGCGGGCGAGGTGCTCGCTCATGGCGTCGATGACGACTTGCGGCTTTTGTGAAGTGTTTGCCGAGTCGAGGTAGATCACGGGAACGCCGTCGCCGCCGCCCTCGGTGTGCAGGCGACGGGAGAGGATCGGAAAGTCCTTCCGAACCAGCTCGACGTCATAGCTCATGAGGTGGCTCCGGCGGTGAGGAAGCGCTCGTACCCCGAGGCCTCGAGCTCGTCCGCGAGTTCCGGGCCGCCCTCCTCGACGATGCGCCCGCCGACGAACACGTGCACGAAGTCCGGCTTGATGTAGCGCAGGATCCGCGTGTAGTGCGTGATCAGCAGCGTGCCCAGCTCGCCGGACGCCTTGGCCCGGTTCACGCCCTCGGAGACGACGCGCAGCGCGTCGATGTCGAGGCCGGAGTCGGTCTCGTCGAGGATCGCGACCTTCGGCTTGAGCAGCTCGAGCTGGAGGATCTCGTGGCGCTTCTTCTCACCACCGGAGAAGCCCTCGTTGACGTTGCGCTCGGCGAACGACTGGTCGACGCCGAGCTGCTCCATCGCGCCCTTGACCTCCTTCACCCAGGTGCGCAGCTTCGGCGCCTCGCCCCGGACCGCGGTGGCCGCGGTGCGCAGGAAGTTCGACACCGAGACGCCGGGCACCTCGACCGGGTACTGCATCGCGAGGAACAGGCCGGCGCGGGCCCGCTCGTCGACGCTCATCGCGAGGACGTCCTCGCCGTCGAGCAGCACCGCGCCGCTGGTGACGGTGTACTTCGGGTGCCCGGCGATCGAGTAGGCCAGCGTGGACTTGCCGGAGCCGTTCGGCCCCATGATCGCGTGGGTCTCCCCCGACTTCACGGTGAGGTCGACCCCGCGCAGGATCGGCTTGCTGTCCTCGCCCGTGTTGACGCTGACGTGCAGGTCGCGGATCTCGAGCGTGCTCACTGGGGTGACTCCTGGTCGTTTGTCAGAGATACAAGAACGTCGTCGCCGTCGACCCGCACCGGGTAGACGGGCACCGGCTTGGTGGCCGGCAGGCCGGTGGGTTTGCCCGAGCGCAGGTCGAAGCGCGAGCCGTGCAGCCAGCACTCGATCGCGCAGTCCTCCACGTCGCCCTCGGAGAGCGGGACGATCGCGTGCGAACACTCGTCGCGGATCGCGAAGAACTCGCCGTTGCTCCGGACCACCGCGACCGGCTGACCGTCGAGTTCGACGGCGAGGGCGCCTTCCTCCTCGACGTCGGCCACCGCGCAGACCCTGGTGTACGTCATCACGCGCCTGCCTTGGCCAGCCGGGCGTCGATCGTGGCGGTGATGGCCTCGACCAGCTCCGGGTCGCCGATCTTCTGGGTGATCTCGGCGAAGAAGCCGCGGACCACCAGGCGCCGGGCCTCGTCGGCGGGGATGCCCCGCGACTGCAGGTAGAACAGCTGCTCGTCGTCGAAGCGGCCGGTGGCGCTGGCGTGGCCGGCGCCGACGATCTCGCCGGTCTCGATCTCGAGGTTGGGCACCGAGTCGGCGCGTGCGCCGTCGGTGAGCACCAGGTTGCGGTTGATCTCGTACGTGTCGGTGCCGGTGGCCTCGTCCTGGATCAGCACGTCGCCGACCCAGACCGTGTGCGCGTCCGCGCCCTGCAGCGCGCCCCGGTAGACGACGTTCGAGCGGCAGTCGGGCACCGAGTGGTCGACGAACAGCCGGTGCTCGAGGTGCTGGCCGGCGTCGGCGAAGTAGATGCCGTACGCGTCGACCTCGCCGCCGCGCCCGGTGAACTCCACCGACGTGTACTGCCGGACCAGGTCGCCGCCGAGCGTCACCGCGATGTGGGTGATCCGCGCGTCGCGGCCGAGCTTGATGCGCTGGTGCTGCAGCTGCACCGAGTCGGCCGACCAGTCGGTGCGGGTGACGAGCGTGACGCCCGCGTTGTCGCCGACGAGGATCTCGACGTTGTCGGCCAGCGCGACGTTGCCGGCCTGGTCGAGCAGGATCTTGACCTCGGCGTTCGGCTTGATGTCGAGGACCAACTGGCGGTAGCTGGCCTTGCTCGCGTCCCGGCCGGTGAGGTCGATGACGACGTACTCGTCGACGACCCCGTCGACCGTGACGACGGTGGCCTGCCCGGCCCGGCCGTAGGCCTCGGCCGAGGGCCGGTCGAACGGGGTCAGCGCGCTCCCGACCCGTGGGTCGTCGGTGCCCACGTGCTCGATCCGGACGCCCTCCGCTGCGCCGACGCGCTCGTCGAGCGCGTCGGCGGCGGGTTCGGCGCTGCTGTCGTGCAGGCCGCGGAGCCGGTCGAGCGGCGTGAACCGCCACTCTTCCTCCCGGCCGGTGAGCCGGGGGAAGTCGGCCACGTCGTAGGAGCGCAGCGCCTCGGCCTTGCTGGCCGGCGGCTTGCCGTCGACGGGGCCACCGTGGCTGTGGGCAGCGACATCGCTAGACACTTACTCGTTCCCTCTTCGATCGTCGTCAATGTGAGCGCGGTAGAAGCGGCACTCTGAGCAACCCTGCGAAAAGACGCCATAGATCGCCCGCGGCCGCGGAGCGGCCGCTAACCAACCGCGCCTTCCATCTGGAGCTCGATGAGGCGGTTGAGCTCCAGCGCGTACTCCATCGGGAGCTCGCGGGCGATCGGCTCGACGAAGCCGCGGACGATCATCGCCATCGCCTCGTCCTCGGTCAGTCCTCGGCTCATCAGGTAGAACAGCTGGTCGTCGCTGATCTTGGAGACCGTGGCCTCGTGCCCCATCGCCACGTCGTCCTCACGGACGTCGACGTAGGGGTAGGTGTCGGAGCGGGAGACCGTGTCGACCAGGAGCGCGTCGCACTTCACCGTCGACTTCGAGCCGACCGCGCCGTCGAGCACCTGCACCAGACCGCGGTAGGAGGTGCGGCCGCCGCCGCGGGCCACCGACTTGGAGACGATCGTCGACGAGGTGTTCGGGGCCGCGTGCACCATCTTGGCGCCGGCGTCCTGGTGCTGACCCTCGCCCGCGAACGCGATCGAGAGCACCTCGCCCTTGGCGTGCTCACCGGTCATGAAGACGGCCGGGTACTTCATCGTCACCTTGGAGCCGATGTTGCCGTCGATCCACTCCATGGTGGCGCCCTCGTGGCAGACCGCGCGCTTGGTGACCAGGTTGTACACGTTGTTCGACCAGTTCTGGATCGTCGTGTACCGGCAGCGGGCGTTCTTCTTCACGATGATCTCGACGACCGCGGAGTGCAGCGAGTCCGACGAGTAGATCGGCGCCGTGCAGCCCTCGACGTAGTGCACGTAGGCACCCTCGTCGACGATGATCAGCGTCCGCTCGAACTGGCCCATGTTCTCGGTGTTGATCCGGAAGTAGGCCTGCAGCGGGATCTCGACGTGCACGCCCTTCGGCACGTAGATGAACGAGCCACCGGACCAGACCGCGGTGTTCAGCGCGGCGAACTTGTTGTCGCCGACCGGGATCACCGAGCCGAAGTACTCCTTGAAGATGTCCTCGTGCTCCTTGAGCGCGGTGTCGGTGTCGAGGAAGACGACGCCCTGCTCCTCGAGGTCCTCACGGATCTTGTGGTAGACGACCTCGGACTCGTACTGGGCCGCGACACCGGCGACGAGGCGCTGCTTCTCCGCCTCCGGGATGCCGAGCTTGTCGTAGGTGGCCTTGATGTCCTCGGGAAGCTCTTCCCAGCTCTGGGCCTGCTTCTCGGTGGAGCGCACGAAGTACTTGATGTTGTCGAAGTTGATGCCGCCGAGGTCGGCGCCCCAGTCGGGCATCGGCTTCTTGCCGAACAGGGTCAGACCACGCAGGCGACGGCGGAGCATCCACTCGGGCTCGGACTTCTTCGCCGAGATGTCCCGGACCACGGCTTCGTTCAGACCACGGGTGGCGGCCGCGCCGGCCACGTCGTTGTCGGACCAGCCGAACTGGTAGTTGCCCAGCGCCGCGATCTGCTCGTCCTGCGTGAGCGGCACGGTCGCGACGGGCGCGCCGGCCTCCGAGCGGTTCTCGGGCGTGATGGCGGTCATGAGGACGTCCTCCCGGGACGGGTGTGGGTCAGGTGGTTCAAACTGCTTTGCGCACCGGTATGTGCGTCGTACAGACGCCGTCGCCGTGCGCGATCGTCGCGAGCCGTTGGACGTGGCTGCCGAGCAACCGGGAGATGACCGCGGTCTCGGCTTCGCACAGCTGCGGGAACTCGGCCGCGACCTGGGCGACCGGGCAGTGGTGCTGGCACAGCTGCCCGCCGCCGGCCAGAGCCGACGCACTGGCCGCGTAGCCCTCCGCGGAGAGCGCACCGG
This sequence comes from Cryptosporangium japonicum, assembly GCF_039524755.1. Lineage (NCBI taxonomy): Bacteria > Bacillati > Actinomycetota > Actinomycetes > Cryptosporangiales > Cryptosporangiaceae > Cryptosporangium > Cryptosporangium japonicum. Next base: position 263,533 of record NZ_BAAAGX010000020.1, read on the forward strand.
CCAGGGCCTCGGCGCGGGCCAGCGGGTCGTCCCCCGCGTCGGCCATCGCCGAGCGGCACCGCTCCTCGAGCACCCGGACGCGCTCGGCGGCGAACGTCGCCACCGCGTCCTGCCCGTGGAGGCGGGCCAGGAACCGGAGCACCTCGGCGGCCAGATCGTCGTACATGTGCGGGAACGTCTGCCGGCCGGCGTCGGTGAGCACGAATTCCTTGGCCGGGCGCCCGCGGCCGCGCGGACCGCGGCCGGGCTTCTCCCGGCTCTCGACGGCCCCTTCGGCCAGCAGGGCGTCGAGGTGGCGGCGGACCGCGGCCGGGGTGAGCCCGAGCCGTTCGCTCAGATGCGTGGCGGTGGCGCCGCCGTCCTCGAGCAGCATTCGGGTGATCCGGTCGCGCGTTTTCACGTCAGAGCCCAGCCGGACGTCGGCACCCGGGGTGGGTGCCGCCGCGGTGGGCGTCTCGACGTTTTTCACAACATCATTGTTGCGGATATCCGCGCACCCGGCCAGTTCGGGTTACGCGGCGGTAGCAGTGAACAGGATCACGCAGGGTAGCCTAACCTGACTTCGAGACTTCCGTGATTGCTGTGATCTGGGGGGATTCCCGCGTGGCGGCCGCGTGCACCGTTCGCACCCACGGCACTATCTCCCCCGTGATCGTCCCGTCGAATTACGCAACACCGCCGGCCCTGGACCGCGAAGCCGCGGTCGTGGCCCGCACGCCGGCGCCGCGCACCCGGCGGACGCTCGCCGCCGACCTGCGCGCGCTCGGCGTGGAACCCGGCGACGTCCTGCTCGTGCACACCGCGCTCTCGGCGCTCGGCTGGGTGGCCGGGCGCGAACAGGCGGTCATCCTGGCCCTGCAGGACGCGGTCGGGCCGACCGGCACGATCGTCGTGCCGACACAGACCGGCAGCAACTCCGACCCGGCCGAGTGGCAGGCGCCCGCGGTGCCGTCGGACTGGTGGGACGCGATCCGCGACGGGATGCCGGCGTTCGACCCGGCACGCACGCCGTCCGACGGCATGGGCTGGCTGCCCGAGACGCTGCGCTCCTGGCCGGGGGCGATCCGCAGCGGGCACCCGCAGACGTCGTTCGCCGCGCTCGGCCCGGCCGCGTCGGACCTGCTGCGCCGGCACGACCTGGACTGCCGGTTCGGGAACCGCTCGCCGCTCTCGGCGCTGGCCGCGGCCGGGGCCAGGGTGCTGCTGCTCGGCGCCGGCTACGACACCTGCACCGCGTTCCACCTCGGCGAGGCGCGCTCGGCCGGGGCGCCCCGGGAGCGGCTGTCGTGCGCGGCGCTGGACTCCGACGGCGAACGCCGCTGGGTGCGGTACGTCGACGTGGTGGCCGACGAACGGGACTTCGCCGCGCTGGGTGCGGCGTTCGAGGCCACCGGCGCGGTCACGACCGGGCCGGTGGGGAGCGCCACCGGCCGCCTGTTCGCCCTGGACGAAGCCGCCCGCTTCGCCGCTACCTGGATCCCCGCCAACCGGACGGGCTGGAGCACCGGCGGGTAGCGGGCGCGACGAGCTCCCGGGCCTACGACCGATTCCCGGCCCTTCCCGGGCCGTGGAAGGCCCGGAGAAGCCGTCCGTCAGTCGAAGACCACCGTGCGGTCGCCGTTGAGCAGCACCCGGTGCTCCACGTGCCACCGCACCGCCCGGGAGAGCGCCAGGCACTCGACGTCCCGGCCCACCGCGACCATCTCGTCGGGGCTGTCGGTGTGGTCGACCCGGGCCACCTCCTGCTCGATGATCGGCCCCTCGTCGAGCGCACCGGTGACGTAGTGGGCGGTCGCGCCGATCAGCTTGACGCCACGCGCGTGCGCCTGGTGGTAGGGGCGGGCGCCCTTGAAGCTCGGCAGGAACGAGTGGTGGATGTTGATCGCCCGTCCGGCCAGGTCACGGCACAGGTCGTCGGAGAGCACCTGCATGTAGCGGGCGAGCACGACCAGGTCGATCCGCTGCTCCTCGACCAGCGCGCGCAGCTTCTCCTCCTGCTGCGGCTTGGTGTCGGGCGTCACCGGGAGGTGGTGGAACGGGACGTTGTGCCAGCGGGCGAGCGCGGCGAAGTCCGGGTGGTTGGACACGATCGCCGGCACGTCGATCTTCAACGCACCGGTCTCGCGTCGGAACAGCAGGTCGTTGAGGCAGTGCCCCTGCTTGCTGACCAGGATCAGCACCCGCGGGCGCACGGCCAGGTCGTGCACCGCCCACTCCATGCCGAACTCGGTCGCGGTCGCGGCGAACTCCTCGCGCAGCCCCCCGACGGTCGCGCCGGCCGGACCGCTGATGTGCACCCGCATGAAGAAACGACCGGTGAACGGGTCACCGAACTGCTGGCTCTCCAGGATGTTGCAACCGGCGGCGGCGAGTTGGCCGGCGACCGCGTGAACGATGCCTGGACGATCGGCGCAGGAGAGCGTCAGGACGTACTGGGGGGACGATTCGGGCACGTCGTGGAGGCTACCCGCCGACCCCGTCCATCCCGTTCCCGGGGAGAACGTCTACAGCCCATAGAATGCCCGCCATGAGCACCGCGACCGCGCAGCCCGCGACGGCCCCGCCCCGGGAACCCGGCCGGTTCGACCGTCTCCGGAACGCACCGAAGCTCGTACGGTGGCTCGCGTTCGGCACGATCGTCGGCAACATCGTGATCGTGCTCACCGGGGTGGCGGTGCGGCTGTCCGGGTCCGGCCTGGGCTGCCCCACCTGGCCCAAGTGCACCGACGACAGCTACACGAACACGCCCGAGTACGGCATCCACGGCTACATCGAGTTCGGCAACCGGCTGCTGACGTTCGTGCTCTCGGCGATCGTCGGCGCGGCGATCATCCTGGTCTGGCTCCAGCGGCGGCGGCGCCGGTCGCTGGTCTGGCTGTCGCTGGCCCAGTTCTTCGGCATCGTGGCCCAGGCGGTGGTCGGCGGCATCACCGTGCTCACCGGGCTCAACCCGTGGACGGTGTCCGCACACTTCCTGGTCTCGATGGCGCTGATCTACGCCGGCTACGCGTTCTGGCACCGCACCGGCGAGGGCGACGGGCCGCGCGAGTGGCGCGTCGGGGTGCCGCTGCGGTGGCTGGCCCGGGCCATTCCGATCGCGGCCGGGCTCACGATCGTGATCGGCACCGTGGTCACCGGCAGCGGCCCGCACTCCGGCGACCGCGGCGCCGGGCGCACCGGGTTCGACCCGGCCCTGGTCAGCCAGCTCCACGCCGACGCGGTGTTCCTGCTGATCGGGCTGACGATCGGCGGCGTGTTCGCGTTCCGCGCGGTGCCGGTGGCCCGCAACGCCGTGCTCGCGCTGCTCGTCGTCGAGCTGGCCCAGGGGCTGATCGGGTACGTGCAGTACTTCACGCACCTGCCGGTGCTGCTGGTCGCGCTGCACGTGCTCGGCGCGGCCGTGCTCTGGGTCTACGCGGTACGGGTGCTGTTCACGGTGCGGGAGCGACCTACAGTCGCCTAGTGGAGCTCAGACCTGAACAAGGTGGCCGGGGGCGCGGTGTCGCGGCGGTCATCGAGGGATTCTTCGGCGCGATGTGGTTCGCCTGGGCCACCAGCAGCGCGCCCGGCTGGCTGTTACCGGTGCTGATCGCCGGGGCGGTGGCCGGCCTGGCGGTGGTGGTGCTCGGCGTCGTCCTCGCCCGGCGGAGCCCGTCCGGCTCGTCGCCGATGGCCGACCCGGCGGTCCGCAAGCGCTACAACATCATCGTCGCGGTGGAGTTCGGGCTGATCTTCGCCGGCGCCGCCGTGCTCGGCCAGGTCGCCGAGGGCTACATCGCGGCCTGGATCGCGTTGATCGTCGGGCTGCACTTCGTGCCGCTCGGCCGCGTCTTCGCCCAGCGGCTGCTCGAGGCCGCGGGCTGGGTGATCACGGCCGTCGCGGTCGTCGCCGCGGTGGTCGCACTGGCCACGGACGGTGAGACCAGCACGGTCGCCGGCATCGGGGCCGGCGTCACGCTCGTCGCCACCGGCGTGCTGACCTTCCTGGGTGTCCGCGTGTTCGGCGACGGTCAGCCGGTCACGGAACGCTGACGCCGGTGGCGCGCTCGGAGAGGTCCCAGAGCCGCCGGGCGTGCGTCTCGTCGTAGCCGGTCGCGGTGTAGCGCACCCGCACCGGGTGGCCGCGGTACTCCCCCGGCCCGGACGGCCCGTAGTACTCGCCGCCCCGGACCGCCGGATCGGCCGCCGCACGCAGCGTGGGCAGCGCTCCGACCCGGTCGGACTGGCCCAGCACCTTCGTCGCCGCGCTCGACACGCGGGTCCAGAGCGTCGCTCCGTCCGCACCCGGCCCGGTGGTCACCAGGTTCGTGTCGGTGTACCCGGGGTGCGCGCCGACGCTCAGCACCGCCGCGCCGGCCGCACGCAGCCGCCGGTCGAGCTCGAGCGTGAACCACGCGTTCGCGAGCTTGGAGAAGCTGTACGCGCCGGTCGCCGAGTACGACCGCTCGCTCTGCGGATCGTCGAGCTGGGCGGCCCGGCCGAACCGGTGCATAACGCTGCTCACGGTCACCACCCGGGCGCCCGGACGGTTACGCAGCCGGGGCAGCAGCAGGCCGGTGAGCGCGAAATGACCCAGGTGGTTGGTGCCGAACTGCAGCTCGAAGCCCTGAGCGGTGGTGTGCCGGCTGGGCACGTGCATGATCCCGGCGTTGTTGATCAGCAGATCCACGTCATCGGAGGTGGCCGCGGCGAACGCGCGGACCGAATCCAGGTCGGCCAGGTCGAGCGGGCGCACCTGCGCCGACGCGCCCGGCACCGCCGCACGCAGGCGGGCGAGCGCCTCGGCGCCGCGGCCGGCGTGCCGGACCGCGAGCACGACCGACGCTCCGGCGCGGGCCAACCCTTCCGCGGTGCGGTAGCCCAGGCCGCTGTTGGCGCCGGTGACGATCGCCACCCGGCCGGTCAGGTCGGGCAGGTCGGCGGCGGTCCAGCGGGCCACGACGGCCCCTCAGCGCGTGCCGCCGCCGCGTGGGGTCTGATGGCCACCCATGTAGTCCCACTCGTACGAGCCGGTCTTGATGCCGGTGACGAGGTCGCGCTCCCACTCGTCCTTCACCGGGACGCCGGCCTCGTCGCACGCGGTCCGCGCGGCCTCGACACCCCCGGCGACGACCTGGTCGCCCCAGCGTCCGTCACTCCCGACCAGGACGATGCGCGCGCCCTTCTGCCCGAGGTACTCCACCACCGCGGTGGCCCCGCCGTGTGCGCCCGCGAAACCCTTCAGGCGCTTCACGATCGGCCCGATCTTGGGCTGGGGGGTGGTGGTCTCTTCCACGGTCTCCGCCATGGACGCATGTTACCGACCGGTACAGCGAATGTGCACGTTACGACAGCAGTGCGTCCACGGCCACGGCGACGAACAAGACGGTGAGGTACGTGATCGAGAGGTGGAACAGCCGCATCGGCTTGACCTTGAGTTCGCGTCGCACCTGCGAGTTGAGCCGATGAGCCTCGAGCAGGAACACCCCGCCGACGACGAGCGCGGTGACGCCGTAGATCCAGCCGGTGGCCAGCGGCCAGAGCAGCAGCGAGCACGCCACCATCGCCCACGAATACGCGAGGATCTGTCCGGTCACGACCTTGGGCGCGGCCACCACCGGCAGCATCGGCACGCCGGCCTTCGCGTAGTCGTCCCGGAACTTCATCGCCAGCGGCCAGTAGTGCGGCGGCGTCCAGAAGAAGATGACGCCGAACAGGACCAGCGGCGCCCAGGCCAGCGAGTTCGTGACCGCGGCCCAGCCGATCAGCACCGGCATGCAGCCGGCCGCGCCGCCCCAGACGATGTTCTGGCTGGTGCGCCGCTTGAGCACGGCGGTGTAGACGAGGACGTAGAACAGGATCGCGGCGAGCGCGAGGCCGGCCGCGAGCGCGTTGGTCTGCCACCAGAGGAAGCCGACCGCGACGACGCCGAGCAGGATGCCGAAGATCAGCGCGTTGCGCGGCTCGACGGTGTGCTGGGCCAGCGGGCGGCGCTTCGTCCGGGACATCTTCTCATCGATGTCGCGGTCGATGTAGCAGTTGAGCGCGTTGGCGCTGCCGGCGGCGAGGGTGCCACCGAGGACGGTCGCCACGATCAGCCAGAGCGAGGGCATGCCCTGCTCGGCCAGGAGCATCGTCGGCACCGTGGAGACGAGCAGCGTCTCGATGATGCGGGGCTTCGTCAGTGCCACGTAGGCCCGGACGACGGCGAGGCCACGGAGCCGCGTGGGCCGCTCGAGCTGGAGGGTCACGATGACTCCTGGATGCGGGGGGTCACAGCAGACCGTCCACCTTCCGATCGTTCCAGCCGCGCGCCGCCGAAAACCGGGCAACTGGCCGGGCACTGTCGCGCCTGGGTCATGGTAGACCGCGTCGAATCGTCTACACGCTGTGGGTGGGTCGGACGCGCCGAACGCGGGTCCTTCATTCACACGACACCAACCAGAGACGCGTCGTTACTTACTGGGTGGGTAGGGTTTTCAGAGGAGCCGGTCGCGGAACTCCCCCGGCCGGAACGGCATTCCGTCCTGAAGAAGGACATCGGACGAGGGACAAGCCTGTGAGCAGCTCGGAGAACGACGCAGTACTGGACTGGAACGATCAGGACGGCAAAGCGGTCGACACGGTTCGACTTCTCGCCGCCGACGCCGTTCAGAAGTCGGGCAACGGCCACCCGGGCACCGCGATGAGCCTGGCCCCGCTGGCCTACCTGTTGTTCAACAAGGTGCTCAAACACGACCCGACGGACCCCAACTGGACCGGGCGGGATCGTTTCGTGCTCAGCGCCGGGCACTCGAGCCTGACGCTCTACATCCAGCTCTTCCTGTCGGGCTACCCGCTGACGCTGGACGACCTGAAGTCGCTGCGCCAGTGGGGCAGCCAGACCCCGGGTCACCCGGAGCACGGCCACACGCCGGGCGTCGAGACCACCACCGGCCCGCTGGGCCAGGGTGTCGGCAACGCGGTCGGCATGGCGATGGCCGCCCGCCGCGAGCGCGGCCTGTTCGACCCGGACGCACCGGCCGGCCAGAGCCCGTTCGACCACCACATCTGGGCGATCGCGTCCGACGGTGACCTGGAAGAGGGCATCAGCGGCGAGGCGTCGTCGATCGCCGGCACCCAGCAGCTGGGCAACCTGACGCTGGTCTGGGACGACAACAAGATCTCGATCGAAGACGACACCAACATCGCCTTCACCGAGGACGTCGCGGCCCGCTACGAGGCCTACGGCTGGCACGTCCAGACGATCGACTGGACCGCCGGCGAGAAGTACCACGAGGACGTCGAGGCCCTCTGGAACGCGCTGCAGGCGTCGAAGGCGGAGACCAGCCGCCCGTCGTTCATCCAGCTGCGCACGATCATCGGCTACCCGGCGCCGAAGCTGCAGGGCACCGGCAAGGCGCACGGTGCCGCGCTGGGTGAGGACGAGGTCAAGGCCACCAAGGAGATCCTGGGCTTCGACCCGGCGAAGACCTTCGACGTGCCCGAGGACGCCCTGAGCCGGGCCCGCGAGGTCGTGGCCCGCGGCCGCGAGCGGCACGAGGCCTGGGACGCCGAGTTCGCGAAGTGGGCCGAGGCCAACCCGGAGCGCAAGGCGCTGTTCGACCGGATGGCCACCCGCACGCTGCCCGAGGGCTGGGCCGACAAGCTCCCGTCGTTCCCGGCCGACGCCAAGGGTGTCGCCACCCGCAAGGCCTCCGGTGACGTGCTGACCGCGATCGCGCCGTCGCTGCCGGAGCTGTGGGGCGGTTCGGCCGACCTGGCCGAGTCCAACCTCACCACGCCCAAGGGCGAGCCGTCGTTCCTGCCGCCCGACCGCCAGACCAAGATGTTCAGCGGCGGTCCGTTCGGCCGGGTGCTCCACTTCGGTATCCGCGAGCACGCGATGGGCTCGATCCTCAACGGCATCGCGCTGCACGGTGGCACCCGCCCCTACGGCGGCACGTTCCTGGTCTTCAGCGACTACATGCGACCGGCGGTCCGGCTCGCGGCGCTGATGAAGCTCCCGACCATCTACGTGTGGACGCACGACTCGATCGGCCTCGGTGAGGACGGCCCGACGCACCAGCCGGTCGAGCACCTCACCGCGCTGCGGGCGATCCCCGGCCTCGACGTCGTCCGCCCCGCGGACGCCAACGAGACCGTGATCGCGTGGAAGCAGGCGCTGGAGCACACCGACCGGCCGACCGCGCTGGCGCTGTCCCGGCAGAACCTGCCGACGTTCGACCGGTCCAACGGCGAGTACGCGCCGGTGGAGAACGCCGCGAAGGGCGCCTACGTGCTGGCCGAGGCGAGCGGCGGCACCCCGCACGTGATCCTGCTGGCCACCGGTTCCGAGGTGTCGATCGCCGACGAGGCGCGCAAGCGCCTGGAGGCCGAGGGCACCCCGACGCGGCTGGTCTCGGTGCCGTGCCTGGAGTGGTTCGAGGCCCAGGACGAGTCCTACCGCGAGTCGGTGGTGCCGCGGGGCGTCAAGGCCCGGGTCAGCGTCGAGGCCGGCATCGCGATGTCGTGGCGCGGCCTGATCGGTGACTGCGGCGAGTCCGTGTCGATCGAGCACTTCGGCGCCAGCGCGCCCTACACCGTGCTGTACGAGCAGTTCGGCTTCACCCCCGACCGCGTCGTCGCGGCCGCGCACGCCAGCCTCACCAGGGTCGGGGCCATCACCGGCAGCCCGACCGGTAACTGAAGGAAGGACGTCCACATGTCCGACGCACTCGCCGACCTGTCCGCCGCCGGCGTGGCAGTGTGGCTCGACGACATCTCCCGCCAGCGCCTGAACAGCGGCAACCTCGCTCAGCTGGTCAAGGAGAAGCACGTCGTCGGGGTCACCAGCAACCCGACGATCTTCGCCAAGGCGCTCGAGGACATCGACACCTACGCCGAGACGCTCACCGACCTGAAGGCCCGGAAGGTCTCGGTCGATGAGGCCATCCGGATGGTCACCGCGACCGACATCCGCGACGGCGCCGACCTGCTGCGCCCGGTCTACGACGCCACCGACGGCGTCGACGGCCGCGTGTCGCTCGAGGTCGACCCGCGCCTGGCGCACGACACCACGGCGACGATCGCCGAGGCCAAGGCGCTCTGGTGGCTGGTCGACCGGCCGAACGTGCTGATCAAGATCCCGGCCACCAAGGCCGGCCTGCCGGCCATCACCGCCGCGCTCGCCGAGGGCATCAGCGTCAACGTCACGCTGATCTTCAGCCTCGAGCGGTACGGCGAGGTCATGGAGGCGTTCGTCGCCGGCGTCGAGAAGGCCAAGGAGAACGGCCACGACCTGACCAAGCTCGCCTCGGTCGCGTCGTTCTTCGTCTCCCGCGTCGACTCCGAGATCGACAAGCGCCTGGACAAGCTCGGCTCGGACGAGGCCAAGGCGCTGCGCGGCAAGGCCGCGATCGCGAACGCGCGCCTGGCCTACCGCGACTACGAGCAGGTCTTCTCCACCCCGCGCTGGAAGGCGCTGGCCGACGCGGGCGCCAAGCCGCAGCGTCCGCTGTGGGCCTCCACCGGCGTGAAGGACCCGGCCTACGACGACACCCAGTACGTCGTCGAGCTGGTCGCCCCGGGCACCGTGAACACGATGCCCGAGGCCACGCTCAAGGCCGTCGACGACCACGGTGTGGTCCGCGGCGACACGATCACGCCGTACTACGCCGAGGCCCAGGCCACGCTCGACGCGCTGGCCGGCATCGGGATCAGCTACGACGACGTGGTGAACCTCCTGGAGAAGGAGGGCGTCGAGAAGTTCGAGCAGTCCTGGACCGAGTTGCTCGACTCGGTGAAGAAGCAGCTCTCCGCGGTAGATGCCTGAGTTCAGACGTTCCACCGCCGGCCCCGGCACGCGCGCGTCGCGTGCCGGGGTCGGCGTTCCGCTCGCCCCCTCGCCGGCCGCTCCGGCCGGCACCTTTCCGGATCCGGGCGGCCGCCCGGGTGTCCGGCTTCACCTCGCCGACCGGGCCGCCGGCCCGGTTCAGCTCCTTCCCGAGGCGGTGCGATGACCCAACCGGCCGCGGACGCACCAGAGGCGTCCGCCACGACTCCCGAGACCACTGACGCCGGGGCACCGCCGCCCGGCACGCCCGCCGAGGGCTCTCCCGCGACGAACACCATTCCGGCCGCGGAGCCCGCGGAGCCCGCCGGGACGAGCCCGATCCCGCCCGGGCAGCTCACCGCCACGCCCGGAGGCCGCGCGGCGAACCCCCTGCGTGATGCGGCCGACCGGCGCCTCCCGCGGGTGCCGGAACCGTGCGCGCTGGTGATCTTCGGCGTCACCGGCGACCTGTCACGCAAGAAGCTCATCCCGGCGATCTACGACCTCGCCAACCGCGACCTGCTGCCGCCCGGCTTCGTCGTCCTCGGTTTCGCCCGGCGGGACTGGGGCGACGGCGAGTTCGAGGACGTCTGCCGCGAGTGGGCCAAGAGCGGCGCGCGCACTCAGTGGCGTGAGGACGCCTGGGAGCGCCTCAGCGAGAACATCAAGTTCGTCGCGGGTTCCTTCGACGACGACGCCGCGTTCGACCACCTGGACGCCACGCTCAAGGAACTGCACGACGAGCACGGCATCCTCGGCAACGCCGCCTTCTACCTGTCGATCCCGCCATCGCTGTTCCCGGTCGTGCTCAACCAGATCGAGCGCACGAAGATGGCCGACACCACCACCGACGGCGGCTGGCGTCGCGTCGTGGTGGAGAAGCCGTTCGGCCACGACCTGGAGTCGTCCAAGGAGCTCAACCGCCTGGTCGACAACGTCTTCTCGCCGGAGAACGTCTTCCGCATCGACCACTACCTGGGCAAGGAGACGGTTCAGAACCTGCTGGCGCTGCGCTTCGCCAACCAGCTGTTCGAACCGATCTGGAACGCCCACTACGTCGACTCGGTGCAGATCACGATGGCCGAGGACGTCGGCATCGGCACCCGCGCCGGGTTCTACGACAAGACCGGCACGGCCCGCGACGTCATCCAGAACCACCTGCTGCAGCTGCTCGCGCTGGCCGCGATGGAGGAGCCGGTGAGCTTCACCGCCGACGCGATCCGCACCGAGAAGCTCAAGGTGCTGCACGCGACCAAGCCCCCGGCCGACCTGGAGCACGACGCGATCCGCGGCCAGTACGAACAGGGCTGGCTGGCCGGTCAGCGGGTGCCCGGGTACCTGCAGGAGAAGGACATCCCCGGCGACTCGACGACCGAGACGTACGCGGCGATCAAGCTGGGCATCCACACCCGGCGCTGGGCCGGGGTGCCGTTCTACGTCCGGGCCGGCAAGCGGCTGCCGCGCCGGGTCACCGAGATCGCGGTGCTGTTCAAGAAGGCGCCGCACCTGCCGTTCGCCAACACCGACACCGAGGCGCTGGGCCGCAACCAGCTGGTGATCAAGGTCCAGCCGGACGAGGGCATGACGCTGAAGTTCGGCTCGAAGGTGCCCGGCTCGGCGATGGAGGTCCGCGACGTCGCGATGGACTTCCTCTACGGCGAGGCGTTCACCGAGTCCTCCCCCGAGGCCTACGAGCGGCTGATCCTCGACGTGCTGGTCGGGGACTCGACGCTGTTCCCGAACGCCGACGAGGTCGAGGCCAGCTGGGTCGTCATCGACGCGCTGGAAGACTTCTGGCAGGGCACGACACCGCACAAGTACCGGGCCGGCGAGTGGGGCCCGCGGGCCGCGGACGAGATGCTGGAGCGCGAAGGCCGGAACTGGAGGCGACCGTGACGACACTCTGGGACACCACCGGCACCGACGTGGTGCGGGCGCTGGGCGAGTCGCGGCGTGCGGCCGGGTTCGTCGCGAGCGGCGTGGCGCTGACGCTCGTCGTCGTGGCGAACGAGAAGCACGTGTCGGCCGCCGAGGAGGCCGCCAGCGTCGCGGCCGCCGCGCACCCCTGCCGCCTGCTGATCGTCGTGCGGCGCCAGATCGACGCCCCGATGCCCCGCCTGGACGCCGAGATCTCGGTGGGTGGGCGGCTCGGCCCCGGTGAGGCCGTCGTGATGCGGATGTACGGCCGGCTCGCGCTGCACGCCGAGTCGGTCACGCTGCCGCTGCTCGCGCCGGACGTGCCGGTCGTGACGTGGTGGCACGGCGAGCCGCCGGAGAAGATCGCCTACGACCCGCTGGGCGTGTTCGCCGACCGCCGGGTCACCGACTCCCGCGAATCGGCCGACCCGATGAACTGCCTGCACGCCCGGGCCGAGGACTACGCGCCCGGCGACACCGACCTGGGCTGGTCACGCACCACGCCGTGGCGGACGCTGCTCGCGGGCGCGTTCGACACGGTCACCGGCCGCCCGAAGTCGGTCACCGTGGTCGCCGCGCCGAAGAACGTCACCGCGACGCTGCTCGTCGGCTGGTTGAAGGCCCGGCTGGGGCTGCCGGTCGACCTGCAGGAGACCGCCAAACGCGGCATCGGCGAGGTCACGATCGAGATCGACGACGGCACCCGCATCCAGGTGACGCGGCAGGACAGCAACCACGCGGTGCTGCGCCGCACCGGCGTTCCCGACCGGATCCAGCCGCTGGCCCGCCGCTCGCTCGGTGAGCAGCTCGCCGAGGAGATCAAGCGGCTCGACCCCGACCAGCCCTACGGCGAGGCGCTCGGCGCGGCTACCGGCCTGACCGGGCTCAACCACCGCTCGCCGTTCCGCTCCCACGTCTGGAAGGACCCGATGCCCACCGCAGCCCCCGCCAATCCCGCATGACCGTCGGCGAACTCTCCGTCGTCGTCCACCGCGACGCCGAGGTGCTGGCGGCCGCGGCGGCGGCGCGGCTCATGGTGCGCATCGTCGACGCGCAGAACGCCCGCGGGCGCGCGTCGATCGTGCTGACCGGCGGCGGCGTCGGCATCGGCACGCTGAAGGCGCTGAACGCGAGCCCGGCACGGCACGCGATCGACTGGGCCGCCCTCGACATCTGGTGGGGTGACGAGCGGTTCGTCGCGCCCGGCGACCCGGAGCGCAACGAGCTGCAGGCCAACGAGGCGCTGCTCGACCACGTGCCGGTGGACCCGGCGCGGGTGCACCGGATGCCCGCCGACACCGGCGGGTCACCGGAGAGCGCGGCCGAGCAGTACGCGGACGAGCTCGCGAAAGCCGCCCGGCCCGGGGCCGACCTGCCCCGGTTCGACGTGCTGATGCTGGGCGTCGGGCCGGAGGGTCACGTCGCGTCGATCTTCCCGGAGTCCCCGGCCGCCTACGACGAGGGCCTGGTCACCGCGGTACGCAACTGCCCGAAACCGCCGCCCACCCGGGTCTCGCTGACGTTCGGCACGATCACCAGCGCCGACGAGGTGTGGCTGCTGGCCGCCGGTGAGGGCAAGGCCGAGGCCGTCGGGCTCGCGCTGGCCGGCGCCGGGCGCGTGCAGATCCCCGCGGCGGGCGCGCGCGGTGGCGTCCGCACGCTGTGGTTGCTCGACGAAGCCGCCGCGGTCAACGTGCCGGCGGAGCTCCGGCTCCGCCGGTCGTGAACGAGCCGGCCCCCGCCCATCGGGCGGGGGCCGGCTCGAACGAATTACTCGCCGCGGCGCGCGCGGACCTTGGCCAGGGCCTCTTCGAGGATCGCCTCGCCGTCCGCGTCGCTGCGCCGTTCACGCACGTAGGCCAGGTGCGTTTTGTACGGCTCGTTGCGCGGAGCAGCCGGAGGAGCTTCCCGGTTCTTCCCGGCGGGCAGCCCGCAGCGCGGACAATCCCAGTGCTCCGGCTCCGCCGCCTCGACCGCGAACGACACACGGGTCATGTGCCCGTTCGCGCAGTAGAAGGGGATGTGACGACGGGGCGCTGATTCCCCCCGCTCCGCCTCACCCATCGGCCCCGCACCGACGCGGGTACCTCGGATGGCATTTCCACCAGCCACGGTTACAGCGCTCCGTTCCTTCCCAGAGGGGGTGGGGGTGGGTTGACCGCTGTCGACGGACCGACCGCCGCCCGGACTCAGGCGCCGGCGGTCGACTTCAGCAGCAACCCGAGCGTGATGATGCACGCCAACCAGATCACGCCGGTAGCGATCGTGATCCGGTCGAGGTTCTTCTCCGCGATCGAGGAGCCGGAGAGGTTCGAGGAGACCCCGCCGCCGAACATGCTGGACAAGCCTCCACCCTTACCGCGGTGGAGCAGGATCAGCAGAATCAGCGCCAAGCTCGTCAGGACGAGCACGGTCGACACGGCGATGGTCATTGCGGGTGGAGTTTCCTCTCGCTCTCGCGGGGGTCGTAAGCATCGGCCCGGTTCTCCGGAGTGCCGCGCTGGGGCCGCAGCACCACTCGCACAGGATAACTGCCGCGACGGCGGACACGTGCCATGGTCACCATCCACCCCGTTTTTCGTGGACGATGCAGCCGTTTTCGGATTTGGACCACCCGTTGGGACTAGGGCCTGTTTCACAGGTTCAGGCCGCCGTGGGCGTGGTCCAGGCGGCGAGCGGCAAGGCGGAGGTCTTTCCGGATACCGCTGTTGTATCCGGAAAGGCCGACAACGCGGCCGGTCGTCGTCTGGGCCGCGGCCACGGTGGGCTGCTGGCCTGTGAAACAGGCCCTAGTGGGGTTGCGGCCGGGCGACACCGCGGACGCGTGCGGGGGCCGCCTCCCGGGCCGGAGCGGTGAGCGCGGCCGCGACCGCGGGGTCCGCCGCCGGGATCAGCACGGTCACCTCCAGGCCACCGCCGGGCCGGGCGACCGCCTGCACGGTGCCGCCGTGCGCGCCGGCCACCGCGCGCACGATCGACAGGCCCAGGCCGGCGCCGCGCGTGCCGGTGCGTTCCACCCCGCCGCGCCGGAACGGTTCGAACAGGCCGGGCACCTCACGCTGGTCCAGTTCCGGCCCGTCGTTGGCGACCACCAGCCACGCCTGCCTGCCGTCGCCGCCCGTGCGCACGTTCAACACGCCGTGGCTGACGTTGTAGCGCACCGCGTTCTCGACCAGGTTGCCGGCCAGGCGCTCCAGGAGGCTGGGGTCGCCGATCACGACGGCGGGCGCGAAATCCGTGCTGACCTGCAACGACAGCCGCTCGGACTCGGCCTTCACGGCGGCCAGCGTGGACGGGACGCCACGCGCCAGGTCGACCGGGACCTGCTTGGCCAGCCGCCCGGCCTGCGCCTCCGTGCGTGCCAGCAGCAGGAGCGCCTCGATCAGCTCGTTCGCCCGGCTGGACGCGTCGCGCACGACCGTGCCCATCCGGCGCAGGTCGTCGACGGTGGCGTCGGGGTCGGCCATCGTCACGTCGATCTCGGTACGCATGACCGCGAGCGGTGTGCGCAGCTCGTGGCTGGCGTTGGCGACGAATCTCTTCTGGCTGCCGAACGCGGCCGACAACCGGTCGAGCATGCTGTCGAACGTGTCGGCCAGCTCCTTGACCTCGTCGTCCGGGCCGGTGTGGTGCAGCCGGTGATCGAGCGTCTCGGTGGACAGGCGCCGCGCGGTGGCGGTGACCTGGTGCAGCGGGCGCAGGGCCCGGCCGGTCAGCAGGTGACCGCCGACGACGCCGGCCACGCCGATCGCCAGCAGTGCCAGGAAGCCCTTCACGAGCAGCTCGGTCGTCGTGGTCGACGCCATGCTCGCCTGCCAGGCGGTGGCGCTCTCGGTGTGCGTGCTGCCGTCCGCGTCCACCAGCGTGACGTTGGAGCCCGGCGCGAGCTGGTCGGTGGAGATCAACTGGTCGCGGACCAGGAGCCAGGCGAGGACGAGCAGCAGCAGCCCGGCGCCGAAGAGCAGGACGCCGTTGAGCAGCGTGAGCCGGAGCCGCAGCGTCGGCCGGAGCGTCGGCCGCAGCCGCGCCGGGGCGTTGCCGCCGTAGACGGTCATCTCGGTGTCACCCGGTAACCGGCTCCGACCACCGTCTCGATCAGCGGCGGGTCACCCAGCTTCTTGCGCAGCGTCATCATCGTCACCCGCACGGTCGTGGTGAACGGGTCGGCGTTGGCGTCCCAGACGCGTTCCAGCAGCTCCTCGCTGGAGACGACCGCGCCCCGCGCGGAGAGCAGCACCTCGAGGACGCCGAACTCCTTGCGGGTCAGGTCGACCGGGCGGCCGGCCCGGCTGACCACTCTGCGGGCCGGGTCGAGCTCGACGTCGCCGACGGTCAGCACCGGGGGCGCCGGTGGCGTGGCCCGCCGCCCCAACGCGCGGACCCGGGCCACCAGCTCCTCGAACGCGAACGGCTTGGCCAGGTAGTCGTCGGCGCCGATGCCGAGGCCCTCGACGCGGTCGGCCACGGTGCCGCTGGCGGTGAGCATCAGCACGCGGGTGAGCGAGCCGGAGGCCGCCAGCTCCGTGCAGATCACGTCGCCGTGCACGCCCGGCAGGTCGCGGTCGAGCACGACGACGTCGTAGCGGGTGACGGTGGCCATCTCCTGGCCGTCGGTGCCGTTGTACGCGGTGTCGACGGCCATTCCCTCGCGGCGCAGCCCGCGCGCCACCGCGTCGGCCAGATTGCGCTCGTCCTCGATCACCAGCACCCGCACGTCCGTGCCCCTCACCGTCGTCCCGTACCGCCACGACGGTAAGCCGTTAAGTCACGTCACTGCCAGAACCCGGCGCGCGGAGCACCACCGTGGTGCCGGGCGCGTCGGCGGCCTGGAGCGTGCGCAGGTGGAGCAGCGCCGGGTGCTCCTCGAGCAGCCGGGCGGTGTTGGCCAGCGCGCGCAGCGCCGCCGCCTCGCCCCGGGCCCGCTCGAGCTCGGCGCGGGCCCGCTCGGTGGCGAGCGCGGTCTCCGCGTACGCGCGACGCAGCTCGGCTCCGAGCATGAGGTCCTTGACGTCGACCGCGTCGACCGTGACGCCGAGCGCCTCGACCGCGGTGGCCACCGTCGCCGTCAGACCCTCACCGAGGGCCGCACGATCGCGCAGGGCGTCCCCGAGGGCCAGCCCGGTCACCCGGTCGCGCAGCGCGGCCTGCACGGCCGCGTAGAGCATCTCCAGCGCGTCGGCGGCGGCCGCGTGGAACGTCGCCGGCTCGGCGACCCGCCACCGCACCGTCGCGCTCACCTTCACGGTGAGGCCGTCGGCGGTCAGCAGCTCCTGGCCGGGGACCGTGAGCAGCCGCGGCCGCAGGTCGACCGGGAACAGCTGGGTGCGGCGACGCCGGTAGGTGTGCCGTCCCGGCCCCAGCACGGGACCGGCCACGCCGTCCCGGTACGTCACGACCCGCTCGTACTCCATCACGGTGACCTTCGCCATCGTCGCCTCCTTTCGGTCTTTGTGGACACGGATCCGCGGCCTCCGACGCGGTGGTGGGGGCGTCGCCACGAGGGCAGCCCGCAGAACCACCGAACCGGGGGTTCGGCCGCGGACCCGTGCCGGGAGAGGGTGTGTGCAGCACCTGTTGGTGGAGCGCCTACACGCGGGACGAGGCCGGTGATACCGGTTCGCCGCTGGCCACCCCGGATTCACGGTAAGCCGGACCCGCCGAAGCGGCAATTGATAAACGGTGCATCACGACTTTTCCCGGGCACCACGCGCGATGCCCGATACGTCCACGTTGGACAGCGTCTGTCGCCGACCGTGCGTGAAGCGGTGTCGGCGCGGTGTGGTATCGATCGCGGGTGCGCATGCTGTCGACTCCCCCACCACCGCCCCCATCGACCCCGACACCACTCGTGGGCCTCGATGCGGTCCCGTGGAACCGGCTGCACCACGCCTACGGTGCCGCCACGGACGTCCCGGGGCACCTGCGATCGTTGCGGTCGAGCGACCCGGACGTCCGGCAGAACGCCTGCGCGGCGCTGCTCGGCACCGTCTACCACCACGGCACCCGCTGGCAGGCGACGCGGTACGTGGTGCAGTTCGTCGTCGGCCTGGTGGAGGCGCGGGACACTCCCGACCGCGCGGTGCTGATCGGCCTGCTGCGCGCGCTGTCGGTCGGCGACCGCGAGGACGGCGAGCTGCCGTTCTCGGCCGCCGCGGCGTTCGCGGCGGCGCGGGGCGTCACGTCGGAGACCGAGCGCACGGTGCTCACCTGGCTCTACGACGAACAGACGCGCCCCGACGAGGCCCAGCTGGCCGCCACCGACGCGGTCGCCGCGTACTGGGCCCAGGCCGCCTACGAGGCCGGCGCCCGCCACGGCTACCGGTACCTGAACTGGCTCTCCGACCCCGACCCCGCGGTCGCCGCCGGCGCCGCCGAGCTGCTGGTCTGGTTCCCCGAGACGCCGGGCATCGTCCCGTCGCTGCTCGCCGTACCGGCCGACGACGCGCACGCGCTCGCCCGCTCGTCGGCCAACCTGAGCCTCGGCCACCTGGCCCGCAGCACCGACGGCGGGAACGTCGAGATCGACTCCCGGCTGGTGGGCCTGCTCAGCGCACCGCACGTCACGGTGTCACTGACCGCCGCGGTGGCGCTGGCCTACCGCCACGGCACGTCGCTGCCGCCCGGTGCGCTCCAGGTGCTCGAGAACGCCCGCACCCACAAGGTGGGGCGCCGCGAGTGGGCCGACAGCTGGCCCTGGGACCGCCCGCCGGCCGCCTTCGCCGAACTAGCCCTCCGCCGGGCGACCCGCACCGCGCCCTGACGAGAGCGTTCCGACCTGCCCCCACCGACGCGATAATTCCTGGCGATGGACATCGTGTCCGCGCAAGGGGGGCTCAGTGAACGAGCGGGTAGCGACCACGTCCGGTTCCGGATCCAGCTACAAATTCGGTGACACCGATCTGGCGGCGACGCGACTGCGAACGGTTGCTCAGGTTTTCGAGCATTCGAGTCGCGATTTCATCACTGGAGCTGTCGATCGTCCGATCGGTTTGGCGGTAGACCTCGGTAGCGGCCCCGGTTACACCACTCGAATCGTGGCGGAGAGCACGCGGGCGGCAAACACCGTCGGCTTGGACAGTTCTCCGTCATTCCTCGCCGCGGCCGCCGCAGACACAAGTCGGCCGGGTCTCGTGTTCCACCAGCACGACGTCACGATCGTCCCGTTCCCTGTCGGCCCGGCGGACCTGCTCTATTGCCGATTTCTGCTCTCTCATCTGACCGATCCGGACGCCGTGCTGACGCGGTGGGCGGGCCAGCTCGCCGACGGCGGACTCCTCCTGATCGATGAGGTCGAGTACGTACGCACCGACCATCCGGTGTTGGCGTTCTACCAACAGGTGGTCACGACCCTGCTGGGTCGCAACAACCAGTTGCTCGAGATCGGCTCCACCCTGGCTCGCATGTCCGCGCCGCCGCGGACCGAACGTCTGGAGAGCGCACTCGTCACGGTCCGGCCCGCCGCACGCGACATCGGCACCATGTTCCTGTTGAACCTGAGCACCTGGCGACGCGACACCTCAATAACAGAGATATTTTCCTCCGTCGATCTGGATAGGCTCGAAGCCGACTTGAGCGACGTAGCTGAGGGCCGATTGGTCGCTAGCGCCGAGTGGGGAATGCGGCAAATACTGTATCGGCGCGTTCACGAGTGACACGCCGCGCAGTGGGGGGACCATGCCGGATTCCGCGCGACCGGATTCTGACGGCCGCAAGAACTTCTTCATCAGCTACACCGCCGCGGACCGGCAGTGGGCGGAATGGATCGCTTGGCAACTCGAGGGCGCCAATTATTCGGTCGTGATTCAAGCCTGGGATTTCCGGCCGTCGGAGAACTTCGTCAGCCGGATGAACGAGGCGCTCGAGATCGCCGACTGCACTCTTGCCGTCGTGTCACCCGCCTATGTGGCCTCGAAATACTGCACCAAGGAGTGGACGGGTGCATTCATCCGCGCGACGGAAGGCGACGGGCGCCTGCTCCTGGTCCAGGTGGAAAAGTGCAGCATGCCAGCCTTGCTGGAGGGTGAGATACGCATCGGCTTGACTGGTCTCGACGACCCGGCCGAGGCGCGTAAGACGCTGCTCCAAGGCCTGACGACAGGACGGGTCAAGCCGGACGAGGAGCCGCGCTTTCCGCGCGAGCGGCTCGGAGCGGCACCGTTTCCCGGCACGCCGACGACGCTCGCCGGTCCGATCGCTGGGCGGGATCCTCATTTCACCGGCCGGCTGGATGCCCTGGCGGCGATCCACTCCACGCTTCGGGGAATCGACGAGCCCATGGTCATCCAGGCCGTGCACGGCCTGGGCGGCATCGGGAAGACCCACCTGGCGACCGAGTACTGCTATCGGTTCCGGATGGACTACCGGATGGTCTGGTGGGTCCCGGCGGAACGACCCGAGCTGATCACGGCCGAGCTCGACGCGATGGCGCGCCGCCTGAAACTGCCGGATCTACCGGTCGCCGACGACCCGAATGACCACCTCGTCCAACGCCGCAACCAGGTCTACGATCGCCTCGACCAGTACGGCGACTGGTTGATCGTGCTCGACAACGCGCCCGACCCGCAGGCGGTACGCGACTACCTCCCCCGTGAGCGACGCGGAAGAGCGCTCATCACGTCTCGGCACACTGCGTGGAGCGGCTTGGCACGGCCGCTGGGTCTCGACGTCATGCACCGGCCGGAGTCGGTGCTGCTGCTCCAGAAGCGTTTGCCGGAGTTGACGATCGAGGACGCCGACCAGTTGGCGCACCTGCTCGGCGACTTGCCGCTCGCGTTGGATCAGGCCGCTTCCTACCTCGAGTTCGCGAAGGTCGATCTCGCGACCTACCGCACGCTCTTCGAGAGCGCCCGTTCGCGCCTCTTCTCCGACAAGACGGCGCGGCCGACGCACTATCGCTTGAGCATTGAAACCACCTGGCGCATGGCGATCGAGACGATCGGGTCGCCCGCCGCCAGTTACCTGCTCTATCTGATTGCGCTGCTCAATCCCGACCAGATCCCCCGGGCCGCTCTGCAGCGGGTTGCCGACCATCTGCCGGAATCGCTCGGCGCAGCTTTTGCCGGCACCGCGGACTACGTGGAGGCGACCGCGCAACTTCTCGGCTTCTCGCTGATCAAGGGCAACAGCAGTCACCTGTCGATCCACCGTCTGATGCAGTTCGTCGTGCGGGATCACCTCGAGGAAGTCGATCCGGAGGCCGCCCGGGCTCTGCACAACGGGCTGGTGTCGTGGCTCGCCGCCGAAGTTCGATCTAGTTCGGACCGGCAACACGACGAACTCATGCCCCATGTCCAGGCGGTTCTCGATCGAGCCACTCCGGAGATCGACGCCGCACCGGTCGTCCGCCTGTGCGAGTTCGCCGGTACCTACCTGCATCACCGGCTCCGACTGGCCGACGCACACGACCTGATTCGGCGCGCGATCACGTTGAGCGTGGGGGCCGACCTCAACGACGACCTGCCGCTGTGGCAGATCAAGGCCGAGTACGCGGCGATCTTGCAGGAGCAGGGCCGCAATGCCGACGCACGGGTGGAGTACGCGACCGCGTTCGTCACGGCCGAGACGATGTACGGCCCGGACGACATGCGCGTAGCCGTTCTGGTCAGCCAGATCGGGCGGCTACTGCAGGTCGACGGCGACCTGGACGGAGCCTACGACCGGCTCACGCGCGCTGATGCGGTGGCCGCGGCCAGCGGTAACGCGAGCGATCCACGACGCGCCCGCATCGTCAGCAATCTCGGCCGCGTGCTGCAGGACCGGGGGCGGATGTTCGAGGCCCGCGACGCCTACCAGCGTGCGCTCGACCTCGCGATCGCGGCCTACGGCGCTGACGATCCCCACCCGGCGATGTACCGCAACGATCTCGCGGGTGCGTTGCAGTACATCGGCGACGTCCGCAGAGCCCGCCGCGAGCTCAAACGGTGCCTCACCACCCTGGACGCGCACTACGGACCGGACAGCACGCGAACGGTCGCGCCGCGCGCCAATCTCGGCGGCGTGCTCCATGACTCCGGCGACCTCGTCGGAGCACGAACCGCGTTCGAGACCGCGTTGGACATTCTCCACCGCAATCCGAGAGGGAACACCACCCGTATCGCCGATCTGTCCGCCGCCCTGGGTGTGGTGCTCCGCGACTTGGGTGAGCACGACGAAGCGGTACGCCTCCTGACCTACGCGCTGGAGCAGGAAGAGTCCGCTTACGGGCCAGGGCACCCTCGCACCGCAACGATCCGCGTGCACTTCGGTGTGGGTCTTCTCGGCCAGGACCCGGCGCGAGCACACGCGCTACTGAAGCAGGCCTTGACGACAACGGCGAATACCTATGGAACTCACCATCCGCGCGTCGCGGCCATCCGGACGAACCTCGGCATCGCCCAGCAGGACATCGGAGAGCTCGCCGCAGCCAAGGAGTCCCACCTGCGGGCATTTCTCGATACCGAGACCGCATATGGTCACAAACACCGCCGCATCGCAGCGATCTGCGCCAATCTCGCTCGCGTCCTGGTCGTCGAGGAGCCGCCGGCCGCCCTCCGGCAGCTCGAACGGGCCGCGGCCACCGCACGCAAAGCGGTTCCGCCACGGCACTGGCGTCTTCCCGTGTTCGACCGGAGCGTGCAGGAGCTTCGACAGCGCATCGAGGACGGCACGGCTGCCGGCCTCGAGTTGCCGTTCGTCCCCATCACGCTCCGGACGTATCAGCAATCGGCGGTGATCGACCTCTAGCGGCCCGCTCAGCTGGTGAACGAGCCCTCGGTGGGTTGCTCGGCCAGGGAGGCGACCCACTCGGTGATCTGCCGGGCGATGTCCTGCGCGGTGAGCCCCAGGTCGGTGAGGATCTCCGAGCGCGAGCCGTGCGGGTGCCAGGCGGCGGGCACGCCCAGGTCGCGGACCGGCACCGAGACGCCGGCGTCGGAGAGGGCCTGGACCAGCGCCGTGCCGACGCCGCCGGCGCGGACGCCGTCCTCCAGCGACACGACGAGCGCCGCGTCGCCGGCCAGCGTCACGAGCGCGTCGTCGACCGGGCGCACCCAGCGCGGGTCGACCACGGTGACGCGGATGCCGTGCTCGGCGGCGCGGGTGGCGACCTCGACCGCCGTGTGGGCGAACGCGCCGACCGACACCAGCAGCACATCGGGCTTCTGGCCGGCGTCGACGAGCACGTCGACCCCGCCGACGCGGGACACCGCGGGCAGGTCCACCGGCACCGCACCGGTGGGGAACCGCACCACGGTCGGGCCGTCGGACACCGCGACGGCCTCGCGGAACTCCTCGCGCAGGGTCGCCGCGTCACGGGGAGCCGCCACCCGGATGCCCGGCACGACACCGAGGATCGACAGGTCCCAGATGCCGTAGTGGCTCGGCCCGTCGGGCCCGGTGATGCCGGCCCGGTCGAGCACGAACGTCACCGGCAGGCCGTGCATCGCGACGTCGAGCAGCGTCTGGTCGAACGCGCGGTTGAGGAACGTGGCGTAGACCGCCACCACCGGGTGCATGCCGCCCATCGCCAGGCCGGCCGCGGAGGTCACCGCGTGCTGCTCGGCGATACCGACGTCGAACGCGCGCTCGGGGTAGCGGGCCGCCAGCTTGTCGATGCCGGTGGGGATGGCCATCGCCGCGGTGATGCCGACGACGTCGGGCCGCTCGTCGGCCACCTCGACGAGTTCCTCGGCGAAGACCTTGGTCCACTTCAGCGCCGGGGCCGCGAGCGGCTTGCCGGTGGCCGGGTCGAACGCGCCCGGGCCGTGGAAGTTGTCGGCCTCGTCGGCCTCGGCCGGCGCGTACCCGAAGCCCTTACGGGTGACCGTGTGCACGATCACCGGGCCGCCGAACGACTTCGCCCGGCGCAGCGCCGACTCCAGCGCGCCCAGGTCGTGCCCGTCGACCGGGCCGACGTACTTGAGGCCGAGGTCCTCGAACATGCCCTGCGGGCTGATCGCGTCCTTCAGGCCCCGCTTGACGCCGTGCAGCGCGTCGTAGAGCGGCGCGCCGACCAGCGGGGTACGTGACAGCGAGTCACGCACCAGGTCGAGCACCCGCTCGTACCCGGGGTTGAGGCGCAGCGTCGCGAGGTGGTTGGCCAGGCCGCCGATCGTCGGCGCGTAGGAGCGGCCGTTGTCGTTGACCACGATCACGACCTGCCGGTCCTTGCCGGCGGCGATGTTGTTTATCGCCTCCCAGCACATCCCGCCGGTAAGCGCGCCGTCCCCGACGACCGCGACGACCGCCCGCTTCTCCTCACGCAGCGCGAACGCCTTGGCCAGGCCGTCGGCGTAGGAGAGCGCGGTGGAGGCGTGCGAGTTCTCGATCAGGTCGTGCGGCGACTCGGCGCGGCTGGGGTACCCGGAGAGGCCGCCGCGCTGGCGGAGCTTCTCGAAATCCTGCCGGCCGGTGAGCAGCTTGTGCACGTACGCCTGGTGCCCGGTGTCGAACAGGATCTTGTCCGTCGGCGAATCGAACACGCGGTGCAGCGCGATCGTCAGCTCGACCGCACCGAGGTTGGGGCCGAGGTGCCCACCGGTGCGTGACACCTTGGCCACCAGGAAGTCACGGATCTCCGCGGCCAGCGTCGGCAAGGCCTCCGCGGGCAGGGCCCGCAGGTCCTCAGGAGTGGACACGCTGGCCAACAGCTCATGGGCCTGGTCGGTCACGGTGGCGGCAACTCCTCGCGCTGCGGGGTGTGGGGGGCGAGGTTTTCGAGTCTAGCTACGCCCTGCTCATCTGCATCTCGAGGTCGGAAACGCGCACCGGAACTTCACAAAACAACTACATCACTGGAGGCCGGCCGTTTTGCAGGCCGTCGCGTAGTCGGGCGTGCAGATCTGCGCCACCGTGTAGAACTGGTCGGCGACGACCGTGCGCTTGATGTTGTCCTTGGTGACCGCGACCGGGGGCAGCAGCACCGAGGGGACGTCCTTGACGCCGTTGTTCACCTTCGCGTCGGCGCCGACCACGTCGCGGCCCAGCACCAGGGCCACGGCCATCTCGGCGGCCTTCTCGGCCTCCGGCTGGATGGCCTTGTACACGGTCATGTACTGGTCACCGTTGATGATCCGCTGGATCGCGGCGAGCTCGGCGTCCTGGCCGGTGACCGGCGGGAGCGGGCTGACACCGGCGGCCTTCATCGCGGCGATCGCGCCACCGGCGGTGCCGTCGTTGGCGGCGTAGACGCCGACGAAGCCGTCCTTGCCCAGCGCGGAGATCTGGCCGTCCATGAACGTCTGGGCGTTCTCCGGCTTCCACTCCGGCGTGAAGTAGTCGCCGGCCGGCTGGAGCCGGAAGCCCGACGTGCTCAGCACCGACTTCGCGCCCTTGTTGAACAGCCGCGCGTTGTTGTCGGTCGGCGAGCCGTTGATCATGACGACGTTGCCGCTGGTGGTGCCGTCGGCCTTGAGCTTCTCGACGAGCGAGGTGGCCTGCAGCGCGCCGACCTTCTCGTTGTCGAACGAGATGTAGAAGTCGACGTCGGCGCCGGTGACCAGCCGGTCGTAGGAGATGACCGGGACGTTCTTGGCCTTCGCCGCGCGGACGATGGTGGCGGCCGCGGCCCCGTCGACCGGGTCGAGGACGAGCACCTCGGCGTCGTCGTTCAGCGCGGACTCGGCCTGCTGCTGCTGCGTGTCGGTCTGCTGGTTGGCGTTGCTGTACACGACGTCGCAGCGGGCGCAGAGCGCCTTGACCTTCGCCTCGAACAGCGGTTTGTCGAACTGTTCGTACCGGGTCGTCTGGGATTCCGGGAGCAGCAGGGCGATCTTGGCGGTGTCGCTGCTGCGGTCGGAGTCGGGATCCTGGTCCGAGCTCTCGCACGCGGTCGCGGTGAGCGCCAGCAGCATGGCAGCGGCTACAGCGACGCCGCGACGCAGAGTGAACACCAATCCTCCCGATGGGGACACCTCGGTAACACCGGATCGACACACGGGGTCGATGGTCTGCACCTTCGCTTTGCACGCGGGTTCCGTCAAGGAGCACCCGTAACGGTTTGGTTTCGTCGGTGACCCTACGCTTCGCTGGATCGATAAAGGCAATGAAAGCCGCTAAACAAGCAGTTCAAGGCCCATGCCGAGCCCCAGTTTTGTGTCGCGTTGACAGAACTGACGACACGCCCGACGATGCGTCCATGACGGACCAGGTGTCAGGAGTCACCGCGCTGGGCGGAAACCAACGCCGCCTCGCCGATGCCCTGCGGGCGATGGGACCGAGCACCCGAGCGGATCTGGCGGCGGCGACCGGCCTCTCCAGAGCCACCGTATCGACGACGCTCAGTGATCTCGCGGACATCGGGCTGGTCGTCGAACCCGGGGGCACCGCACCCGCCGGTCCCGCCGGTGGCCGGCCGGCCGCGGTCGTCCAGCTCGCGCCCGGTGCGGGCGTCGTGGCCGGCGTGGACATCGGGCGACGTCACGTGAACGTCGCCGTCGCCGACCTCGCGCACACCGTCATCGCCGAGCGCGGCGAACGGCTCGCGCCCAACGGGGAGCCCACCGCCGAGCACACGCTCGACCTGGCCGCGTCGCTCGTCGTCGAGGCGGTGGAGGAGTCCGGCCACCGCATGGCCGACGTCATCGGGGTCGGTCTCGGCCTGCCCGCGCCGGTGGTGAGCGGCACCGGGCTGCTCGGCGCGTCGAACATACTGCCCGCCTGGGCCGGGCTGGCCCCCTCGCTCGAACTCGGGCGGCGCCTCGCGCTCCCCGTCCACGTCGAGAACGACGCCAACCTGGGCGCGCTCTCCGAACACACCTGGGGCGCCGGGCGCGGCAGCGAAGCACTCGTCTACCTGAAGCTCGGCACCGGGATCGGCGGCGGGCTCGTCGTCGGCGGCCGGTTGTTCCGCGGTATCTCCGGCACCGCCGGGGAGATCGGCCACCTGAGCCTGGACGCGGCCGGCGACGTGTGCCGGTGCGGCAACCGCGGCTGCCTCGAGCTGGTGGCCGGCGGGGCGGCGCTGGTCTCGGTGCTGGGACGCGGGCGACCGGAGGTGCGGACGCTGGCCGACGTCGTCCGGCTGGTCGCCGACGGTGACGCCCCGTGCCGGCGGATCGTCTCGGACGCCGGCACCGCGATCGGCATCGCGCTCGGCGGCCTGGTCAACCTGCTCAACCCGGACCGGGTCGTGGTGGGCGGCGAGCTGGCCGCCACCGGCCGCGTCCTGCTCGATCCGCTGCGCCACGCGCTGGGCCGCAGCGCGGTGCCGTCGGCCGTCGACGCGGTGGACGTGGTGCAGGGCACGCTGGGCGGCCGCGCCGAAGCCCTCGGCGCGGTGGCCCTGGTCCTGCGCGAACCGTCCCCGGCCGTTCCCTAAGCGCGCACCAGCGTGCCGACGCACTCCACGTGGTGGGTCATCGGGAACGCGTCGAACGCGCGCACCCGGGTGAGCGCGTACCCCTCGTCGGCGAACGTCGCGACGTCGCGGGCGAACGCCGCCGGGTCGCACGCCACGTAGGCGACGGCCCGGGGGCTGCGCGACGCCACCTCACGCACCACCGCGGCGCCCGCGCCGGAGCGGGGCGGGTCGAGCACGACCAGGTCGTGCTTCCCGGCCAGGCCGCCGTCCAGCGCCTTGTCGACCCGCGCGGTGACGACCTCGACGTGGGCCAGGTCACGCAGGTTGCGGCGGGCGTCGTCGCAGGCGCCCTTGTCGGCCTCCACGGCCACCACCCGGCCGTCCGGCCCGACGCGCTCGGCGAGCACCCCGGCGAAGAGGCCGGCTCCGGCGTACAGGTCGAGCACCGACTCGCCCGGCTGCGGCGCCAGCGCCTCGAGGACCGCGTCGACGAGCGCGCCCGGGGCCTCCGGGTGCACCTGCCAGAACCCGTCGGCACGCACGTACCACCGGCGCCCCGCGGCGACCTCGCGCACCCGGCGGTGGCCGCGCACCGCCTCGGCGGCCGGCCGCCCGGTGTTGCGTACCGGCGAGGACGCCGCCAGCACCGCGACCGACTCGGGCAACTCCTCGGGCAGCTCCACGACGACCGGCCGGCGCGGTGCGGGCCGGCCGTGCGGACGGCGCCGGTGCTCACGCGCACCCGACGGCTTGACGTCGAGCACCAGCGCGTCGTCGCCGGCGCCGGAGGCCACCGCCTCCACCGCGGTCGTCCCCGGCCACGGCAGGTCGGTGACGCCGAGCGCCTCGATCCGCGGATCGGCGATCAGGCAGCGCTCCACCGGCAGCACCTCGCGGGACCGGTGCGGGTGCAGCCCGGCCCGACCGGCGGGATCCACCGCGAACTGCACGCGCGTCCGCCAGCCCAGCGAGCCGCCGGCCAGCTCCTCGACGCCGTCGAAGATCTCGTCGACCGCGGCCACCCGGCCCAGCCGCGTCAGTTGCTCACGCACCACCGCGGCCTTCAACGAGCGCTGCGCCGGCGGAGCCACGTGCTGCAGGTCACATCCGCCGCACCCGCCCGGGTGCGCGTACGGGCACGGCGGCTCCACCCGGTCGGGGGACGCACGCACCACCGACACCGCGTCCGCCCGGCAGAACGACCCGCCGCGGTCCTCGGTCACCGCGGCGACGACCCGCTCCCCCGGCAGCGCGTGCCGGACGAACACCACCCGGCCCTCGTGCCGCCCGACGCAGTGCCCGCCGTGCGCGAACGCCTCGACGTCCAGCTCGAACGACTGCCCCACCCAGCTCATGGCGTCCCCGTGCGGTCGAGACCACGACGCACCGCGCCGGGCCCGGTCACCCGGTCCGCCCGGTCCGGATCGCGGCCCTCGGTGGACGACAGCTGCCACGGCACACTCGTCACCATCACCCCGGGTTCGAACAGCAGCCGGCCCTTGAGCCGCAGCGCGCTCTGGTTGTGCAACAGGTGCTCCCACCAGTGCCCGACCACGTACTCCGGGATGAACACGGTCACCACGTCACGCGGCGACTCCCGGCGCAGCCCGTGCACGAAGTCGAGGATCGGCCGGGTGATCTCCCGGAACGGCGATTCCACCACGGTCAGCGGCAGCGTGATGCCCCGCCGGTCCCACTCCTCCTGCAGCGTGCGCGTCGACTGGTCGTCGACGTTCACGGTCACCGCGGTCAGCGAGTCCGGCCGGGTCGCCTTCGCGTACGCCAGCGCCCGCAGCGTCGGCTGGTGCAGCGTGGACACCAGCACGACCGCGTGGTTGCGCGAGGGCAGGATCGGCTTCTCCTCGGTGGGGCGCAGCTCCTCGGCCACCCGGTTGTAGTGCTTCCGGATGCCCAGCATCAGCAGGTAGATGAACGCCATCGCGGCGATCGCGATCCAGGCGCCCTGCAGGAACTTCGTGGCCAGCACGATGATCAGCACGGTGCCGGTCATCACCAGGCCGAACGCGTTGATGCCCTGGGAGCGGCGCATCCGGCGGCGCGTTCCCGGGTCGCGCTCGACGCGCAGCAGCCGGTTCCAGTGCCGCACCATGCCGATCTGGCTCAGCGTGAACGAGACGAACACGCCGACGATGTAGAGGTGGATCAGCGCGCTGGGGTCGGCGTCGAACGCGACCAGCAGGATCCCGGCGGCCACCGCGAGGAACACGATGCCGTTGCTGAACGCCAGCCGGTCACCGCGGGTGTGCAGCTGCCGGGGCAGGTACCGGTCCTGGGCGAGGATCGAGGCCAGCACCGGGAACCCGTTGAACGCGGTGTTCGCGGCCAGCACCAGGATCAGCGCGGTCATGAACGTGACGAAGTAGAAGCCCGGGCTGAAGCCGGCGAAGATCGTCTCGCCGAGCTGGGCCACCACGGTCTTCTGCACGTACCCCTCGGGGGCGCCGGCGAGCTGGGTGGCCGGGTCCTCCACGTACTGCAGGCCGGTCAGCCGGGCCAGCCAGATCATGCAGAGCATCATCGCGACCGAGATCAGCCCGAGCATGAGCAGCGTCGTCGCGGCGTTCTTGCTCTTGGGCTTGCGGAACGCCGGCACGCCGTTGCTGATCGCCTCGACGCCGGTCAGCGCCGCACACCCGGACGAGAACGCCCGGGCCAGCAGGAACACCAGCCCGATGCCGGCCAGCGTCTCCTCGCCGTGGAACTCGAAGCCGGCGCTCTCGGCACGCACCTCGTCGCCGGAGACGAAGATCCGGAACAGGCCCCAGAGCACCATGCCGAAGATCGCGACCATGAAGCCGTAGGTGGGGATCGCGAACGCCACCCCGGACTCGCGCACCCCGCGCAGGTTCAGCGAGGTCAGCAACGCGACGAGCAGGACCGCCACCAGCATCTGGTGGTTGTCGAGCGCCGGGATCGCGGACGCCAGGTTCTGCACGCCGGAGGCCACCGACACGGCCACGGTCAGCACGTAGTCGACGAGCAGCGCGCTGGCCACGACGAGCCCGAAGCCCGGGCCGAGGTTCGTGTTCACCACCTCGTAGTCGCCGCCGCCGGACGGGTACGCGTGCACGTTCTGCCGGTAGGAGGCCACGACCGTGAGCAGGACGACGACGACCGCCAGCCCGATCCACGGCGAGAGGTGGTAGGTGGCCAGGCCCGCCGCGCTCAGCGTCGCGAGGATCTCGGCGGGGGCGTAGGCGACCGACGAGAGGGCGTCGGAGGCGAAGACCGGCAGCGCGACGCGCTTGGGCAACAGCGTTTCCGCGAGCTTGTCGCTGCGGAGCGCCCGTCCGATGACGAGGCGCTTGAACACGGACGTCGGGGACGGCACGGCGATAGCGTACGTCTGCCCCCTGCGCGCGGCCGGATAGGGCGGCAGGTAGTACCGTGCGGACCAGTCAGCGCTGGAAGGATGCGCACGTGCACATCGTCATCATGGGCTGCGGTCGCGTGGGTTCGACGCTCGCGCAGAGCCTGGAGAAGCGCGGGCACACCGTGGCCGTCATCGACCAGAAC
The DNA here is from genome assembly GCF_039524755.1 of Cryptosporangium japonicum. Lineage (NCBI taxonomy): Bacteria > Bacillati > Actinomycetota > Actinomycetes > Cryptosporangiales > Cryptosporangiaceae > Cryptosporangium > Cryptosporangium japonicum. The sequence goes on from NZ_BAAAGX010000020.1 coordinate 294,057, forward strand.
CCCGACGCGTTCCGCCGTCTCGGCCCGAACTTCGCCGGTTCGACGGTCACCGGGGTGGGGTTCGAGCGCCGCACGCTCGAGGAGGCCGGCATCGACCGGGCCGACGCGTTCGCGGCGGTGAGCAGCGGCGACAACTCGAACATCATCTCCGCGCGGCTGGCCCGCGAGACGTTCGGCGTGCAGCGCGTGGTCGCGCGCATCTACGACCCCCGCCGCGCCGCGGTCTACGAGCGGCTCGGCATCCCCACCGTCGCCACCGTGCGCTGGACCTCCGACCAGGTGCTCCGCGCGCTCATGCCGGAGAGCTCGGTCGAGGTCTGGCGCGACCCGTCGGGCTCGATCGTGATGATCGAACCGGCGCTGCACCCCGGCTGGCTCACCCAGAAGATCTCCGCGCTGGAGGAGGCCACCGGTTTCCGGGTCGCGTACCTCACCCGGTTCGGCGTCGGCCACCTGTGCAGCAACTCGACGGTCATCCAGGAGGGCGACCGGATCTTCATCCTGGCGTCCGAGGGTCAGGTCGACAAGATCAGCCAGATCGCCGGCTCCGCTCCGGCCGAATCCAGGGGGCACTGAGCATGCGCGTCGCGATCGCGGGTGCGGGCAACGTCGGGCGTTCGGTGGCCAACGAGCTGGTGGAGAACGGTCACCAGGTGCTGCTGATCGACCGGGACCCCCGCCAGATGCGCAGCCACCTGGTGCCGGAGGCCGAGTGGATCCTGGCCGACGCGTGCGAGCTCGCCTCGCTCGACGACGCCGGGCTGGCCGGGTGCGACGTCGTGGTGGCCGCCACCGGTGACGACAAGGTCAACCTGGTCGTGTCGCTGCTGGCCAAGACCGAGTTCGCGGTGGCCAGGGTGGTGGCGCGGGTCAACCGGGCCGAGAACGAGTGGCTGTTCACCGACCAGTGGGGCGTCGACGTCTCGGTGAGCAAGCCGCGGCTGATGGCCGCGCTGGTCGAGGAGGCCGTGACGGTCGGTGACCTGGTGCGGCTGATGACGTTCCGGCAGGGCCAGGCCAACCTGGTCGAGATCACGCTGGCTCCCGACGCGCCCTACGTCGGGCGTCCGCTGCGTGAGGTACCGCTGCCGTCCGACGCCGCGCTGGTGGCGATCCTGCGGGGCGCGCGGGTGCTGGTGCCTACCCCCGACGACCCGCTGGAGTCCGGCGACGAGCTGATGTTCCTCTGCCCGCCCGACGCCGAGGACCGCGTCCACGCGGTGGTCAGCGGCGACGGCTCAAGCAGCTGACGCGATCGCTTTACGGCCGTACCAGACCGTGAACAGCAGGCACGCGCCGAACATCGGCCAGCCCATCGCCAGCGACGCCCAGCCCAGCGCGTCGGCGTTGTGCTGCGACCACAGGTAGATCTGCACGCCCGCCCGGATCGCGAACATCAGCGCCCACACCAGGCTGATCAGCGAGAACGCCCGCACGAGCGGCTTGCTCTCGCGCCAGGCCGGCGGAATCTCGGAGATGAACCGCCACGCGTACCCGATCACCGGGCGCCGGACCAGCACGGAGCCGGCGCACAGCAGCGCGCCGCCGCTGTTGCGGGCGATGTTGAGCAGGTAGAAGTCCTCGGCCTGGCCGGTGCGCGCCGCGATGAACGCCGCGATGCCGACCGCGAACAGCCCGTTGAGCGCGTGCCGCACCGAGTCCTTGCGGATCAGCCGGTAGGCCGCGATGAGCGCCGCGGACCCGACCGCCGCCCACAGCGCCGGCTTCAGCGACGTCGCCATGTTGACCAGGACGAACACCAGGACCGGCAGCGAGCTCTCGACCAGCCCGCGCAGGCCGCCGAGCTGCTCGCGGACCTGGTCGGCGATCGAGATCGGCTCGTCGTCCTTCGCGTCGTCGTCGGCCACCGCCTCGGCCGGCGCCTCCGGCGGGGTGATGACGACACGACGCCGCGGCGCCGGGTCACCCGGCGGAACATCCGTGATCAGCCGGACGGCCTCGTCCGCCATGACGTCCGCGACCCGGTCGGCGAGCTGCTCGTCGTCGACCCTGCGCGGCTCGGCGTCGACATACCTGCGCTGCTCGGCACCGGAAGACTGATCGGTACGGTCGCCGGTCGGCCGGGCGCGGTGGTCGGTCACGGTGTGGTCGGCTCCAGCGTGTAGAAGGGGTTGAAGATCACCTTACGACCATCCCGCAGAGCGAGACGCCCCTCGGCCGACAGTGAGCGGCCGGGCTCGATCCCCGCGATGCGGCGCCGGCCGAGGAACACCAGCGTGACCGAGCCGGTGCCGTCGAACAGCTCGGCCTCCAGCGTCGGCTGGTTGGTGCGCGGCGTGTACCGCACCGAGGTCAGGCGGCCGGCGACGGTGGCGACCCTCCCCCGCGGGCAGTCGCAGGCCTTCTGGGCGCCGGAACGGACGCTGGCCTCTTCCAGGGCCTCGGCGTCGAGTTCGCGGTCGGAAGCAGTGAAGCGACGCAACAGGCGTTTCAGACCCGAGTCCTCGTGGGTCCGCGGCAGCGTGTCAGTCATGGTGGGCACCTCAGCGACGAGTCGGCGCGGCTATGCCGTAGAACGCGTTAGCGTCTGTGTGACATACCCGGTACCGCGCCGTCGTGAATCAGGGTACGCACCGTTTTCTCCACCACAATGGGGAACCGTGTCGCCCGCGTCACGGTTCGAAGCGGTAGCCCATGCCGGGTTCGGTGATCAGGTAGCGGGGGTGCGCCGGGTCGGGTTCGAGTTTGCGGCGCAGCTGCGCGATGTAGACGCGCAGGTAGTTGCTCTCGTCGGAGTAGGCGGGCCCCCACACCTCGCGCAGCAGCTGTTTGCGGGCCACCAGGCGGCCCGGGTTGCGCACCAGCACCTCGAGCATGCCCCACTCGGTGGGGGTGAGCCGGACGTCGCTCCCGCCGGCGATGACCTTCTTCGCGGCCAGATCCACCGTGAACGCGTCGGTGGTCACCACCACCGAATCCGGCGCCGGCGTGGCCCGGCGCAGCGCCGCGCGCAGCCGCGCCAGCAGCTCGTCCATGCCGAACGGCTTGGTGACGTAGTCGTCCGCACCGGCGTCCAGCGCGAGCACCTTGTCGTCGCTGTCCTGGCGGGCCGAGAGCACCACGATCGGCCCGGTGAACCACGGCCGCAGCCCTTCGATGACCTCGATGCCGTCCAGGTCGGGCAGCCCGAGGTCGAGCACGATCAGCTCCGGGTGCCGGTGCGCGGCCACCTCGAGCGCGCCCGCACCGTCGGCGGCGGTCTCGACCTCGTAACCGCGTGCTTTCAACGTGATCCGCAGCGCCCGGAGCAGCTGCGGCTCGTCGTCGACCACCAGCACCCTGGTCATCGGGCCACCTCCAGCGAAACCACCATCGTCAACCCTCCACCGGGGGTGTCCTCCGGCTCCAGCGTGCCGCCCATCGCCTCGACGAACCCCCGCGCCACCGCCAGCCCCAGCCCGACGCCGTTGCCGGCCGGCCGGTCCCCGAGCCGCTGGAACGGCGCGAAGATCCGCTCCCGGTCCTTCTCCGCGACACCCGGGCCGGTGTCGACGACCCGCAGCTCGACGCGGTCACCCAGCGCGCTCCCCCGCACCACCACCGGCGCACCGGCGCCGTGGCGCACCGCGTTGCCCACCAGGTTGGCCAGCGCGCGCTCGAGCAGCCCCGGGTCGGCGAGCACCGGCGGCAGCGTCTCCGGCACCTCGATCCGCACCCCCGCCGCTCCGGCCACCGCCCGCGGCACGACCTCGTCCAGATCCACCCCGCGCTGCAGCGGGTTCACCGCCCCGGTCTGCAGCCGGCTCATGTCGAGCAGGTTGTCGATCAGCGCGGCCAGCTGATCGGCCGACTCGTCGATCGTCGCGTGCAGCTCGTCGACGTCGTCGGGCCCGAGCGTCACGGTGGTCATCCGCAGCGCCGAGATCGCCGCCTTGATCGACGCGAGCGGCGTCCGCAGGTCGTGGCTGACCGCCGCGAGCAGCGCGGTACGCATGCGGTTGCCGTCGGCGAGCTCGGCGGCCCCGGCCGCCTGGGCCGCCAGCCGGGCCTGGCGGAGCGCGACCCCGGCCTGGGCGGCGAACGCCGTCAGCACCCTCCGGTCCGACGCCGGGAGCGGGCGGCCGCGCAGCACCAGGTGGAGCGTCTCGGAGACCGGCACCTCGGTGCCGGGAGGGCCGGCGGGGTCGCCGACCGCGTCGATCACCAGCCAGCGCCCGTCGACCTGCTCCCGCAGCGTCACCGAGTCCTGCCCGAACGCGTCCCGTACCTGGGTGAGCAGGGCCGGCAGGGCGCGTCCTCCGGCCAGCACACCCCGGCTGAGCGCGGAGAGCAGCTCCGCCTCCGCCTGGGCCCGCGCGGCCTCCCGCCGCCGCCGGGCCGACAGGTCGACGACCCCGGCCACCGACAGCGCCACCAGCGCGAACACCCCCAACGCGACGAGATTGTCGAACTCGGCGATCGTGAACGTCCGCACCGGCGCGGTGAAGAACCAGTTCACCAGCAACGTGCCGGCCGCCGCCGCGAACACCGCCGGGTACCCGCCCCCGACCAGCGCGACCACGACCACGAACGCCAGGTAGAGCAGCAGGTCGCTGGACAGGTCCAGGTTGCCGCCCGCCCGCTCGAGCAGCAGCGTGAGCAGCGGGAGCCCGAGCGCCGCCAGCCCGAACCCGAGCACCCGCCGCCGGGTGGTGAGCCCGCCGGTGAGCGACGGCAGGCGGGCCCGGCCCGCCGCCTCCGGGTGCGTGACCAGGTGCACGTCGATCGGCCCGGACGTCGCCGTCACCCGGGAGCCGACGCCCTCCGACAGCGCACGCTGCCAGCGCGGCCGGCGGCTGGTGCCGAGCACCAGCTGGGTCGCGTCGGCGCTGCGGGCGAAGTCCAGCAGCGCGGTGGGCACGTCGTCGCCGACCACCGCGTGGAACGTCCCGCCGAGCGACTCGACCAGCTCCCGCTGCGTCGCCAGCCGGGCCGGGTCGGCGCCGACGAGGCCGTCGCCCCGCGAGACGTGCACCGCGAGCAGGTCGCCGCGCCGGCTGCGGGCGGCGATCCGGGCCGCGCGGCGGATCAGCGGATCGCCCTCGGGGCCGCCGGTCACCGCGACGACGACCCGCTCGCGCGCCTCCCAGGTGCTCGTGATGCCGTGCGCGTCGCGGTAGGCACGCAGCGCCTCGTCGACCTGGTCGGCGGTCCAGAGCAGCGCGAGCTCACGCAGCGCGGTGAGGTTGCCGAGCCGGAAGTAGTTGCCCAGGGCGGCGTCGATCGTGTCGGCCGGGTAGATCTCGCCGCCGGCCATCCGGCGGCGCAGCGCCTCGGGCGCCAGGTCGACGAGCTCGACCTGGTCGGCGGCGCGCACGATGGCGTCCGGAACGGTCTCGCGCGGCGGCACGCCGGTGATCGTCGCGACGACGTCGTTGAGCGACTCCAGGTGCTGGACGTTCACCGTGGACACGACGTCGATGCCGGCCTCGAGCAGCGCTTCGACGTCGTGCCACCGCTTGCCGCCCCGGACCTTCGGACGGGCGAGCTCGTCGACGAGCACGATCTCCGGGCGCCGGGCGAGAACCGCGTCGAGGTCCATCTCCTCGACGTCGGCGCCGCGGTGGGTGAGGTGGGCGCGCGGGACGATCTCCAGGTCCCCGATCTGCGCGGCGGTGCCGGCGCGGCCGTGGGTCTCGACGAACCCGATCACGACGTCGGCTCCCCGTTCGGCGCGCCGCCGGCCCTCCTCGAGCATCCGGAACGTCGTGCCGACGCCCGGAGCTGCCCCGAGGTAGACGCGCAGAGTCCCCCGCACCACGCCTCCCCCCGCTCCCCCTCCACCACGACGCCCGGTGCGCCGTCGGCACACCGGGCGTCCTCGATCGTGCGTCAGTCCTGGTTGGCCGCCTGCTCGACGACCTCACGCGGCAGCCGCAACGGCAGCGGGTCACGCACCGGCATCGGGTCGGAGCCGCGGGCCACCACGGTCCGGCGCACCGACTCGGCCAGCTGCGGCCCGGCGTTCGCGTCGGCGGCGGCCGCTCCGGTGAACGTCGCCCGCAGGAACCACCGCGGCCCGTCGATGCCCACGAAGCGCAGCAGTTGCTTGCTGCCGTCCGGCGCCTTCACGGTGGCGCGCAGCTCGGGGCCGAACTCGCCGACCTCCTGCTCGACGACACCGGCGTCACCGCGGATGTTGGCCTCCAGCTCCGCGCGCACCTCGTCCCAGATGCCCTCGGTACGCGGAGCGGCGAAGGCCGCCAGCTCCAGCGCGCTGCTCCCGTCGGTCAGCACGACCGACGCCACCTGGCCGTTCTGGTCGGCTTCGACGCGCAGCTCCACGTCCGGCAGCGTCGGGACGCGCAGCGCACCCAGGTCGACGCGCTGGACCTCGTCCTCGGGCGCCGCCTCGGCGTCCCACGGGCCGGGGCCCGTGTCCTCCACCGACTCGACCTCGGCGGCCTCCAGGTCTTCCTCCCGGCCGTCCGCAGCGTGCCGGCCACGCCGACGTCGAAACACCCCGTCACTCCTCTCGTGCGGTGACCAAGCCGCGATGTCCGCCGGTCGAGCCGTGGCCGCCCGTCCCGCGAACCGACTCGGGCAGCTCGCTCGCCACCCGGAATTCGGCTCGCTCGACGCGCTGAACCACGAGCTGGGCGATCCGGTCGCCTCGCGCGAGTGTCACGGTCTCGGTCGGATCGAGGTTGATCAGGTTGACCTTGATCTCACCTCGGTATCCAGCGTCGACGGTACCGGGTGCGTTGACGATCGAAACGCCGAACCGCGCCGCCAGGCCGGAGCGCGGGTGGACGAACCCGGCGTAGCCCTCGGGAAGCGCGATCGCCACACCCGTTCCGACCAGCGCGCGCTCGCCCGGGCCGAGCCGGACGTCCTGCGCCGTGACCAGATCGGCACCGGCGTCGCCCGGCCGCGCGTAGGCCGGGGGCGGCAGCTCCGGGTCGAGCAGTTGGACGAGAACCTCTACGTCGGGCATGGCATCCGTTCGGGTATCGGGGTGGGTCGGTGGCACGATACCCAGCATGGGCTCCGCGACGACGATCACCGACACGTACCGCGAGCGGTGGACGGTGCCGTGGTGGGGCTGGGCCGGCGCGGCCGCGGTCGCGACGCTGCTGGCCGCCGAGATCCACCTCGGGCACGACGGCCTGCGGTCCTGGTTGCCGTACGTCCTCCTGATCCCGCTCGCGCTGCTCGCGGTGGCGGCGCTCGGGCGCCTCACGGTGGTGGTGACCGCCGAGGAACTCCACGTCGACGACGCCCACATCCCGCGCCGCTTCCTGCTCGCCGCCGAGGCGCTGGACGCCGACGGGCGCCGGGAGGCGCTCGGCCCCGAACTCGACCCGGTCGCGTTCGTCGTCCACCGCCCGTGGGTGCGTGGCACGGTGCGGGTCTATCTGGACGACCCGGACGACCCGACGCCGTACTGGATCTTCTCGTCCCGGCGTCCGCAGGCGCTGCTCGACGCGCTCGACCTGCCCCTACCCGCCCCCGACGAGAGCTAGTAGAGCGCCGTCCGATCCGAGGACGGCGGCAGGGTGCGGTTCTTGCGCAGGTCGGCGCGCACCTCGTCGCCGAGTTTGCGGGTGGCCCGCCGGTTGAGCTCGGCGCCGATCGCCGCCCCGGTGAACAGCGGGCCGAGCGTCGTCAGGTTGCGACCCATCCGGCGCAGCAACCGGTCGCGCAGCTCCTTGCGCATGGTGCCGCCGAGGATCGTGGTGAAGCCCCGCCCGCCTTGCAGCAGCGTGACGCCGCGGCGACGGGCCCAGGCGGTCAGCAGGGCGCTGGCGCGCTCGCTCGCCGAACCGCGGACCGGCGTGCCGTAGACCTCGTGCAGCTCGGCCAGCAGTTTCACCTCGACGGCGACGACCGCGGCGGTCTCCACCGCCAGCAGCACCGGAGCCGAGAGCAGCGACGGCGGCACGGTCCACTCGACGGCGGCGATGCCACCGCCGGCGGCACCGAGGCTCGCGGTGACCCGGGCGGCGTTGCGGATCACGGCGTCGGCCAGCTCGTCGCCGGACTTGCCGCCGTAGTGGCGCTGCAGCGTCTCGAGGTCGCGGATGGTCAGATGCGGCGCGGCGGCGATCAGCAGGTCGGTGGCCCAGCCGGCGGCGGCGCGTGGCCCGCGCATCGCCCGGCCGGCACCGCGGCCGAACCCGGAGACCGCGCGGCCGAGCAGGCGGCGCCGGTCCGTCGTGGACAGGTCCGAATCGGTCAGCCGGGCCAGAGCGCCGGATGCTTCGGCGCTGACGGCTCCGGACCCGGTCGCGTCCGCATCGGTTTCGACGGACGACGGAGCCGGGTCAGCGGGTGGAGTGGAGTCGGACGACTTCTCCGGAAGAGTCATGGCGGCAGTCCCTCGGGGCTCGTGGAGCGGGTGCCGGCGCGGCACCGACAATTGTCGGATACCCACGCCACTGGCACCGCTCCTGCTCTACCCCGAACGGTCGGGGTCGTACCCCCCGGACCCCCGACCGCTCCGTACTTACGGGACGCCCGGTGGACGTACCCCGATGACGCGTGACCGACCGGGGAGTCAGGCCGCGCATTCGGTGCAGACGTACTGGCCGTTCTTCTCTTCGGCCAGCTGGCTGCGGTGGTGGACGAGGAAGCACTGAGAACAGCGGAACTCGTCGTTCTGCATGGGCAGTACCTTGACGGTGAGCTCTTCGCCGGACAGATCAGCGCCCGGCAGCTCGAAACCTTCGGCAACTTCAGCCTCGTCGACGTCCACACTGCCGGACTGCGAATCCGTCCGGCGTGCCTTCAGCTCCTCGAGGCTGTCCTCGCCGATCTCCGATTCCTCGGTTCGACGTGGCGCGTCGTAGTCGGTGGCCATCGTGATGGTCCTCTTCTTTCGTTCGGATGACAGCCGGGTCACGCCGTCAACGGCCAGGTTCCCCGGCCAGGAAGGAAACCCGTTCGACCCGGCGAGCGCGGAACCTTACCGTTTCCAGCGCCCCTAATACGCACAGCCCACCGGATGTGTTCCCGATGTGATCGAGGTGACACCGATGCCCGTCTTTCCTGCACCGGGCCCGCCGGACCAGGAACAGGCCGCCGGTCCGGTGCCCACCCTCGGTAGCCGGCGTAGCCGTTTCCGGCTCCGCCGCCTCGGGTGGTCGGACGAATGGGACGCACGGTACCGGATGGCTACGGCAACTGGCAGATGCCCCACGACGCCGGATTCCCGGGCCGCGGATGGCGACCTTACCCAAGAGCCCGACGCCGACGGGGACCGTCGAGCGGGCCGCTCACCAGGCGGGACGTCCCGAGGCCGGTACGCCGCGCCGCGGTGGCCCCCGTCCGGTGGACACCCGGCCCCGGTCCGGCGGCCTTCCGTCCCCGCGCGCGTGACCGACGTCGCCGGTTCCGAGTGCGGCTGCCTGACGCCGGCCGGGCCGGTCCGGGCGCTCGCCCGGCCGGGTCTCACCCCGGTCGCCGGTGACTGGGCCGTGCTGTCGGGCCCGGATCTGCTCACCGTGCTGCCCCGCCAGACCGTCGTCCGGCGCGGCCGCGGTCCGGACGACGTCCGCGGCGAGGTGCTGGCGGCCAACGCCGACCTGGTCCTGGTCGTCCAGGCCTTCACGCCCGAGCTGACGCCGGCACGCACCGAGAAGCTGCTCGCGCTGGCCACCGCGGGCTCGGCGATGCCGGTGCTGGTGCTCAGCCAGCTCGACCGGGCACCGGACGGCGCGGCCGCGCGGTCGGTGCTCGCCGACCTGGCCGTCCTCGCGGAGAGCTGCCCCGGTACCCCGGTCCTCGGACTCAGCACCGCACCCGGGTACCTCGGTCTGCAACGGCTACGCACGCTGATCGCCGGCTCCGTGACCGCCGTCTTCGGCGAGCCTGGCTGCGGCAAGACCAGCCTCGTCGAGGCGCTCACCGGCACCGCACCGGCGGGAACGGGCGGCGCCCACCTGGTTCCGCTACCCGGCGGAGGCGCGGTGATCGACACCCCGGGCTGCGATCCGGACGCACCCGACTGGCTGGCCGAGCGCTATCTGTCCCGCCTGCGTGCCGCTCAGCGGGCCCGGTGGCGAGCGGCGTCGGTGTCGCGTCGCCGGCTCCGGCCGCTCGCCGGAGGCGCCTGACCGGCCCCTGGTCACCGGCGGATTGCCGGGACGTCACCGAGGATGACCGGGGACGCTAAAGTTTGGCCCCATGACGACCGGGGTGGTGGGGCGGTGAGCCTGGCGCGAGTCAGGGCGCTGACGGTAATCGGGGTATTGGCGCTGGTCGCCGTCATCACCGTGGTGTGGGCGATCGTCACCGACGACCAGACCGGCACCACGGCGATCGGCTGCAACACCGTGCAGACCGACATCCCGGAGCCTTCGGCCGTGAAGGTCCGGGTCTACAACGGCACCGACGAGGCCGGGCTGGCGAGCAAGGTCGCGAACGCGCTCAAGAAGCGCAAGTTCCAGATCGTCACCACCGGCAACGACCCGCAGGGCGAGCCGGTCACCCAGGCCGCCCAGATCCGCTACGGGCCCACCGGCGCGGGCGCCGCGCAGCTGCTCCAGGCCACCGTCCGCGGCAGCGTCATCGTCGACGACGGCCGCGAGGACGGCAGCGTGGACGTCGTGATCGGGATCGACTTCAAGGACCTCACCCCCGAGAAGGACGTGCCGGCCGAGATCAAGACGCTCGACCCGCCCCAGCCGTCGACCCCGGCCGGCTGCTAGCCGTGCAGTGGCGTCAGGAAGTCGTCGAGGAGGGCGTGGAGCGCCGGCGGCGCGGCTAGCGTCATCGCCTCGCCCGCGTCCTCGCCGCGCAGGCCGGTCACCAGCAGGCCGGCCTCCTCGGCGATCAGGCCGCCCGCGGCGCGGTCCCAGGGGTTGAGGCCGCGCTCGTAGTAGGCGTCGAGGCGCCCCTCGGCGGCCGCGCAGAGGTCCAGTGCCGCCGAGCCGATCCGCCGGATGTCGCGGATCTCCGGGAGCAGCCGCAGCAGCACCTCGGCCTGCTCGCGGCGGCGCTCGCGCGCGTAGCCGAACCCGGTGCCCACCAGCGCACCGGCGAGCGTCGCCACCGACGACCCGCGCAGGCGTTCACCGTCGCGCCAGGCGCCCTGGCCGCGCACCGCGGTCCACTCCTCCCCGGTGACGACGTTGCGCACGACACCGGCCACGACGACGCCGTCCACCTCCGCGGCCAGCGACACCGCGTAGGCCGGGATCCCGTAGACGAAGTTGACCGTGCCGTCGATCGGGTCCAGCAGCCAGCGCACCGCGTCGGGGGACGCCTCGGCCCCCACCGGTCGGAAGCCGCCCTCCTCGCCGAGCACGAGGTCACCGGGGCGCGCCGCGGCCAGCCCGTCGACCACGAGCTGCTCGGCGGCCCGGTCGGCCGCCGTCACCGGATCCGTCGGCGTCGATTTGGTCTCGATCGAGGTCACCGCCGCTGTCCGCTGCTCGGCGATCCCGACCGCGGCCTTCCGCACCAGCTCGACCGCGAGGCTGAGGAGTTCGGTGGGTTCCACTACTGGCATGACGGCTGTGCTCCCTGCTCGAGGACTACTGCTGAATCGTTCTGTTCAGGTCAAGTGACACGTCAAGTGAATGTTGGGTCGTGGCGGTCGTGGCCAGAACCCGGGCGGCGACGTACAGTCCAGCACGGCGTCGAGCCCCGTCAGGCCGGTCAGCCCCCACCAATCAGACACAACGGATGGATCGATGGTGGGAGCCGTCTCCCCCGACCCGGCGGTACAATTCGTTGCCATGCCACCGGGGAAGACAGTCCCGGAGGAAATAGCTCCTGGTAGATCAGCCCCCCGGTCAGCCCCCTGACCGGTGAGGTGTGCCCGCCGCACCGACACGTGGAAGGTCACTTCGTGACAGACGCCGACCGCACCCCTCCGCGGGCCGACATCGTCCGTTCCCTCGTCGACACGCTGACAGCGCAGGCGGGTGATACCGCCTCCCTCACCTCGGACGAGGTGGGACGGATCCTCGGTGGTGCGGGGGTGTCACCCGCTCAAGGTAAGAAGATCCTGCAGGGCCTGTCCATGGCGGGCGTCACCGTGGTCGTGAACGGCTCGGCCGACCCGCGCCCGGCCCGCCGGCGAGTAGCCGCCGCCCGCTCGGCCACCACCCCGGCCTCGAAGGCGACGACCGCCAAGACGACGCGGCCCGCCGCGACCCCCGCGGCCGCCGCCGCGACGGACGCTGCGGCCGCCCCCGCCGCACCGAAGCCCGGCCCGACCAAGCGTGCCCCGGCCAAGAAGGCCGCCGCGCCCGCCGCCGCGAAGGCGTCCGCGGACGGCGCACCGACCGCCGGCCCCGCGAAGGAAGGCGGCCTGGCGGTCGACGAGCCGGTCGTGCTCGCGGACGGCGAAGAGGAAGAGTTCGCGTTCGACGAGGAAGAGGAGGAGTCCGAGGCGCTGAAGCAGGCGCGCAAGGACGCCGAGCTCACCGCGTCGGCCGACTCCGTCCGCGCCTACCTCAAGCAGATCGGTAAGGTCGCGCTGCTCAACGCGGAAGAGGAGGTCGACCTCGCCAAGCGGATCGAGGCCGGTCTCTACGCGGCCGAGCGGATGCGCCAGGGTGAGGACCGCGGCGAGAAGATGCCGCACCAGCTCCGCCGCGACCTGCTCTGGATCATCCGTGACGGCGAGCGCGCCAAGAACCACCTGCTGGAGGCCAACCTCCGCCTCGTGGTCTCGCTGGCCAAGCGCTACACCGGCCGCGGCATGGCCTTCCTCGACCTGATCCAGGAAGGCAACCTCGGTCTGATCCGCGCGGTCGAGAAGTTCGACTACACCAAGGGCTACAAGTTCTCCACGTACGCCACCTGGTGGATCCGGCAGGCGATCACCCGGGCCATGGCCGACCAGGCCCGCACGATCCGTATCCCGGTGCACATGGTCGAGGTCATCAACAAGCTCGGCCGAATCCAGCGTGAGCTCCTCCAGGACCTGGGCCGGGAGCCCACCCCGGAAGAGCTCGCCAAGGAAATGGACATCACCCCGGAGAAGGTGCTGGAGATCCAGCAGTACGCCCGGGAGCCGATCTCGCTCGACCAGACGATCGGCGACGAGGGCGACAGCCAGCTCGGTGACTTCATCGAGGACTCCGAGGCCGTGGTCGCGGTCGACGCGGTCAGCTTCACGCTGCTGCAGGACCAGCTCCAGTCGGTGCTCCAGACGCTCTCCGAGCGCGAGGCCGGCGTCGTGCGGCTGCGCTTCGGCCTGGCCGACGGTCAGCCCCGCACGCTGGACGAGATCGGCCAGGTCTACGGCGTCACCCGCGAGCGCATCCGCCAGATCGAGTCCAAGACGATGTCGAAGCTGCGCCACCCGTCGCGCTCGCAGGTGCTGCGCGACTACCTCGACTGACCCAGCGGTTCCCGGCCCCGGAGTTGGTAGCGGCTCCGGGGCCGAACTCTGCCCGAGGGCGTCCGCGGTACTACGGTCGGTGACGACGTCGGGCACGTTCCGGTGCGCCGCCGCGTCGGGCGCGCGGGCGCACCGGGCGGGCGCCGACGCGTCGGGGGCCAAAAGTCCGTCTTTCACGGGGGATTTCGGCCCTCCGCACGTGTTCCAACTTGATGACCGCAGCATGTCAGAACGTCGCCAGAGCCCCGGTTCTGCGAAGTTTGTACCGGATGTACCGGAAGTGTTTTGACGGGCCCGGATGTCTGTCCGAGATCCGATCTCCGGAACTCGTCTTCGCGTGGCACTCTGGTGATGGGACCACCGCACATCATGCGCGGAGGCCCCGAGACACCCGGTCACTCGCTGTGTGACATGGAACATGGCGGCGGGCTGGGAACGTCTCAGCACACTGATGTGTTGGACGATGTGTGAGCGGTAAGCACAACGAACAGCACGGTGAGAGCAGAGGAGGAGGCCAATGACCCCGACCCTGACCCCGCCGCCGACCGAGGCGCCGTCAGCTGGCGAGCGTTGCGACCGGTGCGGTGCGGCTGCCAAGGTCCGGGCAGTTCTGCCCGGCGGCGGAGACCTCGTCTTCTGCGGACATCACGGAGCCAAGTACGCCCCGGACCTCGAAAAGGTCGCCGTCCAGATTTTGAAAACAGAAGACTGAGATCGCGCAAGTCAGATGAAGCCCCGGAGCCAGTTGGCTCCGGGGCTTCTTCGTTGTCTCAACGCTCCCAGGTCTGGATGGTCGCGATCCGTTCCTCGAGCTGTTCGATGGTCGCCTGGGCGCTCGGGGGGCCGCCGCAGAGGCGGCGGAGTTCGGCGTGGATCTGGCCGTGCGGCCGGTTCGTGCGGTGGTGCTGCGCGGCCACCAGCGTGTTGAGCTGTTTGCGCAGCGTCTGCCGGCGCACGAACGTGGACGAGGGCACGACCTCGGGTTCCGGGACGTCCGGACCGCCGGCCGCCTTGCGCTCGGCGGCGGCCTTCTTCTGCGCCGCGACCTGGTCGGCCTGGCGCTTGGACAGCAGCGTCGCGATCTGGTCGCCGGTGAGCAGCCCGGGCAGGCCCAGGTACTCCTCCTCCTCGGCCGTACCGGGCGCCGCACCGGTGCCGAACGAGGCGCCGTCGTAGATCACCTGGTCGAGGTGCGCCTCCGACGACAGCGCCATGAACTTCGGCTTGTCGTCGGTGTCCTCGTCCTCCTGCTTGTTCGCGGCCGCGACGAGGTCGTCGTCGAGCAGCTTCTCCCGGTGCGGCCGGTCGAGCACGTGGTCGCGCTGGACCTCCATCTCGCCGGCCAGCCCCAGCAGCACCGGGACGCTCGGCAGGAACACCGTGGCGGTCTCCCCCGGGCGCCGGGCCCGGACGAAGCGCCCGATCGCCTGCGCGAAGTACAGCGGGGTGCTGGCGCTGGTGGCGTAGACGCCGATCGCCAGCCGCGGGATGTCGACCCCCTCGGACACCATCCGCACCGCGACCATCCACCGGTCCTCGGAGTTCGCGAACGCGGCGATCTTGGCGCTCGCGGTGCCGTCGTCGGAGAGCACGACGACCGGTGCCTTGCCGGTGACCCGGCGCAGGATCTCGGCGTAAGCCTTGGCGGCCGCGTGGTCGGTGGCGATGACCAGCCCACCGGCGTCGGGCATACCGTGCTGCCGGACGACGCTCAGCCGGGCGTCGGCGGCGCGTAGCACCTGCGGCATCCAGTCGCCCTTGGGGTCCAGCGCGGTGCGCCACGCCTGCCCGGTCTGTTCGGCCGTCAGCGGCTCACCCAGGCGGGCGGAGAGCTCCTCCCCCGCGCTGGTGCGCCACTTCGCCTCACCGGAGTACGCCAGGAACAGCACCGGGCGCACGACCTGGTCGCGCAGCGCGTCGGCGTAGCCGTAGCTGGAATCCGACCGCGAGCGGGTGAGGCCGTTGCGGTCCTTCTCGTACTCCACGAACGGGATCGGGTTCGCGTCCGACCGGAACGGGGTTCCGGTGAGCGCGAGCCGCCGGGTGGCCGGCTCGAACGCCGTGCGCACCCCGTCGCCCCAGGTGCGCGAGTCACCGGCGTGGTGGATCTCGTCCAGGATCACCAGCGTCGGGCGCGTGGTGCAGCGCCGCCGGTGCAGATCCGGGTAGAGGCCGACCTGCGCGTACGTGACGACGATGCCGTGGAAGTCCGACGACGTGATGCCCTGCGAGGTGTACGTCGGATCCAGCTGGATACCCACCCGGGCCGCCGCCTGCGCCCACTGCGTCTTGAGGTGCTCGGTGGGGGCGACGACCGTCACCTGGCTGACCGTGCGGTCGGCGAGCAGTTCGGCCGCGATGCGCAACGCGAACGTCGTCTTGCCGGCGCCGGGGGTGGCGACCGCGAGGAAGTCCTGCGGGGACTTGCGAAGGTATTCGACGAGGGCTTTGCGCTGCCAGACGCGAAGCGGCGGAGCGGCTCCGCCGACCGTACCGGCGGACGCAGCCACTGGGTTCGCGGTCAAGCCACAACCTCCACGACAGGTAACCGAACACCAGTGCGCCCCCGAGCGGCATCCGCGGCGCGAGGGCTTCACAGACACTACCCGGCGTTCGTGCGGGATGATGGAAAGCGGCTCCCGCCCCGTCGGCGGAGAAAAATCACCCATCCGGCCGATCGGACTCGACGCCGGTGCGACATGCTGCGACGACACCGGGTCCGGACGCGACTCCCGCGACCCGACCCCGTAATTTGATCGGTTGACATGCTCACACTTCCCGCCGGGCGCGTCGCGCGGATGCGCGCGACGGTCTCGAGAGGCGCGCGCCGCGCGCTCGGGCCCGCGTTCCGACCGGTGGTGAATACTTTGCGTCCCGTGCTGACCACGCTGCGGTTCATCCGGTCGATGCTGTCGAAAGCGTGGCAGGACCGGATCCTCGGGCTCTCGGCCGAGGCCGCGTTCTGGCAGCTGCTGTCGGTGCCGCCGCTGTTCCTCGCGATCCTCGGTGTGCTCGGGTACGCCGGGCAGTGGACCGGAACCGACCTGGTCGACCGCACCGAGTCGCACGCGCTGCGGCTCACCGCCCGGCTGGTCAGCCCGGCGGTGCAGCACGACGTCGTGACGCCGATCGTCGGTGAGCTGCTGCGCCACGGGCGCGGAGACGTGGCGACGCTGGCGCTCGTCCTGTCGCTGTGGGCCGGCTCGTCGTCGACGGCGACGTTCGTGAACACGGTGTCGATCGCGTACGGGCAGCGGGACCTGCGTGGCGCGGTGGCCAGCCGGCTGATGGCGCTCTGGCTCTACATCTTCACGCTCGCCACCGCGGTGGTGGCGGTGCCGCTGGCCATCCTCGGGCCCGACTTCGTGGTCAACCGGCTGCCGGACGGCTGGCACTCGGCGGCCGAGGCCGTGATCCGGCTGGTGTACTGGCCGCTGACGGTGGCGATCGTGTTCACCGCGCTCTCGGCGTTCTACCACTACGCGACGCCGCTGCGGCTGCGGTGGCGGCGGGCGCTGCCGGGTGCGGCACTGGCCCTGGGCCTGTTCGTCGGGCTCTCGTGGGTGCTGCGCCTGTACATCGGCCGCCTGGCCGGCGACATGCTGCTGTTCTCGACGCTCGCGGCGCCGATCGTCGCGCTGCTGTACTTCTACGTGCTGGCGTTCGCGGTGCTGCTCGGGGCGGAGCTCAACGGCACGCTCGAGCAGCTGCACCCGGCCGGGCCCCGGCCGCGGCACCTGCACCGCGTGGCCTACCTGTGGCGCAGGCTCGCCGCGGCGCTGCGCGGGCGACGCAAGCCCGACCCGGACGAACTCCCGCCGGACGAGCCGGGTGCCGATCCGGCCACCGCCGAGCCGACGCGGTCAGCGTCGGCCGGCGCCGCCGCGGGTCACTCGCCCGTGGGCAGCGACTCGTAGATCTCCTTGCAGGCCGGGCAGACCGGCGAGTTCGGCTTGGGCGACTTCGTCACCGGGAACACCTCGCCACAGAGCGCCTGGACCATCGTCCCCATGACCGCGCTCTCGGCGATCTTGTTCTTCTTCACGTAATGGAAGACCTCGGGGGCGTTGTCTGTCGTGCTCTCACGGGTCTCCGGCCGCTCCAGCGTCTCGGCGAATCCCACGATGCTTCCTCCCTGCGATCGATGTGTCTCTCCCAGTTTGCCGCATGCCTGCTCGGACAGCCGCGCGGCAGCCACGTAATCACCAGGAAGTACGGTGTTCGCGTGGACATCGAACCGCCGCTAGGGCGATACCGGATCCGAGTCGGCGCCGACGTCGCGGAGGCACTGGGCACGGGAGCCCCGGTGGTCGCGCTGGAGAGCACGATCATCTCCCACGGGCTGCCCCGTCCACGCAACCTCGAGGTGGCCGCCGAGATCGAGCGCACGGTCCGGGCCACCGGCGCCGTCCCGGCCACGGTCGGCGTGATCGGCGGCGAGATCGTCGTCGGGCTGGACGAGCCGCAGCTGCGTCACCTGGCGCTGACCGACGGCGTCGCCAAGGCCAGCGTCCGCGACCTGCCGGTGCTGGCCGCCAAGCGGCTCGACGGGGCCACCACGGTGGCGAGCACGGCGGCGGTGGCGGCCGCGGTCGGCATCCCGGTCTTCGCGACCGGAGGGCTGGGCGGTGTGCACCGGGACGCGTCGACGACGTTCGACGAGTCCGCCGACCTGGGCACGCTGGCCCGCACGCCGATCGCAGTGGTGTGCGCGGGCGTGAAGTCGATCCTCGACGTGCCGGCGACGCTCGAGCGGCTGGAGTCCTCCGGCGTCACCGTGCTGGGCTACCGCACCGACCGGTTCCCCGGCTTCTACCTCTCCGACTCCGGCCACCCGGTGGGCTGGCGGGCCGACGAGGCGGCCGAGATCGCCGAGACGCTGCGTGCCGCCCGTGAGCTGAAGCTCGGCGAGGGCGCAGTCGTCGTCGCGAACCCGCTGCCGGTCGACGAGCAGCTCGACCCGGCCCTGCACGACCGGGTGCTCGCCGAGGGTCTGGCCGGGCTCGAACGCGACGGCGTCACCGGCAAAGATGTGACGCCGTACCTGCTGGCGCATTTCCACTCGGCCACCGAGGGGCAGAGCTTGACCGTGAACACACGCATCATCCTGCGCAACGCGGAGCTGGCCGGCCGGATCGCCGTGGCGTTCGCCGGAACGCGGACGGTCTCCGCATGAGCACGGCCTGCTGACGCCATGACCACGAGACGCGTGGCGGTGGTGGGTGATCTCGCCACGGACATCGTGATCAGCACCGACGGGCCGCCCGCGGTCGGTTCGGACCGCCCGGCACGCATCCGCTACAGCGGCGGTGGGGCCGCGGCGAACACCGCGGTGTGGCTCGCGCGGGTCGGGGTGCCGGTGACGCTCGTCGCCCGGGTCGGCGACGACGCGCCCGGGCGCGAACGCGTCGCCGAGCTGGTCGAGGCCGGGGTCGAACCGGCGGTCGCGGTCGACGCCGAGCTGCCGACCGCGTCGATCGCGGTCCTGGTCGACGGGGACGGCGAACGGACGATGTTCCCCGACCGCGCCGCGGCCGACCGGCTGGACCCCGCCGACGTCACCGCGGTCGTGGGCCGCGACGACGTCGGGCACCTGCACCTGTCGGGTTACGCGTTGCTGGACTCCGGGTCACGCAAGGCCGGGCTGGCCGCCCTGGACACCGCGAAACAGCGCGGTCTGACGATCTCGGTGGACGCCGCCTCGGCCGCGCCGCTCGAGGCGGTGGGCCCGGCCCGGTTCCTCGACTGGATCGCCGGGGCGACGCTCGTGCTGGCCAACACGGCCGAGGCCGCGGTGCTGACCGGGTTCGCCGACCCCTCGGTGGCGGCGGCCCGGCTGGCCGACGCGGTGGAGATCGCGGTGGTGAAGGACGGCGCCGGCGGGGCGTGGTGGCGCGGCACGAGCGGCGCCGCCTGGGTGGCCGCCGAACCGGCCCGCCGCGTCGTCGACACGACGGGTGCCGGCGACGCGTTCGCGGCCGGGCTCCTGGCGGCCTGGCTCAGCGGCGCGGGCCCGGCGGGCGCGTTGGCCGCCGGGGCGCGCGCCGGGACGCTCGCGGTCGGCCTTCCGGGCGCCCGGCCCTAATCCTGGTCGATGACCCGCGCTCCCGGCGGTAACTCGCGCTGGGTCAGCTCGGGGCGCGCGGGCGGCTCGTCCCGGCGCTCGGGCTCGGGCTCGGACGGCGTGCTCACCAGCGCGCGGGCCGCGGCCGGGACCCTGCGCAGCCGGTTGGAGAACCGGTTCTCCTCCCGCGGCGGACGGTCGTTCGCGACCATCACCGCGATCCACGGGAACAGCACCATCCCCACCGTCAGCACACCCACCCAGGCCAGCGCGTAGGGCACGTCCAGGCTGACCAGGACCGCGGCGACGAGCAGGCACACGACCCGCAACATCATCAGGCCGAAATACCGCCACTGACGATCGCGGAGCTGATCGGCGGGGCTCCGTTCGGCCCCGGTGATCACTTCGACCCGAGAACGCCTCTGCACGCGCTCCACCCGCTTCTCTCGGGGGCGCCCGGTCACCCTAGGGCCGGGTACCGCATCAACCCATCGTTGCACTGCGCACCCGGCGCCGCCACGTGGGCCGTGCGTCAGGCCGGCGCGGGCGCGCCCTGGCGGACGATCGTGCGCTTGCCGTTGTTGGCCGGCTCCGGGTCGGTCGGCGGGAGGCCGAGCAGCCGACGGCACCCGTCGAC
The DNA here is from genome assembly GCF_039524755.1 of Cryptosporangium japonicum. Taxonomy (NCBI): domain Bacteria; kingdom Bacillati; phylum Actinomycetota; class Actinomycetes; order Cryptosporangiales; family Cryptosporangiaceae; genus Cryptosporangium; species Cryptosporangium japonicum. The sequence goes on from NZ_BAAAGX010000020.1 coordinate 314,058, forward strand.
CCCCTCGACCTCGACCGGCGCCAGCCCGTAGCCCTGCTTGTGCAGCGCCCAGCGCTCCCGGGTCAGGCGCGACCACAGCATGTGGGTGACGACGCCGTCGTGCAGCTCGTACGTGTCGCCGCAGGGGCTGTAGCCGAGCGAGCGGGTGACGCCCAGCGCGGCGTCGTTGCCCTCGGCCGACTCGCTCTCCACGGAGACCGCGCCCAGCCCTTCGAACGCGAGGTGCAGCGCGAGGGCACGCATCGCCTTGCCGTGGCCCTGGCGCCGGTGCTCCTCGCCCAGCCAGGACGACGTCTCGACGATGCGCCGGCGCGGGAAGTCGTCGGCCTTCAGGTCCTGCTGGCCGACGAGCACACCGTCGACGTAGGCGGCGAGGCAGATGCGCCACTGAGTGGGTGCGAGCTCCGCACGCGAGCGCCAGACCTGGCGCAGCACCGCCTGGCCGGCGATCTCCTCGGGCGTGCTCACGCCGCTGATCGGCAGCGTCGGATCGTGCCCGGCCTCGACCGGCACCAGGGCGGCCAGCGCGGGGAGGTCGTCGTCGGTCGGCGGGCGCAGTTCGATGGAACCGGCGCGTACCCGTAGTCCGGACAGTGGCCAGAGCGTCACCGTGCGGCCTCCTTCGCCTTCGCCTTGGCGGCCTTCTTGAACTCGCGGACGGCCTGGAGGGTCTCCGGGCCGGTCACGTCGGCGACCGAGCGCGTCGAGGAGTCCTCGCCGTAGGCGCCGGCGGCCTCGCGCCAGCCCTCCGGGCGGACGTCGAACTGCTTCCCGAGCAGCGCGACGAAGATGCGCGCCTTCTGGTCGCCGAAGCCGGGCAGTGCCTTGACCCGCCGGAGCAGCTCCGCGCCGGTCGTCGCGTCGAGCCAGAGGCGCGCGGTGTCGCCGTCGTACGCGTCGAGCACGTGGGCGGCGACCGCCTGGACGCGCCCGGCCATCGCCTGCGGGTACCGGTGCAGCGCGGGCGGGGTCGCGAACAGCGCCGCGAACTCCGCCGGGTCGAACGCGGCGATCGCGGCGGCGTCCAGCCGGGTGACACCCATCCGGCGACCGAGCTCCCAGGGCGACGCGAACGCGCGCTCCATCGGGAACTGCTGATCGAGCAGCATGCCGACGAGCAGCGCCAACGGGTCCTCGGCCAGGAACGCGTCGGCGTCGACGTCCTGGCTCAGGCGCAGCGTCACCATGGGACCAGCGTGCCACGTCCGAGGCCCTCCGCTCCCCCGGGGGCGCGAACGCGAATTCGACGGGAGAGGATGGCCGGGTGACCGATCCGTTGCTTTCTCCGGACCAGATTTCGGGTTTGCGCGCCGCTCTGCGGGACGCGAATTACACGCCGTCGGGCGTCGCCGACCGGTTGGGCGAGACCGCGAGCGGAGCCCTCGGCCGGGGCGAGTTCCTCGCCGTGCGCCACACGTTGCGCGAGCGCGGCGGCGACGACCCGCTCGGCACGCTGATCGAGCTCTTCCCGACCGGCGCGACCGTGTCCGAGAAGGCCGCCGATCGCGCTTTCGGGGCGTTCGGGCTGGCCGAGGCGATCTCCACCGGGTTGGTCGAGAAAGTAGACGACGGAGTACGCGCGGCGCTCGACCTCTCGCCCTACGGCGACGACGACGGCGACTGGTGGGTGCTCTCGGACCTCGGGTCGGACGTCCGGCCCGGCCCGGTGCGCGCCGACCACGTCCTCGGAATCGGCGGCGCCTCGGTGACGCTGGCGCAGTCGACGGTGCGGCCGAGGGTGGGCTCCGCGCTCGATCTGGGCACCGGGTGCGGAGTCCAGGCATTGCACTTGTCCCGGCACTCCGAGGCCGTCACTGTGACGGATCTCTCCGAGCGCGCGCTGCGCTTCGCGGCGACGAATGCCCTGCTTAATGGGTTCAGCTGGGAAGCGCTGGCCGGGGACATGGCGTCGCCGGTGGCGGGGCGGACGTTCGACCTCGTGGTGAGCAACCCGCCGTTCGTCGTCGGGCCGTCCCGGCGCGACCGGATGGTCTACCGGGACTCCGGGCGCGAGGGCGACGGCATCTGTTCCGAGCTGGTCGCGGCGCTGCCGTCGTTGCTGAACCCGGGCGGCTACGGGCAGCTGCTCGCCAACTGGCTGCACGTCGAGGGTGAGCCGTGGGAGGAGCGGGTCGGCGGGTGGCTGGAGGCCACCGGGCTCGACGCGCACGCCGTCCAGCGCGAGGCACTCGACCCGGCCGGGTACGTGGCGCTGTGGCTGCGCGACGCCGGGGAGCTGAACACCGCGCAGCGCACCGACGAGTGGCTGGAGTGGTTCACCGAGAACCGCATCGACGCGGTGGGCTTCGGGCTGATCAGCGTGCACGCCTCCGGGTCCGGCTCGCCGGTCGTCCGGGTCGAGGAGGCGATGCAGGAGCACGACACCGTGATCGGGCCCGAGGTGGCCGCCTGGTTCTCCCGGGTGGACTTCGTCCGCGGAGCCGACCTGCTGAACACCCGGCTGGTGGCCGCTCCGTCGCTGCGGTTGCGTCAGACGGCGTCGATGGGCGCCGAGGGCTGGGACGTCGACCAGCAGATCCTGGCGCTAGAGTCGGGGTGGCGCTGGGCGCAGGAAGTCGACCCGGTGACCGTGGCGCTGGTCGGCGGCTGCGACGGGTCGGTGACGCTCGCCGACCAGCTGACGGTGCTGGCCGCGGCGTACGACGCCGAGCCGGTGGCGCTGGCGACGGTGGCGATCCCGCTGGTGGGGCGGCTCGTCGAGCGCGGAATGCTGCTCCCGGCGTGAGGGCGGTGGTGCAGACGGTGTCGTCGGCGTCGGTGACCGTCGACGACACCGTGGTGGGCGAGATCGGGCCCGGGCTGCTGGTGCTGGTCGGGGTCTCCCGGGACGACTCCGCCGCCGAGGCGTCCGCGCTGGCCCGCAAGATCTACGACCTGCGCATCCTCGACGGGGAAAAATCGGCCTCCGACGTCGGCGCACCGCTGCTCGTCGTGAGCCAGTTCACGCTCTACGGCGACACCCGCAAGGGACGCCGGCCGTCGTGGAGCGCGGCGGCACCGGCCGAGCAGGCCGAGCCGCTCGTGGACGCGGTCGTCGCGGCCCTGCGTGAGCGTGGCGCCACGGTAGAAACAGGTCGATTTCGGACACACATGCTCGTTGCGTCGGTCAACGTCGGTCCGCAGACGATTCTGCTCGAGACTTAAGACGCGTTAAGCCGGTACAGAAGCCTAGTTAAGACCCAACTCACCGATTCGGTCACTCGTTCCTCCCCCGTCTTCTTTTGCGAGCGCGTTACGAATACCGTGCCGATACATGGACGACGTGGCGCTTGTGGCAGCGGTGCAGCGTGGTGATGAAGAAGCGCTGGCCGACCTGTTCGAGGAGTGTCATGCCTGGACCTACTCCACCTGCCTGAACGCACTCCGCGACGTGGACGCCGCCGAAGAGGCGACGGCCCGGGTGTTCGAGGTCGCGATCCGCACCCGGCTGGCCGGTGCGTACGCGTTGCGTCCGGCGATGATCCGGTTGATCCATGAGCAGTGCACCGAGGTCGAGCAGGAGCTCCACGCCGGGCGGGGCCGCCGCAAGGGTGAGCAGCCGCCGGCCGCGCCGGACCCCAAGGACCTGCGGCTGGTCGCGTGGCGCGCGGCCGGTGACCTCCGCCCGGCCGACCGGATCCTGTTCGCGCTCGCGGCCGGGATGGCGCTGACCAATGAGTCGATCGCGATGGCCGTGTCGGCCGACAAACCGGCCGCGGTCGCCAAGCGGCTGGACGTGATCCGGCAGCACGTGGTGGCCGACGTCCTGGCGGCGCGGTCGCTCGACGACTGCGACGCCCTGCGTGACACGTTGCGCTACTCGGCGAAGGAGCCGGACGCCGCCGCGCGGAAGAAGGTGCACGCGCACCTGACGGGCCGGCGGGGCACGCCGCCGTGCGCGAAGTGCGTCAAGGCGTACGAGCGGTGGCCGCTGGCCGCGCTGGCGGCGCTGCTGCCGCTGACCGCGGTGCCGCCGGGGATGAGCGACCGGCTGCTCGACCGGATGGAGCTGGCGTTGCGCGCCGGGCCGTCCGCGGGGAAGGGCCGCACGCGTGCGGTGATCGACGGGACGATGGCTTCCCCGGGAGCCCCGTCCCGCCCGGCCCCACCGACGTTCCCGGACCGCCCGGCGGCCTCCGAGCGCCCGGCGGCCTCCGAGCGCCCGGCGGCCTCCGAGCGCCCGGCGGCCTCCGAGCGCCCGGCGGCC
>NZ_BAAAGX010000020.1:318297-372452 GCF_039524755.1 Cryptosporangium japonicum
GCGCCTTCCGAGCGGCCGGCGGCGTTCGGGCGGCCGTCCGACTCCGAGCGGCCGGCGGATTCCGAGGCGGTCGGGGCCGAGGCGCGGTTAGGCGGGGCCGCCGCGCGGTCCACCCAGACGCGTGCGGGCGCAGCCGCGGAGGCGCGGACGGGCGCGGCCGCCCAGGCGCGTGCGGGCGCGGCCCCCGAGGCGCGGACGGGGGGAAGCGCCGGGAGGGTGGGGCCGGTGAGCACGACCGCCGTGCTCGCGGCCACCGTGCTCGTCCTGGGCGTCGCCGGCGTCATCGCGCTCGCGACCCACCGCTCCCCCGCCACCCCGGCCGAGAGCCTGGTCGCCGACCCGATCCCGCTGCCGCGCTCGGCCGGCGGAACCCTGGTGCCCCGCCCGGTGCCGTCGATCCAGGTCGAGAAGACCACCCCACCCCCGACCACGGCACCAGCCCGGACGAAAACCCCGAAAGCCTCCCCGGACGCCTCGATCCGCCCGGTGGCCGGCTCGGTGGCCCCCACCAAGACCCCGAACCCGTTCGACGCCTTCGGCACGCTGACGATCCTCGCCCCCGGCTCGGTGACGTTCTCCGACCCCGACGCGAGGACCGCGGACGTGACCCTGTCCGTGGCGGTCCCGGACGGCTTCGACCCCGGCCTGCTGGACTCCACGCTCACCTGGTCGGGCTCCTACGTCCTCAAGCAGGAGACGCAGTACGTCGACCTGGGCAGTGGTCAGGACGTGGCCGCGACCCTGACCGGCGCGGCCCGGTGCAGCACGGCGTGGACGATCACCGCGACCCTGACCCCGCCCAACGGCGCGCCGCGGTACGCGAGCACCGAGATCTCAGTGGACTGCTAGCGGCACCAGCAGCGCCCAGAACGGCACCGTGATCGTCACCAGCGCGGCCGCGTAGGACACCGAACGCAGCAGCAACGAGGGTGCCGGCGGTTCCAGCAGCCGCCGCACCCGGGGCAGCACGGCCAGATCGGTGGAGCCGAGCGCCCCGGACGGCGTCCCACCGGCACCGGCCACCCCGACCCGGGCCAGCGCCGCGGCCAGCACGGCCCGGTCGCGCCCGAGACACGCCCGGTCGTCCGCGAGCATCTCGACGAGCTGCGCGACCGCCGTGCGCACGCGCTGCGTTCCGGCCAGCCCGAACATCGCGTCCGACCAGGCCGCGAACGGGAGCAGCAGCAGGTCGTGCCGCTCGGCCAGGTGGGCGTGCTCGTGCGCGAGAACGGCGTCCAGCTCGTCGGCGTCCAACAGGGACAGCGCACCGGTGGTGATGACGACACGCGAGCTCGGCCCGGGCAGGCAGTACGCCGCTGCCGCGGGGTGCTCGATCAGCCGCGCGCCGGCGCCGGTGGGCCGGGCCGGGCTCACCCGGTTGGGCCAGGGTGTGCTCACCAGGTCGACCAGCTCGCGCTGGCGTGAGCGGACCCGGGTGGCCTTCCAGGAGGACACCGCGGTCATCGTCAGCAGCCAACCCAGCAGGCCGACGGCGGCGCCGAGCAGGAACAGGTGGAATCCGTCGAGATCACCGCCGCGCCAGTAGGCGGCGGCCGCGGCCGGGAGCGAGGAGCCGAGCGGCGCGAGCGCGGCCGCGAGCACGGCTCCGACGGCGGCCAGGCCGCCGGCCAGGCCGAGCGCCTGCCACAGCACCAGGACAGCACGCGGTTCCCGCTGCACCCACTCCGCGCGGGAGAGGACGGCGGGAACCGGACCGATCAACAGGACGGCGACGATGCCGAGACCCGCAATCGTGGGGAGCACGTCGCGGGCCTAGGCCGAGGCCTTGCCCGCCCGGCGCAGAGCCTGATCGAGGGCCCCGGAGAGGGCTTCGGCCTCCTCCGGGCTCACCCGACCGGCGAACCGGACCAGCGCGGCGGTGCGGTCAGCGGCGTCGCCGAGCGCCTCGTCCATCAGCTCGGCGATGTAGTCCTCGCGGGTGGCGGTGGGCGTGTAGGTGTGGGCCCAGCGGTCGCGGCAGCGTTCGACCCGGCCTTTGGACTCCAGCCGGGACAGCACGGTGAGCACCGTGGTCTTCGCCAGCTCACGATTGGCCAGCGAATCGGCCACCTCGCGGGCCGTTCTGGGAGCGTCGGCGGACCAGAGGACCTCCATCACCGCACGCTCGAGCTCGCCCAACCGGGCCATGGGGGGTCTCCTTCCGCCGCGACGGACGCGACCTCCAGTCTACGGAATGTAGAAAGCGAACGAGGAATCGTCCGAACGGACCGCTCTGTCCGGTGGCCCGGCGGAGTTCCCGTAAACGCTGTCGGGTAGCCGACAGTAATCGCCGGTCCTCGTCCCCACGGCGCGTTCACGGGTGTAGCGGCAGGTCATCGCAGTATCCCTGGCCTGCGAAAGCGTCCACCTCACACGGATCTCACACCGGCCTTACTTCGGCTTCACGGCGAGGGCGCGAGTCTGGTTTCCACGACAGACGGTACGCGGGGGCGTCCACCTCCCCCGCGGCACAAGGAGGCGAGCCGGGTGTCCGTTCCGCTCATGTTCGAGGAAGCGTTCGACGTGTACCTCGTGCCTGGTGATGTCGACGCCGACAACGCCGATGTCCGCCGTAGCGACGACGCTGTCTCGCAGTCCCGTATCGACGGGGCCGAGGACGAGCCCGAGACCCCGCGCCGTAGCCGCCGCGGGTCCGACGACTCGGGTCGCGGGGTCTCCGCCGACCTGGTCCGGGCTTACCTGAACGGGATCGGCAAGACCAAGCTGCTGACCGCGGTCGAGGAGGTCGACCTGGCCAAGCGCATCGAGGCCGGCCTGTTCGCGGGCCAGGCGCTGCTGGACTCCTCGCTGGCCGACGACTACCGTCGCGACCTTTCCGAGGTGGCCCGGGATGGTGTGGCGGCCAAGAACCACCTCCTCGAGGCGAACCTGCGCCTGGTCGTCAGCGTCGCGAAGCGCTACACCGGCCGGGGCATGTCGCTGCTGGACCTGATCCAGGAGGGCAACCTGGGGCTCATCCGGGCGGTCGAGAAGTTCGACTACACCAAGGGCTTCAAGTTCTCCACGTACGCCACCTGGTGGATCCGCCAGGCCATCACCCGCGCGATGGCCGACCAGTCGCGCACGATCCGCCTCCCCGTCCACCTGGTGGAGCAGATCAACCGCCTGGTGCGGGCGCGCCGTGACCTCTCGGTCAGCCTGGGCCGCGAGCCCTCGCCGGCCGAGCTCGCCACCGAGCTGGGCATCGAGCCGTTCCGCGTCGTCGAGCTGCTCGGGTACGACCGCGAGCCGGTCAGCCTGGACCAGACCGTCGGCGACGACGGCGAGAGCCAGCTGGGCGACTTCATCGCCGACACCGACCCGATGAGCCCGGTCGACAACGTCTCCTACGCCCTCCTCAAGGCCGAGGTCAACAAGGTGCTGGCGACGCTGTCCGAGCGCGAGCGCGAAGTCATCCGGCTGCGCTTCGGCCTGGACGACGGCCGCCAGCGCACCCTCGACGAGATCGGGCGCGACTTCGGTCTCTCGCGGGAGCGCATCCGCCAGATCGAGAAGGGCACGATGGCGAAGCTCCGCGACCCGCTGCGCGCCGAGCCGTTGCGCGCCTACGTCAGCTGACGGTTCCCACCATCGGCGGCCGCCCCTCCGGGGACGTCCGCCGTTGCTTTTTCCTACGCCGACCCGGTCACACCGCCGGATGAGGACCCCGGCCCGGCGGTGCACCCCGAAGACGTACCGCGGCCCCGGGCCCGTGCGGGGACGGCGGGTTTCCTCGTGCTGAGCAGCGAGGGCGCCGTCGGCGACCGGAGCGGCGGTGCACACAAGGACACCCAGCCCGTGCACGCACCCCGCGCACCAGACACCCGGCGCGTGCAGGCACCCCGCGCACCAGACACCCAGCGCGTGCACGCACCCCGCGCACCAGACACCCGGCGCGTGCACGCACCCCGCGCACCAGACACCCGGCGCGTGCAGGCACCCCGCGCACCAGACCTGCAGCGCGTGAGGGCACCTGCACGCTAGGTGCTCAGCGCGGAAGGGCACGTGCGCACCAGGCGCCCTGGGTGTGAACGGGGAACCGGGGCGCGCACGGGGTGGCCGGTGTGCGAGCGGGGCACTGTGTTCGGCGGTGTGCACGCCGTGCCGGGGCCCCGGCGCGCCGTGTACACCGGGCGTGCAGGGGGCGGAAGGGCTCAGCGCAGGCGGCGGGCGCCCTCGTCCAGGCGTGGCCCGGCGGCACGTTCGATGCGCACGGTGGCGTGCAGCACGGTGATGCCCTCCGGCGAGGCCAGCACCGGGTTGAGCGTCAACGCCCGCAGCGACGGCAGCTCGTCGGCGAGCGCGCCGACCCTCGCCAACAGGTCCTCGCAGGCCACGGCGTCCACCGGGCGCGCACCCCGGTAGCCGAACAGCATCGGCGAGGCCAGCGGCTCCCGGAGCAGGTCGGCGGCGTCCCGGTCGGTGAGCGGCGCCGCCCGCCACGCCCGGTCCCCGATGAGCTCGGTGGCGATGCCGCCCAGCCCGAACCCGACCACGGGCCCGAACGCCGCGTCCTGGACGACCTCGACGACGCAGACCACACCCCCGCGCGCCATCCGCTGCACCAACACGGTGGGGTTCGGATCCCCCGACGCCGCCGCGATGCCGTGGTAGGCCGCCCACGCGTCGCGCGGCGAGTCGACGTCGAGACGCACCGTGCCCAGGTCGGCGCGGTGCCGCAGCGTCTCGTCGGCGGCCTTCACCGCGACCGGGAAGCCCAGCTCGGTGGCGGCCGCCACCACCGCGTCGGCCCCGACGACCCGGCGGCTCGGCCACACCGTGATGCCGTACGCCGCGAGCAGTTCCGCCGCCTCGTCGTCCTCGAGGTCGACGCCCTCGGGGTGCCGGTCGAGCGTGCGGCCGACGATCGTCCTCGCCCCGCCGGGATCGATGTCGGACAGGGACGGCAACTGCCCGGCCGGGGTGCCGCGCCACTCCGCGTAGGTCGCCACCTTGCCGAGCGTGCGGGCGGCGGCCTCCGGCGTCGCGTACGAGGGCACCGACCCCCGCGCCACCATGAACTCCGGGCTCGGCAACAGCACGGTGCGGTCCGGGTCGGCGTCGGGATCCGGGAGGGACACCGACGCGGTGACCGGAACCAGGCGCCGGAGGCGTTCGGGCATGCCGTTGGCGGCCAGGAACGAGGCGATCACCGGGATCCGCGCGTCGGCGCCGACCTCGCGCAGGACGTCGGCGTACGCGGACTCGGGCACGGCCAGCGCGGGCACGAACACGACGAGCACCGCGTCGATGTCGGTCGCGTCGACGGCCGAGCGCAGGGCCGCGCGCAGCTCGTCGGGGGTGACGTCCGGGCCGACGTCGACACGCCAGTCGAGCGGGACCTCCAGGCGGTTGGCCTCGCACGCGTCGGTGGCCAGCGCGACCAGCACCGCGGAGTTGCCGATCACCGCGGTGCGACGGCCGGTGGGCAGCGGCTGGTAGGCCAGCAGCTGACCGATGTTGAACATCTCGCCGAGCGCCTCGGCCCGGATCACCCCGGACGCGCGGTACAGCGCCTGCAACCCGCGCTCCCCCGGCCCACCGGTCAGCCCGGGCGTCACGCCGCGGCTCTTGAGCACGACGACCGGCTTGCGCCGGGCCAGCCCGCGCGCCACCCGGGTGAATTTGCGGGGGTTACCGAACGTCTCGAGGTACATCATCACGACGTCGGTGGCCGGGTCGTCCCGCCAGTACTGCAGCAGGTCGTTGCCGGAGACGTCAGCGCGGTTGCCGGCCGACGCGAACGTCGAGATGCCCAGACCGCGACGCTCGACCTCGGCCAGCAGCGCGATGCCGAGCGCGCCGGACTGGGTGAAGAAGCCGACCCGGCCGCGGCCCGGGACGTGCGGTGCGAGGGTGGCGTTGAGCGAGACCGCCGGATCGGTGTTGGCCAGGCCGAAGCAGTTCGGCCCGATCACCCGCATGCCGTTGATGCGCGCCATCTCCACCAGGCGGGCCTGGGCCCGGGCGCCGTCCTCGCCGGTCTCGGCGAAACCGCTGGTGAGGATGACCAGGCCGGCGACCTGTTTGGCGGCGCAGTCCTCGACGACGGCCTGGACGTGCGCGGCCGGCACCGCGATGACCGCGAGGTCGACCTGGCCCGGGATGTCGCGGACCGACGCGTACGCCGGAACGCCGTCGATCTCGGCGGCGGAGGGGTTGACCGGGTGCAGCGCACCGGCGAACCCGGCTTCCCGGATGTTCTCGAAGACCGCCCGGCCCATCCCGTCGGGCGTGCGGCTCACACCGACCACCGCGACCGCCGACGGGTTCATCAGCCGGCGGATCGAGCGGGCCTCGGTGCGCCGCTCGCGGTCGTGCAGCACCTCGAGCACCTGCGGCGTCTCGCGGGTGTCGAACGTCAGGTGGACGACGCCGTCGGCGAAGCTGCGGTCGACGTCGTAGCCGGCGTCGGTGAAGACGCGGATCATCGCGCCGTTCTGCGGCAGGATCTCGGCGACGAACCGCGTGATGCCCTCTTCGCGGGCGGCCTCGGCCAGGTGCTCGAGCATCACCGACGCGATGCCGCGGCCCTGGTGGGCGTCTTCGACGACGAACGCGACCTCGGCGGTATCGGGATCGGACAGTTGCTCGTACCGGCCGACCGCGATCAGGTCGTTGCCGAGCACCGCGACGAGCGCCTCGCGGCCGGCGTGGTCGACCTCGGTGAAGCGCTTGAGATCACGCGGGGGGATGCGTGGATAGGGCGAGAAGTACCGCAGGTAGCGGGTGCGGTCGGAGAAGCGCGAGTGCAGCGCGACGATCCCGTCCGCGTCCTCGGGCCGGATCGGCCGGATGTGCACGGTTCCGCCGTCCGACAGCACCACGTCGGCCTGCCGGTGCTCCGGGTACGGCTTGTTCTGCCCCGCTTCCACGGCTCCATCATGGGACGTGGTGGCGCCGGGGCCGGCGTGCGCCGCGCCGGGCGACTCCCCCTCGCGGCCACCGGCCGCCGTCTCGGCCGGGTCAGCGGAATCGACCGCCGTCGCGGCCCGGTCAGCGGGGTCGGCCGCCGTCTCGGCCCGGTCAGCGAAATCGGCCGCCATCTCGGGCCGGTCAGCGGAGTCGGCCGCCGTCTCGGGCCGGTCAACGGAGTCCGGCCGGTCAACGGGGTCGGGCGGGGCGGTGGGCACGTCAGTCGCGGGGGTCGTCGGGGTCGAGGCCGTGGAGCGGGAAGACCGCCCGGCGGGTGGCCAGGATCGCGCGGTCGACCGGATCCGTGCGCGACCCCGGATCCCACGGCTGGAACGAGGCGTCGGCACCGTCGCCCATCACGGTGGGCACCTTCGCGGCGGGCCGTTTGGACGACGCGAAGCCCCGCCAGGTGTCGGGCGTGGCGCTCGACGTGCTCATCGGCTCGCCGGTGGCGGTGGCCAGCAGGTGCGACCACGTCCGCGGCACGACGTCGACCAGGCCGTAGCCGCCGCCGCCGAACACCACCCAGCGCCCGCCGGTGAGCTCGTGCGCGAGCCGGCGCATCTCCAGCTGCGCCGCGCGCTGCCCCTCGACCGAGAGCGTGAGGTTCGCCAGCGGATCCCGGAAGTGCGAATCGCACCCGCACTGGCTCACCAGCACCTGGGGCCGGAACGCCCGGACGACCGACGGCACCACCGCGTGGAAGGCACGCAGCCACCCGGCATCGCCGGTGCCAGCCGGGAGCGCGACGTTCACCGCGGCGCCCTCGGCGTCGGGGCCGCCGATCTCGGTGGGGAACCCGGTGCCCGGGAACAGCGACACCGGCGACTCGTGCAGGCTCACAGTGAGCACCCGCGGATCGTTCCAGAACACCGCCTGGACGCCGTCGCCGTGGTGCACGTCGATGTCGACGTAGGCCACGCGCTCGGCGCCGAGCTCGAGCATCCGCGCGATCGCGATCGCCGGGTCGTTGTAGACGCAGAAGCCGCTGGCCCGGTCGGGCATCGCGTGGTGCAGGCCGCCCGACACGTTGACCGCGTGCAGGGCCTCGCCCCGCCAGACCGCCTCGGCCGCGCGGACACTCATGCCGGTGATCAGCGACGCCGCCTCGTGCATGCCCTCGAAGAGCGGGTTGTCGGACGTGTTCAGCCCCCACCCGCGGAAGAACGGGTCGTGCGGGGCGGCCTGCACGGCGTGCAGGTACGCGTCCTGGTGGACCAGGCGCAGCGTGTCCCGGTCGGCCGGTGGGGCCGCCGTGACCGACACGTTCGGCCGGGCGAGGACACCCAGGTCGCGGGCGAGCGCCATGGTCAGCTCGACCCGCACCGGATCGAGCGGATGATCACCGAAGTTGTAGGTGGCCACCGCCGGATCCCACAGCACGGTGACCGGAGCGGCCTGGGTCTGCGCGGTGATGTCCCGATCCGACGTCTGCGTCACGCGTCCCATCTCATCACGCGGAGCGGGCGGGCGGACCGGCTGTCCACAACCCGGGTACGGAGGCCCTGGCTGTGGACGAAACACCGGCGTGACGCCCGACGCTGGTACGGTGCCCGCGCCGGGGAATCGGAGCAGGTCGTGGCGGCCGCGAACCAAATCTTGAACCATTCAAGAAAATGGTGGCGGCGGGGTATGCTTGCGGCCTAGAGAAGCCCATGCCTTGCCGGCCCGACCCGGTGAGACTCCTCGGTACCTGGGCAGCAGTGAAAGAAGCGAGGCGGCTGACGTGAGTGACCTGATCGACACCACGGAGATGTACCTGCGCACCATCCTCGAACTCGAGGAGGAAGGGATCACGCCGCTGCGCGCTCGGATCGCCGAACGCTTGCACCAGAGCGGGCCCACGGTGAGTCAGACGGTCGCGCGGATGGAGCGTGACGGGCTCCTGACGGTGCAGGGCGACCGGCACCTCGAGCTCACCGAGCACGGCCGTCACCGTGCCGTGTCGGTGATGCGCAAGCACCGGCTCGCCGAGCTGCTGCTCGTCAACGTGATCGGGCTGGAGTACGAGGCTGCGCACTCCGAGGCCTGTCGCTGGGAGCACGTGATGAGCGCCGAGGTCGAGCGGAAGGTCTACCAGCTGCTCGGCCGGCCGCGGGTCTCGCCGTACGGCAACCGCATCCCCGGCCTCGCGGAGCTCGACACCAACATCGACGACAGCGAGCTCGCGCCCACCGGTGAGGTCACGCTCGCATCGGCGCCGGCCGGCGACCAGGTCGTCATCGAGCGCCTCTCGGAGCAGCTGCAGAGCGACACCAACCTCATCCACGACCTGCACTCGGCGGGAGTGGAGCCCGGGGTGTCGGTGCTGGTCGACCGGTCCGACCGCGAGGTGACGCTCACCCACGGCGGCACCACCGTGAAGATCCCCCGGTCCCTCGCGAACCTGGTCTTCGTCTCGTCGTCCTGACCGTCGACGCCCGACGCCCCCGGCCGACCGCCGGGGGCGTCGTCGTTTCCGGCGCGAGGTCGTGCCGCTAGGCCGGATCGGAATCCTGGAGTGCGACGTACTCGTCGACCTCGTGCGGGCTCGGGTCGATGCCCGCGTTCTCGGCGAACTCCTCGGCGACGTCCGCCTGATTGTCCGGATCGACCTCGGCGGTGTCGTCCGGTACCGAGCTCAGCTCGTTCTCCGGCATGGCGGCGGCCCCTTCCACGGTGCTGGTGACCGCCCGGATACCCGGCACCACCGCACACATGCGCGCCGAACGACCCGGAAATCAGGTCGGGATGACCTTCGGAGCCAGCGCCTGGAGCTTCGGGAGGTACGCCTTCGCTTCGGTGCTGCCGGTGCCCTGTTCGGTGGCCAGCGAGAGCGTGTAGACGTTCTTGTCGCCGAGCCAGCCGATGCGCGCCACCGGCCCCGCCGACCCGGTCGCGGCGATCAGCTGCTGGTACCCCGAGCGGCCGAGACCGTCGATCTCACTGGAGTTGTCCGGCACGAAGTCCTTCTCGTAGTCCTCCGCGCTGACCTCGTCGCCGCCCAGCGGCGTGGCGACGAACGTCAGGTCGGGCAGCGCGGCCTCCAGCGGCGTCAGCACGCACGTGCGCGCGGAGCCGGACTTCCCGCTCGCGGCCGCGATCTGGAACGTCAGGCCGAGCGCCTGGCGGACTTCGGTGAACGTCACCGACGCGCACAGCCCACCGGCCGCGGCCGCCGCCGGCAGGCTGGGCGGCGGCACGGACGGCGAGGGGGACGCGGACGTCGCCGCCGCGGTGGGCTCGGAGGCGCTGGGAGCGGCCGCCTCGCTCCGGGACGGCGAGGACTTGGCCCCTCCCTCGTCGCCGCTGCAGGCGGCCGCGCTCAGCAGCCCGCTGAACGCCAGGACGAGGCCGGCGACGCGGGCGAGCCGACGCGCGGTGGTACGGGGACGCATGACCAAGTTCCTCCGGCTCCTGCCTGGGCGGAGCGCACGGCCGGCCCAGACGACCCACGCGCTCGTTCGGCGGCCATCATCGCGCATCGGTGCCGCCGCCCGGGTTCGGGGCGGAACCCGACGACGGCCACCGCGGCCCGCCCACCGATCCGGCGCCGTCCAGGCCGAGCGCCTCCTCGACGTCGTCCGGCCCCAGACCGTTCGTCAGGCCGGTGAGCACGAGTTCAGCCATCCGGTAGTCGGGATCGTCGTCGAGCGCACGCCGCAGGCACGCGTCGGCGAGGGCTCCGTCGCCCCGACGATAGGCGCTGACCGCAAGCAGCGTGGCCGGCGCCGCGGCGTACGGGGCGGGTACCCGGCGCACGGCCTCTCCCCACAGCACCACGGCGGCGTCCGCGAGCGGGCCGGCGGTCCAGGCGACGCACGCGTCACGCACCGCGGGATGGGTCAGCGCGACCGCGACCTGCGCGATGTCCTGGTCGTCGGGCGCGAACGCGGCCGCGGCCGGCCGCGCCGGAGCGGATTCCCGCGGTGCGCCCCGGTGAGCGGAGCCGCGGATCAGGAGCTGGTGGAGATCGACGAGGTCGCGGGCGGCCCGCGTGCCCGGGCGCAGGCCCGCGAGGGCGGCCTCCCGGGCGTGGATGGCCGCCAGCAACGCCCCGGTGGGTTCGCCGGGGCCGCGGCCCACCGACGCCACCAGCGCGGACCGGTCGGCGAAGACCGGGCGCCCCGCGGCCACCCTGAGCACGTCGAGCAGCGTGGTGGGAGCGGGCCCCACCGGCCGCCCCTCCGGCGGGCAGCACGGTGCGGCGCAGGTGTACGACCACCACCGCCCGCTCTCGGTCCGCAGCAGTTCGCGCACGTCGAGCCCGGCCCCGCGCAGCGATTCCGCGGCCGCGCGGGCCATGCCCGCGCCGGGGAGGGCCGTGCCGCCGCGATCGGCGCCCGGCCCCGCGTCGGCCGGGGCCGTGAACAGCACCACGACGCACGCGGACACCTTCGCGCCGCGCAGCCGCTCGGCGACCTGGTCGGCGACCGCGGCCTCCAGGCCGGGCGGCGGCAGGTCGACCCGCACCGTCATCCGCAGACGCAGGCGACGCCCGGCGAGGCCGAGCGCGACCAGGCTGGACCCGGGGTGGAACCCGAGCAGCGAGGGGATCGCGCGCACGATGTCGGGCGGAGAGCCCAACCGCACGGTCGGCCGGTCGGGCGGTGGTGGCGGTGTCGTCATGACCAGCAGCCTGGCCACCCGCCCGGCGCCGGCCCAGCCTCCGCACACCGGGCTGGGGAGAACCCCTCCCGCTGTGCATTCCGGCACGCACCGGCCCGATGCGCTAAGAGACCCGGTGCGCTACGGGATCAGGGCAGGGTGCCGTCGCGCCACGCGTCGGCGGCGCGGCCGAGGCCGTCGGCGCAGGCCCGGTTCCGCCCGGCCCGGTGCCGTTCGGCGTCGCCGTCCGGCCCGTCGGTGGCCAGGAACTCCCGGCCGGCCGCGACCACCCGGAAGAACGCCGCGCCCCGTTCGAGCGCCACGTCCAGCTCGCCCTGGTAGAGCCCGTTCAGGACGTCGTCGGCCACCGCGGCGATCGCGTTCGGGTCCGCGTCGTCACGCACCCCGGCGACGACCTCGTCGACCGGCGCGAGCGACCGCCCGGTGCGGTAGAGGCGCGCCACCTCCGAGCCGTTCTCGGTGCACCAGGTGCGCAGCAGGTAGAGCGCCCAGAGCGCGCCGGGCAGCGAGTCCGGCGGCGCACCGCGCCACAGCTCCGCCAGCGTGTCCAGCCCCACCGTGTCGGCCAGGCGCACCAGCCGATCGGTGGGCTCGTCGTCGCCCGCGGTGTTCCGCCCCACCGAGACCAGCGCCGCCGCGGTGGCGTGCGCCAGCTCCATCCGGGCTGACGGCTCACCCTCGACGGAGCCTTCGACGAGTCGCTCCAGGTCGGCGGCGACGATCGGACGATGATGACGGGCGGGTTCGGACACGAAGGCGGCCTCCTGAACTCAAGGCCCAGCGGGGAGGGACAGGACTGTACGAGTTCCAGCGTAAGCACGACCAGGGCAACACGCGGCACCTCTGGGCGATCTGACGGCGACAGGAATCTCACCCGACCCTGTACCGTGGTGTTCAGTGCGCCGGTCCGATCCAGGCCCCCGGTCCCAACTAAGTCGCCGCGAGCGACCTTCCGCCGAGAGGCGACCCGGCGGGTCGGCGTACTACTCAAAGGCCGTCCCCTGCGGGGGGCGGCCTTTGCTTTGTCCACAGGTAGCGCGTCCCCGCTGCCACCGTTGCCGGTTGCCGCTACCGTCTGGAGATCGTGACGCGACCCACCCCGACCGCACTGCCGCGGGCCTCGGTCTGGCTACCTCAACGCCGGCCGTCCCCGCTGCGCGCGCTCGGCATCCGAATGTTCGCGGCGCTGTCCTTGGTGCTGCTCACGGTGGCCGTGGTCTACATCGACCGCGACGGCTACCACGACAACACCGGCAGCCCGCTGAGCCTGCTCGACGCGGCCTACTACTCGGTGGTGACGCTCTCGACGACGGGCTACGGCGACATCGCTCCCGCGTCGCCCTCCGCCCGGTTGGTGAACGTGCTGTTCATCACTCCGGCGCGGGTCCTGTTCCTGATCATCCTGGTCGGCACCACGCTCGAGGTCCTGACCGAGCAGTACCGTGGGCAATTCCAGCGGGAGCGGTGGAGGAAGACCGTGAAGGACCACTACGTGGTGTGCGGGTACGGCACCAAGGGCCGCAGCGCGGTCGACGCACTGCTGGAGAACGGCGTCCCCCGCGACAAGATCGTCGTCGTCGAGCGTGATCACCGCGTCGCACAGCAGGCCGTCAACGCGGGTCTGGCGGTCGTCGAGGGCTCGTCCGGCCGGTCGGCCGTGCTCGCCCAGGCCCACGTCGACCGGGCCACCGCGATCATCGTCGCGCCCGACGCCGACGACGCCGCCGTGCTGACGACGCTGACCGCCCGCCAGCTGACCAACGGCCAGGTCCGCATCGTCACGACGGCCCGGGAGGCGGAGAACGCCCCGCTGCTGCGTCAGAGCGGCGCCCACCAGGTCGTCGTCTCGTCCGCGACGGCCGGGCGGCTGCTCGGCCTGGCCACCACCGACCCGCCGGTCATCGACGTCGTCGAGGACCTGCTGACGCCCGGCCACGGCATGGCGTTCGCCTGTCGGTCGGTGGTGCGTGACGAGGTCGGCCGGTCGCCGCGCACGCTCGACGAGGTCGTCATCGCGGTGGTCCGGCGCGGGCGGGTCGTGCCGCTCGTCGAGCCGGAGACGCAGAAGCTCGAAACCGGGGATCTGCTCGTCTACATCCGTGACGACCGGCCGGCCAACAACGTGTCCGCGGCCAACTCCGGCGACTGACGATGTCGCTCCGCGCCCGCGCCGAACAGCACCTCCGCGACCTCGTCGGCAACCCCGACGCGACCCTCCGCGACGATCAGTGGACGGCGATCGAGGCGCTCGTCGCCGACCGGCGTCGCGCGCTCGTCGTGCAGCGCACGGGGTGGGGCAAGTCCGCGGTGTACTTCGTCGCCACCGCGCTGCTGCGGGCGTCGGGCGCGGGCCCCACCGTGATCGTCTCGCCGCTGCTGGCGTTGATGCGTAACCAGATCGCGGCGGCGAACCGGGCCGGAATCCACGCCACCACGGTCAACTCCACCAACGCCGACGACTGGAAACAGATCTACGCCGAGATCACCGACGGCGACATCGACGTCCTCCTCGTCTCCCCCGAACGGCTGAACAACCCGGAGTTCCGCGACGAGGTGCTCCCCCAGCTGGCCGCCGGTGCCGGTCTACTCGTCATCGACGAGGCGCACTGCATCTCCGACTGGGGCCACGACTTCCGCCCCGACTACCGTCGCATCCGGACGATGCTCGCCGATCTGCCCGCCGGCATCCCGGTGCTGGCCACCACGGCCACCGCCAACGAGCGGGTCACCCGGGACGTCGCCGAGCAGCTCTCGGTCACCGGGGAGCGGACGCTCGAGGACGTCCTGGTGCTCCGCGGCAGCCTCGACCGGTCGTCGCTGCACCTCGGCGTCGTCGCGCTGCCCGACCAGGCGTCCCGGCTGGCGTGGCTGGCCGATCACCTCGACGAGCTCGAGGGGTCCGGAATCATCTACTGCCTCACGGTCGCGGCCACCCAGGACGTCGCCGACTACCTGCGTGACCGCGGCTACCCGGTGGCCGCCTACTCCGGCCAGACCGAGCAGACCGAACGGCTCGCCGCCGAGGAGGACCTGCTCAACAACCGCGTCAAAGCCCTGGTCGCGACGTCGGCGCTCGGCATGGGGTTCGACAAGGGCGACCTCGGCTGGGTGGTCAACCTCGGGGCACCGCCGTCGCCGATCGCCTACTACCAGCAGGTCGGCCGGGCCGGGCGCGCCACCGAGCGGGCCACCGTGGTGCTGCTCCCCGGCCGTGAGGACCGCGACGTCTGGGACTACTTCGGCTCGCTCGCGTTCCCGCCCGAGCACGAGGTGCGCGAGACGCTGCGGGTGCTCGCCGACCAGGACCGTCCTCTCTCGACGGCGGTGCTGGAGACGTTCGTGCCGCTGCGCCGCACGCGGCTGGAGATGATGCTCAAGGTGCTCGACGTCGACGGGGCCGTCCGCCGGGTCAAGGGCGGCTGGACCGCGACCGGGCGGCCCTGGAGCTACGACGCCGAGCGCTACGCGCGGGTGAGCGAGACCCGCCGCACCGAGCAGCAGGCGATGCTCGACTACCTCGGCACCAGCGAGTGCCGCATGGTGCACCTGCGTCGCGCGCTGGACGACCCGGACGCGCAGCCGTGCGGCCGGTGCGACAACTGCGGTGGCCTCAAGCTCTCGGCGGCCACCGACGACGCCAGCCTGGCCGCGGCCACCGACCGGCTCCGGCGGCCCGGCGTGCCGGTCGAGACGCGGCGGATGTGGCCCACCGGCATGGGCTCGATCGGCGTCGAGCTGAAGGGCAAGATCGCCAAGGACGAGCAGGCCGAGCCCGGCCGGGCCATCGCCCGCCTCACCGACCTGGGCTGGGGCAACCAGCTGCGTGAGCTGTTCCGTCCCGAGACACCCGACGGTGAGCTACCGGTGCCCCTGCGCCACGCGCTGGTGCAGGTCTTCGACGCGTGGCGGTTCGGCACCCGCCCGGACGGCATCGTCTACCTGGACTCGCTCACGCATCCGACGCTCGTCGCGCACATCGCCACCGGGCTGTCGCGGTACGCGAAGATCCCGGTGCTGACCCGGTTCGACATCGTCGGTCCGGCCGGCACCGGCGAGGGGGCGATGAACTCGGCGCAGCGGCTCCGGGCGGTCGCCGACCGGTACGTGCTCGACGACGCGTCCGCGGTCGCCGGGCGCACGGTCCTGCTGGTCGACGACCGGGTCAACACCGGTTGGACGCTCACCGTGGCGGCACGCGCCCTCCGCCGAGCCGGCGCCGAAGCCGTCCACCCGTTCGTCCTCGCCGCCGAAAGCTAGCCGCGAGCGGCCCAGCGCCCAGCGGCCAGCGGCCAGCGGCCCGGAACTAACAGCCGTCCAGCATGGACGTCAGCGCCGTCTTGTCGGTGGACGTGATCGGCAGCGCGTACTTCGACACCGCCTTCACGTACCGCACGGCGTAGACGCACTGGTACGGCTGGGCCGGGCGCCACGCCGACGGTCCCTTGTCGCTCTTCGACTGGTTCGAGGAGCCGTCGACCGCGAGCAGGTTGTCGGGGTCGTTCGCGAACGACAACCGGCGCGCGGCCGGCCACTTCTTCGCCCCGGACGCCCAGGCACGCGCCAGCGGGATGATGTGGTCGATCTGGATCTTCTTCGTGCTCTTGTACGTGGCGCCGTTGTACGGCGAGACCCAGGTCCCGCCGGTCACCTTGCAGCCGGTGGTGCCGGACTTCGTGCGCACGGTGCCGGGCTTCGCATCCCGGCGGAGGATGTCGTTGCGGGTGTCGCAGCCGTTGCCGGCGAACTTCACGCCCTTCGCCGCGTCACTCCAGGAGTCGCCGAACTTCTCGCGCTCGTAGCTCGCGTCCTTACCGGGGATTCGCTTGATCTGCAGCTTTCCTAACGTGGACCGCGCTTGCGAGATCGACTCCGCGGACGGATCGGCCACGCTGCCCGGCTCGGCCACGACCGAGGTGTCGGCCGTGCCGGTGGCGGTGGGGTCGACCACGCTGATCTCGCCGCAGCCGGCGCCGAGCAGTAGCACCGCGGTGGTGGACACCGCGACCACTAGTTTCTTCAAGGAGCACCTCCAGCGCTGCCATACCCGGCCGCCGCGAGATCCTCACCCGACGGTCGTACGCTGGTTGGCTCCGCGCAGCTTACGGCGGGCGAACAGCGCTCCGGCGACCGCTCCGGCGGCTGTTCCGAAACTGGTACGGATGACGAGGACCGCGAGGTTGAAGCGGCCGTCCCAGCCACCCCGGGAGCCCCACACCGCACCGGCCGCGGTACCCGCGGCCACCGCGGTCCAGAAGCGCCCCCGCCCGGGTGGCGCGCCCTCGCCCGGCTCGACCGCCACCCGCGCGGCCCGCGCCAACTCGGCCCCGCTCCGCGCCCCACCGGAGCCCGGTCCGCCCCCGCCGTCAGCCGACGCCGGACGCTGGCGCGACCAACCGGGCGGCTTCACCTCGGACCACTCCGGCAGCTCCCGCAGCACCCGGGAGAGCAGCACCAGCCCGACCAGCCCGCCCACCACCGTGCTGGTGTGCTGCGCCAGGACCGCGCCGCTCACCGGGCGACCACCCACGTGGTGCGCCGACGCGAGCCACGGCACCCGCCGCGCGCCCCACCGCCCGTCGTGCGTGAACGAATCCCAGGCGACGTGACTCCACGCACCGGCGAGCGCGCTCAGCACCGTCACCGCGGGCGACGGCCGGCGCGTATCGAGCAGCGCGAGCCGACGCAGCGGCAGCCCCGGGATCTCCGGCAGGTACGCGGCCGCGAACGCGAGACGACGTGCGGCGAGGGCCGCGACGACCGACGCCGGCACGCAGAGCAGCAGCACCCCCCGGGTGTTGTGGGCGTTGGTCTCCCAGCGGGTGCCGGCCAGCGCGAACGGCCAGTCCGGCGACATCGACCCGAGCGCCAACGCAGTGCCGTCGAACCAGACGGGCTGCACGAGCTTCGCCGCCAGCGCCGGCACCTGGTGGGATACGTACGTCAATGGCATGGGACCAGTGTTGCCACTGGGAACAAAAAAGCGGCCCCGGGACACCCCGGGGCCGCTTTTCCGATCAACTCAGCTGCAGCCGGACGTGCTGCCGCAGCCCTCGCAGACGAAGCACGACCCGGCCGGCCGCATCTTCGTGCCGCAGGTCAGGCAGAGCGGAGCGTCCGCGGCCATTCCCTGCACCAGCTCGAGCAGCTCGGTCGACGAGTGCGCGGTGGTGACGTCGCGCGGCACGGGCGCCGACGCCGGCGCCGGCGTGGGCGCGGGCTCCGACACCGGGGCCGACACCGCCATGCCGGCGATGTCCACCTCGTCGGCCGACGGACCGTCGAGCTCGGCCGCCCGCTCGGCGTTGGTCAGGATGCCCATCTCCGCGCGCGTCTCCCGGGGCAGGTGGTCGAGCGCCAGCCGCCGGAAGATGTAGTCGATCACCGAGCTGGCGATCCGGATGTCCGGGTCGTCGGTCATGCCGGCCGGCTCGAACCGCATGTTGCGGAACTTCTCGACGTACTGCTCGAGCGGCACGCCGTACTGCAGCGCCACCGAGATCGCGACCGAGAACGCGTCCATGATCCCGGCCAGCGTCGAGCCCTGCTTGCCGAGCTTGAGGAAGACCTCGCCGACACCGTCGTCCGGGTACCGCGACGCGGTGAGGTAACCCTCGGCGCCGGCCACCGAGAACGACGTCGTCGTGCTCGGGCGGGTCTTCGGCAGGCGCTTGCGCACCGGACGGTACTCGATCACCGTCTCCGGGGCCGCGGTGGCCGCGGCCGCCCGCGCGGCGTCGGCCTTCTTGCCGCCGACCGACAGCGGCTGGCCGACCTTGCAGTTGTCGCGGTAGACGGCGAGGGCCTTGAGGCCGAGCCGCCAGCCCTCGGCGTAGACCTTCTCGATGTCCTCGATCGTCGCGGTCTCGGGCAGGTTGACGGTCTTGGAGATCGCGCCGGAGATGAACGGCTGCACCGCGGCCATCATCCGGACGTGGCCCATCGGACGGATCGACCGCTCGCCCATCGCGCAGTCGAACACCTCGTAGTGCTCGCGGCGCAGGCCGGGAGCGTCCACGACGTGGCCGTGCTGGGCGATGTGCTCGACGATCGCCTCGATCTGCTCGTCCTGGTAGCCGAGCGTCTTCAGCGCCTGCGGGACCGTCTGGTTGACGATCTGCATCGAGCCGCCGCCGTCGAGCTTCTTGAACTTGACCAGGGCCAGGTCGGGCTCGATGCCGGTGGTGTCGCAGTCCATCATCAGGCCGATCGTGCCGGTGGGAGCCAGCACCGAGGCCTGCGCGTTGCGCCAGCCGTTCTTCTCACCGATCTTCAGGCCGCTCTGCCACTCGGCCGTGGCCAGCTCGAGGATGCGCGCGGAGTCCGCACCGACCGGACGCACCGCGTCGTTGGCCGCGGCGTGCTTGCGCATGACGCGCTTGTGGCCCTCTTCGTTGCGTGCGTAGCCCTCGTACGCCCCGACGATGCCGGCCAGCTCGGCCGAGCGACGGTAGGCGGTCCCGGTCATCAGCGAGGTGATCGCCGCGGCCAGCGAACGGCCGCCGTCGGAGTCGTAGGCGTGCGCGGTGGCCATCAGCAGCGCGCCGATGTTGGCGTAGCCGATGCCCAGCTGGCGGAACTTGCGGGTGGTGTCGGCGATCGGCTCGGTCGGGAAGTCCGCGAAGCAGATCGAGATGTCCATCGCGGTGATGACCAGCTCGACGGCCTTGACGAACGTCGCCCCGTCGAACGTGCCGTCGGCGCGCAGGAACCGCATCAGGTTCAGCGACGCGAGGTTGCAGGACGAGTTGTCCAGGTGCATGTACTCCGAGCACGGGTTGGACGCGGTGATGCGGCCCGACTCCGGCGTGGTGTGCCAGTCGTTGATCGTGTCGTCGTACTGGATGCCCGGGTCGGCGCACTCCCAGGCGGCCTTGGCGATCTTGCGGAACAGGCCCTGGGCGTCGACGGTGTCGATCACCGAGCCGTCCAGGCGGGCCCGGAGGTGGAACTCGCCGCCGTCCTCGACCGCCTTCATGAACTCGTCCGAGACGCGGACCGAGTTGTTGGCGTTCTGGTACTGGACGGAGTTGATGTCCTTGCCGCCCAGGTCCATGTCGAACCCGGCGTCACGCAGGGCGCGGATCTTGTCTTCCTCGCGCGCCTTGGTGTCGATGAACTCCTCGATGTCGGGGTGGTCGACGTCGAGCACGACCATCTTCGCGGCCCGGCGGGTGGCGCCACCGGACTTGATCGTCCCGGCGCTGGCGTCGGCGCCGCGCATGAAGCTGACCGGGCCGGACGCGGTGCCGCCGCTGGCCAGCAGCTCCTTGGACGAGCGGATGCGGGAGAGGTTCAGGCCAGCACCGGAGCCGCCCTTGAAGATCAGGCCCTCCTCGCGGTACCAGTTCAGGATCGAGTCCATCTCGTCGTCGACCGACAGGATGAAACACGCGCTCACCTGCTGGGGAGCGGCGGTTCCGACGTTGAACCAGACCGGCGAGTTGAAGCTGAACACCTGGTGCAGCAGCATCCAGGCCAGCTCGTGCTCGAAGATCTCGGCGTCCTCCGGCGTCGCGAAGTAGCCGTGGTCGACGCCGGCCTTGCGGTAGACGCGCACGACCCGGTCGATCAGGTGGCGCAGGCTGTTCTCCCGCTGCGGCGTGCCCAGCGCACCCCGGAAGTACCGGGTGGTGACGATGTTCGTGGAGTTCAGCGACCAGAAGTCGGGGAACTCGACACCGCGCTGCTCGAAGTTGACCTTGCCGTCGCGCCAGTTCGTCATGACGACGTCGCGACGCTCCCAGGTCACCTCGTCGTACGGGTGGACGCCCGCCGTGGTGAACACCCGCTCGACAGTCAGGCCCACCGGCTTGGACGCGCCCTTGCGCGCACGCGGAGCCGGAGCGGCTCCGTTCGTTGATGAGCCAACCGTCTCGGTCATCGGCGTCCCCTGTCCCTCGTGATCATTCTCGCCTGTACGAATTTCGGAAAGCCCGCACGCGGGCATGGCGAAGCGCACGCCTTCGACGCGCTCGCGTTTACTGCACGGAGTTACCGGGCGCGCCCACAAGGCTGCGCCCTCGACGTTTCGGATCCGCCCCGAGCCGAACCGCCGCACGGATAGGTACTGCTATGGGCTGGCGTTCACCAGCTCACTGTCGCCGGGCGGAGACGCGGTGATCTCCACTACCGGCCGCGGAGCCTCGGCGGCATGGCTCTGCCGGAGCGTCGCGATCTCCGCCTCGAAGTCCTCCAGCGAGGAGAACGAGCGGTAGACGCTGGCGAACCGGATGTAGGCCACCTCGTCGAGCTCACGCAACGGACCGAGGATGGCCAGGCCGACCTCGTGGGACGGAACTTCGGCCGCGCCCCGCGACCGAATCGCGTCTTCGACCTTCTGTGCCAGCACCGCCAACGCATCCGCGTCGACCGGCCGTCCCTGGCAGGCCTTGCGCACGCCCGCGACGACCTTGGCGCGGCTGAACGGCTCGCTGACCCCACTGCGCTTCACGACGGCCAGTACGGCTTCCTCGACCGTGGTGAAACGCTTGGAGCACCGGGTGCACGAACGCCGCCGCCGAGTGACCTGCCCGTCCTCGGCTTCGCGGGAATCAACCACCCGCGAGTCCGGATGCCGGCAGTACGGGCACTTCACGGCGCGCTCCCATCCCCGGTTGAGGCGAACACACCATCTGTAGGTGAGTTACACGCTCGTAAGCACTAGATCTAGTGGCAACCGTAGGCCTGCAGCCCCACGACCGCAAGCCGACCCGCCGGGTTCATCCCATAACACGGACAACTTCTACAACCGGTGGGTTACTCACGACACTGCGTGTCCCTCGAAGCCGAGTTATCCACAACCTGTTGTGGTTCAGTCGTCGGACGCCCACGACCGGTAGCGTGGCTCGGGGTCGGGCTCCGGCTGCTCGCGATACCGGCGGTAGGTGGCCAGCACCCGTTCGTAGTCGATCCCGAGCACCGGTCCCTCGCCGCGCGCGGCGATGTCGGTGTCGCGCCAGATCGAGTAGTCGTCCGGGTCGCGCAACAGCCCCCGGGCGGCGCAGTAGTCGTACATCTCGGTGCCCGGCAGCGGGTTGAGGATGTTGGGGTTCGGGAACGTCGGCGCGATCGTGTCCATGAACGCGTGGTGGGCCGCGTAGTCCTCGTCGGTCTCGGTCGGCACTCCGAGCAGCAGGTTGGCACCCACCTGCACGTCGTGCTGCCGGCAGAGCTCGGCCACCGCCACCCCGTCGGCCACCGTGGTGCGCTTGCGCATGAACTCCAGCAGCCGCTGCGAGCCGCTCTCGAACCCGAACCAGACCGTGATCCGCTGTCCCTCGCGGTCGCGCCCGGCCTGCGCTTCGCCCAGGCATTCGGCCAGCGCCGGGCTGAAGCGGTTGACGTGTCCGTTGAACATCAGCCCGACGTGGGGCAGCTCGGCGTCCATGCGGCGCACGACCCCCATGAGCAACGGAAGGTTCAGGGTGGCGATGGGGTCGGCGATCGTCACGAAGTCCACGCCCCAGCGGCGCACGTACTCGTGCAGCTCGGCCATGACCCGCTCGACCGTGCGGAAGCGCCGCCGGGGCGGCTCGAACACCGAGCGGTTGGGCAGCTCGCAGAACGTGCACTGCATCGGGCAGCCGCGGCCGAGCTGCAGATAGACCGGCCGATAGGCGTCGGACGAGGCGTAGACGCCCCGGTAGCAGTCGAAGTCGGCGTAGGGCGGCAGCGCGTCGACGTCGGGCCAGGCCGTGCCCTCGACGATCGGCGGAAGCGCCTCACCGGCCACGACCCGGTCGTAGAGATCGAGGACGGCCGACTCGCCCTCGCGGCGGACCACGCAGTCGAACGCCCCGGTGGCGACAGTGGCCTCGGTGTGGATGCTGGCGTGCACACCACCGGCGATGACGACCCGCCCCGGGCCGCGGACCGCGTGCGCCAGGGTGACCGCCTCGTCGGCGTTCGGGGAGAGATAGCTGAACCCCACGAGCCGGGGGTCGAAGTCGTCGATGGCCGCCAGTAAGCGGTCGGCCGGCTGCAGGCGGGAGTCGAACAATTCGACGTCGGCGCCGTGTTCGAGCAGGAGCGAACCGAGCAGCTGCGGGCCGATCGGCGGGCTCATGACCGGGCGGAGCTCGCTCTCCGGTTGCCCGACGTACACCAGGGCCACCCGCATGCGCACGCTCCGATCCGATGTCGGAACGCCACCCTACCGAGGTGCCGGGATCAGGATTCGCTGGCCGACGTGCACAGTGGCGTCGGTCATGTCGTTGAGCTCACGGATCTCGGCCATCGTCTCGCTGCGCGGCCGATCGGGAGCGACCTCCTCGGCGATCGTCCAGAGCGTGTCGTGCTCGGTGACCACCATGCTGCGCGAGGACACCGGGGTGACGTCGTCGGCGCGGGTGGCGACGGTCAGCGACACCGCGGCGAGCACGACGCCGAGCAGCACCGCGCTGCGGATCAGCGCCCGGCCGCGCCGGGTGAGGCGCAGCGGCACCGGACCGGTGGCCGGCCCGGCGGCGGGGCCNNNNCCACGCCGCCGGGACCGGCCCCCGCTCCCGACCGGGGGCCGCGCGACTCTTCGGGGCTCCGCGGCCCCGCCGGCCCGCCGACGCCCCGGCACCGGCCGACAGTCCGCCGTGCGCTGCCGGGGCACCCGGGCCTCGGCGGGCGCCGGAACCACCCGCAGGTCGGCCGCGCGCCGGGCGAGCCCCTTGCCCGCCGGGTGCGCCGCCCGACTGGCCGCGAGCGCCCGCTCGGCGGACGGCGAGCGACCAGCACCGGCTCGCACCGCCTGCTCGAAGGGATCGGACGCCTCGGGCAGCGTCGGCACCAGTTTGAGCGTGACCACACGCACCCCCCGGGGAAGCCGTACACGTACGGGCGTTCGAACGAACGCGTGTACGATCTTTACCACGTTCCCGAATCCGATACCAGGCTTGCCACACCATTTGTTCGACCGTATGTTCGGCTCCGGTTGCACGACACCTCCTCGGTCGCGCGGCCCATCCGAGAACATCAGCCGACGAGCAGCCCCGCACCTCGTTCCGACCCGTCCACGACGCGCCGATGTCGTACGTGTGTTTGAAATCCGCGTCCACAGTGGTTACGGTCAACAGATGAGGTGACGGCGGCGGTGCCGTCAGACGAGGAGGTAACCGTGACGCGACAAGGCCGCAGCTCGACGGATGGAGACGGTGGCGTAACCGCCGCGCCGACCGCCGGCGCCGGCCAGGTCGAGGCCGTCTCCGACCCCGTAGCCGCCGACGATGCCGCTCCGGCCGCCCCCCGCCGCCGCGGGCGCCGCAGCACCACCACCGCCGGGACGCCGCTGAGCCCGCGCCAGCGCCGCATCCTCGAGGTCATCCGCGATTCGGTGGAGAAGCGTGGCTACCCGCCGAGCGTCCGCGAGATCGGCGAAGCGGTCGGCCTCACCTCGCCGTCCAGCGTCGCGTACCAGTTGCAGGCGCTGCAGGAGAAGGGTCTGCTCCGGCGCGACCCCAACCGGCCCCGCGCGGTCGACATCCGCACCCCGGGCGCGTCGGCCAAGGGCACCGTCGTCGAGATCGGCGGGGGAATCGCGTCGTCCGCGGACGCCGCCGAGGTCGACGGGCGTCCGGCCCCGGTGAACGTGCCGGTGCTCGGGCGGATCGCCGCCGGTGGCCCGATCCTCGCCGAGCAGGCCGTGGAGGACGTCTTCCCGCTGCCGCGCGAGATCGTCGGTGACGGGAACCTGTTCCTGCTGAAGGTCGTCGGTGACTCGATGGTCGAGGCCGCGATCTGCGACGGTGACTGGGTGGTCGTCCGGCAGCAGCCCGATGCCGACAGCGGCGACATCGTGGCCGCGATGCTCGACGGCGAGGCCACCGTGAAGCGTCTGCGCCGCCGCGACGGCGAGGTGTGGCTGGTGCCGCACAACGCCGCGTACGAGCCGATCCCCGGTGGTGAGGCCACGATCCTCGGCCGCGTCGTGACGGTGCTCCGCCGCCTCTGAGCACCCGTCAGCACACGAACGACGGCCCGGTCCCCGCAGTGCGGGGGCCGGGCCGTCGTCGTTCAGTAGTCGCCACCACGATCCGGGGGCGGTGGTGGGCGCCGTCCCGCGCCCGGTGGGGGCGGCGGGCGTCCGTCGTCCTCGCGGCGGCCCCGCCCGCGGTCGTTCCCGCCCGGAGGCGGCGGCGGACGCATGCGGTCGCCCGGTGGACGGGCGCGCCCGCTCCCGGTCGTCTCCCACTCCCCGTCGCCGCGGCCACCGCGACCACCGCTGGTCTCCGACCAGTCCCGGCCGCGGCCGTCGGGGTCGGCACCGCCGCCGTACGTCGTGCCCGGAGGAGGCGGCGGTGAGGCGCGCCGGGCCCGGGTGGGAGCGGACCGGTCGACCGGCGGAGGCGGCGGCGCCGACCCCGAACCCGGCCGGGCCGCGCCGCGGTTGGGGCCACCGGGCCGCGCCGAACCGCTCACCCGGCCGCTGCCGGTCGTCTCCGGATCGCGGGGCGGCCCGTCACGGCGCACCCGCCCGCTACCGGTGGACTCCGCGTCGTAGCGACGGCCACCGCTGGAGGTCTCGGAGTCGTAGCGACGCCCACCGCCGGTGGACTCCGCGTCGTAGCGACGGCCACCGCTGGACGTCTCGGAGTCGTAGCGACGCCCACCGCCGGTCGATTCCGCGTCGTAGCGCCGGCCGCCGTTCGACGTCTCGGGGTCGTAACCACCCGGACGACCCCCGCCTCCGCCTCCGCCGTACACCGTGCCCCGCCCGGCGGCCGGCCCGGACACCGACGCCGCCCCCGAGACGGACGCGGCCCCGGACACCGACGCGGCACCGGACACCGACGCCGCTCCCGACACCGACGCCGCACCGGACGCCGGACCCTCGGAGCGGAACCCCGCGGTGCCGGGCCCCCAGTCGGACCCGCCGCCCGGCCGCGCCGAACCTCGCGGCGACGGCGGAACCGGGGCGCCACCGCGTGCCGGTTCGGGCCGCCCGCCGTACACCGCGCCGGTGACGCGCGGCAGGTTCATGGTCTCCGACGAGGATTCCGGGGCGTCCGGATCCGGACCGCCGACACGCGGCCCCATCCCCACCCGGGGACCGGACCGCGGCGGCCCACTGGTCGGGCCCAGCGCCGCGGCCTTCCGGAACCGCACGATGCCGACGATGCCGACGGCCAGCAACGCCAGGCCGATCACGCCGACCACCGAGACGAGCGTGGTGATCTGGGAGAAGCTGATGCCGGAGAGGATGCCGCCGCCGGTGTCGGAGTCGCCGCCCTTGGGGTCGGCCGCCGCGGTGTCGGAGCCGGTGTCGCCGACCGCGAAGCGCTGGATCGACGCACCGGCGGACTTCGAGACGGTCAGGAACGACTTGCCGTCGGCCGAGTACGCGACCGCCTCGCCGGTCTTGTCGCCCTGCTGGCCGGTGAGCGCCACCTTGCGGGACTTCGCGGAGATCAGCGTTTTGGCGATGTCACCGCCGGCGACGTCCCACTCGTAGATCGAGTTGTACGTGCGCAGCGCGACCTTCTTGCCGTCGGGCGACATCGCGCCCCCGGTGACCTGCTCGGTGCCGCCCAGTGTCAGCGTGCCGACCAGCGTCAGCGGGACGGCCTCCTCGGCGGACTTCGACGGCCCGCTGATGCCCTGGCTGGCCTGGTAGACCTTCGCCTGGCCGGTCGTCGTCTTGGTGACGATGACCGGGATGTTGTCGTTCTGGACGAGCAGCGCCTCGGCGTTCTTCGCCCCGTCGGGATAGCGCATCCGCTGGATCGTCGGATCACCCGACGCGGGGAACAGGTGCACGGCGATCGTGTCACGCTCCGGCGCGGAGTCGCTGTCACCGATGTCAGCGACCCAGTACGAACCGTCGGAGGTCCGGATGAGGTCTTCCGGGGCGCGTGGCTTGTTGGTCGAGGTGAGCGTCTCTTTCACCGCGCACTTCGAGTCGAGCACGAAGATCTGGGCCTGCGCTACCGAATCGTCACCCTCAGCGACGACCGCATAGCCGTCGTCGACCGCTACCAATCCGCTGATCGTCGACAACTTCTGGTCGTTCACCGTGCAGACGTTCTCCGGCGCGGCCCACGCGACGGAACCACCCGGCAGCAGGCCGAAGCCCACCCCGAGCAGAAGCGCCACCAGTATCCGTCCACACCGTGTCACGCCCCCAGTCTTGCAGACACGGCGAGGCCGATCAGTGTCGTTGCGAAGGACGCCGCGAGAGGCGCCTCACGACGTCCTCTCTTCAGCCGAGACGACGAACCCAACGGACGACACAACGGCGGGCCGACCAGTGGATCGACCCGCCGCATGTGGTGTTCAGTCACTCACTGTAAGCGACAAAACGCGATTATCGCCGTTACTCAACCGGAACCCGTCAGGCGTGCTGTGCGGTGCCCGCATACGGCTGAAGTACCGCCGCCAGCCCCGGGTGCACCCGGACGTGGAGTTCGGTGCCGTCCTCGGTGTGCCGGCTGGAGAGCACCTCGCCCTCCGCGTGCACCCGCGACACCAGGCCGCCCTGGTCGTACGGCAACCGGACGTGCAGCTCCAGCGCCGGACGGGGCAACCGCTCCTCGATCGTGGCCCGCAGCTCGTCGAGGCCCTGGCCGGTGTGCGCCGAGACCACCACCGCACCCGGCAGCGCCTGCCGCAGCTGCAGCAGCGCCTCCGGCGACGCCGCGTCGGCCTTGTTCACGACGATCAGCTCGGGCACCTTCGCCGCGTCCACGTCGGCCAGCACCGCGCGGACGGCGTTGACCTGGGCGATCGGATCCGGGTGGGAACCGTCGACGACGTGCACCAGCAGGTCGGCGTCGGCGACCTCCTCCAGCGTCGAGCGGAACGCCTCGACGAGCTGGTGGGGTAGGTGCCGGACGAACCCGACGGTGTCCGACAGCGTGTACTCGCGCCCGTCCGCGGCCTCGGTGCGCCTGGTCGTCGGATCGAGCGTGGCGAACAGCGCGTTCTCCACCAGGACACCGGCGCCGGTGAGCCGGTTGAGCAGGCTCGACTTGCCGGCGTTGGTGTACCCGGCGATCGCCACGCTGGGCACCGCGTTGCGCTTGCGCTGGCTGCGCTTGGTGTCGCGGGCCTGCTTCATGCCCTTGATCTCGCGGCGCAGCTTGGACATCCGCTCGCGGATGCGCCGCCGGTCGGTCTCGATCTTGGTCTCACCGGGACCGCGCGTTCCCACGCCGCCACCGGCACCACCACCGGCGCCACCGGCCTGACGGGACATCGACTCACCCCAACCACGCAGGCGGGGAAGCATGTACTCCATCTGGGCCAGCGAGACCTGCGCACGGCCCTCCCGGGTGTGCGCGTGCTGGGCGAAGATGTCGAGAATCAGGGCCGTCCGGTCGATCACCTTGACCTTGACGACCTTCTCCAGCGCGGTGAGCTGGGCCGGCGAGAGCTCGCCGTCGCAGATCACGGTGTCGGCGCCGCTCGCGAGCACGACCTCACGCAGCTCGGCGGCCTTGCCGGACCCGATGTAGGTGGCCGGGTCGGGCCGGTCGCGCCGCTGCATCAGCCCTTCGAGCACCTCGGACCCGGCCGTCTCGGCCAGGGCCGCGAGCTCGGCGAGCGAGTTGTCGGCGTCCTCGGCGCTGCCCTCGGTCCAGACACCGACTAGCACCACGCGCTCCAGGCGCAGCTGCCGGTACTCGACTTCGGTGACGTCCGCGAGCTCCGTGGAGAGCCCGGCGACGCGGCGCAGCGCGTTGCGCTCTTCGAGATCGAACTGGTCACCGTCGTCCGGCAGCTCCGGGGACAACTCGGGGCGGAGCCGGATGGCGCTGTCGCCGAGTGAGCCGGCTCGACGTCCGGCGCTAGCAGGGGTCGGGCTCATCGGCAGATCAACTCCATCAGTAGTCAGTGCGGGGTCCTCTCGTGGGGGACGGATGCAACGCATCGTGACACGGTCATGGCCTCCCGGGCATCCGGAATATGCCCTACGAACTCAAGTTTCGGATGGTTCACCGAGGTGTCCGCCCGGGTCTACGGTTGGTAACGACGCCCAGGCTCCCGGGATTCCTTCTCGTGTCGGATTCCCCGAATCCTGCGGCCCATACCTCAGCGCACCGTCGAAGCGGGCTCTGGAAGGATTCCGACGCCAACGCGTGCCGCACCAGACGACCCCGGCCCCCGCACGGGCCGGCCAGACGGAGGAAACCCGTGTCCACCCCGATGCCCAGTGCCGGTTTCTCGATCACCATCCGGATCGCCGCTCCCGCTGACCCCACGGGTGTCGGACGGCTCACCACCGCGGTCGGTACCGCGGGCGGTGTCGTCCGGGCGCTGGACGTCGTCGACTCGGACGCCGACCGCGTCGTCGTCGACCTCACCTGCGACACCTCCGACGGGCCGCACGCCGACAGCGTCGTGTCGGCGCTGCGCGCGCTCGAGAACGTCGACGTGCGCAAGGTGTCCGACCGGACGTTCCTGCTGCACCTCGGCGGGAAGATCGAGGTCACCCCGAAGGTGAACCTGCGTACCCGCGACGAGCTGTCCCGCGCGTACACGCCGGGCGTGGCCCGGGTCTGCCTGGCGATCGCGGAGAACCCCGAGGACGCCCGCCGGCTCACGATCAAGCGGAACACGGTCGCGGTCGTCACCGACGGCTCCGCCGTGCTCGGCCTGGGCAACATCGGCCCGGCCGCGGCGCTGCCGGTGATGGAGGGCAAGGCCGCGCTGTTCAAGCGCTTCGCCGGCGTCGACGCGTGGCCGATCTGCCTCGACACCCAGGACACCGACGAGATCGTGTCGATCGTGAAGGCGCTCGCACCGGTCTACGGCGGCATCAACCTGGAGGACATCGCGGCGCCGCGCTGCTTCGAGATCGAGGCGCGGCTCAAGGAGGACCTCGACATCCCGGTCTTCCACGACGACCAGCACGGTACCGCGATCGTGGTGCTCGCCGCGCTCACCAACGCGCTGCGCGTCGTCGGCAAGGAGATGAAGAACGTCCGGGTGGTCGTGTCCGGCGCCGGCGCGGCCGGCACCGCGATCATGAAGCTGCTGCTCGCCGAGGGCGTCGGCGACATCATCGCCTGCGACCGCGAGGGCGCGCTGCACGCCGGCTCCGCGGGTCTGAACCCCAGCATGCAGTGGCTCGCCGAGCACACGAACCGGGAGGGCTACTCCGGTTCGCTCGCCGGGGCGGTCCGCGGCGCCGATGTGTTCATCGGCGTCTCCGCGCCGAACCTGCTCACCGGCGACGACATCGCCACGATGGCCGACCGGTCGATCGTGTTCGCGCTGGCCAACCCCGACCCGGAGGTCGACCCGCGCGAGGCCCGCGAGCACGCCGCGGTGGTGGCCACCGGCCGGTCCGACGAGCCCAACCAGATCAACAACGTGCTCGCGTTCCCCGGCATCTTCCGCGGCCTGCTCGACGCCCAGGCCCGCGAGTTCACGCTGCCGATGGCGCTGGCCGCGGCCGAGGCGATCGCGAACACGGTCGGCGCCGACAAGGTCAACCCGAGCGTCATCGTTCCCTCGGTGTTCGACCCGTCGGTGGCGCCGGCGGTGGCCGCCGCCGTCTCGGAGGCAGCCCGCCGTACAACTGCCTGATCCCTACGCCACGCGGCGAACCACCGCACGCAGGTCCGCGCCTGCATCAGTGGCGGGCGACGCGCGCCTCGCCTCCCCCGGCCGAGACGTCCGAGCCGCCGCGCGCACGGGCTCACGCCTGTCGCCGGCGGCCCGCCGTTGAGCGGTCCCGTTCAGACGCGCTGGAGCGCGCCTGAACGGGACCGCTCCGAGGCAGGGATCGAGGGCCTCGCGATGGACCGCGCCGGGAGCGTTACCTGGTGCGCAAGCACGCTGATGTCGAGCCGAAACGGTCCCGATGAAGCGCGCTGGAGTACGCCTTGATGGGACCGCTCGGAGGCACTGAGCGGTCCCGATCGAACGCGCTGGGGCGCATCCCAACGGGACCGCTCGGAGGCACTGAGCGGTCCCGTTCGAGCGCGCTGGGGCGCATCCCAACGGGACCGCTCGGAGGGGCACTGAGCGGTCCCATTCGAGCGCGCTGGGACGCATCCCAACGGGACCGCTCGGAGGGCCACTGAGCGGTCCCGATCGAACGCGCTGGGGCGCATCTCAACGGGACCGCTTGCTGCCTGGCGCGGAGCCGGGGTGGTCCTGATCCGGGTTCGGTGGAAGGGGGCCGCTGCCGTGGCTAGGCGACGGCGTTCGCTGGGGGGCGGAGGTGCGGGGTGGGCGTGGCTCGGAGGGGCGGCGGCGTGGGGATGGGTCTTTCGGCGGCGCCGGCGGCGGGGCGGGGTTTGGGGCGGCGGCGGGACCGTTCTCCGCTGCTGCCGCCCGGCCCCAGGTAGATGAACAGACCGTTCACCGGATCGGGCACCGCGTCCAGCGCGGCCGCCACCGCGGGGGTGGCCCGGAACCGCAACCAGTCGTCCACGTCGTCGAACTCGACCTCGAGGACGAGCCCCCAGTCGCGTCGAACCCAGCGCCAGTCCTTGGCCCCGTGGGTTACCGCCGCCTCCACCAGGTGCTCGCGGTGCGACGCGGACCACACGTCCGCCGAGAACCGGCCGTCGAGAATCTCGATCGTCCAGATCTCCATGGCTCCACGGTGAACCTCCCGCGCAAGCCGGGCAAGCGGTTCACGCGTACGAAGCGGGATCTCCCAGCGCGGCGATCAGCTCGGCGAGCTCGTCGAGGACGCCCGGTCGCCCCGCCAGGATCGAGCGGCTCCGGAGACTCCACTCGCCACCCTCGAGGTCGCGCACCTCACCGCCGGCCTGGCGCACCATCAGCGCGCCGGCCGCGTTGTCCCAGGCGTGGTTGCCGAAGTTCAGCGACGCACCGACCGCACCGGCCGACGCCCACGCGAGTTCGACCGCCGACGACCCGAACATGCGCACCCGCATCGCCTGGTGCGCGACCGCGTTGGCCAGCGCCATCCGGAACCGGAACGGGTAGCGCGGCGTCGGCCCGCCGTGGGTGCCCTTCGGTGCGACGTTGCCCAGCGCGATCGTGACGTCGTCCAGCCGGGTGCGAGCCAGCTCGGGCAGCGCCTCGCCGTTGCGCTCCAGCGGGCCGCCGTCGATCGCCTGGTACGCCTCGCCGAACAGCGGGAGCCGGATCTGGCCGACGACCGGGCGGCCCTCCTCCAGCAGCGCGAGCGCGATGCCGGTGAGCGGGATCCGGGCGCTGTAGTTCGCGGTGCCGTCGATCGGGTCGAGCACCCAGGTGACGCCGGTGTGCAGGTCGTGGCCGCCGAACTCCTCGCCGTGCGTCGGCAGGCCGGTGCGTTCGGCGAGCGCGGCGGTGATCTGCCGTTCCAGGGCGAGGTCGGCGGCGGTGGCCCAGTCGCCGACGCCCTTGACGACCTCCTCCTTGGCGCCGATCTCGCTGACGAAGAACGGGACGGCTTCGTCGAGGATCCCGGCCGCGGTGCCGGCCAGTTCCTTCAGTTGTGCGGTGTCGAGGCTCACGCGCGGGGTCCTACGGCTGCGGGTTCGCCCGGTGCGCCGGGCGGTGGGGTGTGCGGGGGGCGGCCCGGTGCGGCCGGGCGGGGGAAGGCGTGCGTTCCGGCCGGGGGCTGTTCGTCGGCCGACTCCTCGGCGATGGCCTCCACGACCGGCGCCGTGACCGCCTTGAGCAGGGCTCCCAGCCCCGGGGTGACCACCGGCTCGCCGGTCACGACGCCCGGGTCGACGGTCGGCCACGAACCGGTGCGTTCGGCTCCCGGCGTGGCCGTCGGCCGTGGTGCGGTCGGTTCCGGCGTCGGGATCGTGTGCCAGGCGCCGGTGATGTCGGCCGAGGGTGAGATCGTGCCCCAGGATCCGGTCGCTTCGCCGCGGCGCCGGGAGCCGACCGGGCGCACCGGGGGCGCCGGGCTGGTGTGCCGCACCGGCGCGGCCGGTGAGACGGGCTCGACCGACGGGACCGGACCGGCCGGTGCCACCGAGCGCGCCGGGCCCTTCGAGCTGCGTGGCGGTGCGTGCTGCGGCCGGCCGCGGGCCGGATCCCAGCCCCGCGCGGCGGGGTCCGCCTCGGCGTGCGGGCGGGGTGGGGTGTCCCATCCCTGCACCGGCTCCTCGGTCACCCACTCGACGATCGCGTCGGCCACGAACGCGCCGTCGGACGCCCGCGCGTCGGCACGGGTGGCCTCCTCGCTCCCCGGGGGCGCGGCTTCGGGCGCCGACGGCCGCGACGACACCGCGGGCGGCGACGGCGTGCCCTCGGACCCGGCCGCCCGCGACGGGGCGGACGGCGACGGGGTGGACGGCGACGGCGCGGCTTCCGGCGGGGCCGGGTGGGCCGGTGCGGGCTGCGGCGGCGCGGGGCGTGGCGGTGCGGTCTGGTGCGGTGCGGTCTGGGGCGATGCGGGCTGGGCCGGGGCGGGCTGCGGCGGTGCGCTCTCGGGCGGAGCCGGGTGGGACGGCGCGGGGCGCGAGGGCGCACGGTCGGACGGGGCCGCGTGGGACGGGGTGTGGGTCGCCGGCGGGGTGGGCTCGACGACCTCGCCGAGCACGGCGCGCGGCCCCTCGGGCTCCGACGGCGCCTGCGCGATCACCGGCCGCGCCGCCGCGGCGGCGAGCCACTCCGGCGAGAGCTGGCCGCCCGCCACCAGCACGGCGGGCCCTTCGAGCAGCGTCGTCGCGGTGGTGACCGTGATCGCCACCCGCCCGCCGGGCACGTCGACCGCGACCCGGCCGGTGGTCTTCCCGGCCGACCGCAGCGCCACCGCACCGACCGCGCAGGCACCGGTGCCGCACGAGCGCGTCTCGCCCGACCCGCGCTCGTACACCCGCATCCGCACCCGCAGGTCGTAGCCGTCCGGCGACGGCACGCCCGGCGTCGTCCGCGCGTCACCGGCGAGAACGTTCACGATCTCGACGTTGACGCCGGTCGGGAACGCCGCGGGGTCGAAGTCCGGCGGCGACGTCAGATCGAGGTCCTCGACCGGAAGCACCGTGCCGCACACCAGGTGCGGGTTGCCCATCGACACCGAGATCCCGGCGAACGAACGGCCACCGACCTGCACCACGGCCTCGGAGCCGATCACCGCCGGCCCCATGTCGACGGTGATGTCGCTCTGCCCGTCCGGCACGACGACCAGCTTCGTCCCGGCCCGGGTGGAGATCCGCATCGTGCCCGGCTTGGCCAGCCCGGCCTCGACCAGGTAGCGCGCGAACACCCGGATGCCGTTGCCGCACATCTCGGCGATCGACCCGTCGCCGTTGCGGTAGTCCATGAACCACTCGCCGTCGAGCCCGAGGCCCTCCGGGATGCGGGTGGTGCGCACGACCCGCAGCAGCCCGTCGGCGCCGATACCGGCCCGGCGGTCACACAGAGCCCGCACGAGCTGCGGCGGGATCTCCAGGACGCCGTCCGGGTCGGGCACGATGACGAAGTCGTTCTCGGTGCCGTGGCCCTTGGCGAACGGCACGGGGCCGCTCACAGGGGTGCCGGGGGCCGGCGCGGAATCGCTCACAGCATCAGATCCTACGAGGGCGGGCGCATGATTCCGGGGTGAGCCGGTGTGACTCATGAGGTATCAGTTTCCGCGCCTCCTCCAGCGCGCGGGGCTCGTCGGTCGGATCGAGCCAGTGCACCCGGTCGTCGCGTCGGAACCACGACCGCTGCCTGCGCACGAACCGCCTCGTCGCGGCCTGGGTGGCGGTGATCGCGCCGGGCTCGTCGAGCTCGCCGTCGAACATCCGCAGGATCTGGGCGTATCCCAAGGCGCGGGACGCGGTGCGGCCCGCACGCAGCCCGCGCTGTTCCAGCGCGCGTACCTCGTCCACCAGCCCGGCGTCCCACATCACGCGGACACGCTCCTCGACCCGGGCGTCGAGTTCCTCGACCGGGCGGTCGAGGCCGATCCGGACCGCCGGGTAGTACGGCTCCGGGCGGTCGGGGAGTTCGGCGGCGAACGAGCCGGTCAGCGTGATCACTTCGAGCGCGCGGACGATGCGCCGGCCGTTGCTGGGCAGGATCGCGGCGGCGGCGGCCGGGTCGGCCGCGGTGAGCCGGGCGTAGAGGGGCGCGGGGCCGGCGTCGGCCAGTTCGGCTTCGAGGGCGGCGCGGACCTCGGGGTCGGTGCCCGGGAACTCCATCCGGTCGAGCACCGCGTCGACGTAGAGGCCGGACCCGCCGACCAGCACCGGGACCGTCCCGGCCGCGCGCAGCGCGTCCACCGCGGCGCGGGCGAGCCGCTGGTACTCGGCGACCGAGGCCGTCTCGGTCACCGGCCAGACGTCGAGCAGGTGGTGCGGCACGCCGTCCTGCTCGGCGGGCGTCAGCTTCGCGGTGCCGATGTCCATGCCCCGGTAGAGCTGCATCGAGTCGGCGTTGACGACCTCCCCGCCCAGCGCCTGGGCGAGCGCCACGCCCAGCCCGGACTTACCGGTGGCGGTGGGCCCGACGACCGCGACGACCGGCAGCGTCACGCCGGGGACCAGGCCGCGACCAGGTAACCGACGCCGTACGGGGCCTCGGCCGAACGCAGTTCACCCTTCCAGGGGCGCCCGTCGGCCTCGACCGCACCGGCGAGGATCTGCCAGGGTGCCCGGCCGGCGGCGAGCAGCTCGCGGGCCAGACCGGGGTCGAGCGCGGCCAGCGCGGCCGTGTCCACCGCGGCCAGCGCGTCGGCGACCGCGGTGTCGAACGGGACGGCGCGGGGGTCGAGCGAGCCGGGCGCCTTCTCGTCGCGGCTCGCCGAGCCGTCGCCCATCACCAGCAGCAGCGTGGGCGCCGGGTACCCGGCCAGCCGCGCGCCCAGGTCGGCGCACTCGGCCGGGGTGGCGTGCTCGGTGACGACCCGGGCACGCACCGGCCCGTTCCAGCCGGCCCGCCGGAGCAGCCACACCCCGACGGTCACCGAGAGCGGCAGCGTCGGCGTGCCGGCCGGCTCCGTGTCGGGCACCACGCGGGTGAGGCCCACGGTCACGGCCGCGCCGTAGCCCGCGAGCGAGCCGGTCGCGTCCGGCGCCGCGCTGCCCGGGGTGGGGCCGGTGCCGACCACCACCACGTCGAGATCGTCGCCGGACGACTCGCCGGCCGCGAGCAGGTCGCGGACCGCGGCCACGCACGTCTCCCGGAGCTCCGCCGGACCGGTCGCACCGGTGAGCGACGGCACCAGCAGCGGCGGATGGGGACAGACAGTGGCGGCGAGCAGCACCCCGGAAGGGTAACCGGCACTAGGGTGGGCTCCGGCGCCGTGTCAGCCAGGTATCCGACAGGCACGCGAAATGTGCTGTTCGTGACCCGGTTGATCGATGATCTAGCAGCAGTTGCGTCACCGATCGCCGCATCGGTGCGAAGTAGTTCGCCTGAACCTGTGACAATGCTCGTCAGGCAGCCCGAGAACCGGTCTGCGGCCCGTCCGAGGCCGCATCCGGCTCACGCAGGGTGGCGCAGCAGATGCGGTGGTGAATATACCCGCCACCGGAACGGGAACGAGGATGGTCATGGACACTTCCGGCAGCGACAGCACCGCGGCCACGCCCGCGGGAACTCCTGCGGAGTCGTCGCCCACGGAGTCCGCTGACGTGCGGTCGGCCCAGGTCCCGCCCGCCGACACGCCGTCGGCCGAGGCGTCGGACGAGGCATCGGCGGACGCTTCGGCGCGCGCGGAGAACACCGACACGCCGAGCGCTTCGGACCAGCCCGCACCCACCCCGGCCCCGCCGGCCGTGACCCCGGCCGTGATCGCCGCGGCCATCACCCCGGCCGCCACCGCGCCCACCCCGGCGCCCCCGGCCGAGCCGAGCGCGACTCCTCCGGCCGAGCCGAGCGCGACCCCCACCCCGGCCGAGCCCACCGCGGCCGAGCCCACCGCCGCCGAGCCCACCGCGGCCGAGCCCAGCGCGGCGCCCGCGCCCACCCCGGCCGCGGCTCCCCCGGTCCCCAGCCCGGCCGTGATCGCCGCGCAGACCCCCACCCCGGCCGACGCCACCCCGGCGCCGACCCCCGCGACCGCGATCCCCGCCACCGCGACCCCGGCGACCCCGGCCACGGCGACCCCGGCCACGGCGACCCCGGCCACGGCGACCCCGGCGGGCTCCGCCGGAACGACCCCGGCGACGCCGGCCGCGGCGAGCGCGACCCCCGCCTCCGGTGGCACCGC
Source organism: Cryptosporangium japonicum (assembly GCF_039524755.1). NCBI lineage: Bacteria > Bacillati > Actinomycetota > Actinomycetes > Cryptosporangiales > Cryptosporangiaceae > Cryptosporangium > Cryptosporangium japonicum. The sequence goes on from NZ_BAAAGX010000020.1 coordinate 354,875, forward strand.
GTCCAGCGAGCACGGCTGGATCGACGCCGAGGGCAACGTCTACGTCCGCACCGCCGCGGGTGACCGGGCGATCGGCTCCTGGCAGGCCGGCACCGCCGAAGAAGGCCTGCACCACTTCCAGCGCCGCTACGACGACCTGGTCACCGAGGTCGAGCTGCTCGAGGCCCGCCTGTCGGGCGGCATGAGCGACGCGTCGCACACCAAGTCCTCCGCCGCCCGGCTGCGTGAGTCGCTGGCCGACGCGCACGTCATCGGCAACCTCGACGCGCTGGCCACCCGCCTGGACGCGCTGATCGAGCAGTCGTCCGCGAAGGCCGACGAGCAGAAGGCGGCCAAGGCCAAGGCCCGCGAGGAGGCCACCACCCGCAAGCAGGCGCTGGTCGCCGAGGCCGAGGACATCGCGAACAACTCCACCCAGTGGAAGGTGGCCGGCGACCGGCTGCGCGACATCCTCACCGAGTGGAAGACGATCCGCGGCGTCGACCGCAAGACCGACACCGAGCTCTGGCGCCGGTACGCGGCCGCCAGGGACGGGTTCAGCCGCCGCCGTGGCAGCCACTTCGCGGGCCTCGACCAGCAGCGCAAGCAGGTCCAGGGCATCAAGGAGCAGCTGGTCACCGAGGCCGAGTCGCTGGCCGAGTCGACCGACTGGCAGGCCACCGCCAACCGGCTCAAGCAGCTGATGAACGACTGGAAGGCCGCCGGCCGCGCCCCGCGCGAGGCCGAGGAGCAGCTCTGGAAGCGCTTCCGGGCCGCCCAGGACACGTTCTTCGCGCACCGCTCGGCCACGTTCTCCGAGCGCGACGCCGAGCTCAAGTCGAACCAGACGCAGAAGGAAGCGCTGCTGGCCGAGGCCGAGCGGATCGACCCCGACAGCGACCTCAAGGGCGCTCAGGCCGCGATGCGTGACGTCCAGGCGCGCTGGGACGAGATCGGCCGGGTGCCCCGCGAGGCCGTCGCGCAGCTCGACCGGCGTCTGCGCGCGGTCGAGGAGCGGGTCCGGGTGGCCGCCGACGCCGAGTGGCGCCGCGGCAGCGTCGAGAGCAACCCGCTGCTGGCCCAGATGCGTGAGCAGGTGGCGAAGGCCGAGCGTCAGCTCGAGCGGGCGAAGACCCAGGGTGACCAGCGTCGGATCGCCGAGGCCGAGAAGGCGCTGGCGTCCAAGCGCCAGTTCCTCGACCTCGCCGAGCAAGCGGGCTAAGTCCTGCCCGTCCTGACCCGGCGACGACGCTGGGTGCTGCTGGTCACCGTGGTGGCGCTGGCCATCGCCGCGGTCGGGATGGTCGCGTTACGTGGTTGCCGCGAGCCGGTGTGTGATCCGGTCCAATACCCGACGGGTGGGATCCGGATCAGCACCGGCGGCGCCGGCGGCGTCTACGAGGCGTACGGGCTGGCGCTCGAGGACGTCCTGCGTGACGAAGTGCCCGACGTGACCGTCCGCGTCGACAACAGCGGCGGGTCGGTCGACAACCTGGGCCGGCTCGCCGCCAGTCAGGCCGATCTCGCGTTCATCTCCGCGGACACCGCGTTCAAGGCGCCGACGCTGGAACGGAACGTCGGCGCTCCGCCGGGCCGGATCCGTGCGGTCGCCCGGGTCTACGACGAGTACGTCCAGGTCGTCGTGCGACGCGATTCGACCGCGCGGTCGCTCGCCGATCTGCGCGGCAAACGGGTGTCGGTCGGCGCGGCGGGCTCGTCGGTCGAGATCACCGCGCAGCGGCTGCTGGACGCCGCCGGCATGGGTCACGACGGTGACATCGTGCGGCGCAGCTTCAGCGTCAGCGACTCGGCCCGTCAACTCGCGCGGGGCACGCTCGACGCGTTCTTCTGGGTCGGCGGGCTGCCCACCGGGGCGGTGGCCGAGCTGGCCGGCACGCTCCCGATCCGGCTGCTGCCGCTCGACCGCTACGTCGAGGAGCTGCACCGCCAGTACGGGTCGTTCTACCAGCTCGCCACCGTGCCCGCCGGCACCTACGCCGGCGTCGGCGACACCCGCACCGCGGCGGTGCCCAGCTACCTGCTGGCCAGCCTCAAGCTCGACGACGACCTGGTCTTCCGGCTCACCTCGGCGCTGTTCACGCACCGCAGGCGCATCGCCGAGGTGGTGCCGAGCGGCCGGGTGCTCGACGTCCGCTCCGCGATCAGCACGGGCTCGATCCCGCTGCATCCCGGCGCGATCCGCTACTACCGCTCGGTCAAGCCCTGAGCGGCGGCCGCCTCGATCGCGACCGGCGGCTCGGTGACGTCGGCCGCGGGCTTCTCGGCGGGTACGGGCGACGGTGGGTTCGGGAGCACACAGGTGACCGACAGGCCGCCCTGCGGGCCGGTGGTGACCTCCAGGCGGCCGCCGAACGTCTGCAGCAGCGACGTGACGATGCTCAGGCCGAGCCCGGTGCCGGGAACGTTGGCGTGGCTGGGGCTGCGCCAGAACCGGCCGGCGACCTTGTCGAGCTCGGTGATCGGGAGCCCGTCGCCGTCGTCGGAGATCGACAGCCGCACGACTCCCGGCGACCCCACACCGGCCCGTAGCGCGGCGACGATGACACCGTCGTCCCCGGCGTAGCGGCTGGCGTTGTCGAGCAGTTCGTCGAGCACCCGGCTGAGCGACTCGGGGTCGACGAGCGCCTCGGCGCTGGCCACGCCGGAGCGCACCAGGATCTGGCCACGCAGCTCGGCCCGCACCCGCCAGGCCGAGAGCCGCTCGTCGAGGACCGGGCCGACGTCGACGCGGCGCACCGCGCCCAGGTGACGTTCGGCGCGGGCCAGCGCGAGCAGCTCCTCGAGCACGCGCTGCAGCCGCTGACCCTCGCGCATGGCCTCGTCGTACTCGGTCTTCGCCCGGTCGGGCAGGTCACCGGCGTTCTCGTCGGCGACCGCGTCGGCGAGGTTGCCGATGCGCAGGAGCAGCGCGGTCAGCGGGTTGCGCATCTGGTGGGACGCCTCGGCGACGAACGCGCGCTGGGCGTCGAGCGCGCCGCTCACGGTGGCGGCCATCTCGTTGAAGGACCGGGCCAGCCGGCGCAGTTCCGGTGGTCCGGTGCCGACCGGCGCGCGTGACTCCAGGTCACCGGACGTGATCGCGTGCGCGGCGGCGTCGAGGCTGCTCACCGGCCGGAGCACCCAGGTGGCCAGCGCGTCGGCCACCGCGACGAAGAGCGCGACCGCGCCGAGGCTGAGCGCGGCCAACACGATCCAGACCGTGCCGACGCGGGTGCGCAACGTGTCGGTGGGCGACACCGTGACGACGACCCCGGCGACCCCGGCGCCCTCCCCGGCCAGGAACGGCACCGCCACGACCAGCGGATGGTCCTGCCAGGGCCAGATCGACATCTCCTCGGTGCTGCGCCCGGAGAGCGCGGTGTCGATCCGTTCGCTGACCGTCGGGTCGTCGATGTCGACCGGACTCGAGCTGAGCATCACCTGGCGGTGGCCGTCGAGCACGACGGTCGGGATGCCGTAGACGTCGTGGTAGCGCTCGATCTCGTCGCGCAGGGCGGACAGCTCCGACGTGCCGGTCCCGTCCCGGAGCAGCAGCGCGAACCGGTTCGTGTCCTGGAGCCGGTCGATGTACACCTGGCGCTGGGCGTTGGTGGCGTAGTTCGTCGCCAGCGGCGTCAGCAACGCGACGACGACCAGCGCGATCAGCGTCAGCAGGAGCACGAACAGGCGGGCTCGCATGGGTCAGCCGGCCGGGTAGCGGTAGCCGACCCCACGAACGGTCTCGATGATGCCCGCGACGCCGAGCTTCGCCCGGACCGCGGCGACGTGCACCTCGAGCGTGCGCTGGTTGCCGATCCAGGCCGAATCCCAGACCTCGGCGAGGATCCGCGACCGGGTGAAGACGATGCCGGGCTGGCGCGCCAGCATCGCGAGCAGGTTGAACTCCTTGCGGGTCAGCGCGACCGGCTGCCCGTCCACCGTCACCTCGCGCCGTTCCACGTCCAGCTGGACGCCCCCCGGCCCGGCGATCGTGGTGGTGGGCGCCGGTGACGAGGGGGCCTCCTCGACCGGCGCGTCCGACGGCACCGCGCGAGCGGCCCGGCGGGTGACCGCGTGGATGCGGGCCACCAGTTCCCGCGGGTCGAACGGCTTGGTGACGTAGTCGTCGGCGCCGACGTGCAGGCCGTGCAGCCGGGTCGCCATGTCGGTGCGTGCGGTGACCATGATGACCGGGACGTCGCAGAGCTCCCGGATCCGTTTGCAGAGCGCGAGCCCGTCCAGGTCGGGTAAGCCGAGGTCGAGCAGGACGACGTCGTGGCGGGCGCCGGTGCGTAACCGCTCCAGCGCCCGCTGGGCACTGCCCACCCGGTCGACGTCCATCTGCTGGCGGGAGAGGTTCACCGACAGCGCGCCCGCGACCCGGTCGTCGTCCTCGATCAGGAGTACTCGCACGGGGTTATCCGCACACCGGGGCGGGGAGTGCGGCCGGCGGGCCGAGCGTCGGCATGCCGAGGCCGACGCCGCTGGTGCGGGGCCTGCGGCCGGCTTCGACGTTGTCGCCGGCGCGGGTGCGGCGGTGCGAGTGGATCGGGCCCTCGGCGATCGCGTGGTGCGGCGCGGCGTACGTGACGGTCGTCGTCACGACGTCGCCGGGACGGATCACGCTCGGGTCGCCGGCGAAGTGCACCAGCCGACCGTCCCGGGCGCGACCGCTCATCCGGCCGGTTCCGGAGTCCTTGCGGCCCTCCCCGGTGGCGACGAGCAGCTCCACCTCGCGGCCCACGAGCTTCTTGTTCTCGGCCCAGGAGATGTCCTCCTGGAGCGCGATCAGCCGCTCGTAGCGCTCCTGCACGACCGCCTTGGGCAGCTGGCCGGGCATGGTGGCGGCGGGCGTGCCGGGGCGCTGGGAGTACTGGAACGTGAACGCCTGCGAGAAGCGCGAGGCGGCCACCACGTCGAGCGTGGCCTGGAAGTCCTGCTCGGTCTCGCCGGGGAAGCCGACGATGATGTCGGTGGTGATCGCGGCGTCGGGCATCGCGGCACGGACCCGCTCGAGGATGCCGAGGTAGCGCTCCGAGCGGTAGGAGCGGCGCATCGCCTTCAGCACGGCGTCGGAACCGCTCTGCAGTGGCATGTGCAGCTGGTGGCAGACGTTCGGCGTGGTGGCCATCGCGTCGATGACGTCGTCGGTGAAGTCCTTGGGGTGCGGGGAGGTGAAGCGGACGCGCTCGAGCCCGTCGATCTCGCCGCAGGCGCGGAGCAGGTTCGCGAACGCCGAGCGGTCGCCGAACTCGGCACCGTAGGAGTTGACGTTCTGCCCGAGCAGCGTCACCTCCAGGACACCCTCGGCGACCAGCGCGCGCACCTCGGCCAGGATGTCCTCGGGGCGGCGGTCGGTCTCCTTGCCGCGCAGCGACGGCACGATGCAGAACGTGCAGGTGTTGTTGCACCCGACCGAGATCGACACCCAGCCGGAGTAGGCCGAGTCGCGGCGCGCGGGAAGCGTCGAGGGGAACGCCTCCAGCGACTCCTTGATCTCCACCTGGGCCTCGGCGTTGTGCCGCGCGCGCTCCAGCAGCACCGGCAGCGACCCCAGGTTGTGGGTGCCGAAGACGACGTCGACCCAGGGGGCCTTCTCGACGATCGTGCCGCGGTCCTTCTGGGCCAGGCAGCCGCCCACGGCGATCTGCATGTCCTTCTTGTGCCGCTTCACCGAGGCGAGATGCCCCAGATTGCCATAGAGCTTGTTGTCGGCGTTCTCACGCACGGCGCACGTGTTCAGCACCACGACGTCGGGGTCGGTGCCGGGCTCGGCCGGGCGGTATCCGGACGCCTCCAGCAGCCCGGACAGGCGCTCGGAGTCGTGGACGTTCATCTGGCAGCCGAAGGTGCGCACCGAGTAGGTGCGTGCTGCCGGTTCAGTCGGGGCGCTCATAACAGGTCACAGCCTACGGCCTCGGCCGAAGGCCTGGCTCGAGCGATGCGATCGTCGCGACGAGACCGGCTCGTTACTCGTCCGTGATCGATGAGCGCTAAAACCCGGTCGTTAAGTCCAATAGGGTTCGGCACTACGCAGGAATCCCCTAGCGCTGACTGAGGAGCCCGATGCCGGATCAGCCGACTAGCGATACTCCCCTAGTAGCAGTCGAGGGGGTCAACAAGTACTTCGGCGACTTGCACGTACTGCGGGACATCAACCTGAACATCCGTCGGGGCGAGGTCGTCGTCGTCGTCGGACCGTCCGGTTCCGGAAAATCGACGCTCTGCCGTTCGATCAACCGGCTGGAGCCGATCGAAAACGGCGAGATCCGTATCGACGGCACGCCGCTGCCCGCGGAAGGAAAGGAACTGGCCCGGCTGCGCGCCGACGTCGGAATGGTTTTCCAGTCCTTCAATTTGTTCGCGCACAAGACGATCCTCGAGAACGTCATGCTCGGGCCGGTCAAGGTCCGCAAAGAGTCGGCCGACGCCGCGAAGAAGCACGCGATGGAACTGCTCGAGCGGGTCGGCATCGCCAGCCAGGCGGACAAGTACCCGGCGCAGCTCTCCGGCGGTCAGCAGCAGCGCGTGGCGATCGCCCGCGCGCTGGCGATGCGTCCGAAGGTCATGCTGTTCGACGAGCCGACCTCGGCCCTCGACCCGGAGATGGTCAACGAGGTGCTGGACGTCATGACCTCGCTGGCCCGGGAGGGCATGACGATGGTCGTCGTCACGCACGAGATGGGCTTCGCCCGGCGGGCGGCCGACCGGGTCGTCTTCATGGCCGACGGCCAGATCGTCGAAGCCGCCGACCCCGACACGTTCTTCACCGCCCCGACCTCCGACCGGGCCAAAGACTTCCTTTCCAAAATCCTCACGCACTGAACTCTTTTCCACCCACCGGCCTTTTCGGCGACGGAAAAGAATTCTCCGACCCGCCTACCGACGGATCCCCTGGAGGACAGCACATGAAGCTCCGGAAGCTCGCCGTACTGGCGATCGCCGGCGCCCTCGCACTCACCGCGTGTGGCAAAGAAGGCGACAGCAATGGTGACGAGCCGACGTCGACGGTGGAAAGCGCCGTCGCGGTGTCCGGCTCGAAGACCTTCGACGCGATCAAGGCCCGCGGTTCCGTGGTCATCGGCGTCAAGGAAGACCAGCCGAACCTCGGATACAAAGACCCGACGACGAACGAGTACTCCGGCTTCGACGTCTCGATGGCGAAGCTGATCGCCGCCAAGCTCGGATACGGCGACGACAAGATCCAGTTCAAGGCGATTCCGTCCGCGAACCGCGAGCAGGCGATCGTGAACGGCGACATCGACTACTACGTCGGTACGTACTCGATCACCGACAAGCGCAAGGCGCAGATCTCCTTCGCCGGCCCGTACTACATCGCCGGCCAGGACCTGCTCGTGCGCAAGGACGACTCGTCGATCACCGGCCCGGAGACGCTGAAGGGCAAGACGGTCTGCTCGGCCACCGGTTCGACCTCGATCCAGCGGATCAAGGACGAGCACAAGGACGCGAAGACCGTCGAGTTCGAGAAGTACTCGCAGTGCGTCGACGCCGTGCTGAACAAGCAGGCCGACGCCGTGACCACGGACGACGCGATCCTGCTCGGCTACGCGGCGCAGCAGCCGGAGAAGCTGAAGGTCGTCGGCAAGCCGTTCTCCGAGGAGAAGTACGGCGTCGGGATGAACAAGGACGACAAGGCCCTGCGCGACAAGGTCAACGACATCATCGAGGCCTCCGCGAAGGACGGCGAGTGGCAGAAGATCTACGACGCCACGCTCGGTAAGTCGGGCTCGAAGGCGTCGCCGCCGGCGCTCGAGCGGTACTGAGGGATTTCCGCGGGGCCGTCCGTTCAGCGGGCGGCCCCTTCTCTTTACCGGGAGACCGATGAGTGACTTCCTGCCCACGCTGACCGACAACTGGTCACTGTTCGGCGAGGCGTTCTGGAACACGATTGTTCTGTTCGTCCTGTCGGCATTGGCCGCCCTGATCCTCGGCACGATTCTCGGAGCGTTCCGGGTTTCGCCGGTGCCCGCGTTGCGGTGGCTCGGCACCGGCTACGTGAATCTTCTGCGTAACACCCCACTGACCTTGGTGTTCTTCTTCGTCGCATTCGGCTTTCCGTACCTGGAGATCAACTTCTCCTTCCGTACGTTCGCGGTGATCGCGCTCTCGGCGTACACGTCGGCGTTCGTCTGCGAAGCGGTACGGGCCGGTATCAACACGGTGCCCGCCGGGCAGGCCGAAGCCGCACGGGCCGTCGGGCTCACGTTCGCCCAGACCTTGCGGTTCGTGATCCTGCCGCAGGCGTTCCGGGCGGTCGTCCCGCCGCTGGGCAGCATTCTGATCGCGCTGCTGAAGAACACGACGATCGCGGCCGGGTTCAGCGTCGCGGAGGCGGGCTCGATCAGGGCCAACCTCTCCGAGCTGGGCTATCCCGCTCTGGGCGGCCTGCTGTGGGTCGTCATCGGCTTCCTGATCCTCGTGCTGCCGCTCTCGGCCGTGCAGCGCAACCTCGAGCGTCGGTGGAGCGTGGCGCGATGACTGCTGTCCTTTCTCCTCCCGTCAAGTCGCGCAAGAAGCCGCGGACCCCGACCACGTCGGTGCTGTTCGACGTGCCCGGACCGCGGGCCCGGCGGCGGAACCTGCTGATCGGCGTCGTCGGCTCCGCGGTGATCCTGGGAGCGCTGCTCTACGTCGTCTACCGCTTCAACGAGACCGGGCAGTTCTCCGGGACGAAGTGGGAGATCTTCGAGTACAAGCAGCCGCAGCTCACGATCCTCGAGGGCTTCCTCAACACGCTCAAGGCCGCCGGGATCGCCGCGGTGCTGGCGCTGCTGCTGGGCGTCGGGCTGGCCACGGCCCGGGTCTCCGACCACGCCTGGTTGCGGATCCCGTCGTTCTGGTTCGTCGAGGTGTTCCGGGCAGTGCCACTGGTGCTGCTGATGTTCCTGTTCTACTACGGGACGCCGTCGCTGGGCCTGCGTGTCTCACCGCTGTGGGCCGTCGTCCTCGGTCTGACGCTGTACAACGGCTCGGTGTTCGCGGAGCTGTTCCGCGCCGGCATCGCGTCGGTGCCGCGCGGCCAGTCCGAGGCCGCGTACGCGCTGGGCCTGCGCAAGACCCAGATGATGACGTCGGTGGTCGTGCCGCAGGCCGTCCGGGTGATGCTGCCGGCGATCATCAGTCAGCTCGTGGTGCTGTTGAAGGACACCGCGCTCGGCTTCCTGGTGACCTACGACGAGCTGTTGAAGCAGCTCAAGCAGCTGGCCACCGCGCCGCAGTTCGAGTACCCGCTGATCCCGCTGGTGATCGTCGGCGGCGTGATCTACGTGGCGACCTGTCTGCTGCTGTCGTGGTTCGCGACGTGGCTCGAGCGCCGGTTGTCGCGGAAGGGTTCGCGCTCGTCGGCCCCGACGATGGACGCGAAGCAGGATCTGGGGCAGGGCGGCGCGGCCGCTATCTGAGTTCGCGCGACCGAACGGTGTCCCCTGCTCCGGCGGGGCACACCGTTCAGTCGTTCAGCGGGCGACTCCGGTGGCCCGCGACTCACGCACGACCGTGACGCGGATCTGGCCCGGGTAGGTCAGCTCGTCCTCGATCTGCTTGGCGACGTCACGGGCCAGCACCTGCGCGGCCAGATCGTCGACCTGGTCCGGGGCCACCATCACCCGCACCTCCCGCCCGGCCTGCATCGCGAACACCTTCTCCACGCCGGGCATGCCGGCCGCGATCTGCTCGATGCGCTCGAGCCGCTTCACGTAGGTCTCCAGGCTCTCCCGCCGCGCCCCGGGCCGTCCGCCCGAGCAGGCGTCGGAGGCCTGGGTCAGCACCGCCTCCACCGTCCGCGGCGGCACCTCGTCGTGGTGGGCCTCGATCGCGTGCACGACCTCGTCGCTCTCCCCGAGCCGGCGGGCCAGATCGGCGCCGATCAGCGCGTGGCTGCCCTCCACCTCGTGGGTGAGCGCCTTGCCGATGTCGTGCAGGAACGCCGAGCGCTTGACCAGCGCGACGTCCAGCCGGAGCTCGGCGGCCATGTGGCTGGCGATGTGCGCGGTCTCGATCAGGTGCTTCAGCACGTTCTGGCCGTAGGACGTGCGGTACCGGAGTCGACCGAGCGTGGCGATCAGGTCGGGATGCATGTCCGCGATGCCCACCTGGACCAGGGCCTCCTCGCCGGCCCGCACACACAGCTGTTCGACCTGTTCCCGGCTCCGCTCGTACACCTCCTCGATCCGCTGCGGGTGGATCCGGCCGTCGAGAACGAGCTTCTCGAGCGTGAGGCGGCCGACCTCGCGCCGAACCGGGTCGAAGCACGACAGCAGGACGGCTTCCGGGGTGTCGTCGATGATCAGGTTGACGCCGGTGACCGCTTCGAACGCGCGGATGTTGCGCCCTTCGCGTCCGATGATGCGGCCCTTCATGTCGTCGCCGGGGAGATGGAGGACGCTGACGACGCTCTCCGCGGTCTGCTCGCCGGAGACCCGCTGGATCGCGTCGACGACGATGCGCTTGGCCCGCTCCTCACCCTTGGCCCGCGCCTCGGCCTCGATGTCACGCACCAGGATCGCGGCCTCCCGCTTGGCCTGGGTCTCCACCTCTTTGACGAGCTCGGCCCGGGCGGCGTCGCTGGACAGCCCGGCGATCCGCTCCAGCTCGGCGCGACGCTCGGCGGCGGCCCTGGTCAGCTCCTGGTTCCGGGCGGCGAGTTCGTCGGCGAGCGCGGCGAGCTCGGTCTCGCGCTCGGAGAGCCGGGCCTCGGTCTGGTCGGCCCGTTCCTCGCGTTCGGCGACCCGGGTTTCGCGGCGCTGCGCCTCGACCCGGCGGGCGGTGGCGTCGGCGGTGAGCCCCGCGGCGTCCCGCTCGGCACTGCGCCGGGCGTCGGCGAGGAGTTCGTCGGCTTCCCGCTCGGCCCGGCGGCGGGCCCGGGCGACGATCTCCGCCGCCTCGTCGTGAGCCGCTTCGAGAAGGCGCCGAGCGTGCCTCCGGGCCGCGACGAGGTCGGGGTGGGTGGCTTGCTCGTCGGGGTCGCGGGCTTGCCTCGGCGCGAGGAGCGGCGCAGTTTTCGGGGCGGTGTCGGCAGCCAGCTCGGGGGCGCGGTCTGCGGCATCTGCGGGGCCTGTCGTGGCCGAGGATGGACTGGGAAGGCTGCCGTTCGATGGGGTTGGTGAGGTGCCGGCATCCGCGGGGGCGCCAGGATCACCGGACAAGGCGTAAGCGGTCCGGGAGACGGGGTCGGTGCCGTCACGCTGAATCGGCGCACTCCCGATGGGGGCGCCACTCGTCGTACTAGGAGCACCTTCGCCCTGCCCCGACATATGGGTGCCACCATCAGGTCCCGCAGCGCTGACGCCTCGGTCACGCCCTACAGCGCGGGCGCCTTCGTCACTCCCCGCAGCGCGGGCGCCTTCGTCACCCCCCGCAGCGCGGGCGCCTTCGTCACCCCCCGCAGCGCGGGCGCCTTCGTCACCCCCCGCAGCGCGGGCGCCTTCGTCACCCCCCGCAGCGTTCGCGCCTTGGTCACGCCCCTCGGCCGTAGCGCTATCGGCGAGCCGCGGGCCGGCGCTATCGGCGAGCCGCGGGCCGGCGCTATCGGCGAGCCGCGAGGCGGGGGTGTCGGCGTGCCGCGTGGCGGGGTTGTCTTCGTCGTGGGGCGGGGGTGGGGTGGGGGCGTGGAGGCGCGGGGTCAGTACGCGGAGGACGACGAAGGCCGTCACGACGGCGATCACCACCGCTACCAACAGGACGACCACGCCGAAACCGGCGAACGCGGCTCCCGACATCATGGCCCCTCTCGTCCCGACGCGCGGCCGCGACGAGTAGCCCGTCCGGAGACCGGGCCGACCTCGTGCGGGGGCACGCACACGAGCCCGAGGTACGGGACACGCCTCAGCGCATCCCGAACGAACGAAGCCGAGCCGCCGGCCGAAAGCACGACGGAGCGCGATCGGACCCCGAGGGGCCGTTCAGCCTATGAGGACACAGCAGCCCTCGAGAGGCCACCGAACCTCGACGAACTCAGTCAGCACATTCAGCACGAAGCACGCTTCGCGGAGTTATGGGTATCGCAGGTGCGTATCAGGAGATGTCACGTACACGGGCTCGATCTCAGTACCCGTGAGGCTATGTGGAGGTTACCGGCCGGTCAAGGAACGTTCACCGGCCTCACTCTCCACAAGAGGTCAAGGCCCAACTACACCGAGTGACCGATTCCGAGCCCCACCCCCGCCCGATCCCGATTCGATCCGAGAGCTAGGCAGCGACCCGCTCCAGCCCGATCCCGGCTCGGCGACGGCCCAATCCCGACTCGACCACGGCCTGATCGCGGCCTCACCGCAGCCTGATCGGGGCCCCACCGCGCTCTGATGCCGGTTCCGGCGGAAGCTCAATCGTCGGTGAGCGTGGGGTCGGGTACGCCCGCCAGGTCGGGGTCGGCACCCTCCGCCGCCAGCGCCTCACGCACCACCCGGTACGCCACACCCGCGGGGTGACCTCGCCGCGCGAGCATCCCCACCAGCCTCCGGGCCCGCTTGTCGGGCGGCAGGCCACGAGTGCTCGGGAGCTTCTTCGCGACCAGTCGCTGAGCCGCCGCGAGGTCGTCGTCGGCGTCGACGGTCTCGAGCGCCTCCTGCACGATCTCCCGGTCCACACCCTTCTTACGCAGCTCACCGGCGAGCGCACTCCGGCCGAGCCCACGCCCGCGCTGGCGGGTCTCCACCCAGGCCCGCGCGAAGGCCGCGTCGTCGATCAGGCCGACCTCGCCGAACCGGTCGAGCACCGCGTCGGCCGCCTCGACCGGAACGTTCCGCTTGGCGAGCGCCGCGGCGAGTTCGGCCCGCGTGCGTGGCTGACCGGTCAGCAACCGCAGACAGATGTTGCGTGCCACCTGTTCGGGGTTGGCCATCGGAGCATCGTCGGCCGGGCTGCCACCGTCACCGTCCGTCGGTTCCGGTGACTCGTCACGCCCCTCGGAGCCCTCACCGCGCCGACGATTTCCACCGCGCCGCGAACCCCACCCGGCACTCCCCCGCCGCGACTCCCGGCCACGCCCACCGGCCTCCCGCTCCGAGAAGCCATCACCCCGAGAGCCATCACCCCAAAGGCCATCACCCTGGAAGCCACCATCTCCAAGGTCACCGCCCCCGGCGACACCATCCAAGGAGCCACCGCGGACGCCGGAATCGCCGGCACCGCCACCCCTCGAACCGCTCCCCCGAGAGCCGCGGCCCCCCGAGCCACCCCAGCGCCGACGGCCACCCTCATCCCCGTCGCCGGCCGAGAGCGGGTCGGCCGCACCACCCCGGCTCCGCCGACCAGACGCCGGGCCTGGGTCAGCGACGGAAGACCGGGAACGAGCGAGACGCTCAGCCTCTTCCAACGCCGCCCGCGCGATCGCCGCACGATCAGCGACGGCCGAACGCGGCCGGGCGGCGTCGGCGCCGCCGCCGCCCGGGGCCGGTGCGGTGCCCGCCGGAGTGTCACCGGCGGGGTCGTTACCGGCCACGGGCCGGTCGGTGCTCAGAAGTCGACCGGAGCCGGTGCGACCCCGTTGACGTCGACGGCCGGCAGGGCGCCGATGCCGAGCTTCTCCTTGATCTTCTTCTCGATCTCGTCGGCGAGATCGGGGTTGTCGACCAGGAACTTGCGGACGTTCTCCTTGCCCTGCCCGAGCTGGTCACCCTCGTACGTGTACCAAGCGCCGGACTTGCGGATCAGCGCCTGGTCAACACCGACGTCGATCAGCGAGCCCTCGCGACTGATGCCGTGGCCGTAGACGATGTCGAACTCGGCCTGCTTGAACGGCGGCGAGACCTTGTTCTTCACGACCTTGACGCGGGTGCGGTTACCCACCGCGTCGGAGCCGTCCTTGAGGGTCTCGATGCGCCGGACGTCGAGCCGGACCGACGCGTAGAACTTCAGGGCCTTACCACCGGTCGTCGTCTCCGGGGAGCCGAACATGACGCCGATCTTCTCGCGCAGCTGGTTGATGAAGATCGCGGTGGTGCCGGAGTTGCTCAGCGCACCGGTCATCTTCCGCAGCGCCTGGCTCATCAGGCGGGCCTGGAGGCCGACGTGGCTGTCGCCCATCTCGCCCTCGATCTCGGCGCGGGGCACGAGCGCGGCCACCGAGTCGATGACCAGGATGTCGAGCGCGCCGGAGCGGACCAGCATGTCGGCGATCTCGAGCGCCTGCTCACCGGTGTCGGGCTGGGAGACCAGGAGCGCGTCGGTGTCGACGCCGAGGGCCTTGGCGTACACCGGGTCGAGCGCGTGCTCGGCGTCGATGAACGCGGCGATCCCGCCCGCGGCCTGCGCGTTGGCGACCGCGTGCAGGGCGACCGTGGTCTTACCGGAGGACTCCGGACCGTAGATCTCGATGACCCGCCCGCGCGGCAGGCCACCGATCCCGAGCGCCACGTCGAGGGCGATCGAGCCGGTGGGGATCGAGGCGATCGGCGGGCGGTTGTCCTCGCCGAGGCGCATGACGGAGCCCTTGCCGAACTGCTTGTCGATCTGGGCTAGCGCTACCTCGAGCGCCTTGTCGCGGTCAGGTGCTGCTGGCATGGCTGCCGCCTTGGGAAGTCGTCGGGAAGTTTTCATCGCGGCTGACGCTAGAGGCTGGGTACGACAGTTTCGCGCTGCGGCGCGAATCTGTGGACACCGGCACTCCGGTGGACGGTCACGATGCGCGTGGGAGCCATGCTAACCGAACTTATGTTCGATTGCGCAACACCTTCCCCAGGCGTGTCGGCGCGAGTACGCAGAGTGAAGATCAGCGCTGGGTGGCCGGGAGCTCGAACGCGGAGTGCACCGCACGCCACACCCACTTCGCGTCCTCGCCCTGGGCCAGTGCCTGTTCGACGGTCCGCCCGCCGAGGGTGGCGAGGACCTGGTCGGACGCGACCGACCGGGAGTAGACGGGGCCGAAGGCGGCGTCCATCCGCTGCCAGAATTCCGTGAGCCGCACGGCGGCCAGGCTACCCGCATCCACCGGGTGGTCGCCGGATCGCCCACAGGCGTCTCACCGGTGGGGCGCCAGCCGGGCGGTGACGGCCGACGCCACCGCCGAGGCCACCTCGGCCGCGTCGGCGACCGGCAACGTGCTGGCGGTGATCCGGACGCCGGGTCCGGTGTCCACCCGGTACCGCGAGCCGGGCGCGACCACGATTCCCCCGTCACGCAGCGCCGTCACGGCCGCGGTCTCGTCGGTGACCGGCACCCAGACGTTCAGGCCCGTCCGGCCGGTCGCGCTCACCCCGGCGGCCCGCAGTGCGCCGAGCAGCGCACCGCGGCGAGCGTCGTACTCGTGCGCGGCGTGCGCGATCAGGGCGTCGACCGAAGGGTCCTGCCAGAGCTCGGCCACGATCCGCTGGGTCAGCCGGCTGACCCAGCCCGGCCCCAGCCGGCGGCGGCCGTCGACCCTGGCGACCGTCGCGGGGTCACCGGCGAGCAGGGCGCAGCGCAGATCGGGGCCGTACGGCTTGCTCACCGAGCGCACCAGGACCCAGTGCGGAGTGGCGCCGGCGAGCGGCGCCAGCGGGACACCGGCCAGCTCGGCGGCGTGGTCGTCCTCGATGACCAGCACGTCACGGCCGGCCAGCACCTCGCGCAGCTCCGCGGCCCGCGATCCGCTGATCGCTCCCCCGGTGGGGTTGTGGGCGCGGCTGGTGACGACCATCGCGGTGACGCCGCGCCCGATCGCGGCGGCGACGGCCGACGGCACCGGCCCGTCCTCGTCCACCGCGACGCCGACGGGCTCCACACCCAGCGCGGCGAGCAGGTCGAGCAGGTTCGCCCAGGCCGGGTCCTCCACCGCGACCCGGTCGCCCGGGCGGACCCGGGTGACGAGCGAGCGCTCGATCGCGTCGAGCGCGCCGTGGCACAGCGTGAGCGCCTCGACCGGCACACCGTCGGACTCCAGCCGACGAACCGCGAGCGCGCGGACGGCGGGCAGCACCATGTCGTCGGCGTAACCGTACGGCTCCGGCGCCAGCCGGGACAGGACCGGCGCCAACGGCGGGAGGAGCGCAGTGTCGGGCTCGCCGTGGGACAGATCGCGCGCGCCGGGCGGGATCGCGACGACGGCCGCCGTCCGCGGCGCGGTGGCCGGGCGGGTGCGGATGCGGGTGCCACGCCGGCCGGCGGTCTCGACCACGCCGCGGCGGCGCAGGATCGCGTACGCGGCGGCGACGGTGGTGGGCGCGACGCCCAGTTCGGACGCCAGCCGGCGCACCGGCGGCAGGGTGGCCCCCGGTGCCAGCGCGCCCTCCCGGACCCCGTTCTCCACAGCCGCGGAAATCTCTTCCGCCCCGCGGCCGGTGATCCGATATTGTGACGTCACAAAGTTAAGTATGTACCAGAACAAAAGGCGGCCTAGATGGACGCTCCCAGCCCGCGCACCGTTCCCACCCGGTACGCCGACCGGGCCCGGTATGACTCCGACACCATCAACGCGATTCTCGACGAGGCGCTCGTCGCCCACCTGGGCATCGTGATCGACGGGGCGCCGCGCGTGATCCCCACCCTGCACGCGCGGGTCGGCGACACGCTCTACCTGCACGGTTCCACCGGCAGCCGCCCCCTGCGCGAGGCCGACGACGGCGTGCCGGTGTGCGTCACGGTCACGCTGCTCGACGGGCTGGTGTTCGCGCGGTCGGGGTTCAACCACTCGGTGGACTACCGCTCGGTGATCGTGCACGGGCTGGCCCGCCCGGTCCACGACCGGGACGAAAAAGTCCGCGCTCTCGACGCCCTGCTCGAGCAGGCCGCGGCCGGCCGGGCCGCCGACTGTCGCCCGCCGAGCGGCAAGGAGCTGGCCGCGACCGCCGTGCTCGCGCTACCGCTGGCCGAGGCGTCGGCGAAGATCGGGGACCGGTTGGTGCCCGGCGCGGTCGTCGAGGACGAACCGGAGGACGTGTCCCTTCCCTACTGGGCCGGTTTCCTGCCGCTGCGGGTCGTGCCGGGAGCGCCGGTGGCGTCGGCCGATCTGCACGGCGTCGAGGCGCCCCCGTACCTCACGACGTACCGCCGTCCCGGCTCGGCGGGCCCGAAGAACCCGTGGTTCCGCGCCCCCGTGCTGGAGGGCCGCCACGTCCGGCTGGAGGCGCTCGGCCCGCAGCACGTCGACGATCTGCTCGCCACCGCGAGCGATCCCGAGGTGCACGAGCACATCCCGCACCCGGTCCCCACCACGCGTGAGCAGATGTCGCGGCTGGTCGAGGTCGCGCTGGCCGACGCCGACCGCGGCGCGCGGGTGGCGTTCGCCCAGATCGACCGGGCGAGTGGCCGGGCGATCGGCAGTACCTCTTACTACGAGATCGAGCCCGATCGGCCCTCGCTCGCGATCGGGTACACGTTCCTCGGGCGGCCGTGGTGGCGGTCGGCGATCAACACCGAGGCCAAGGTGCTGCTGCTCGAGCACGCTTTCGAGACGCTGGGCGCGGAACGCGTCACCTGGCACACCGATATCCGCAACGTCCGGTCGCAGCGCGCGATCGAGCGGTTGGGTGCGGTCCGCGAAGGGGTGCACCGGCGGCACCGGAGGCGGCGGGACGGGTCCTGGCGGGACACCGTGGTCTACGGGATGACTTCGCCGGAGTGGCCGGCACACCGCGAGCGACTGCTCGCCCGGCTCGGCGAGGGC
>NZ_BAAAGX010000020.1:372481-386998 GCF_039524755.1 Cryptosporangium japonicum
CGGGAGTCACTCGGTACCGCCGCTTGCCGAAGCGCCGCTCCATCGGTGGTGCGCCCCACACACCCGCCGATGGCCGCCTCGGAATGTCCGTGTCGTGCTCCTCCCGTGCGGGAGACCCCGTGCGGGGAGGGCGCGGCTGGACGACGGAACCCCCTCGATTCCGCCGCCCAGCCGCTGGACGGCCGTGCTTCCCACTGAACCCCGCGCCCGAAGGCGGCAGAGCTCGGCATCCCAGCTTCTCCGTGCGTCCCCTCTCCGCGGGAGAACGGGACTGCCAATGCGATGCTTCCCGGTTCCAACCAGCGCCGTCGTACCAGCCGGACCCCCATCCGACCAGCTCACCGGTCTAACCGCGCGGCCCCGAAGGGCGGCGACGCACCGTCAGCAGTTGCCGACCGATCACCGCGTCCCCGCGGTGGTTCCTTGCCGTGATGGTCCGGGGAGGCCGGACCTCGTGCCGGGTTACCGGGGCCAGTGCCTGGGTCGGAGGTGGGTCCGGCCCAGCTTTCGCGCCCGGTGGATCAGGAACGCCACGGCGTTCTCGCACCTGATCCTGTCGTCGCGGTGTCTAACACCCCGCACCGCCCTTTCGCCCGGTTTTCACGCCTTCGTTCGACCGACCCCCCGCCGTTCGAACGCTCAGCGTGTTAAGACCGTAACGGTGGGTTGAACTCGTGTGCGTCGACCCCAGGGTGGATCTTGATCGGTTCGCCCCGAGACCGCCCATCCGATTTCTGTCGGTGGGCCGAGGCACCATGGGGGCGTGGCGGAGAGACAACCCGGGGGCGACCCGGTCGAGGCGTTCGGTGAGCCCGCGCGGGCCTGGTTCCGGTCCGCGTTCGCCGAGGCGACGGCAGCACAGCTCGGTGCCTGGTCGGCGATCGGCCAGGGTGACGACGTACTGGTCGTCGCCCCGACGGGCTCGGGCAAGACCCTGGCCGCGTTCCTCTCCGCGCTCGACCAGCTGAGCCGGGAGCCCCTGCCCGAGGACGCGTCCCGCCGTTGCCGGGTGCTGTACGTCAGCCCGCTCAAAGCCCTCGCCGCCGACGTCGAACGCAACCTGCGTGCGCCGCTGGCCGGTATCCGGCAGGCCGCCCAGCGCCTCGGCCACCAGGAGCCCGACGTCACGGTGGCGATGCGTACCGGCGACACCCCGGCGGTCGACCGGCGGGCGTTCACCCGCGCGCCGTCCGACATCCTGATCACCACGCCCGAGTCGTTGTTCCTCCTGCTCACCTCGCAGGCCCGGGAGGCGCTGAAAGGCGTCGAGACCGTCATCCTCGACGAGGTGCACGCGGTCTGCGGCACGAAGCGCGGCGCGCACCTCGCCCTCTGCCTGGAGCGGCTGGACGAGCTGCTGGAGCGGCCAGCCCAGCGCGTCGGGCTGTCGGCGACCGTGCGTCCGGTGGAGGAGGTCGCCCGGTACCTCGGGGGGTCGCGTGCCGTCACGGTCGTCCAGCCCCCGTCGTCGAAGCAGGTCGAGCTCACCGTGGAAGTCCCGGTCGAGGACATGTCGCAGCTCGGCGAGCCGTCCGGTGAGGTGGAGGGCAACGCGCTCGGCGCGCCCCGGCGCAACTCGATCTGGCCCGCGGTCGAGGAGCGCGTGCTCGATCTGGTGGGTGCGCACCGGTCGACGATCGTGTTCGCGAACTCCCGGCGCCTGGCCGAACGTCTCTGTGCCCACCTCAACGAACTCGCCGAGGAGCGCACCGAGGAGACCGCATCCGTCGAGGCCGCGGAACGACCGGGGCGGATGCCGGCGGAGCTGATGGCGCAGGCCGGCGCGGCCGCCGGGGCGGCGCCGATCGTGGCGCGGGCGCATCACGGCTCGGTGTCGCGGGAGGAACGGCGCGACATCGAGGAGGACCTCAAGGCCGGTCGGCTGCCGGCCGTGGTCGCCACCTCCAGCCTCGAGCTCGGCATCGACATGGGCGCGGTCGACCTCGTCGTCCAGGTCGAGGCCCCACCGTCGGTGGCGTCCGGGCTGCAGCGCATCGGCCGGGCCGGGCACCAGGTGGGTGCGGCCTCGCGCGGTGTCGTCTTCCCCAAGCACCGGGGCGACCTGGTCTCCTGCGCGGTGGTCGCGGAACGGATGGCCTCGGGGAGCATCGAGGCGATGCGCTACCCGCGCAACCCGCTCGACGTCCTCGCGCAGCAGATCGTGGCGATGGTGTCGATGGAGCCGTGGACGGTCGACGACCTGGCCGCGGTGCTGCGGCGGGCCGCCCCGTACGCCGAGCTCCCCGACTCCGCGCTGGAGTCCGTGCTCGACATGCTCGCCGGCCGCTACCCCTCCGACGACTTCGCCGAGCTGCGCCCGCGGCTGGTGTGGGACCGGGTCTCCGGCGTCCTCACCGCCCGGCCCGGCGCGCACCGCCTGGTCGTCACCAGCGGCGGCACGATCCCCGACCGCGGGCTCTTCGGCGTCTTCCTGGTCGGCGCGCCCGGCGAGCCCGGCCGGCGGGTCGGCGAGCTCGACGAGGAGATGGTCTACGAGTCACGCGTCGGGGACGTGTTCCTGCTCGGCTCGACGTCCTGGCGCATCGAGGAGATCACCCACGACCGGGTGCTGGTGACGCCGGCGCCGGGTCAGCCGGCCCGGATGCCGTTCTGGAAGGGCGACACCGCGGGGCGGCCGGTGGAGCTGGGCCGGGCCATCGGCGGGTTCCTGCGCGAGCTGTCCGGCCTCGACGCCGACGCCGCGGCGGCCCGCGCGGCCGCCGCCGGGCTCGACCAATGGGCCACCAGCAACCTGCTCGCCTACCTGGAGGAACAGCGGCAGGCCACCGGCCGGCTCCCGGACGACCGGACGATCGTCGTCGAGCGGTTCCGCGACGAACTCGGCGACTGGCGGGTGGTCGTGCACTCGCTGTTCGGCACGCCGGTCAACGGGCCGTGGGCGCTGGCGATCGCCGCCCGGCTCCGCGAACGCACCGGCCTGGACGTACAGGCACTGCACTCCGACGACGGCATCGTGCTGCGGCTGCCCGACGTCACCGGCGAGCTGGCCACGCCCACCGCCGACCTGGCGTTGTTCGAACCCGAGGAGATCGAGCCGCTGGTCACCGACGAGGTCGGCGGCTCGGCCCTGTTCGCGGCCCGCTTCCGCGAGTGCGCGGCCCGCGCCCTCCTGCTCCCCCGCCGGAACCCCGGGCGGCGCACCCCGCTCTGGCAGCAGCGTCAGCGGGCGGCGCAGCTGCTCGGCGTGGCGTCGGAGTTCGGGTCGTTCCCGATCGTGCTGGAGACCATGCGCGAATGCCTCCAGGACGTGTTCGACGTGCCCGGGCTGATCGGGCTCGCGAAGGACCTGCAGTCGCGCTCGCTGCGCGTGGTCGAGGTGGAGACGCCCGCGCCGTCGCCGTTCGCCCGTTCGCTGCTGTTCGGGTACGTCGGGGCGTTCCTCTACGAGGGCGACGCCCCGCTGGCCGAGCGTCGCGCGCAGGCGCTGGCGCTGGACTCGTCGCTGCTGTCCGAGCTGCTCGGCCGGGCGGAGCTGCGTGAACTGCTCGACCCGGCGGTGATCGCCGAGACCGAGCGGCAGCTCCAGCGGCTCACCGAGGAGCGCCGGGCGCACGACGCCGACTCCACCGCCGACCTGTTGCGGGTGCTGGGTGGCCTGAGCACGGCCGAGGCGGTGGAACGGGGGTCCAGCGCGGAGTGGCTCGCGGAACTGGAGTCGGCGCGGCGGGCGATCCGGGTGCGCATCGCCGGTGAGGAGCGCTGGCTCGCGATCGAGGACGCCGGACGCGTGCGTGACGCGCTCGGCGTCGCGCTGCCGGTGGGGGTGCCGGAGGCGTTCACCGAGCCGGTGCGCGACCCGCTGGGTGACCTGGTGAGCCGGTACGCCCGCACGCACGGGCCGTTCCGGGCGGCCGAGTGCGCGGAACGGTTCGGGCTCGGCGTCGCGGTCGTGCAGGGTGCGTTGCAGCGGCTCGCCGCCGGGCGCCGGGTCACGTCGGGTGAGTTCCGGCCGGACGGCGCGGGCACCGAGTGGTGCGACGCGGAGGTGCTGCGCACGCTGCGTCGGCGGTCGCTGGCCGCGCTGCGCAAAGAGGTCGAGCCGGTCGGTCCGTCCGCGTACGCCACCTTCCTCGCGCGGTGGCAACAGGTCACCGCGGCGCAACCGGCCGGCGGGCGCACGCTGCGCACCGGCTCGGCCGACGCCCTCCTGCGTGCGGTGGAACAACTGCAGGGGCTGGCGATCCCGGCGTCGGCGCTGGAACAGCTGGTGCTGGCGTCCCGGGTGCCCGGCTACTCCCCCGCGCTGCTCGACGAGCTGTGCACCGCTGGTGAGGTGGTGTGGAGCGGGGCCGGGTCACTTCCCGGCGACGACGGGTGGGTGACGCTGGCCTACGCGGACGCCGCGCCGCTGCTGCTGCCACCCCCGGCGGAGTGGAGCACGACACCGGTGCACGACGCCGTGCTCGACGCGCTCGACGGAGGACGGGCGTTGTTCTTCCGCGCGCTGTCCGACGCGGTCGGTTCGGCGGTGGGCACCACCGACGACGCCGACCTGGCCGCGGTGGTGTGGGACCTGGTGTGGGCCGGTGTCGTCACGAACGACACGCTGGCGCCGTTGCGTGCGCTGCAGAGCGGCGGGCGGACACGGCACCCGGTTCGCCGGAACGCGCCGGCGACGCGGTTCCGGCGGCTGGGGCGCGGCAACCTCACCGGGTTGAGCAGTGCGGCTCCGGGCGTGCCGCGGCCGGCGTTGCCGAGTCGCAGCGGGCCGCCGACGATGGCGGGGCGGTGGTCGTTGGTCGGGGATCGCGAACTCGACCCGACGCGGCGCACCCACGCGGCCGCCGAGGTGATGCTCGACCGGTACGGCGTGGTGGTGCGGGGAACGGTCGGGCCGGAGCGCCTCTCGGGTGGCTTCGGAGGGCTGTACCGGGTGCTGGGCGCGGCCGAGGACACCGGGCGGGTGCGGCGGGGCTACTTCGTCGAAGGGCTCGGTGGGGCGCAGTTCGCCGAGCCCGGCGCGGTGGAGCGGCTGCGTGCGGTGGCGTCGGAGTTGGAGGCCGACGACCATCGGCCGCAGGCGGTGGTGCTCGCGGCCACCGATCCGGCCAACCCGTACGGCGCGGCCCTGTCCTGGCCGGGGCGCGGCAACGACGGTGATGGGGGCGGTGGTGGGTCGCTCGGCGCGGCTGACGGTGGTGGCACCTGGGCCGCGCTCTCCGGCGGCTCGACCTCCGCGACCGCCGTCGGAGCCGGCCCGACGGGAACTGGCGCGGTGGGAACTGGCGCGGTGGGAACTGGCGCCACCGGCTCCGGCGCGGCCGGCTCCGGCGCGGCCGGCTCCGGCGCGGCCGGCTCCGGTGTGGCCGGCTCCGGTGTGGCCGGCTCCGGTGTGGCCGGCTCCGGTGTGGCCGGCTCCGGCGTTTCTGGGCGCTCGGCGGGCACGAATACCAGCGGTGGGGCCGGAAGCGGGCGGGGGCGGGCTCGGGGGCATCAGGCCGGGCGGAAAGCCGGGGCGGTGGTCGTGCTCGTCGACGGGGCGTTGGTGCTCTACGTCGAGCGCGGCGGCAAGACGCTGCTCTCCTATCGGGAGGAGCCCGAGGTGCTGGCGCTGGCGGCCGGGGCGCTCGCGGAGGCCGTGCAGGCCGGCCGGCTCGGGGGTCTCACGGTCGAACGGGCCGATGGCACCCATGTCGGCGGGAGCCCGCTTGCCGATGCGCTGGAGGCCGCCGGGTTCCGCGCCACCCCGAGAGGCCTCCGTTTGCGCGGTTGACCCCCATCCGGCGATCCGCGCACGCCCCCCGGCCGGCCAGACCGCCCCGCACGGCTCGGCCGCCGACGGCCACCCCGCGAACCCCCGAGGCGTCCCACCACGCCTGACCGAACAACGCCGACGAACCCAACCCCCGCCGGGATCTGCACAGAATCTCCACACCGTCTGACGGGAGTGAACACTGAGGGCTCCTACAGTCAGCGGCATGAGCGAGCGCCGGGTTCTCGTGGTTGAGGACGAGCAGACGATCGCCGAGTCGATCGCGACGCGGCTGCGTGCGGAAGGGTTCGTGGTCGAGCTCGCGGGCGACGGGCCCTCGGCGGTGGCCGCGTTCAGCGCCAACCCGCACGACCTGGTCGTGCTCGACATCATGCTGCCGGGCTACGACGGGCTCGAGGTGTGTCGGCGGATGCAGGCCGAGCGCGCGGTGCCGGTGCTGATGCTCACCGCGCGGGACGCCGAGACCGACCTGCTCGTCGGGCTCGCGGTCGGCGCCGACGACTACCTGACCAAGCCGTTCAGCATGCGTGAGCTCGTCGCCAGGGCGCACGCGCTGCTGCGCCGGGTCGATCGGGCCACCGAACTGGCCGGCATCGCGCCCGCCGAAAAACAGAACCTCGCACTCGACGACGTCGAGATCAACCTGACCGAGCGGCGGGTACGGGTGGCCGGGGACGAGGTGCACCTCACGCGCACCGAGTTCGACCTGCTGGTCTGCCTGATGTCCCGGCCCCGGGCGGTGCTGCCCCGGGAACGGCTGCTCAGCGCGGTCTGGGGTTGGGCCGACAGCGCGGGCAGCCGCACGGTCGACAGCCACATCAAGGCGCTGCGGCGCAAGCTCGGCGGGGACCGCATCCGCACCGTGCACGGTGTCGGCTACGCCTGGGAGACCGCGCGGTGAGACGCCTCTGGAACGTGGTCGCGGGCCGTCTGCGGCGGCTGCCCCAGCCGCTCGGCCGGATCCGGTCGATCAAGCTGAAGCTGGCGATCCTGCTCGTCGGGTCGGGCGGCGTCGGGTTCGCGTACTTCTCGCTGGTGCTGGGTTTCTTCCCGTTCTGGACGATGGCCTCGGCGTTGACGGTCGCGCTGGTGACGTCGCAACTGTTGGCGCACGGCACCACCAAGCCGATCCGGGCGATGACGGCGGCCGCCCGGACGATGAGCCGCGGCGACTACAGCCAGCGGGTTCCGGCCACGTCCCGCGACGAGGTGGGCGAGCTCGCCCGCGCGTTCAACCGGATGGCCGCCGACCTGGAGGCCGCGGACCGGCAGCGACGTGAGTTGATCGCGAACGTCTCGCACGAGTTGCGGACGCCGATCACCGCGCTGCAGGCGGTGCTGGAGAACATCGTCGACGGACTCGCCGAGCCGGACCCGGCGACGCTGAGCACCGCGCTCGGTCAGACCGAGCGGCTGACCCGGCTGGTCACCGAGCTGCTGGATCTGTCCCGCCTGGACGCCGGGGTGGAGCCGCTGCGCCGCAGCCCGGTGAAGCTGGAGCCGTTCCTGACCGCGGCGGTCGAGGCCGCGACCGTCGGCAGCGACCGCATCCGGATGGAGGTCGACGTGCTGCCGGCCGGTCTCGAGGTCAGCGCCGACGAGGCGCGGCTGCACCAGGTGGTGGCGAACCTGCTGGACAACGCGGCCCGGCACAGTCCACCGGGCGGGCGGGTCGTGGTGCGTGCCCGGGGTCTGCCCGCGCTGGGCACGGAGGGCGGCACCGGGCTGCTCCTCGAGGTGACCGACGAGGGACCCGGCATCCCGCCGGAGGAGCGCACCCGCGTCTTCGACCGGTTCAGTCGCGGATCGACGCCCGCGATCGCCCGCGACGGCGGCACCGGGCTGGGACTGGCGATCGCCCGCTGGGCGGTCGAGCTGCACGACGGCACGATCTCGGTCGCCGACACCGGCCCGGGCTGCCGGATCCAGGTCACGCTGCCCGCCTGACCCCACCGCACTCCGCCGACGGCTCCCGGGCCGCTCGGCCGACCCACCATGCCCCGATCCACCCGACCAGGGAGCCCCCGTGCCCGAAACCGACGACGAACCACGCCAAGGATCCCTGGAGACCGCGCGGAAAGTGGTCGCCGAGGTCTACGACGGCCCGAAACCGCGGCCCACCGAACTCTGGCCGGGCACGCACCCGGTCCCTCCGCTGTGGTCCGACCGGATCTGGCCGGTCTCCACCGCCGCCGCCCCGCGATCCGCATTGATCGGCGCGGCCGCGACCGGCGTCCTCGGCGCGCTCGTCCTGTCCGCGGACCAGGTCGGCGTCGGGCTGGGGCTGCTCGCCGTCGCCACGCTGCTCACCGCGCTCGCCACCGCCCCACGAACCGTCACCCCGCGTCAGACCGCGTTCGCCGTGCTGACCGCGGCGCTGTTCGGCGTCGCGGCGTTCCGCACCGCGCCCTGGCTGATCGGGCTCTGCGTCCTGGCCGGCCTGCTCACCGCTCTGCTCGCGGTCACCGGTGGTCGCAGCTGGACCGGTCTGCTGCTCGGGACGTTCGCCCCGCTCGGCGCGTTCAGCCGCGCCGCCCGCTGGACCGGCCGGGGCGCCACGCCGCACACGAAGGGCGTGAACGTCGGCCGCGGGGTCGTCATCGGGACGGTCTCGGTCGTGCTGCTCGTCGTGTTCGGCGCGCTCTTCGCCGGCGCCGACCCGGTGTTCGCGGAACTGCTCGGTGGTCTCGTCCCCGAGGTGCCGCCGGCGCTGGCGATCGTCCGCACGTTCCTGTTCGTCGTCGTCGCGGCCGGTGCCCTGATCGCCGCGTGCCTCGCCCACCAGAAACCCGACTTCGACGCGATCACGCCCGGTCCCGGCACGGGGCGGCCGCGCCTGGAGTGGGCGGTCCCGCTCGGCGCGCTGAACGCGCTGTTCGCGTGCTTCGTCGGCGTCCAGCTCGTCGTGCTGGCCGACGGGAACCAGCACGTGCTCCGCACCGCGGGCCTCACCTACGCCGAGTACGCGCGTCAGGGCTTCTGGCAGCTCCTCGCGGTCACCGCGCTGACCCTGCTGGTCGTGGCCGTCGTCGTGCGGGTCGCCCGGCGGGAGACGGCCGGGGACCGGATCGCGCTACGCGTCCTGCTCGGCTCGCTCTGCCTGCTGGCGGTGCTCGTCGTCGCGTCCGCGCTGCGCCGGATGTGGCTCTACGAGGACGCGTACGGCTTCACCCGGCTGCGCGTGCTGGTGCAGGCGGTCGAGTTCTGGCTGGGTGGGGTGTTCGTGCTGATCGCGGTCGCCGGGATCCGCCTCCGTGGCCGCTGGCTGCCGCGTGCGGTGATCGCAACCGGCGCGCTGACACTGCTCGCGCTGGCCGCGGTGAACCCGGAGGCGTTCATCGCCGAGCGCAACGTCGCCCGCTACACCGAGACCGGCCGGATCGACGTCGCCTCGCTCGCGGACCTGTCACCGGACGCCGTGCCCGCGCTCGACCGGCTGCCCGCACCGCAGCGGGCCTGCGCGCTCCAGCTCATGCGGTACCAGCTGACCGGCGACGAGGCCTGGTACACCGCGAACCTCGGCCGGTCCCGCGCCCGCGACGTGCTCCGGGAAGAACCTGCCGGGACCTGCTAACAGCCGGTCGGGAACGAGGTGAGCGGGGTCGTCGCGGTGAAGACGGCCTCGTTGCCCTCGACCGGGTCCTCCACCGGCGTCTCCGGCAGCGCGAGTACGCCCTCCAGGTACTTGGGGCAGTCGGCGTTGAAGACCGCGCGCTCGCCCGCACCGGGCCGGGCGCCCTGGTCCTCGTCGGCGAAGCCCCGGGCCGGGAACCACTCGTAGCTCTCGACGGTGTGCAGCACGACCAGCCGGACGCCGGCGCCCTTCGAGCCCTCGGGCAGCGGCCCGGCCAGCGGATACACCCAGACGACGTCGGCCCGCACGACCAGCTGCTCCAGCGACCCGGTGGTCACGGTGAGCGACCCGACCGCGCGGATCGGCTTGGCCAGCGTGTAGCCGGCGCCGAGGTTCGTCACGTAACCGAGCGTGTCCTTGCCGCTGACGATCTCCTGCTTCACCTGCTTGCGGACGTTCGGCGCCAGCGCGTCGACGTAGGCGCTGGCATCACCGGCGAGGACCTTCGGGTCGGTCCGGGCGGCCAGCAGCACGGTCTTGGTCTTCTCGAGCACCGCGGCGACGTCCTTGGAGGACCAACCGCCGGTCTTCGTCGCGTCCGGGAGCGTGATGCCCTGCTCGGCCGGGGCGTAGCTGAGGGCGGGGGTGCCGTCGAACGGGTCGTCGGGGTTCAGCGACGGCGTCGTGGGCACCGGGGACTCGGCCACCAGCTCCGGGTCGGCGACGCTGCCGTTCATCGTGCTGAACAGCGACTTGGCCGCGAGCAGCGCGGCCGGGACCAGTAGGAGGATGACGACGAGCGTGCCGATCAGCTTGCGGCGCGGACGCCGCCGGACCTTGACCACGCGGTCCTGGCCGTGACGGGCCTCGGTGACCGCGGAGCGGCGGTACCGGTATCCGGGCTGGGTCGGCATCGAACGTCGGTCTCCCTCTCGTCTGCGGTGACCGGCCGCCCCGCCGGTCACCCCATAGTGCCCTGCCTACGACCGAAACGTGCATCCGCCCGGGGCGGCTCAACCGTTCAGGGGAAGGCACGATGGGGACATGCCTGAGGGAGACGTGGTGTTCCGCACCGCCGCCCGGCTGCACGCCGCGCTGGCCGGGCACCCGATCGTCGCGTCCGACCTGCGGCACCCGCGGCTGGCACTGGTGGACCTGTCCGGGCGGACGGTCACCGAGTGCGTACCGCGCGGCAAGCACATCATGCTGCGGCTCAGCGACGGCCTGACGCTGCACAGTCACCTGAAGATGGACGGCAGCTGGTGGATCTACCGGCCGGGTCAGCGGTGGCGGACACCGGGTCACCAGGTCCGGGTCGTGCTCACCACCGACGACGTGGTAGCGGTCGGGGCGCGGCTGCACGACCTCGAGGTGGTACGCACCGAGGACGAGTCGTCGCTGGTCGGGCACCTCGGCCCGGACCTGCTGGGCCCGGACTGGGACGCGGACGAGGCCGTGCGGCGCCTGGCCGCCACGCCGGAACGACCGATCGGCCTGGCGCTGCTGGACCAGCGCAACCTGGCCGGGATCGGCAACCTCTACCGGGCCGAGGTGCTGTTCCTGCGGGGCGTGCACCCGGCGACGCCCACCGGCGAGGTCGCCGACCTGCCCGCGCTGGTGAAGACCGCGCAGCGCCTGCTGTACGCGAACCGCTCGCGGGTGGAGCAGTCCACGACCGGGTCACTGATCCGCGGCCAGGAACGCTACGTCTACGGGCGCCGCGGCCGGCCCTGCCTGCGTTGCGGCACCCGCATCACGGCCGAACCGCTCGGCTCCGGCGCCGAAGGCACCGACGCCGAGCGAACCGTCTTCTACTGCACGAACTGCCAACCGGCTTAATGCTGGACGCCACGGCGGGGCTGTGGGGCGGTGGTGTTGAGTGGCAGCGTGCCCAGATCCACGTCCTCGACGCCGCGTTCGCGCTGGGTGTCGTGCACGACGTTGAGGCCGTAGGAGAGCCCGGCGAGCCGGTCGGCGGCCTCGGTGAGGCGCATGCTCACGCTGTTCTCGCCGCCGCGCGACACGGCGGCGACGCACTCGGCCGTGGCCGTGGTCAGCGCCTCGTAGGCGTCGACGCCTTCGACGAACCGGGCCACCAGCTCGTCGCGCGCCACGATCAGCGACGGACGCGCCTCGGGCGCTGCCGTCGCGAGCGTGCGCTCCACCAGCGCGAGCCGGTTGCCCAGGTCGCGGAGCGCGACGTGGGCCGACTCCGCCTCGGCCGGCAGCTGCCCGCGGTAGGGGCCGAGCCGGTCGAGCATCTGCGGCAGCACCCGGGCGGCGTTGTTGAGCCGCTGCGCGGCCTCGTAGCCCGGCGAACCGACCGGCAGCACGACCCGGTGCGGGTGGTCGATGAGCGCCCCGAACCGCGGCCCGAGCAGCGGCGCCAGCCGCTGCCCGATCGTCAGATCACGCCGCACCTCGGGTTCGGGCACCGGCGCGGCCGCGAGCTCGCGGTGGTCGCGCCGGCGCAGCACGGCCATCGCGGTCGCTCCGCCGGCCGCGCCGGCCCAGAGGATGTCGGGCAGCCCCAGCCCGGCGTAGGGCACCGCGACGATCGCGCCACCGCCGATCGTCGCGGCCCACACTCCCCAGGCCCGCGCTTTGCTCCGAGCCTTACGCAGTGCCCGCAGATGTCGTTCCCGCGCGTCCGGACCTCGTGATCCCATCATCGATCACGCCGGCGGGCGGCTCGACGACGCGTCGGTCTCGCGCCGCAGTTCGGCCAGGCGCTGCTCGGCCAGCGGCAGCGAGCCGTTCGTGGACGCCGCCGGGGTGGCATCCACCGCGGGCTGCTGCTGGCCCGAACCGAGCTGGCCGCCGGCCATGCTGGCGCGGATCTGGTCGAGCCGGGACGCGCCGGCCATGTCGAGCGCGGACTTCTGCACCTCGAGCATCCGGCCCTCGACCGAGTTCTGGGCCAGCTCGGAGCGGCCCATCGCGGTCGCGTAGCGGGCCTCGATCTTCTCCCGCACCTCGTCCAGGCTGGGGACGTTGCCGCTGGCGGTGAGCTGCGACATGCCCTGCAGCGAGTCGGCGACGCGCTCCTGCATCTTGGCCTGCTCGAGCTGGTTGAGCAGCTGCGCCCGCTCGGCGAGCCGCTGCTGGAGCAGCATCGCGTTGCTGTCGACGGCCTGCTTGGCCTGCTGAGCGGCCGACAGCGCCTGGTCGTGCAGCGTCTTGAGATCCTCGAGCGCCTGCTCGCCGGCCACCAGCTGGGTGGCGAACGCCGTCGCGGTCTGCTCGTACTGCGCCGCCTGCTGCTCGTTTCCCTCGGCGCGGGCCTTGTCGGCGAGCACCAGCGCCTGACGCGCGGAGCCCTGCAGCTTCTCCACCTGCGTCATCTGGCGGGACAGCTTCAGTTCGAGCTGGCGCTGGTTGCCGATCACGTTCGCGGCTTGCTCGACGAGCGCGCGGTGCTGGTTCTTCGCGTCGTCAATGGCCTGCTCGATCTGCACCTTCGGGTCGGCGTGCGCGTCGACCGTGGCGCCCAGCGACGCCATGAAGTACTTCCAGGCCTTGATGATCGGGTTGGCCATCGCTTCCCTCAACTCCCCTGTGGCGCGTGCGACCAAAGCGGGGCCGGCCGCGGCTGCCAGTCGTGCTCGACCCTCGACGTGCGGTGTGTTACCCCTATCGTCTCAGGCCTGCGCACCATCGTCACCTGCTCGGGACCAGGCTCAGGGGAACCTCAGGGTGCCCCTCAGGGTCAGACCGTAGCCAGCACCCGCAGCGGGAGCACCGCGGCGAACAGGCGCGCCGAGGCCTCGGCGTCGTCGGGGTCGGGCGCGGCGAGATGGCTGGCCAGCCAGCGGACGACCAGCTCGGCGCCGCGCGGGTCGCGGCCGCATGCGGCGAGCACGTCGGCGGCGCAGGCCCGCGCCACCCGCCACCCGGCGGCCTCGAGCGGGGCCCCGACCAGGGCCGCGAGTGCGGCCGGGTCGTCGTCGGCAACCCGACGCAACGCCGGGTGCGTGTCCAGCCGGATCGCGGCGACGGCGAGCGCGTCCTCCAGTTCGAGGCCGCGGCACTCGTCGGCGATGAGCGCGATCTCGGCCTCGACGAGGGCGGCGAACACCTCGTCCTTGTTGCGGAAGTGGTTGTAGAGCGTTCCCTTGGCGATGCCGGCGGCCTGCGCGATGTCGGTCATCGACGTGCGTCGCGTACCGCGCTCGGCGATCAGCCGGACGGCGGCGTCGAGCAACGACGCCCGGGTGCGCGCCATCGCGTTGCCGGCGCGGACCCGGGTACCCCGTGTGCGTTCGACGTCGCTCCAGTCGAGCGGGAGCTCCCCGGTTTCCCGGGTCACGCGGCTGCGACCACCCGGTGGCGGCCGCGCGTGTCCAGGTCGAGGTGGACTTCGAGCCGGCTGGGACCGTTGGTGCCGACACCCGCGCCGACGACCTCGAGCTCGGCTCCGTCGCCACCGACCGCGTTGAGGACGGCGGTACCGGCGCTCGCGCTCGCGGCCGGAGCGGCTTCCGCGACCTCGAGCGTGTCGCTCACGTCGCGCAGCACTTCCGACAGCGGAACCCCGAGCGCCTCGCAGATCGAGGAGAGCAGCTCGGAGGAGGCCTCCTTCTGACCGCGTTCGACCTCGGACAGGTAACCGAGGCTGACCTTCGCGGCCGAGGACACCTCACGAAGAGTGCGTCGCTGGGCGAGCCGCTGCGATCGCAGCGTGTCGCCGAGGATCCGGCGCAGCAGGACCATCAGGCACCCCTCTCGCACAGCTGCCAGGGATCAGGCATGGAGTCACCGTACTCCGGGCTCGCAGCCGGAGGCACGGTGACGGGCCGTCGAGAGCGCGAGGTTTGCCCAGGGCGTAACCGCTGGCCGTTCATCGCCGGGTCAGGTACCCGTCGGATTTCGTCTGCTTCAGGCATCGGAGTACGTAACGTCCGGAGCGGGTCAGGGCTTCCCGAGCTCGGCGGCCAGCAGCGCGACCGCCTCGGTGACCGTCGCGGCCCGGATCGCGGCCCGGTCGCCGGTGAGGCCCAGCGCCCGGGTGGCCACGCCCGGCGGGCCCGCCACGCCCACGAACACGGTGCCGGCCGGCTTGCCGTCCTGCGGGTCGGGGCCGGCCACACCGGTGGTGCCGATCCCCCAGTCCGCGCCGCAGCGGCGGCGGGCGCCCTCGGCGAGCGCGGCCGCCACCTCGGCGGTGGCTTCGGAGCGGAGGGCCTCGGCACTCTCCTGGTCGCCGCGT
>NZ_BAAAGX010000020.1:387069-415780 GCF_039524755.1 Cryptosporangium japonicum
CGAGCAGCGCTTCGTCGACGCCGACGAGCGTCGCCTTGAGATCGGTGGCGTACGCGACGATGCCGCCGCGGAACACCCGGGACGCGCCCGGCACGTCGACCAGGTGCGCGGCGAGCAGCCCGCCGGTGAGCGACTCCGCGGTCGCCAGCGTCTGCCCCCGTGCGCGCAGCGCGGCGAGGACCTCGGCCGCCGTGGGCGTCACCGCTCCCGCCCGGTGCGGCGCAGCGTCAGCGCGCGGACGACGTAGTCCGCTCCGGTCACGACGGTCGCGAGCACCGCCGCTCCCATCACGACGGACCCGGCGACCTCGATCGGGTCGGGCACCGGGCAGAGGTACCAGATGATCGCGATGATCTGGAGCAGCGTCTTGAGCTTGCCGCCGCGGCTGGCCGCGATCACGCCGTGGCGCATCACCCAGAACCGCAGCGCGGTGACGCCGAGCTCGCGGACGATGATCACCACCGTGACCCACCAGGGCAGCAGGTCGTAGGCCGAGAGCCCGATCAGCGCCGCACCGGTGAGCGCCTTGTCGGCGATCGGGTCGGCGACCGCGCCGAACGGCGTCACCAGGTCGTGGGCGCGGGCGATGCGGCCGTCCCAGTAGTCGGTGATCGACGCGATCGCGAACAGCGCCGCCGACGTCCACAACCACCCGGTGTGCGTGCCGTCCGAGACGATCAACGCGGCGACGAACACCGGCACGAGCACGATCCGCAGCGCGGTGAGCACGTTCGCCGCGTTCAGCAGGGGCGCCTGCTTCTTGGGGACGTCCTCGGAGGGCATTGGCGACTCAGCGCCGGCCGCCACGCCGCTCATCCGCCAGAGCCGACGGGCGAGGGGGCCCGCTCGAGGAGCGCGGGGTCGACACCGACCCGGTCGACGACGCCGAGCACCTCGGCGTCCAGATCGACGCCGAGACTGCCGGTGACCCGGGCACGCACGAGATCGCCGACGGCGAGACGGCCGAGCACCGGACACTCGCCGGAGAGCGTCACCGAGCCGTCGACCTCGGGGGCCTGGTGCTCGCCGCGCCCCTCGGCGACACCGTCGTCGTCCACCGACTCGACCAGCACCTCGACGATCGTGCCGTGGCGTTCCTCGGCGCGCTGCGCGGTGAGCTCCTCGGCGAGCCGCGAGATCCGGTCGAACCGGCGGTCGATCGTGTCGCGGCGCACCTTGCCGGTGAGCGTCGCGGCCTCGGTGCCCTCCTCGTCGGAGTACCCGAACACGCCGATCGCGTCGAGGCGCGCCGCGGTGAGGAACCGGGCCAGCTCGGCGACGTCGGCCTTGGTCTCGCCGGGGAACCCGACGATGAAGTTCGACCGCACGCCCGCCTCGGGCGCGAGCTCGCGTGCGGTGGCCAGCAGCTCCAGGAACCGCTCGGTGGAGCCGAAGCGGCGCATCCGGCGCAGCACCGGCTCGCTGGAGTGCTGGAACGAGAGGTCGAAGTAGGGAACGACACCCGGCGTCCCGGCGATGACCTTGATCAGCGACGGCCGGGTCTCGGCGGGCTGCAGGTAGGACACCCGGACCCGGACGATGCCGGGCACCGCCGCCAGCTCGGGCAGCAGGGCCTCCAGCAGCCGGGGGTCGCCGAGGTCCTTGCCGTACGACGAGGAGTTCTCGCTGACCAGGACGACCTCGCGGACACCCTGCGAAGCCAGCCACCTGGCTTCCTCGACGATCTCGGTGGGGCGCCGGGAGACGAACGCGCCGCGGAAGGACGGGATCGCGCAGAACGCGCACCGCCGGTCGCAACCGCTGGCCAGTTTCAGCGGGGCGACCGGGCCGCCCTCCAGGCGGCGGCGCAGCACCCGGGGGCCGGACGCCGGGGCCACGCCGTCCGGCAGGGCCGCGTGCCCGGGGACGGCGACCGGCGCGGACGACCGCTCGACCGGGCTGATCGGCAGCAGCGTGCGCCGGTCCCGCGGGGTGTGGGCGCTGAGCTCCTCGCCCGCGAGCACCCGGCCGAGCCGGTCGGAGATCGACTCGTAGTCGTCGAAGCCGAGCACGGCGTCGGCCTCCGGCAGCGCCGTGGCCAGCTCGTTGCCGTACCGCTCGGCCATGCACCCGGCCGCGACGACCTTGGCGCCGCTGTCGGACGCGGCGAGCAGCGTGTCGACCGAGTCTTTCTTGGCTTGCTCGACGAACCCGCAGGTGTTGACGAGGACGACGTCGGCATCCGAGGCGTCGACCAGTTCCCAGCCGTCACCGGCCAAACGGCCGGCGAGCTCTTCGGAGTCGACCTCGTTGCGCGCGCAGCCCAGCGTGACGAGAGCGACACGACGGTCGCCGGCATTCCGAGGCATGCGGCGAGCCTACCGGCCGATGCTGGGTTCGCCCGCCGGACCGGGACTCCGCACCCGGGTCCGCACCAGCCCGAAGGGGGCGAAGGTGACAGATTCGACGGGATGAATTGCCTTAAACCGGATACACGTCGCCGCCTGACGCTCGTACGGCTTACAGTGTGTGGAGTAAGTCCACGCACTCAGTGAGGTGCGCACATGGACCATGACGTCACGACTACCCCGGTGACGCAGGTGACAGCGGCGATGGATGCGTTTCGCACGGAGCTGACGAGGCGCCGTGTCGATGCCGGTTTATCGAAGAAGGCGCTCGCGCGACGGATGTCTTTCGACCCGTCGTACGTCAGCCACATCGAGAGCGGGCGTCATCGCCCCACCGAGGACTTCGCGCGCCGCGCGGACGACGTCCTCGGGCTCGGCGGGCGGCTGTGGGCGCTCTGGCGTGAGTACGACCGCACCCGGCAGAACGCGGCCGCGGGCGCGGCCGTGCCGGTCTCGGTCACCGCCGATCCGTCCTCCGATCTCGTGGTCGAGCGCGAAGAGGCCTCTTTGCGGTTCGACGGCCGGGACTACGTGATGACGATCCGCCGTCACCTGCACAACGTGGGCAGCAAACCGGTGACGCTGTACTGGATCAAGATCAGCAGCGACGACCAGTCCGAAGAGCCGCTCACCTGGGACACGATCGACCTGCGCGCGGTGTGCGAGGGCGAGCCGATGGACTGGCGGGTGACGAACGACCAGCCGTTCGCCAAGCAGGTCTGGCTCCAGTTCCGCAACGGCGACTACGAGTTCCCGCTCTACCCGGGCGCGCGCACCTGGATCGAGTACTCGTACACGGTGCCGGAGAGCATCTGGGGCCGCTGGTTCCAGCGCGCGATCAGGCTGCCCACCCGGTACCTCTCGGTGCGGCTCACGTTCCCGGCTCACCTCGAGCCCCGGGTGTGGGGCACCGAGACCTCGATGACCGCCGACGGATCGCCGCTCGGCGTCACCCCGCAGGTGACGCACACGCCCGAGGGCGAGGTCGAGTGGTTCTGGGAGGTGCCGCAGCCCCAGCTGAACGCGCGGTACCGGCTGCTCTGGCAGTTCCAGAACGGGCCGGGCGCCGGGCTGCGGTCCGGGCGGGCGACCGATCGGGCCGAGCGGTCGGAGCGCGGCGAGCGCTCCGACCACTCCGGAAGATCAGCCACCCGACGCTCAACCCTGAACCGGCGACGGCCGGCCGTGCTGCAGTGATCGCAGGAGGTCGAGGTCGACCTCCGCGATCCCGCCGACGGTGAGGCACTCGTCCGACACCGGTGTCACCACGACGACCCGGCAGCCGGCGGCCAGCGCACTGGCCACGCCGATCGCCGAGTCCTCGACGACCGCGCACTCGCCCGGCGCGACACCCAGTTGCCCGGCCGCGCGCAGGTAGGGCTCCGCTTCGGGCTTGGGCCTCACCACGTCGTCACCGGAGACGATGACGTCGAACCGGTGCCGGTCGGCCTCGGCCAGCGCCGCGTCCACGTGCTCCCGGCTCGACGAGGTCACCAGCCCGGTCAGCAGACCGGAGTGCCGGACCGTGCGGACGAGTTCGCGCGCGCCCTCGAACCAGCGTGGCGGCGTCACGCTCAGGAGCGTCAGCACCCGGTTGTGCACCCAGCGGAGGTTGTCGGGAAGGTCGTCGTCGGGCAGACCCAGCTCCTCGTGGGCGATCACCATCGCCTCGGCGGCGGCGAGCCCGATGCTGCGGTCGAAGAACTCGGCCGGCAGCCGCCCGCCGTAGGCGGTGGCTAACTCGGTCATGGCCTGGTCCCAGACACCGTCACTCGCGACCAGCGTGCCGTCCATGTCGAACAGCACCGCCCGCAGGGGTAACGGGTTGTCTTCTTGTGGGCTCTCATCACTTCCCGGCAAGTGCGACACACCCCAGAGTGAGTTGACTCCGGGCGAGTCGCAATCGATCCGGCGTCCGCTACGGATGAGTGAGCATGAGAATCACACCTCGCGATCAGCGATTCAGCGGCGTTTTCCTCCCATGTGGACCCAGGCCACGGCGGGACGGCGCGCGCTGATCGCGCCCGCTAGTGTGTCGAAGTCTCATGAGTCTCTGCTGCCCCATGAGAATCATTCTTCTCGGCGAACCGGGCCGCCCGGGAGCCCTTACCGCCCCGCCTGATGCCGTGGAGCCCTCCGGAAATGTCGCTACCCCCTGCTGTCCCCGTCACCGACTCCCCCGGCGGCGGCTCGGGTTCGTCCGCCTCCCGCCCGGCGGCCGTGCCCGCCGGCCCGTCGAGCGCCCTCATGCGGCAGCTGGGGATCGCGCAGCTCGGTGAGGAGCCGATGCTCCGGTCGACCGCGCGGCCGTTCGTGCTCCCGGCCGAGGCCGGCGAGGCCCGGGCCGTGGTCCGGGCGCTGCACGAGCGCCTCGTCGCGATCCGGAAGGTGCACACGTTCACCAAGGGGACCGGGCTCGCCGCGCCGCAGATCCGGATCGACCGCCGGGCCACCGTGGTGATCGATCCGGACGGTCAGCGCATCGAGCTGGTCAACCCGTGGGTGGTCGACGAGTCGCCGGAGGTCGACGAGCCGAAGTACGAGGGGTGCCTGAGCTTCTTCGACGCCCGGGGCCGGCTGGCACGCCCGCTGCGCATCACGGTCGAGCACCAGGGGTACGACGGTTCGCCCCGGGTCAGCGTCTTCACCGAGAGCGTCGCCCGGCTCGTCATGCACGAGATCGACCATCTCGACGGGACGCTCTACGCGGACCGGATGGACGTCACCGAGAAGCTGATCGCGGCCAGCGACTACCGCGGCACCGGGCACCGCTGGGACTACGGGAGCTCCGGTGGGTGAGCCGACCCGTCCGGCAGCAGCGGGGTGACACCGGCCAGCGTCGGCACCAGAAGGTAGGTGCCGAGCACGATCCGCTCCCAGTCGCCCAGGTCGACGCCCGAGCGCTCGGCCGCCCGGGACACGGCCGGCCAGGACACCTCGTCGCCGGCGCTCAGCCGGGTGAGGCAGTCGTGCAGCTCGGTCGACCGGCCGGCCCGGGCGAGCACCTGCTCGACGGTGCCCGACAGCGACAGGTCACGCAGCTCCTGGCCGGCCTCGAGCTCGTGCGCCAACGCGAACGCCTCACCCCAGGCGTCCGCGCCGTCGGCCAGCGCCGTGTAGAGCGCGCTCCGCTCCTCCGCCGGGCAGCAGATCCCGATCTCGCGGATCAGGTCGGCCGGCTCGTCCGCGCTGTGCACCAGGTTGAGCTGCTGGTTCAGGGTGCCGAGCGCGTGCCGCAGCTGACCGGGGCGGCAGCGGAGCGGATCCGACCCGCCTTTGGCCCGGGTGAGTTCCGTACACGCCCATTCCGTGGATTCATCGGTGACACGGAGCACCAGGACCAGTGAATCGGTGGCCGACATGTAGCGGTCGGCCATTTCCCGGCGATCGCGCGTCGCGGTGTTCCACTGGTATTGCCACAATGCGCGGACCGCCCAGCGGTTCACCCGGAACCGGCGCGCGTGCACCACTTCCCACCGCTGCGCGGAAAGCCATTTCAACGCTGCACTCAATTGACGCCTGACCACGGCGTCCGGCTTGAGCAGGAGAAAAGCGTGACGACCGGCTATTTCGGCGGCGCGGGAATTGCAGACACCGGCCAGGTCTTCCCAGGAATCCCGGAAATAGGTGTCGACGGAATAGAGCTGTTGCTTGACGGCCGAACGGGTGAGAAGTGACGGAACGCGTTCAGGCGGAAAGACGTTCTCGGGGAGAAATACCGATCGGTGCGGAGCGGCCACTAGATTCCTCCAGGCGGTAGGCGTGCCGATCCCGGCCGAGCCTCGTCGCGCCGACGCACGGCGCCAGCCTCACACACCGGATCGGTCTCCGCGCTGTCCGTCAATGTATCCGGTCACCGAGTCCCGATCCCAGCGGTGGATACTGCCGTGACGAATGGTCACGCCAGTTCCTGCCGTCGATCTTATTCGTCGCGCCCAGCGCACGAATCATCGCGATACGTCGAGGTATCCGGGCAGGTGATCGAGGGCACCCGAGAGGGTCATTGCGCGAGTGCGGACGACGGGTATTTTGTAGGCGCGCAATTGAACGATCCAGAAAGGCGCGTTGGGTGACCGAGTCCAGAATTCCGCTTTCACTCGTCGACCTGGTATCCGTCCGGGGCGTCGGCTGCACCGGCGTTACACAGATGGCCATCGAGGTGTTGAAGAAACTCACCGACGAGCCGGACCGGATCACCGAAAGCGTGCATTTCCTGCGCCGGGAATTGAGTGGATACGCCAGCCTTTGGCACCTGGAACGGGCGCTCGCGTCCGGCGCTCCGGCGGCGACGCTGGAGGCCTTCGGCGACCGCCTGGAACTCGACGCCCGTACCGCGATCGAGACCGCGCACGCGCTGCTGCGCGAGCGCCCCGGTGGGTTCGTCACGGCACCGAGCAGCAGCCTGACCCGGCGCGTGCTCGCCGCGCTGGGGGTGGACGCCGCCAACGTGGTCGGCAGCACCGGCCTGTGCGGGGCCGACGCCGTCGGACCCACCGACATCCTCAACATCGTCAGCACGCGTGAGCTGGCCCGGCGCCTGCCCACGGTGGTCGTCACCACACCGGACCGGCTAGTGCCCGGTGGTGTCTTCGAGACGCTGGGGTCGCCGCTGTTCGAGCGCATCCCGCTGTCGATGTTCGAGGCCGTCGTCATCGGTGGCGACGTGCTGACCCCGGCCGAGGCCGGCGCCAGGGCGGCGGCGCTGGCGGCCGCGCACCCGGCGTAGCACTCACTCCGCGGGGGCGCCCCCGCGGAGCACGACGAGCACCGAATCGAGCTCGTCCGGCTTCACCAGCACGTCCCGGGCCTTGGACCCCTCGGACGGCCCGACGACGCCACGCGACTCCATCAGGTCCATCAGGCGCCCGGCCTTCGCGAACCCGACACGCAGCTTGCGCTGGAGCATCGAGGTGGACCCGAACTGCGTCGTCACGACCAGCTCCACCGCCTGGCAGAGCAGGTCGAGGTCGTCGCCGATGTCCTCGTCGATGTCCTTCTTGGTCGCGACCGGCGCAGTGACGTCCTGGCGGAACTCCGCCTCGCGCTGCTCCTTGCAGAACTTCACGACCGCCGCGGTCTCGCCCTCGTTGACCCAGGCGCCCTGCACACGGAGCGGCTTGGAGGCGCCCATCGGCAGGAACAGCCCGTCGCCGCGGCCGACCAGCTTCTCGGCGCCGGGCTGGTCGATGATCACCCGCGAGTCCGCCAGCGACGACGTCGAGAACGCCAGCCGCGACGGCACGTTGGCCTTGATCAGACCGGTCACGACGTCGACCGAGGGCCGCTGGGTGGCCAGCACCAGGTGGATGCCGGCCGCACGCGCCAACTGCGTGATGCGTACGATCGCGTCCTCGACGTCGCGCGGGGCGACCATCATCAGGTCGGCGAGCTCGTCGACGATCACCAGCAGGTACGGGTAGGGCTTGTAGACCCGCTCGCTGCCCGGAGGGGCGACGATCTTTCCCGACTTCACCCGCTTGTTGAAGTCGTCGACGTGGCGCACGCCGGACGCCGCGAGGTCCTCGTAACGCATGTCCATCTCGCGCACGACCCACTGCAGGGCGTCCGCGGCCTTCTTGGCGTTCGTGATGATCGGCGTGACCAGGTGCGGGATGCCCTCGTAGAGCGTCAGCTCCACCCGCTTGGGGTCGATCAGCACCATCCGCACCTCGTCCGGCGTCGCCCGGGTCAGGATGCTGGTGATCAGGCAGTTGACGAAGCTCGACTTACCGGAACCGGTCGCACCGGCCACCAGCAGGTGGGGCATCTTCGCGAGGTTCGTGACGACGAACCCGCCCTCGATGTCCTTGCCCAGGCCGATCAGCATCGGATGCTCGTCGCTGGTGGCGGCGTGGCTGCGCAGCACGTCACCGAGGGACACGTTCTCCCGGTCGGTGTTCGGGATCTCCACCCCGACCGCGGACTTCCCCGGGATCGGGCTGATGATCCGGACGTCCGGCGACTTGACCGCGTACGCGATGTTGCGTGAGAGCTGCGTGATGCGCTCCACCTTCACCGCCGGGCCGAGCTCGATCTCGTAGCGCGTCACCGTCGGGCCGCGGGTGAAGCCGGTGACGGCCGCGTCCACGTCGAACTGTTCGAACACGCCGGTCAGGGCCGAGATCACGGTGTCGTTGGCGCGGCTGCGCGTCTTCGCCGGCGGGCCGGCCGCGAGCAGGTCGGGCGGCGGCAGCCGGTAGTCGCCCTCGGTCGCGGTCAGCGCGAGCTGCTCCGAGCGCGTCGGCGCCGGGGAGTGCTCCGGCGCGGCCTTGGGCGGCGTGGCCGGGATGTCGGAAGGCTTCGGGCGCCGCTCCCCGGGACGGGGACCGGGCACACCGCCCGCGGGCACACTGTCCGGACCGGACCGCCGGATGGCGCCGGTCTCCTCCGGGTCGCCCACCGGCCCGTTGTCCGGCACGACCTCCTCGGCCGTGCGGCGACGACGCCGGGGCTTCGGCGGCGCGACCGCGTCCTCGACCACCTCCAGGCCGGCCTCGTCGTACTCGACGTCGGGCTGGATCGTCGGGACCCGGCCCTGGGTGAGGCCCCAGAGCTGGTCGAGACGGGCCGGGATGGCGGCGATCGGCGTCGCGGTGACGACGAGCACGCCGAAGATCACGACCAGGATCAGGATCGGGATCGCAACCCAGGCGGTGACCGCGGCGACCAGCGGCCCGGCCGAGAACCGGCCGATCACGCCGCCGGCGTGCGTCCAGGTGTCGGGGTTCGCGGCGTCACCGGCTCCGAGGTGGAACAGGCCGAGTAAACCGATCGTCAGCGCCGACCATCCGACCAGCATGCGACCCCGGTGCTCGGGGTCGGCCGGGGTCCGCATCATGCGGACGGCCGCGGCTCCGAACAGGATCGGCAGCGCGACGGCGGCCGACCCGACGAGCCAGCGGACGCCGATGCGGATGCCCTCACCGGTGGGGCCACCGGCGTCGAACCAGAGCGCGGCGGCCGCGACGATCGCGAGCGCGAGGACGAACAGCCCGGCACCGTCACGCCGGTGCTCCGGCGGAAGATCGCGTGCCGACGACGCCTGCCGCCCCGCCGCTCGCACTCCCCCGCCGACGCCCCGCGCGACCAGCAGCCACGCGTTGACGAGGACCTGGCCGGGGCCAGGTACGCGGGACGGGGCCGCTTTCGCCCGCGCGGCGGGGCGCTTGGCGCCCGTCGCCTTCCGGGGCGTCGCCTTGGCCGCGGTGGCCTTGCGTGCGGCCGTCTTGCGCGGGGCAGCCTTCTTCGCGGGTCCCTTCGATCCGGACACACGTGAACCACCACCAGCCATGGTGATGACCGTATCGTGCCGACACTCGTCTCTCACGCAAGCGCGCCGGGGAGCGACACGCCGCGACAGTGGGTGTCGGAACGATTACGGCTTGCCGGGACGTTGTTCCCTGGAAGAGGACCGTCCGCCACCAGGGAGGCAGAACCGATGGCGTCGATCATGAACCGGATCCGTGCGTTCGCACGCACCCCGAAGGGACAGCAGCTGATCAGCCAGGCTCAGCGGGAACTGTCCAAGCCCTCCAACCAGCAGAAGCTGCGCAAGCTCTCCAGCCGGTTGAAGGGCCGCCGCTACTAGGCCCTGTCCTGTGAGTCTCGCTCGCAGCGAGGCACCGCTCAGGCGTCGTCAGGCAAGGCGGAGGCCTTTCCCGATACCGCTGTTGTATCGGGGAAGGCCTCCAACGCGGCCTGGCGGCGGCTGAGCGGAGCCGCAGCCGAGCACGGACTTGCAGGACAGGGCCTAGACCTCGAGCACCGTCGGGACGATCATGGGGCGGCGCCGGTAGGTGTCGCTGACCCAGCGCCCGACCGTGCGCCGCACGGTCTGCTGGAGCTGCCGCGGTTCGATGACCCCATCGGCCGCGGCAGAGTTCAGCGCCTGCTCGATGAGCGGGAGCACCGGGTCGAACGCCGACGGGTCGTCGGCGAAGCCCCGGGCGGCGACGAACGGGCCACCGACGACCTTGCCGGTGGCCTCGTCGACCACCACGGTGACCGCGATGAACCCCTCGTCGCCGAGGATGCGCCGCTCGGTGAGCGCGGTCTCGCCGACGTCACCGACGGCCAGACCGTCCACGTAGACGTAGTGCGTGTCGATGTGGCCGGTGATGCGTGCCCGGCCGTTCACCAGGTCGATCACGTCGCCGTCGGCGGCGAGCACGATGCGGTCGGCCGGCACACCGGTCTGCGCGCCGAGACGGGCGTTGGCCTGCAGGTGGCGCCACTCGCCGTGCACCGGCATGTAGTTGCGCGGCTTCACCGCGTTGAGCAGGAAGAGCAGCTCACCGGCCGGGGCGTGCCCGGACACGTGCACCTTCGCGACTTCCTTGTGGATCACGTTCGCGCCCCACCGGGCGAGCCCGTTGATGACCCGGTACACCGCGCTCTCGTTGCCCGGGACCAGCGACGAGGCCAGGATGACCGTGTCGCCCGGCTCGACCGTGATGTGCCGGTGGTCGCGCGAGGCCATGCGGCCGAGAGCGCTCATCGGCTCGCCCTGGGAGCCGGTCGACATGAAGACGACCTTCTCCGGCGGGAGGTTCGCGGCGTCGTCGAGCGAGACGACCAGCCCCTCCGGGATCTTGAGCAGCTTCAGATCGCGGGCCACGCCCATGTTGCGCACCATCGAGCGGCCGACGAACGCCACCCGGCGCCCGTGGGCCCGCGCGGCGTCGAGAACCTGCTGCACCCGGTGCACGTGCGAGGCGAAGCTCGCGACGACGATCTTGCGCTTCGCCGACCGGAACAGGTCGTCGAGCACCGGCCCGATCTCCCGCTCGGAGGTGACGAAACCCGGCACCTCGGCGTTCGTCGAGTCGGCCAGCAGCAGGTCGACGCCCTCACGCCCGATGCGGTGGAAGCCGCCCAGGTCGGTGAGCCGGCCGTCGAGCGGCAGCTGGTCCATCTTGAAGTCGCCGGTGTGCAGCACGGTGCCGGCCGCCGTGCGGATGGCCACCGCCAGCGCGTCCGGGATCGAGTGGTTGACCGCGAAGAACTCGCAGCCGAACGGGCCGAGCTGCTCGGCCTGCCCCTCGCGCACGGTGAGGCTGTAGGGCTCGATGCGGTGCTCACGCAGCTTCGCCTCGATCAGCGCGAGCGTGAAGCGGGAGCCGACCAGCGGGATGTCGGGCTTGAGGCGCAGCAGGTACGGCACACCGCCGATGTGGTCCTCGTGCCCGTGGGTGAGCACGATCGCCTCGATGTCGTCCAGGCGGTCGGCGATCGGCGTGAAGTCGGGCAGGATCAGGTCGACGCCCGGCTGGTCGGCCTCGGGGAACAACACCCCGCAGTCGACGACGAGCAGGCGGCCCTCGGCCTCGAACACCGTCATGTTGCGG
This sequence comes from Cryptosporangium japonicum, assembly GCF_039524755.1. NCBI lineage: Bacteria > Bacillati > Actinomycetota > Actinomycetes > Cryptosporangiales > Cryptosporangiaceae > Cryptosporangium > Cryptosporangium japonicum. The sequence continues at coordinate 398,765 of NZ_BAAAGX010000020.1, forward strand.
CCGATCGCGCCCAGACCACCGAGTGGCAGCACACGCAGGCCCCCGGCCGGGAGCGGTGGGGGCGGTCCGAGTACCGCCGGTGCCACCGGCTGCCCCTTCTTGCTGCCCGGCGGGTTGGTCATTAGCTCTCCTTGCTGTTCAGGTCCACTCCGCCGCGCGCGAGATCGTCCCGGAGCACGGCGATCTGCTCCGGGGTCGCGTCGACCAGCGGAGACCGCACCGAACCGCCGGGCAGGCCCAGCAGGTTGTACGCGGCCTTGGTGAGAATCGCTGCCTGGGTGCGGAAGACGCCGATGTCGACCGGCAGCATGCCCTGGTGCAGGGCGGTGGCTTCGGCGACGTCGCCACGCTCGAACGCGTCGATCATCGCGCGGATGCGCGGCGCGACCAGGTGCCCGGTGACGCTGACGACACCGACCGCGCCGACCGACAGCAGCGGCAGCGTGAGGATGTCGTCGCCGCTGTACCAGGCCAGGTCGGAGTTCGCGATCACCTCGGCGCTGGCGGCCAGATCACCCTTGGCGTCCTTGACCGCGACGACCCGCGGGTGCTGCGCGAGCTCGATCAGCGTCTCGGTGGCGAACGCCACCCCGGTGCGGTGCGGGATGTCGTAGAGCATGATCGGCAGGCCGGTGGCGTCCCCGAGGGTGCGCACGTGCCGGGCCAGCCCCGCCTGCGGCGGCTTGTTGTAGTACGGCGAAACAATGAGGACGCCGTGCGCGCCGGCCTTCTCGGCGGTGCGCACGAGCTCGAGCGAGTGCTGGGTGTCGTTGTTGCCCGCACCGGCCACGATCGTCGCCCGGTCGCCGACGGCCTCGATGACCGCGCGCAGCACCGACTCCTTCTCGGCGTCGGTCATCGTGGGGGCTTCGCCGGTGGTGCCGTTCACGATCAGACCGTCGTTGCCGGCCACGTCGACCAGGTGCTCGGCCACGGCCTGCGCGCCCTCGACGTCGAGCGACCCGTCCGCCGCGAACGGCGTGACCATGGCGGTGAGAACGCGGCCGAACGGCCGCCGTGGATCGGCACTCATGCTGCTCACGCTACCGTCCCGGCGGCCATGACGCGTCGGCGGACTCAGCCCTCGGTGACCAAGGGACTGGTGGCTACCTCAGTGCCGTCCGGCAGTGCCGTGATCGTGAAGTCGGCGAACGCGTTCGCCGCGATCCGCTGCAGTTCACGCAGGCACGCCACGGCCAGCGCGCGGATCTCGACGTCGGCGTGCTCGGTGGCACGCATCGCCACGAAGTGCCGCCACGCACGGTAGTTACCGGTGACGACGATGCGCGTCTCGGTGGCGTTCGGGAGGACGCTGCGCGCGGCCTGGCGGGCCTGCTTGCGCGCCAGCGTGCGGTTGGTGGCGCCCTCCTCGGCGAACTTCTTCTCCAGGCCCTCGAGCAGCTCGGTGTAGGCGGCGACACTGGCCTCGGCGGCCTTGGTGAACGCGGCGTGCAGCTCGGGGTCCTCGGCGATGATCTCCGGCTCGACCATGGCCGCGTCGCGCTCGGGCACGTACCGCTGGGAGAGCTGGCTGTAGCTGAAGTGCCGGTGGCGGATCAGCTCGTGGGTGAGCGAGCGGGAGACACCGGTGAGGTAGAACGTGACGCTGCCGTGCTCGAGCACCGAGAGGTGGCCGACGTCGAGGATGTGCCGGAGGTAGCCGGCGTTCGTCGCGGTGGCCGGGTTCGGCTTGCTCCACGACTGGTAACACGCACGGCCGGCGAACTCGGCGAGCGCCTCACCGCCCTCGGCGTCGGTCGACCAGTCGACGTCGGCCGGGGGTTCGAAGTGCGTCCAAGCGATCGCGCGGACAGACAGCGGCACGATCTCGGCCACGATTGCTCCTTGCTGTTTACCGGGGAGGGGATCCGCCGGTCAGCTTACGTAGAACCAGTCGAACGGAGCCCACGGGAGGTTGCGCAACACGGCGAAAACCACCCAGAACAGGAGGTAGCCGAAGACCGCGAGGAGCGGGATGCGCTTGCTCGGCAGTTTCACCTTGAACAGGCGGTTGGCCGCGAAAACGACGTACGCGTAGGCCAGGATCGGGATCGCGACCAGCGCGACGACGTGATAGCGCACCGCGTTGAGGATGTCCCCGTGGAGCAGGTACCAGACCATCCTGGTGCCGCCGCAGCCCGGGCAGTCGAGCCCGGTGAGCAGCTTGAACGCGCACGGGCCCAGCGGGTCGAGCTGCGCGTCGGTGGGGTTGTTGCTCAGCACGTAGGTGCCCGCGGCCCCGACGCAACCCAGGATCGCCAGCGGGGCGAGCCAGGACGGCTTGGTCCACGCGGCCATCGTGATGCGCTCGAAGCGGCTCGGCGGCGCGTAGTTCCAGCCGTACTGCTGGTAGTGCTCGGGGTGCTCGTGCCCGGCTTGCTGAGCTCCGGCCTGCTCGAGCATCCGTCCTCCTTCAAAAAACCAGCTCTCCGGGCGACGATACACGCGGTTCGCGACCGGTGATCAGGCGTTGTCGATCACCCGACGGCGGCGATCAACGGCGCCGCCAGATCGCCGTTGGGGGCGACCTCGACCCGCTCCAGGCCGAGCCAGCCGGCGAGCGAGTGCAGCTCGGCGGCGAGCGCGGCCACCGCCTCGTCGGCGAACGCCCGCCGCCTGGCCGACGCCCCGGCGCCACGCGGGAGCGCGATCTCGCCCTCGCCCGCGGGTACCGACGGCGCCGCGAGCGCGGGCTCGCCGAACGCCCCCGGCACCCGGAGCACCCCGGCGGCCCGGTCGGCCTTCAGATCGACCCGGCCGACGAGCTGCCCGCGGAACAGGAACGGGAGCACGTAGTAGCCGTGCACGCGCTGCGGCGCCGGGGTGTAGATCTCCAGGCGGTAGCGGAACCCGAACAGGCGCTCGGTACGCGGCCGGAACCAGACCAGCGAATCGAACGGGGAGAGCAGCGCGCTCGCACCCACACGGCGCGGGATGCGGGCGTCGGCGGCCAGGTACCCGACGTCGCGCCAGCCCTCGACGGCGACCGGGATCAGCGTGCCCTCCTCGACCAGCTCGGCCACCGCGGGCTTGGACTGGTGGGGCTTGAGCCGGAAGTAGTCGCGCAGATCGGGCTCGGTGGCCACGCCCAGCGCCCGGGCCGAGCGGCGGATCAGCTCGCGGTAGGCGTCGGCGGGCGCGGGGGTGGGGGTGGCGACCACCTCCGGCGGCAGCACCCGCTCGGTGAGGTCGTACCGGCGCTCGAAGTTGCGCCGGTCGAACGTGCTCACCTCGCCGGCCCAGAACAGGTACTCCAGCGCGAGCTTGCTCTCCCGCCAATCCCACCAGGGCCCGGAGCGGGGCGCCTTCGTTCCGCTCTCGGCCTCGAGCTCACCCGCGCTCATCGGGCCGCGCTCGGCGATCGTGTCGCGGACCTTCGCGACCAGCTCGGGTTTCTCGGCCGCGATGCGGCGCATGCCGCCCCAGGCCTTGTCGGCCGCCTGCGCCATCCGCCACCGCAGGAACGGCTGCGTGTCGACCGGGAGCAGCGAGGCCTCGTGCGCCCAGTACTCGAACAGCTGCCGCTCCGGTGCGTACGCGGCCCGTTCGAGCAGCTCGGGCCGGTAGGGGCCGAGGCGGCTGAACGCCGGGAGGTAGTGCGAGCGCACCAGGACGTTCACCGAGTCGATCTGGAACAGCCCCACCCGGCCGAGCACGCGGTGCAGCGCGCGGCGGCCCGGGTTGCCGCTCGGCCGCGGATCGGCGAAGCCCTGGGCCGCGAGCGCGGCCCGCCGCGCCTCGGCCGCCGACAAGCTCTGCACGGTCATCGTCACGGCGCCCATCCTGCCCGGCCCCACCGACAGAAAACGTCGCTGGCTACGCTGCGCTGCGTGGTTGATGCCTTTGTGCGGCCCGCGCGGCCGGAAGACGCCGAAGCGGTGGCCCGGATCCAGCTGGAGACGTGGCGCACCGCGTACGCGCGGGTGATCCCGGAGAGCGTGCTCGCCGAGCTGGGCGCGGACGAGGTCGCCGCGCAGTGGCGGTCGGCGGTCGTGGAGCCGCCGACACCGCGACACCACGTGCTGGTGGCCACCGAGGGCGACGCCACGGTCGGTTTCGCGGCCGCCGGCCCCGCGACCGTGGAGGACCTGGTCGGCCCCGGCTACACGTCCGAGGACCACGGCGAGGGCGAGTGGGACGCCACCACGCTGGCCGTGAGCACGCTGCTCGTCGAGCCCCGCTGGGGACGCCGCGGCCACGGCAGCCGGTTGCTGGCCGCCGTGGCCGACGTGGCTCGCGAGAACGGGTTCACCCGGGCCGTCGCCTGGGCGCTGGACGCCGATCAGGCGACCCGGAACTTCCTCGAATCCGCCGGCTGGGCCCCCGACGGCGTCGGCCGGGTCCTCGACATGAACGGCACCGAGGTCCCCGAACTCCGTCTAGCCACCACCTTCACCGACGCGTAGCGGCTGTGTTCTTGGCAGTGACCTGGAGCCCGTCCAGGGCGGGGCTGCCGAGCGGGCGCGAGGTCGCCTCGTATAACTGATACTCAAGACCTCGCGCCCGCTCGGCAGCGTCGTTCTGGGCGGGCCGCCCTCTAGCCGAACAGGTCGTCGAAGACCGACTTGTGGCGGCGGTGGCCACGGTGGCGGCGGTGGCCGTGGTGCCCGTAGCCGCCGTGGCCGGACGCGTGCGACGAGTGGCTCGGGTATGCCGGCTGGCCGTAGGCGGGCTGCCCATAGCCGGGCTGGCCGTACGCGGGCTGCTGGCCGTACCCGGGCTGCGGCGGGTAGCCCTGCGCGGGCGGCGGGGCGCTCGGCGCACCGCGTCCGCGGCTGTACTTGTCTTCCGCGTCGACCAGACGCTCGAGTTCGCCGCGGTCCAGGAAGATTCCCCGGCACTCAGTGCACTGGTCGATCGTGACGCCGGCTCGCTCGTACTGTCGCATCGGTGCCTGGCACTTCGGACAGATCATGACCGGGAGGCCTCCTCAGTGGTGAATGGACACCCTGCCAACGGCTGAGCGCCGTTCACAGGTTCCGCTCACTGATTGTGCCCGGTACGTGCATCCCCGAGGTCGTTGCGTAGGGCTATCGCTTTCCGTGCCGCCTGGCGGGCCCGGCGCCGGTCGCCGGCGTCGTCGTAGGCCAGGCTGAGCCGGAACCAGCGGCGCCAGTCGTCCGGATCGGCCTCCACCTCGGCCTGGCGCTCCCGGAACCGCGCGTCGGCGGCCTCGCGCACCACCCGGCCCGACGGGCGCCGGGGCAGGTCGTCGACCGGCAGGCCCCCTTCGGCGGCGAGCTCGTCGGCCAGCCGCTCGGTCGCCCGGCCGAACTTGATCTCCAGCCAGATCAGCCACCCGCCGAGCGCGGGCAGCAGCAGCATCCCGACGCCCAGCGCGATCAGCACGGCGTCGCCGGTGCGCAGCAGGATCACCGCGCGGTTGAGCGCGAGCGCGAGGTACACCGCGAGCACCGCCACCAGGACGGCGACGGTGGCTTTGGCTCTCACCGGTCCAGCAGCGGGTCGAGGCCGATCGTCAGCCCCGGACGCGCCACCACGGACCGCACCGCGAGCAGCACCCCGGGCATGAACGACGCCCGGTCGAACGAGTCGTGCCGGATCGTCAGCGTCTCCCCCGCCGCGCCGAACAGCACCTCCTGGTGCGCGACGAGCCCGCGGGCACGCACCGAGTGCACCGGGATCCCGTCGATCGACGCACCCCGGGCCCCCTCGAGCTCCGACGACGTCGCGTCGGGGATCGCGCCCAGGCCCGCCGACGAGCGCGCGGCGGCGATCCGTTCCGCGGTCAGCCGGGCGGTGCCGCTCGGGGCGTCGACCTTCTGCGGGTGGTGCAGTTCGACGATCTCCACCGACTCGAAGTACCGGGCGGCGGTCTCGGCGAACCGCATCATCAGCACCGCGCCGAGCGCGAAGTTCGGCACCACGGCGACACCGACCCCGGGGGAGTCGGCCAGCCAGCCGCGCACGGTGTCGAGCCGCTCGGGCGTGAAGCCGGTGGTGCCGGTGACGACGTGGACACCGTGTCCGACGCACCACTCGATGTTGTCCAGCACGACGTCCGGGCGGGTGAATTCGACGGCCACCTCGGCGTCGGCGAGCGTGTCGAGCGCGTCGCCCGAACCGAGCTCGGCGACCAGCTCCAGATCGTCGGCCGCGGCGATCGCGCGGACCGACTCCGCGCCCATCCGTCCGCGTGCTCCGATGACGCCGACCCGGGTCGCTGCCACGTCTATGCCACTCCCTCGGAGGAAAAAGCCGAATCGAAATCGTTCTCGGCGAACGGCCCGACGACGCTGAGCGAGGCCGGCCCGGTGAACAGCTCCGCGGCGAGGGTGCGGACGTCCTCCGGCGTCACCGCGTCGATGCGCGTCAGCACCTCGTCGATCGAGAGGATCGTGCCGTGCACCAGCTCGGCCTTGCCGATGCGGCTCATCCGCGAGTACGTGTCCTCCAGGCCGAGCACGCTCGCGCCGCGCAGCATGCCCTTGCCCCGGCGGACCTCCTCGTCGGTGATCCCACCCGACGCGGCCCGGTCGAGCTCCACGCGGATCAGGTCGAGCACCTCGTGGGCGCGGCGGGGCGCACACCCGGCGTAGACGCCGAAGAGCCCGGCGTCGGCGTACTGGGTGTCGAACGAGTAGACCGAGTACGCGAGGCCGCGCTGTTCCCGGATCTCCTGGAACAGGCGGCTGCTCATGCCGCCGCCCAGGGCCTGGTCGAGCACGCCCAGCGCGAAGCGACGATCGTCGAACCGGTCGATCGCGGGAACGCCGAGCACGAGGTGCGCCTGCTCGGTCTCCTTGGACCGCACCGCGAGCGCCGGCCCCACCGGCCGGACCGCCGGGCCGCGACGCGCAGTCGTGGGCTCCCCCTCGGGGAAGCCGCCGAACGCCGCCGAGATCAGCTTGACGGTCTCGTCGTGGTCGAGGTTGCCCGCGGCGGCGACGACGAGGTGGCGCGGCGTGTACCGGCGGCGGTAGAACCCGGCCACCTGGTCACGCTTCATCGCGGTGATCGACTCGGTCGTGCCGATCACCGGCCGGCCGAGCGGGTGGTCACCGTAGAGGGCGGTGGTGAACAGATCGTGCACGACGTCGCTGGGTTCGTCGTCGTGCATGGCGATCTCTTCCAGGATCACCTGCCGCTCGACCTCCAGGTCACTCGCGGTGACCAGCGAGGACGTCAGCATGTCGCAGATGACGTCGACCGCCAGCGGCAGATCGGTGTCGAGCACGCGCGCGTAGTAGCAGGTGTACTCCTTCGCGGTGAACGCGTTGGTGTCACCGCCGACGGCCTCGATCTGCGCGGAGATCTCCCAGGCGGTGCGCCGCTTGGTTCCCTTGAACAGCAGGTGTTCGAGGAAGTGCGACGCACCGGCCAGGCGTGGGGTCTCGTCCCGCGAGCCGATTCCGACCCAGACGCCGAACGAGACGCTGCGGACTCCCGGCAGCGCCTCGGTCACGATCCGGAGACCGTTGGGGAGAACGGTACGGCGGACGGTGCCGCCGTACCGTGCTTCGCCAGTTGTCACGCAGGCGTCTCGGCGGGGGCCGCCTCGGCGGCCGGCGCAGCGGCCTCGTCACGCACCGGCACCAGGCTGATCTTGCCGCGGGCGTCGATGTCGGTGATCTCGACCTGGATCTTGTCCCCGACCTTGACGACGTCCTCGACCTTGCCGATCCGCTTCCCATTGCCGAGCTTCGAGATGTGGACCAGACCGTCCTTGCCGGGGACCAGCGACACGAACGCACCGAAGGCGGCGGTCTTCACGACCGTGCCCAGGTACCGCTCGCCGACCTTCGGCAGGGTGGGGTTGGCGATCGCGTTGATGCGGTCGACCGCGGCCTGCGCCGACGGGCCGTCCGAGGCGCCGACGTAGATCGTGCCGTCGTCCTCGATCGTGATGTCGGCGCCGGTGTCGTCCTGGATCGAGTTGATCATCTGGCCCTTGGGGCCGATGACCGCGCCGATCTTGTCGACCGGGATCGTCACCGTGGTGACGCGCGGCGCGAACGGGCTCATCTCGTCCGGACCGTCGATCGCCTCGCCCATGACCTCGAGGATCGTCAGGCGGGCGTCCTTGGCCTGGGTGAGCGCACCGGCGAGCACCTCGGACGGGATGCCGTCGAGCTTCGTGTCGAGCTGGAGCGCGGTCACGAACTCCTTGGTGCCGGCGACCTTGAAGTCCATGTCGCCGTAGGCGTCCTCGGCACCGAGGATGTCGGTCAGCGCGACGTACTCGGTCTTGCCGTCCACCGTGTCGCTGATCAGGCCCATCGCGATGCCCGCGACCGGCGCCTTCAGCGGGACACCGGCGTTGAGCAGCGACATCGTCGAGGCGCAGACCGAGCCCATCGAGGTGGAGCCGTTCGAGCCCAGCGCCTCGGAGACCTGCCGGATCGCGTAGGGGAACTCCTCGCGGCTCGGCAGCACCGGCACCAGCGCCCGCTCGGCGAGCGCGCCGTGACCGATCTCGCGGCGCTTCGGCGAGCCCACCCGGCCGGTCTCACCGGTGGAGTAGGGCGGGAAGTTGTAGTTGTGCATGTACCGCTTGCGCGTCTCGGGCGAGAGCGTGTCGAGCTGCTGCTCCATCCGGAGCATGTTCAGCGTGGTGACGCCCAGGATCTGGGTCTCGCCCCGCTCGAACAGCGCCGACCCGTGCACCCGGGGCAGGATCTCGACCTCGGCCGAGAGCGTCCGGATGTCGGTGAGGCCACGGCCGTCGATGCGCACCTTGTCGCGCAGCACGCGCTGGCGGATGAGCTTCTTCGTCAGCGCCTTGAGGGCGCCGCCGATCTCCTTCTCGCGGCCCTCGAACTGCGCGCCGACCCGCTCCACGGCCAGGCCCTTGACCCGGTCGAGCTCGGTCTCGCGCTCCTGCTTGGGGGCGATGCGCAGCGCGGCGTCCAGCTCGGTGGTGACCGCGGCCGAGACGGCCTCGTAGACGTCGTCCTGGTAGTCCAGGAAGACCGGGTAGTCGGCGGTGGGCTTCGCGGCCTTGGCGGCCACCTCGGCCTGCGCCTCGACCAGCGCCTTGATGGCCGGCTTCGCGGCCTCCAGACCGGCGGCGACGACCTCCTCGGTGGGCGCGGGGGCGCCACCGGCGATCAGCGCGACGGTGCCCTCGGTGGCCTCGGCCTCGACCATCATGATCGCGACCTCGCCCGCCTCGGTGACGCGGCCGGCGACGACCATGTCGAAGGTGGCGGTCTCGAGCTCGGTGTGGGTCGGGAACGCGATCCAGTCGCCGCCGACGAACGCCATCCGGGTGGCACCGATCGGGCCGTTGAACGGCAGGCCGGCGAGCTGGGTGGAGAGCGACGCGGCGTTGATCGCGACGACGTCGTAGAGCGTGTCGGGGTCGAGCGACATGACCGTCACGACGACCTGGACCTCGTTGCGCAGACCCTTGACGAACGTCGGGCGCAGCGGACGGTCGATCAGGCGGCAGGTGAGGATCGCGTCCTCGCTGGGACGACCCTCCCGGCGGAAGAACGAGCCGGGGATGCGACCCGCGGCGTACATCCGCTCCTCGACGTCGACCGTGAGCGGGAAGAAGTCGAAGTGCTCCTTCGGGCTCTTGGACGCCGTGGTGGCCGACAGCACGAGCGTGTCGCCGAGCTGGGCGGTGACCGAACCCGCGGCCTGCCGGGCGAACCGGCCGGTGCTGAAGCGGATCTCCCGCGACGGGTGGTTGCCGTTGTCGATGGTCGCGACGACCTCGGTCACGGTGTGTTCTGACATAAAGAATGGTCCTCCTGGTTGTGGTACCAGGCGATGGGGAGGACCCGAGCGGCATCTCGTGCCGGTCTTCGATCGAGCGGGTTCTTGGAGGCCAAGAACCTGCACTACCGGAGACCGGCTCGCACGGGGTCCGCGGATCACCCGGTACTTCGGTTTCGTGTTACGGAGCGGGGAGCGCCCGATGGGCGCTCCCCGTCACGACGTCAGCGGCGCAGGCCGAGCCGCTCGATGAGCGACCGGTAGCGGTTGATGTCGGTCTTGGCGAGGTAGTTCAGCAGCCGACGACGACGGCCGACCAGCAGCAGCAGCCCACGGCGGCTGTGGTGGTCGTGCTTGTGCGCCTTCATGTGCTCGGTCAGGTCGTTGATGCGCCGGGACAGCAGCGCGACCTGGACCTCCGGGGAGCCGGTGTCGTTCTCCACCGTCGAGTACTCGGCGATGATTTCCTTCTTGACGTCTGCGGCGAGCGCCACGGACTCTCCTTGATCTCTTCGGTGTGGCCCCCGGTCGTGGTCACGAGGGCAGCCTGCACACCGCCGGGGTCAAACCCGGCGTCGCTGCAACGCTACCAGCCTGTACAGCCGACGACGAATCACCGCCCGCGTCCGAGCGCGGCGTCACCGTCACCAGGCACGCTCGGCGCGCCCGACGACGGTGGCGCGGCTAGCCGCCGAGGAGCAGTTCGCGTACCCGGGCCACGTCGGCGTTCATCTGCGTGATCAGCGCGTCGACCGACGAGAACGCGACAGTGGGCCGCAGGCGCGCGGCGAAGTCCACTGCGACGCGCTCGTCGTAGATGTCCTCGTCGAAGTCGAGGATGTACGCCTCCACCCGGCGCGCCCGCTCACCGGCGAACGTCGGGTTGGTGCCGATGCTGATCGCGGCCGGCAGCGGGACCTCCCGGTCACCGGCGTGGCGGGCCGGGTCACGCACCAGCCAGCCGGCGTAGACGCCGTCCTCGGGCACCGACGTGAACGCCGGCGACGACAGGTTCGCGGTGGGGAAGCCGAGCTCACGACCGCGCTGGTCACCACGGACCACGACACCCTCGACCCGGTGCGGCCGCCCCAGCGCGGTCGCGGCGCGCTCGACCTCGCCCTCGGTGACGTCGGCCCGGATGCGGCTGCTGGAGACCGTGCCGGCCTCGTCGGTGAGCAGCGGCACGGTACGCACCTCGAACCCCTGCTCGGCCCCGAGCCGGCGCAGCAGCTCGACGTCGCCCTCGGCCTTGTGACCGAACCGGAAGTTCTCGCCGACGACGACCGCCGCCGCGCGCAGGTGCTCGACGAGCACCGTACGGACGAAGTCCTCCGGCGAGAGCCGGGCCAGCTCCGGCGTGAACGGCAACGTGCAGAGACCGTCGACGGTCAGGCCGTCGGCGGCCAGTGCCTCGAGCAGGACGGCCCGGTGGTCGAGCGTGGTCAGCCGGTCGGGCGCCGACTCGGGGTGGAGCACGGCCGCCGGATGCGGGTCGAACGTCACGACGACGACCGGGGGCGCGCCGTCACCGGACGGGTGCGGCACCGGCAGCAGCGCCGCCGACTCGCGGACCGCGGCCTCGATCAAAGCCCGATGACCTCGATGAACGCCGTCGAAAACGCCGATCGTGACGACGGTCCGGTTCCAGTCCGGCGCGTCGTCCGCCAGCCCGCGCCACCGCAGCACGCTCGCCTGCCTCTCGTCGGCACTTCTGATCCACCGTCAGCCTAGTTCGTCGGTCGGGAGGCCCGGCGCTCAGCCCGAGGGGCGCAGCACCACTTCCGGACGCGCCGCGCCGTCCCGTTCGACGACCAGCGCGACGACCCGTCCGTCCGGTCCGAACACGCCGTACGGGCCGGTCAGGCCCGCTGTCGGCAGGCGTCCGCCGTGCCCGAGCACGGTCGCGGTCGGCGCGTCGACGTCACGACGCGGGAACGCCGCGTCGACCGCCGAGTCGAGGTCGAGTGTGACCGGATCCTCTTCCTCGGCGAGCTGGTCCAGCGTCCGCGCCTGGGCGAGCGAGAACGGACCGACCCGGGTGCGGCGCAGCGCGGTCAGGTGGCCGCCGGTACCCAGCGCCCGGCCCAGGTCGCGGGCCAGCGCCCGGATGTAGGTGCCCGAGGAACAGTCGACGATGACGTCGAGGTCGAGCAGGTCGGGCTCGGGGCGGCGGTCGGCCAGCAGGTCGAACCGCGAGACCGTCACCCGGCGCGACTTCAGCTCGACCTCCTCGCCCGAGCGCACCCGGTCGTAGGCGCGGCGCCCGGCGACCTTCACGGCCGAGACCGAGGACGGCACCTGGTCGATCGTCCCGGTCAGGGCGGCGATCCCGGTGGTGACCTCCGCCGGCGTCACGGCGGCCGCGGACGCCCCGTCGAGCCGGTCGCCCTCGGCGTCGTCGGTCACGGTCGCGTACCCGAGCCGGATCGTCGCGACATAGGTCTTCGCGGTCAGCGTCAGGTGCCCGAGCAGTTTGGTCGCCCGCTCGACGCCCAGGACGAGCACGCCGGTGGCCATCGGGTCGAGCGTGCCGGCGTGCCCGATCTTGCGGGTGCCCGCGATGCGGCGCATCCGGCCCACCACGTCGTGCGACGTCATCCCGGCGGGCTTGTCGACCACGACGAGCCCACTGCGCGCGCTCAGCTCGTCACCGCGACCGGAAGGTCGTTCAGCGCCGCCCGGACGGACGCCACGACGTCCTCGAGCGGACCCCGGCCGGTGAAACCGGCGGCGAACCGGTGACCGCCGCCGCCCAGGCGGACCGAGAGCGCGCCGACGTCGACCGAGCCGCGCGAACGCAGCGAGACCGACCATTCGCCGGGCACGGTCTGCTTCGCCACCATCGCGAGCGTGCTCTCCTCGGCGCCGCGGATCATGTCCACCACGCCCTCGACCCACTCCATGCCGAGGCCGTACCGCTCGAGGTCGTCCTGCGTCACGTAGGACCAGCTCAGACCGGCTCCATCGGCGACGTCGGGCTCGAGCACGACCCGGCCGAGCACGTCGGCGAGCAGGTGCAGCGAGCGCATCGGGCGGGCGTCGTAGAGGCGCCGGCTGATCTCGTCGGGCCGGATGCCGGTCGCCAGCAGGCGCGCCGCCAGCTCGTGCGTCGACGGCGACGTCGCGGCGCCGCGGAACGACGCGGTGTCGGTGGAGAGGCCGACGTACAGGCACTCGGCGATCGCGGCGTCGAGCCGTACGCCGAGCCGGGTCAGCAGCTCCTCCACGACGACGGCCGTGGCGGCCGCCTGCGGGTCTATCAGGTTGAACGTGCCGAACCCGCTGTTGGTGACGTGGTGGTCGACGACGATCACCTGGGCCGCCGCGGCCACCAGCGGAGCCAGGTCACCCAGCCGGTCGACGCTGCCGGTGTCGAACGTGACCAGCACGTCCGGGCTGGTCACGACCTCTTCCGGGCGCACCAGGAGCTCCAGCCCGGCGAGCTGGGCCAGCGCCTGGGGCAGCCGGAACGGGTTGCTGAACGACGCCTGGACCCGGATGCCGAGCTGACGCAGCCCCAGCGCGGTGGCGAGCATGCTGCCCAGCGCGTCCCCGTCGGGGTTGAGGTGGCACGCCAGGACGATGGACCGGTCGGCGCCGCGCAGAAGCGTGAGCGCCTGGGCCCACGCGTCCTCGGAGATCGCGCCGGCCTCGGCCGGCGGATCGTCCGCACTGCGGCGCTCCTGCACGTCCGGACCGTACACCGGACGCGCGGCCGATGCCCGGCGGTGGGCCCGGCCGGGACGCAGGCCCGGCTGGTCGAGAACCGAGGGGTTCACCGGCTGCCGCCGTCGAGGCCGGCCTCCACGGCGGCCGCGTCGGGGGCGGGCGCCGGGGCGTCCTCGTCCTCGTCGAACTCGTCGTCGTGCTTGTACGGGTCGGCGTCGCCGGCGTACGACGCACCGGCGGCCCGGCGCTGCACCTCGGCGTCGGCGGCCTTGGCCTCGGCGAGCAGCTCGTCGATGTGCTTCGCGGTGTCGGGCACCATGTCGAGGCTGAACGCCAGCGTCGGGGTGAACCGCACCCCGGTCTGACGTCCGACGGCGCTGCGCAGGACACCCCGCGCGCTCTCCAGCGCCGCGGCGGTGGCGGCGCGGTCGGCCTCGTCGCCGTAGACCGTGTAGAAGACGGTCGCGTCGTGCAGATCCGCGGTGACCTTCACGTCGGTCACCGTCACCATGCCCAGGCGGGGGTCCTTCACCTGCGTGCGGAGGTTCTCCGCGACGATCTCCTGGATCCGGACGGCGAGCTTCCTCGCCCGTGCTGCGTCAGCCATCGTGTCTCACTCCTGGACAGGCAGTTACTCGTCGTCGCTCGAGTGCAGCCGACGACGAACCGAGAGCAGTTCCAACTCCGGACGCCCGGCGACCAGCCGTTCGCAGGCGTCCAGGACCTCGCCCACATGCTTGGCGGTACTGGCGACGGCCGCCACCCCGATCGCGGCCCGGCCGTGCAGGTCGAGCTGGTCGACCTCGGCCACCGAGACCTCGAGCCGGCGCAGCGCGGCCACCACCGGCCGGACGTAACCGCGCTTGGCCTTCAGGCTGCGGCTGTCCGCGGGCAGCACGACATCGAATTCCAACGTGCCGGTGAACAAAGCTCTTTTTCCTCCGCGAACAAGCAGTCGGCCGGGAAGGCTCCCGGCCGACTGCCTGCATCAACTCACGACCGGGGCTTTTCCCGCATCTCGAAGGTCTCGATGACGTCGTCGATCTTGATGTCGTTGAAGGAGCCGAGACCGATACCGGCCTCGTAGCCCTCGCGGACCTCGGTGACGTCGTCCTTGAACCTCTTGAGCGAGTGCACCTGGAGGTTGTCGGCCACCACGGCGCCGTCCCGGATGAGACGGGCCTTGGAGTTACGCCGGATGTCGCCGCTACGGACGAGCACACCGGCGATGTTGCCGAACTTGCTGGAGCGGAAGACCTCACGGATCTCCGCGGTACCCAGCTGGACCTCTTCGTACTCCGGCTTGAGCATGCCCTTGAGGGCGTTCTCGATGTCCTCGATCGCCGCGTAGATGACCGAGTAGTAGCGGATGTCGACGCCTTCGCGGTCGGCCAGCTCGCTCGCCTTGCCCTGGGGCCGGACGTTGAAGCCGATGATGACCGCGTCGGAGGCCGACGCCAGCATGACGTTGGTCTCGGTGATCGCACCGACACCGCGGTCGATGATCCGCAGGGACACCTCGTCGGAGATCTCGATCTTCGCCAGAGCGTCCTCGAGGGCCTCGACCGCACCCGAACCGTCACCCTTGAGGATGAGGTTGAGCTGGGTCTTCTCGCCTTCCTTCATCCGCTCGAGCAGCGTCTCGAGAGTCGGGCGTCCACGGCTCGCCGCGAGCTGGGCATTACGCTCGCGCGCCTGCCGCTGCTCGGCGATCTGCCGGGCCACCCGGTCCTCCGCGACCTCCAGGAACGTGTCGCCGGCACCGGGCACGGCGGTGAAGCCGAGCACCTGCACCGCGCTGGACGGACCCGCCTCGGCGACCTGGGAACCGCTGTCGTCGAGCATCGCCCGGACGCGACCGTGCGCCTCACCGGCGACGATCGAGTCACCGACGCGGAGCGTTCCGCGCTGGACCAGGACGGTCGCGATCGGGCCGCGGCCACGGTCGAGGTGACCCTCGATCGCGACACCCTGGGCCGGCACGTCGACCGGCGCCCGGAGATCCAGCGACGCGTCCGCGGTGAGGCAGACCGCCTCGAGCAGACCGTCGATGTTGATCCGGGACTTCGCGGAGATGTCGACGAACATCGTGTCGCCGCCGTACTCCTCGGCCACCAGCCCGTACTCGGTGAGCTGCTGGCGCACCTTCGCCGGGTTGGCGCCTTCCTTGTCGATCTTGTTCACCGCGACCACGATCGGCACGTCGGCCGCCTGGGCGTGGTTGAGCGCCTCGATCGTCTGCGGCTTCACGCCGTCGTCGGCCGCGACCACGAGGATCGCGATGTCCGTCGACTTGGCACCGCGAGCACGCATGGCGGTGAACGCCTCGTGACCCGGGGTGTCGATGAAGGTGATCGACCGGTCTTCGCCGTTGACGTGCGCGTCGACCTGGTAGGCACCGATGTGCTGGGTGATGCCGCCGGCCTCGCCCTCGGCCACCTTGGTGTGCCGGATGGCGTCGAGCAGCTTCGTCTTACCGTGGTCGACGTGGCCCATGACGGTGACCACCGGCGGCCGCGTGACCAGCTTCTCGTCGTCGTACTCCTGGTCGAGGTCGATGTCGAACCGGGCCAGCAGGGCACGGTCCTCGTCCTCGGGGCTGACGATCTGCACGTCGTAGCCCAGGTGCACGCCGAGCAGCTGCAGCGTCTCGTCGGTGCACGACTGGGTCGCGGTCACCATCTCGCCGAGGCCGAAGGCCTCCTGGACCAGCGAACCGGGGTTCGCGTTGATCCGGTCGGCGAAGTCGGACAGCGACGCGCCACGCGGGAGCCGGATGACCTCGCCGTTGCCGCGCGGGGCACCCGAGCCCATCGTCGGCGCGGAGAGGTTGTCGAACTCCTGACGCCTCTGCTTCTTGGACTTCCGGCCACGGACCGGGCCACGCCCGCCGGGACGGCCGAACGCACCCGCGGCACCGCCGCGACCACGACCGCCACCACCGGGACGGCCACCGCCGCCACCGGGACGGAAACCGCCACCGGGAGCACCACCGGTACCGCCGCCGCCACCGCCGCCGGGGCGGAAACCGCCACCGCCACCGGGACGACCGCCACCGCCACCGCCACCACCGGGACGGAAGCCACCGCCGCCGCCACCGGGACGACCGCCGCCGCCACCGCCGGGACCACCCGGACGGCCGCCGGGGCCACCACGGCCGGGGCCACCACCGGCCGGACGACCGGGCATCATGCCCGGGTTCGGCCGCGGCGGCATCATGCCGGGGTTGGGACGGGGGCCACCGGGGCCACCGGAACCACCCGGACGCGGGCCACCGGGGCCGGGACGACCGGGACGGTCGCCGCCACCCTGCGGGCCGGGACGCGGACCACCGGGGCCGGGACGACCCGGACGGTCGCCGCCCTGCTGCGGACCGGGCCGCGGGCCCGGACGCGGGCCACCCGGGCCCGGACGAGTACCACCCTGCTGGGGACCGGCCGGAGCCTGACCACCCTGACCACCCTGGCCGGACGCTGCCGCCGGACGCGGTCCGGGACGCGGCGCGGGCTGCGCCGGAGTGCCGGGGCCGACGCCGAACGGGTTGTTGCCGGGGCGCGGCGCGGAACGCTGCGCGGGGCCGGGACGCGGACCCGGACGCGGGCCACCGCCCTGCCCGGGCGCGGGACGCTCGGTCGCCGGCGGGGCCGAGGCCTCCGCCGC
>NZ_BAAAGX010000021.1:0-44592 GCF_039524755.1 Cryptosporangium japonicum
ACAACTGTGCCAACGTCCCTGCACAGCACAGCTAGAGCCGGCGCAGCTGGGACGCGATCTGGGCCCGGGCCCGGCGCTGGCCGCCGCGGGCCTCGATCGCGGCCGACAGCTCACGCAGCGTGCCCGCCAGTCGGGCGCGGTCCACCGGCCAGCCGAGCCGCTCGCACTCGTCGGCCCAGTCGGCGGCTCCGCGGTGCCCGCGCGCCCGGTTGCACCGCCCGCACGCCGCGACCTCGTTCTCCAGCCACGACGGACCGCCCTTGACCCGCGGCACCAGATGATCGGTCGTCGGGCGCACCAGACGGCCGAACTCCCGGCCGCACCAGACACACGCCGCACCGTCGCGGGCCATGCGCTCGGCCAGCCGCTCCGCGCGCGCCGGCTCTCCTGAAGTACTCATCAGCTCCATTCAACGCACTCCGTGCGCACCCGCATCCCGACCTCTTGACACCGGGGCGGGCCGGATCCGACCCTGTTGCGGAGGGCGCACCGCGTTCTGCATTACGCACACCCTTCTGTACGACGCCAACCCGGAGGGGTTCGCATGATTCCCGTCTGCCCCCTGGACGACCTTCCCCCCGGCGAGAGCCACCGGCTCGACCTCACTCCCCCGATCAGCGTGTTCCGCACCGACGACGGTGAGCTCTACGCGCTCGACGACACCTGCACCCACCAGGACGCCTCGCTGGCCGACGGCTGGATCGAGGAGTGCGCGGTCGAGTGCCCGCTGCACGCGTCCCGCTTCGACCTGCGTACCGGCAAGCCGGACGGCCTGCCGGCGAAGACCGCGGTCCGCACCCATCCGGTCGTGGTCGTCGACGGCGTCATCCACGTCGTCCTCCTGAGCGCTACGGAGGCCCGGTCATGACCAGAGTGATAGTCGTCGGCGCCGGCATCGTCGGCAGCGCGATCGCCGACGAGCTGACCCAGCGCGGCTGGACCGACGTGCTCGTCCTCGACCAGGGTCCGCTCTACGCCACCGGCGGGTCGAGTTCGCACGCGCCGGGTCTGGTCTTCCAGACCAACCCGAGCAAGACGATGACGAACTTCGCCCAGTACACGGTGGAGAAACTGGGCGGCCTCGGCGAGCGGGCGTTCCGGCCGGTCGGCGGCCTCGAGGTGGCCACGACCCCGCAGCGGCTCACCGAACTGCACCGCCGCGCCGGTTTCGCGACGTCGTGGGGCCTGCCCGGCGAGGTGCTCGACCCGGAGCGGGCCGCGGCGCTCCACCCGCTGCTCACCCCGGACAAGATCCTCGGCGGTTTCCACACCCCCACCGACGGCCTGGTCGACGCGGTCGGCGCGGTGACGCTCCAGGCCGAGCGCGCGATCGCCAACGGCGCGCGGTTCCTGGGTGGTCACCGGGTCACCGCGGTGCGCCGGACGCCCGGCGGCCGGGTCGCCGGCGTCGACACCGACCGGGGCAGCTTCGACGCCGACGTCGTGATCGGCGCCGCCGGCTTCTGGGGCCCCCGGTTCGGCGCGCTGGCCGGCCTGACCGTTCCGCTGCTGCCGCTGGCCCACCAGTACGCGAAGACCGGCCCGGTGTCCGCGCTGCCCGGCACCGGCACCGCGCCGATCCTCCGTCACCAGGACGCCGACCTCTACTTCCGCGAGCACGGCGACCGCGTCGGCATCGGCTCGTACGCGCACCGGCCGATGCCGGTGGAGCGCATCCGGGACCACGACGAGTCGTCGGTGATGCCGAGCATCGAGGAGTTCACGCCCGCGGACTTCGACCCCAGCTGGGACGACGCGGTCGCGCTGCTGCCCGCGCTGGCCGAGACGAAGGTCGAGGAGGGCATCAACGGGATCTTCTCGTTCACCGCCGACGGGTTCCCGCTCCTCGGCGAGCACCGCGAGTTACCGGGGCTCTGGATCGCCGAGGCCGTCTGGGTGACGCACTCCGCCGGCGTCGCGAAGGCCGTCGCCGAGTGGATCGTGGACGGACAGCCGAGCGTCGACGTCCACGAGTGCGACCTCTACCGGTTCGACCCGGTGCAGCTCACCGACTCCTACGTGCGCACCCGCGCGGAGCGCAACTTCGTCGAGGTCTACGACATCCTGCACCCGCTCGACCCACCGGCCGACCCGCGGCCGCTGCGCGTCAGCCCGTTCCACCCGCGGCAGCGGGAACTCGGCGCGGTGTTCACCGAGGGTGCGGCCTGGGAGCGTCCGCTGTGGTTCACCGCCAACGACGGCCTGCCCGAGGCGGCGGGCGTCCCCGAGCGCGACGACTGGTCGGCCAGACACTGGTCGCCGACCGCGGGCGCCGAGGCCCTGGTCACCCGCGACCGGGTCGCGATGTACGACATGACGCCGCTGAGCCGGCTCGAGGTCACCGGCCGCGGCGCGCTGGCCTTCCTCCAGCGGATGACGACGAACAACCTCGACAAGGCACCCGGCGCGGTGACGTACACGCTGCTGCTGGACGCGACCGGGGGTGTGCGCAGCGACCTCACGGTGGCCCGGCTGGCCCCCGACCGCTTCCAGGTCGGCGTCAACGGCCCGCTCGACCTCGACCGGTTCCTGCGCCACGCCCCCGACGACGTGCACGTCCGGGACATCACCGGCGCCACCTGCTGCATCGGGCTCTGGGGTCCGCGGGCCCGTACCGTGCTCGCTCCGCTGACCCGCACCGACGTCAGCCACCAGGCGTTCGGGTACTTCAGGGCGAAGCACCTGGCCGTCGGCGACGTACCGGTCGACGCGCTGCGGCTGTCCTACGTCGGCGAGCTCGGCTGGGAGTTGTACACGTCGGCCGAGCTGGGCCTGCGGCTGTGGGACACGCTGTGGGACGCCGGTCAGCGCCACGGCGTGATCGCGGCCGGGCGCAGCGCGTTCAACAGCCTGCGGCTGGAGAAGGGCTACCGGCTCGCCGGCACCGACATGACCACCGAGCACGACCCGTACGCGGCCGGGCTCGGGTTCGCGGTCCGGACGGACAAGGACTTCATCGGACGCGACGCGCTGGACGCGCGCGGCGAACCCGCACGACGCCTCACCGTGCTGACGCTCGACGACCCCACCGCCGTGGTGCTGGGCAAGGAGCCGGTGTACCGCGACGACGCTCCGGCCGGGTACGTCACCAGCGCGTCCTACGGCTACACGATCGGGCGCTGCGTGGCGTACGCGTGGCTGCCGGCGTCGCTGCGGCCCGGGGACGCCGTGAGCATCGGCTACCTGGGCACGCGGCTGGCCGCCACGGTCGGCACCGAGCCGCTCTTCGACCCCGAGATGAAACGGATCCGGCGCTGATGACCGCTATCGACACCCCGAGTCTGATCAGCACCCTGCCCGGCCGCTACTACACCGACCCCGCGGTCTTCGCGGGCGAGCAGGAACGCATCTTCGAGACGATGTGGTTCTGCGCGGTCCGCTCCGACGACCTGCCCGGCCCCGGCTCGTTCCGCACCGTGCGCATCGGCCGGGAGAGCGTCGTCCTCGCCCGCGGCCGGGACCAGGCGATCCGCGGTTTCCTCAACGTCTGCCGGCACCGGGGCGCGCAGCTCTGCGCCGACGAGGAAGGCACGGTGGGGCGCGCGTTCCGGTGCACGTACCACGCCTGGACCTACGACCTGACCGGCAAGCTGGTCGCCGCGCCGAACCTGGCGAGCATGCCCGACCTGGACAAGAAGGCCTACGGGCTGGTCACCGTGCACACCCGCGAGTGGCTCGGCTACGTCTGGGTGTGCCTGGCCGACGAACCGCCGGACTTCGCGCACGACGTCGAGGGCGCGGTCGTCGAGCGCCTCGGCGACCTCGAGAGCCTCGACGCCTACGACGTCGCGTCGCTCAAGGTGGGGCGCCGGATCCGCTACGACGTGGCGGCCAACTGGAAGCTGATCGTCGAGAACTTCATGGAGTGCTACCACTGCGCGACGATCCACCCGGAGCTCACCGAGGTGCTGCCGGAGTTCGCCAACGGGTACGCCGCGCAGTACTACGTGGGGCACGGCGCGGAGTTCGGCGCCGACGTCCAGGGCTTCACCGTGGACGGGTCGGCCGGCCTGGACCGGATCCCGGGCGTCTCCGCGGACCAGGACCGCCGCTACTACGCGATCACGATCCGGCCGCAGGTGTTCGTCAACCTCGTGCCCGACCACGTGATCCTGCACCGGATGGTGCCGCTCGCGGCCGACCGGACGGTCGTCGAGTGCGACTGGCTGTACCTGCCGGGCGTCGTCGAGTCCGGCCGGGACGTCTCCGCGTCGGTCGAGCTGTTCCACCGCGTCAACCAGCAGGACTTCGAGGCGTGCGAACGCACGCAGCCGGGGATGAGCTCACGGGTCTACACGAACGGCGGCGTGCTGGTGCCGAGCGAGCACCACATCGCACAGTTCCACCACTGGGTGCGGGAGCGGCTGGCGTGAGAACGGGCGGAGACGGGCTCCCCCGTGGCGCCCGTCTCCGCTCGTGCCACCCGTCAAGCCACCCCTATCCATCCGCATTCGCGACGGATGCGACACCGTCATGTCGGGTACCGGACGCTTGATCGACCCCTGTCCGGTGGTCCCGCGACCGGTCGCTCCCGGTGTACAGACCGAGCAGCGACAACGCCGCCGGCAGCAGCACTCCGCGCACCACCGTGGCGTCCAGGAGGATCGCGACGGCCGCGCCGACGCCGAGCATCCGGTACTCGATCGCGCTGAGCGTGACGAAGATCGAGAACGCCGCGGTCATGATCACCGCGGCGCTGGTGACCACCCCGGCGCTGGCCGCGATCCCGCCGACGATCGACCGCCGCTCGCGGATCCGGCTCAGGATGAACAGGTGGTAGTCCATGCTCAGCCCGAACAGCAGCACGAACAGGAACAGCGGTAACCAGCTCACGATCCCGCCGTAGCCGCTCGCGTACTGGAACACGAACGTGAGGACACCGCAGGCGGCGGCGATCGAGAGCAGGTTCAGCACGATCGAGGCCACCGCCAGGCGCACCGAGCGGAACACCGCCAGGATCAGCAGGAACGCCAGCACCAGCACGAACGCCAGCACGACGGGCGCGCGCCGGGTGAGCTGGTCGGTGAAGTCGGCCGCGAACGCGGTCCGCCCGGCGACGGCGAAGCGGTACCCGCCCAGCGCCGCGGGAAGCGTGGTCGTCCGCAGTTCACGCAGCGCCCGGTTCGCGGCGTCGTCGGTTCCGCCGAGCGGTACCCGGGCCAGTACCGCGTCGCCGTAGCGGATCACCGTGACGCGGTCGAGGCCGCGCAACGCCGTGCGTACCCGTTCGAGGTCCGGTGCGCCGGTGTCCGACCAGACCACCACGCGCGCCGGCGAGGCCGCGCCCGGGAACGCCGCGTCCATCCGGGCCGCCGCGTCGATCGCCGGGACGCTACGCGGCAGGCTGTCGGTGACCGCGGCGTCCTGCAGGTGCAGCCCGGTGGCCGGGGCCGCCAGCAGCACCAGGAGCACCGCGGCGCCGCCGCCCCAGGCCAGCGGCCGCCGGGTGACCGCGGTGGCCAGCCGGGCCCAGGCCGCCGACCCGGTGCCGGCCGCCCGGCGCCGCCCGACGAACGGCATCCGTCCCCACTCGACCCGCGGGCCGAGCGCCGCGAGCACGGCCGGGAGCACGGTGAGCGCCCCGAGCACGGCGATCGCGACGACGAGCACGATGCCGACGGCGGCGCCGCGGAACACGTCGATGCCGACGAAGAACAACCCGGACAGGCACCCGATGACGATCAGGCCGGACACCAGGATCACCGAGCCCGAGGTCCGGCCGGCGATCCGCACCGCGGTGGCGGTGTCCCGCCCCGCCGCGCGTTCCTCACGCACGCGTCGCAGCGAGAACAACACGTAGTCGACGCCGACCGCGACGCCGATGAGCAGCACCATCGTCGTCGCCGCGCTGTTGACCGAGAGCCAGTGGTCGACGACCTGGAGCAGGCCGAACGTCGCCAGCAGGACAGTGGCGGTGAGCAGCACCGGGATGCTCGCGGCGACCAGGGCACCGAACACGACGAGCAGGATCGCCACGGTGAGCGGCAACGAGATCCGCTCCGACCGGCGGACGTCCGCCCCGATCGCCCGGTCGACGGCCGTGGAGAGGCTCCGGTCACCGGCCACGACGATCCGCGCGCCCGGATACCGCTGCGCGACCCGCTCGACGGTCGCGGCGACCGCGTCGGCACGGACCGCCGCCCCCTCCACCGGCCCGGCGACCTGGTAGGTGATCAGGGCGGACCCCGCGGTCAGCCGGGTGGGGTCGTCGGCCGGCGACCAGACCTGCGCGACCTCGGCCGTGCGCAGAGCGGTGACCACGGCGGTGACCGCGGTGCGGAGCTCGGCCGGGTCGTCGGACTGGACGAGGACGGACTCCTGGATGCCCTGGACGCCGTCCTGGGCGTCGAGCACCTCCTGGGCCCGCCCGGACTCCCCGGGGTCGACGCTCCGCGCCCCCGGGCCGGGGATCAGGCCGCTGACGAGGACGGCCGCGGCGACGAACCCGAGCCAGCCGAGAATCACGGCGAGCCGATGTCGCGTCGCCCAGGCGGCGAGCCGCTCGACCACGGGCACGCCGGAGACGGATTTGCGCAGACCAGGCACGACCTGGTGTCCTTTCCACGGGAGACAGCGTTCGTGAGAACTCGCCGCGAGGCGAGGAGTGCTTCTTCCGACCGGGCCACCGAGTTGCCGCTCGGTGGCCCGACCTCTACTCGACTTCGGTCAGCACCCGTTCGAGCCGGGTCATCCGGGTGCGTAAGTCGGTCAGCTGACCGGAGAGGTCGGCCAGCTGCCGGTTGGACTCCTCCTGCCCGCGCAGCACCTGCGCGGTGAGGTCGCGGTACTCGGCCTCCCTGGTCGGGGCGGCTTTCGCGCGCCAGGTGCCGAACAACTGCCAGATCAGCACCGTGACGACGACCGTGAGGAACGTCGTGATCCCAAACGCCCCCACGGCCTCCGCGAGTTCATGTCCGTCCATGGTCAAGACTCCTTCGAGTCGGGGGTGAGCGTGGGCACGGCCGCGGCGATCGTGTCCGGGGTGAGGTGGAACGCGAACTCGGTGACCTCGTAGAACCGCAGCGCTTTGCCGTCCTCGGACAGCTCGAGCTGCGAGGTGACCAGACCGGCGGCCTGGAGCTTGCGCAGGTGCACCTGGAGCAACGGCCGGCTGATGCCCAGTTCCCGGGCCAGCCGGCTGACGTACGTGCGCTCGGCGCGCAACGCCGCCACGACCCGGAGGCGATGGGGGTTGGCCAGCGTCGACAGGACCGCGACCAGCTCGTCCCCGGTGGGTGGCGAACCGTACATGCCAAAAGAAGTTAGCAGGTGCCAACCCTGACGCGCATCAGGGTTCGGCCCTAGCGCGTCACCCAGGCCGCGGCGTCCGGCGGCAGGCGGTCACCGATCAGCTCCGCGCTGGCCAGGCACACGGTCGCCCGCGGCGGCAGCGGCACGGGCGCCGCGGAGAGGTTCACCACGCTGAGGAAACCGGGCCCCCGCTCGAACGCGACGACGTCCGGGCCGAACTCGTCGCGGAACCGGAACGGCGCGGTGCGCAGTGCGGGCAGCGCGCGGCGCGTCCGCAGGGCCTCCCGGTAGAACTCCAGCATGGACGCGGGGTCGCCGGTCTGCGCCGCCGCGGTCAGCGACGCCCACGACGCCGGCTGCGGCAGCCAGGTGTCCGGCCCGGGCCCGAACCCGAACGGCGGGGCGTCGCCGGACCAGGGCAGCGGCACCCGGCACCCGTCGCGGCCGCGGTCGGTGAAGCCCGAGCGGCGCCAGGTCGGGTCGCGCAGCGCGTCCTCGGGCAGGTCCTCCACCTCGGGCAGGCCCAGCTCCTCACCCTGGTACAGGTAGACGCCGCCGGGCAGGGAGAGCGTGAGCAGCAGCGCGGCACGCACCCGGCGGGCGCCGAGCGCCAGGTCGGCCGGGCGGTCGAGCAGGTCGGTGAGCTGACGGGTGGGGCCGCTCTGGTCGGCGCGGGCGTAGCGGGACAGGTGCCGGGCCACGTCGTGGTTGGACAGCACCCAGGTCGGCGCGGCGCCGACGGCCAGGTGCTCGGCGAGCGTCCGGACGATCGTGCGGCGCAGGTCGGGCGCGCGCCAGGGTGCCGTCAGGTAGTTGAAGTTGAACGCGGTGTGCAGTTCGTCCGGGCGCAGGTACCGCGACAGCCGCTCCGGCTCGTCCACCCAGGCCTCGGCGACGAAGATCCGCGGCGGATCGTAGGCGTCGGCGACCCGGCGCCACTCGCGGTAGACCTCGTGCACCTCGTCGCGGTCCCAGTGGGGGTGCGGGTCGGGCCGGGCGGTGCCCAGGTCGGGCAGGCCGGCCTGCTTGATCAGCGAGTGCGCGACGTCGATGCGGAACCCGTCGACCCCGCGGTCGAACCAGAACCGCAGCGTGTCGACGAAGTACGCGCGCACCTCGGGGTGGTCCCAGTTCAGGTCGGGCTGCGACGGGTCGAACAGGTGCAGGTACCACTGCCCGTCGGGCACCCGCGTCCAGGCCGGCCCACCGAAGACGCTCTGCCAGTCGTTGGGGGGCTCGTCCCCGCGGCCGCCGCGGAACAGGTACCGGTCCCGCATCACCCCGCCGGCCAGCGCTTCGACGAACCACGGGTGCTCGCTCGAGGTGTGGTTGGGCACGATGTCCAGCAGCACCCGCAGCCCGCGCGCGTGGGCCTCGGCGATCAGCTTCTCGGCGTCGTCGAGGGTGCCGAAGCGCGGGTCGACGTCGCGGTAGTCGCTGACGTCGTACCCGCCGTCGGCCATCGGCGACGGGTACCACGGGTTGATCCAGATCGCGTCGACGCCGAGGTCGGCGATGTGGGCGAGCCGGTTACGCAGCCCGGTCAGGTCACCGAGCCCGTCGCCGTTCCCGTCGGCGAAGCTGCGGATGTAGACCTGGTAGATCACGGCATCGCGCCACCACATCTAATGCTCCGCCGCCCGCACCCGCACCTCTTCCTGCCCCTCCTGGGCCAGTTCGGCGGCGGCGGCCTCGTCGCGGGTCAGGTTCTCGCCGGTGCGCGGGTCGAACAGGTGCATGCGCCGGGTGTCGACCCAGAACTCGGCCTCGGTGTTCTCGCGCAGCCGGGTCATCGAGTCGATCGACGCGACGACCTGGGTGCGCAGCGCCTCGCTGTCGAGTTCGGCGGCCAGCTCGGACAGCTGCTTCGCGATCTGCTCGGGCGCTTCGAACGGCAGGTAGGCGTACTGCGAGTCGCCGAGCCACTCGGTGACGTCCACCCGCGCCCGGAACGTCGACCCGTGGTCCTTGTCCAGGCCACGGGCCGACTCGAAGTACTCCGGGCGGATGCCGGCGAGCAGCAGGTCGTGCCCGGCCACCCGGCGGGCCAGCTCGTCGTCGAGGTCGAGCTCGAAGAACGGCAACCGCAACCTCGCGCCGTCCACCACCGCGGGCAGGAAGTTCATCGGCGGCGACCCGATGAACCCGGCCACGAACAGGTTCACCGGCTGCTCGTAGAGCTCGCGCGGGCTGGCCACCTGCTGCAGGACACCCTTGCGCAGCACGGCGACCCGGTCGCCGAGCGTCATCGCCTCGGTCTGGTCGTGGGTGACGTAGACCGTCGTCGTACCCAGGCGGCGCTGCATCCGGGAGATCTCGGTGCGCATCTGGCCGCGCAGCTTCGCGTCGAGGTTGGAGAGCGGCTCGTCGAACAGGAACGCGTCGGCCTGACGCACGATCGCGCGCCCCATCGCGACCCGCTGGCGCTGCCCGCCGGACAGGTTCGCGGGTTTGCGCTGCAGGTGCTCGGTCAGTTCGAGGGTGGCCGCGGCCTCCTCCACCCGCTGCCGGATCTCCTCCTCGGGCACGCCCTTCTTCAGCCGCAGCGGGAACGCGATGTTCTCGAACACCGACAGGTGCGGGTAGAGCGCGTAGTTCTGGAACACCATCGACAGGTTGCGGTCCCGCGGGGCCTTCTCGTTCACCCGGTTGCCGCCGATGAGCATGTCCCCGCCGGTGATGTCCTCCAGCCCGACGATCATCCGCAGCAGCGTCGACTTCCCGCAGCCGGACGGCCCGACCAGGATCATGAACTCGCCGTCGGCGATGTCGATGCTGACGTCGTTCACGGCTTTGAAGCCGTCGCCGTACTCCTTGACGATGTTGCGCATCTCGATGGCGGCCATGGCGGTTATCCCTTCACTGCGCCGGCGGTGAGGCCGGCCACGATCCGACGCTGGAAGGCGAGGACGAGGATGATCACCGGGATCGTGATGATCACGGAGGCGGCGGCGATGGGTGCGGTGGGCTGCGAGAACTGCGAGGCGCCGGTGAAGAACGCGAGCGCCGCCGGCACCGGGCGGGACGCCTCGCTGGAGGTCAGCGTGATGCCGAAGATGAAGTCGTTCCAGACCGCGAAGAACGTCAGGATCGCGGCGGTGGCCACGCCGGGCGCCGCGAGCGGCACGATGACCTTGCGGAACGCCTGCCAGGCGGTGGCCCCGTCGACCTGGGCGGCCTGTTCCATCTCCCACGGGATCTCGCGGAAGAACGCGGAGAGCACGTAGACCGAGAGCGGCAGCGAGAACGACAGGTAGGGGATGATCAGCCCGATCCACGTGTCGTACAGCCCGATCGCCCGCCACATGTCGAACAGCGGCGTCGCGATCGCGATGATCGGGAACACGGTGATCGCCAGCGCGACGCCGAGCACCAGGCGTTTGCCGGGGAACTCCAGCCGGGCCACCGCGTACGCGGCGAGCGTCGCGAGCACCACCGAGATCGTGGTGGCGATCAGCGTGATGCCGATCGAGTTGCGCAGCGCGGTGGTGAACAGGTCGGAGGAGAAGACGATGTCGTAGTTCTCCCAGGTGAACGACGAGGGCAGGAACTGCCGGTTGGTGATGTCGTCGCCGCCCTTGAACGACAGCGAGACGATCCAGAGCACCGGGACGACCGCGTAGAGGATGACGGCGAGGCCGCCGACGATCCACGCGACCTCCGCGCGACGGCTGGCCTTCATCACTTGCTCCCTTGCTGCTGCGACAGGTCGGTGCGGAACACCTTGATGAACAGGAACGCGATGAGGACGACGAGCAACGCGAGGATCACGCTGACCGCCGAGCCCAGGCCGACCATCACCCGGCTGATCGTCTGCCGGTAGGCGAGGAACGAGAGCGTCTCGGTGCCCTGCGACCCGGCGGTCATGACGAAGACGTTGTCGAAGATGCGGAACGCGTCGAGCGTCCGGAAGAGCAGCGCGACCATGATCGCGGCCTTCATGTTCGGCAGGATCACCCGTTTGAGCCGCTGCCACGGGGTGGCCCCGTCGACGACGGCGGCCTCGAGGTAGTCGTTGGGGATCTGGGCCAGGCCGGCCAGCAGCAGCAGCGACATGAACGGCGTCGTCTTCCAGATCTCGGCGACGCAGATCGCGAACAGCGACGACGCGGTGCCGCCGAACCAGTCGAAGTCACCGAGCCCGAACCACGGGTTGACGAAGCCGTAGGTGTTGCTGAACGCGTACTGCCAGGAGAAGGCCGAGACGACCGTGATGATGCCGTACGGGATGAGGATCGCGGTGCGCAGCAGCGTGCGCATGTACAGCGCCCGGTGCATGACGAGCGCCAGCGCGAACCCGAGGACGAGCTCGACCGACACGGTGACGACCGTGATCAGCACGGTGACGCCGAACTGACGCCAGAACAACCCGTCGCCGAGGATCGTGCCGTAGTTGGCGAGCCAGATGAACTCCCGGCCGTCGGGATCGGTGAGGCGGTAGTCGAAGAACGAGAGCCAGAGCGCGTTGAGGATCGGGTAGCCGGTGACCGCGACCATGACGACCAGCGCGGGGCCGGCGAGCAGCCAGCCGAGCCTCCGTTCGTGGCGGGCGCGGTCGGTGAGCGGCGGCTTGCCCTTGCGGGGCTTCTCGACGGCTTCCGGGCGGGCGATCGTGGTGCTCATCAGTCGCTCCTAGATCAGCCGCTGGTTGGACAGGACGTCTTCGAGCAATCGGGCCGTGCGTTTCGCCGAGCCCTCGGTCACCTCGTCCGGCGGGTGGAAGCCGGCCTGGATCGCCGCGGTGACGTCGCCGTAGTACGGGCTGACCGGCCGGGGCGTGGCCTGGTCCATGCCTTCGCGGATCGCGTCGGCCATCGGGAACCGCTCCCGGACCTCCGGGTCGTCGAAGACCGAGCTCAGCACCGCCGGGTCGCCGGCCGTGAACATGTACTGCTTCTGGTTGGCCGGCGAGAGCACGCAGCGGATCACGTCGACCGCGAGCTCCGGGTGACGGCTGAACGCGCTGATCGAGAGCCCGAGGCCCCCCGAGGGCGGTGCGCTCTCCCGGTCGGCGAGCACCCGCGGGTAGCGGGCCCAGCCGACGTCGTCGAGGAAGTTCTTCGGCAGTTGCCCCTCGTCGATCGCGGCCTGCGCGGCGGCCCAGATGTAGGGCCAGTTGACCATGAAGCCGCCGTCCGGCCGGGCGAACGCGGCCCTGGCGTCGTCCTCGCTGCCGGTGCTGAAGCTCGGGTAGGCGGCCGAGGAGCGCGCCAGCTTCCCGATGATGCGTGCGGCCTCGCGGCCCGCGGTGCTGTCCAGACCGGATTTGACCTGGTCGGCCGGTTTGCCCTCGGAGTCCTCGGTCAGGATCGAGCCGCCGGCCGAGGCGACGAGCGCGTTCACCCAGACCATCAGGCTCTCGTTGCGCCGGCCCTGCCCGGCCACGGTCACGCCGGCCTTCTCGGCGCCGTCGATGAGCTGGTCCCAGGTCACCGGCCCCGCGCCCGGGTCGACGCCGGCCTTGGCCAGCACCGACTTGCGGTACCAGAGCAGCTGGGTGTTGCCGTTGGCGGGCGCGGAGTAGAGCTTGTCGTCGTAGAGGCCCTGGGCGACCGGCCCGTCGAGCACGCCGTCGGTGAACTGGGTGCGCTCGGCGTCGGTGAACGGCCGGAGGAACCCGGCGTTGGCGAACTCGGCCATGAACGGCGGGTCGATCGACAGGATGTCCATCCCGCGGTCCTGCGCGGCGAGCCGGCGCAGGAGCTGTTCGCGGGCGCCGCTCGCGGTGTTCGGTAAGGCCTGCAGGTCGATCCGGTAGCGACCGCCGGAATCGGCGGCGCACTTCTCGACGATGGGTTGCTGGTTCGGATTGGAACTGTAGAACGTCAGCGTGGTCGGGCCGCCGGAGTCGCCGCCACCGCACGCGGTGAGCAACGACGCCGCCAGGGCCAGCACTGCCGGGACTACGAGCTTTCGCATCGTTCCGCCTCTCCCGCCACCATTGCCGAGAAGAACGTGACCTGGATCACTTTCGGAAACGCTTCCGAAAAGAGTGGGGCCGAACGACACACTGCGTCAAGGTCTGCATCGTTTCCGTTATGGACACGGTCGGAACCGCTTCCATACACTTCTCGGCCGTGGCGGGACGGAGCAGTCTGGCCGACATCGCGCGACTGGCCGGGGTCTCCCTCGCCACCGCGTCCCGCGCGATGAGCAACTCCTACGGGGTCGCGCCGGCCACCCGCGCCCGGGTGCTGCGCATCGCCGAGGAGCTCGACTACGTCGTCTCCCCCGAGGCGTCGCGGCTGGCCCGGGGGGCGGTGGGCCGGGTCGCGCTGGTGGTGCCCCATGTGGACCGCTGGTTCTTCGGCGCGGTGATCGGCGGGCTGGAGGCCGAGCTCAGCGACGCCGGCCTGGACGTGCTGCTCTACCACGTCGGCGACGCCGACGACCGGCGCGACTTCTTCCACCGGCTGCCCGCCCGGCGCAAGGTCGACGCGGTCGTCGTCGTCGCGTTCGAGGTGGCCGACGCCGAGCGCGAACGCCTGGAGCGGATGGGCGTGCTCGTCGTCGCGGCCGGCGGACAGGACGAGGTGTACCCGGGCGTCCGCATCGACGACCGGGAGGCCGGGCGGCGGGCCGTGGACCACCTGCTGTTCCTCGGCCACCGCCGGATCGGGATGATCTCCGCGGTCGACCCGGACCAGCCGGTCGCCGCCCGCCCGCACGGGCGCGACCAGGCCTACCACGACGCACTGCGTGACGCCGGGCTGCCGATCGACGACGAATTGGTCGTGACCATCGAGTGGAGCGGTGTCGCCGCCGCCGACGCGATGGCGGCGCTGCTCAGCCTGCGTTCCCCGCCCACCGCGGTGTACTGCCACTCCGACGAGCTGGCGCTGGGGGCGATCCGCACGATCCGCCGCGCCGGGCTGCGGGTGCCCGAGGACCTGTCGGTGATCGGCGTCGACGACCATCCGCTGGCCGAGCTCACCGACCTCACCACGGTGGCCCAGCCCGCCCGCGACCAGGGTGTCCGCGCCGCCCACCTGCTGCTGGCCCGGCTGCGCGGGCAGGGGTCGCCGCAGCACGTCGTCCTGCCCACCCGGCTGGTCATCCGCCGGAGCACCGCACCCCCACGGGAGGTCTGATGCGCTACGTGTTCCGGCCGACCGCTGTCGACGCCGCCGGGCTGCTCACCCTGCCGTGGGAGCGTCCGCTCACCGAGTGGGACCCCGACCTCCTGCTGGAGATCCCCCAGCGCGGCATCTCCCGGCACGTCGTGCGGTTCGTCGCCGAGGGCGAGCAAGTCTACGCGCTCAAGGAGATCTCCGAGCGGCTGGCCCGGCACGAGTACGCGTCGCTCACCGGGTTCGAGGAAGAGGGACTACCGACGGTGACGGTGGTCGGCGTCTGCGTGGACCGCCCCGACGACCAGGACGCGATCCTGGTGACCCGGTACCTGGAGTACTCGATGTCCTACCGGTACCTGTTCAGCACCCCGCGCGGCCGGTCCTCGGTCGAGCGGCTGCTCGATCCGCTGGTCGAGCTGCTGGTGCGCCTGCACCTGGCCGGCGTGTTCTGGGGCGACTGCTCGCTGTCGAACACACTCTTCCGCCCCGATGCCGGGCACCTGGCCGCGTACCTGGTCGACGCCGAGACCGTCGAGCGGTACCCGACGCTCACCGAGGGTCAGCGCCGCTACGACGTCGACCTGGCGAGCGAGCGGGTCGGCGGCGAGTTGCTCGACCTGCGCGCCGGGAACCTGCTGCCGGACGACGTGGACCCGATCGAGGTCGCGCTCAGCCTCCCGTCGCAGTACGACGCGCTCTGGGACGAGGTCACCAGGGAGGAGGTCTTCGCCCCCGACGAGCAGCGCTTCCGCGTCGCCGAGCGGCTGCGTCGCCTCAACGACCTCGGGTTCGACGTCTCCGAGGTGGAGCTGGTGACCGAGCCGGCCGGCAGTCGCCTGCGTGTCGACGTCCGGGTCGCCGAGACCGGGCACCACCGGCACGAGCTGTTCCGGCTGACCGGCCTGGAGGTCCAGGAGGGACAGGCGCGTCGGCTGCTCAACGACATCCGCTCGTTCCGCGCCTACCTCGAGCAGCGCGACGGCCGGCCGGTGTCCGAGACCACCGCGGGCCACCGCTGGCTGAACGAGGTGTACCTCCCGGTGGTGAACGCCGTTCCGCCCGGCCCGCTGGCCCCGGCCGAGGTGTTCCACGAGGTGCTCGAACACCGGTGGTTCCTCTCCGAGCGCGCCGGACGCGACATCGGCACGACGGCTGCACTAGGCTCCTATTTGGACTCAGGTTTGCCCGCGCACTTGCCTTCGGGGGCAGAATGAACCGGTCCAGGTACAGCGAGGGGGCGTCATGCGCGGACGGATCGGGCGGTTGCTGGCGGTAACACTGTTCAGCATCACCCTGCTCACCGTTCCCACCACCGCCCACGCCCTGGACCAGGTGCCCTACATCGACCTCACCCCGAAGGGCGGCGAGAGCCGCGCGGTGGCCGTCGCGTCCGACGGCGTCGTCCTCGGCAACATTGGGTCGGCTCCGGAGAGCTCGGTCTGGCGCGCGCCCGAGTACACCGCGCAGTCGCTGGGCCCGCTCGGCCCGCACGCCGAGGCGGTCAACAACGCCGGCGACGCGGTCGGCTGCACCGCGAACGGCACCGGGCTGTACTGGCACGACGGGACGATCACCTACATCGAGCGGCCGGGCCGCACCACCTGCCTGTACGCGATAAACGACGCCGGGCAGATCGCCGGGGCCTCGGCCACGCCGACCGGCGGTGAGCAGGCGTTCCTCTGGGAGGACGGCCGGTTCACCGACCTCGGCGCGCCCGCCGACCGGGCGTCGGCCCCGATCGCGATCAACAACCGCGGCCAGATCCTCGGCCGGACCTTCGGCACCACGGCGTCGGTGCCGATGCGCGCGTTCGTCTGGGAGGACGGCACGCTCACCGACCTCGGCTCGCTCGGCGGGCCGCAGACGATCCCGACCGCGCTGGCCGAGGACGGGTCGGTCGGCGGGACGTCGAGCGTCGACGCGACGACCGCGCACCCGTTCCGCTGGGCCGGCGGCACGATGACCGACCTCCTGGCCGGCACCGGCGTGACCGACCCGAAGGCCACCGTGGCCGCGCTCAACGCCCGGGGTGACGTCGTCGGCACGGTGTCCGACCGGCCGGTGCTCTGGCACGACGGCAAGATGTCGTTCCTGGCCGACGCGGGTGAGGCCACCGCGGTCAACGCCGACGGCGTGGTGACCGGCGTGGTGCGCGCCGGCGAGACCCCGACGGTGTTCCGCTGGCGCGACGGCGGGCTCGTGCTGCTGCGCAACCCGCCCGGCACCACCTACTGCTACGCGACCGGCATCACCGCCGACGGCCGCGTGGTCGGCAACGTCTCGATCGGCGAGGTCAACCACGCGGTGGTCTGGCTCTAAGGCGGTCTGGCTCTAAGGCGCGAAGTACCCCAGCCGGCGACTGATCTCCTCGCCGGTGGCCACCACGGCCGGGGCGATCTCGTGCAGGCGCTCCTCCGGGCAGCGGTAGGCCGGCCCGGAGGCGCTGACCGCCGCCACCACCGACCCGTCCGCGCCACGCACCGGTGCGGCGACCGCGTTCAGCCCGATCTCGTACTCCTCGACCGTCACGGCGTAGCCGCGCTGCCGGACGTCGGCCAGGTGCTCGTCGAGGACGGGCACCTCGACCAGCGTGGCCGGCGTGTACGCGTCCAGCCCGCCGGCCGCGTACGCGGCCTCGCGCTCGGCCGGGGTGAGCGCGGCCAGCAGCACCTTTCCGCTGGAGGTGGCGTGCAGCGGGGTGAGCTGGCCGACCCAGTTGTGCGTGGTGACGGTCGCGCGCCCGCGGACCTGGTCGATGTTGACCGCGTAGTGCTCACGCAGCACCGCAAGGTTGACGGTCTCGCCGACGGTGTCGGCCAGCTGCTCGCACGGCGCGTGCCCCTGCTGGACGACGTCGAGGCGCGCCGACACCGCGCCGGCCAGCCGCACCACCCCGAAGCCGAGCCGGTACTTGCCCCGGTCGGCGGTCTGCTCGACCAGACTGCGGTCCTCGAGGGTTTCCAGCAGGCGGAACGCCGTCGACTTGTGCACCGCGAGCTCGGCCGCGACCTCGCTGACCCCGGCCTCGCCGCGGCGCGCCAGGATCTCCAGGACGCTGATCGCGCGGTCGACGGACTGCACTCCCCCGGACGGCGGTGGGGCCTCCTCGGTGAGCCTCTCGCTGTTCCGCATGACGCAACTCTACGCATGTGCAATCCTGTTGCCGAGGAAGGAACTCGCTTCTCCTGGCGCAACGGAGGGGTCGCATTTGTTCATCGGCGGAAATTGGATCTCCGGTTCGGGCGGCAAGTCCGACGTTCTCAACCCCTTCGACCAGAGCGTCGTCGCCCAGGTCGACCACGCCGACGTCGGTGACGTGCACGCGGCCGTCGTCGCGGCCCGGAAGGCGTTCGGCGCCTGGGCCGTCACGCCCACCCGCGACCGCGCCGCCCTGCTGACGAGGGTCGCCGACCTGCTCGCCCGCGACAAGGACACGATCGCGCGCACCGAGACGCTCGACACCGGCAAGACGCTGGTGGAGAGCGGGCTGGACGTCGACGACGTGATCGCGGTGTTCCGGTACTACGCGGCGATCGCCGACAGCGACCCCGGCCGCCTGGTCGACACGGGTCAGCCGGCCGTCGTCAGCCGGGTCGTGTACGAACCGGTCGGCGTCTGCGCGCTGATCACGCCGTGGAACTACCCGCTGCTGCAGATCGCCTGGAAGGTGGCGCCGGCGCTGGCCGCCGGCAACACCGTGGTGATCAAGCCGAGCGAGGTCACCCCACTGACCACGATCCGGCTGGTCGAGCTGCTGGCCGAGGCCGGCGTGCCGGCCGGCGTGGTCAACCTGGTGCTGGGGGCGGGCGCGGTCGGCGGGGCGCTCGTCGAGCATCCGGACGTCGACCTGGTGTCGTTCACCGGCGGGGTGGCCACCGGGAAGCGGATCCTGCGCGCGGCCGCCGACACCGTGAAACGGGTGACGGTCGAGCTCGGCGGCAAGAACCCGAACATCGTGTTCGCCGACAGCGACTTCGAGACGGTCGTGGACTACGCGCTCACCGCGGTGTTCCTGCACTCCGGGCAGGTGTGTTCGGCCGGGGCCCGGCTGCTGGTCGAGGAGCCGCTGCACGACGCGCTGGTGGCCGAGATCGCGGCGCGGGCCGAGCGGATCGTGATCGGCGACGGGCTCGACCCGGCGTCGGAGACCGGACCGCTGGTCTCGGCCGCGCACCGCGACAAGGTCGAGGCATACGTGGCCGCGGGTCTGTCCGAGGGAGCCCGGCTGGTGGCCGGGGGCCGCCGGCCGGACGACCCCGCGCTGGCGAACGGCTTCTTCTACCGGCCGACGGTGTTCGACGGGTGCCGCGCCGACATGCGTATCGTGCGCGAGGAGACGTTCGGGCCGCTGCTCACCGTCGAGACGTTCGACTCCGAGGCTTCCGCGCTGGCCTTGGCCAACGACACCGAGTACGGGCTGGCGGGCGCGGTCTGGACGTCGGACGCGGCGCGCGCCGAGCGGGTGGCCCGGGGGCTGCGTGCCGGCACGGTCTGGATCAACGACTACCACCCGTACGTGCCGCAGGCCGAGTGGGGCGGGTTCAAGCAGTCCGGCAACGGCCGGGAGCTCGGGCCGAGCGGCCTGGCCGAGTACCGCGAGGCCAAACACATCTGGCAGAACACCGCCCCGGCTCCGCAGCGGTGGTTCAAGGGATGAGCACGTTCGACTACGTGATCGTGGGCGGCGGGTCGGCGGGGTGCGTGGTCGCCGCGCGGCTCTCCGAGGACCCGTCGGTCTCGGTGTGCCTGCTCGAGGCCGGGCCGTCCGACGTCGGCGACCCGAAGATCCTGCGGCTGACCGACTGGATGTTCCTGCTGGAGTCCGGCTACGACTGGGACTACCCGGTCGAACCGCAGGAGCGGGGCAACAGCTTCCTGCGGCACTCCCGGGCGCGGGTGCTGGGCGGCTGTTCGTCGCACAACTCGTGCATCGCGTTCCATCCGGTGCGCGAAGACCTGCTGGCCTGGGACCTGCCGGGGTGGTCGCCGTCGGACTGTGCGCCCCTGGTCGAGCGCCTGCGGGCCACCGTCGAGATCCGCACCGTGCCCCCGGCCGACACGTGCGGCGCCGCGGTGCTGGCGGCGGCGGCCGCGGTGGGGTTACCCACGGTGGACTTCAACACCGGTACGACAGTGGTGAACGGCGCCGGGTGGTTCCAGATCAACGCGTCCGCGGACGGTGTGCGCAGCTCGTCGTCGCACGCGTACCTCCATCCGGTGCTCGCGCGCCCGAACCTCACCGTGGTGACCGACGCGTGGGCGTCGCGGGTGCTGTTCGACTCGTCGCGGCGGGCCACCGGGGTCGAGTACCTGGCCGCGGACCGCGTCCACCGGCTGACCGTCTCCGCCCGGCGCGAGGTCGTGCTCTCCTGCGGGGCGATCGACACCCCGAAACTGCTGATGCTCTCCGGCGTCGGACCGGCCGCGCACCTGCGCGAGGTCGGCGTGGACGTGCTCGTCGACTCCCCCGGCGTCGGCGCGAACCTCGACGACCACGTCGAGGGCCTGGTGATGTGGGACGCGGCGAAGCCGATGGTGACCGAGTCGACCCAGTGGTGGGAGATCGGGCTGTTCGCGGCCACCGTTCCCGGGCTGGACCGGCCGGACCTGATGATGCACTACGGGTCGGTGCCGTTCGACCTGAACACGGTGCGCTGGGGCTACCCGACCACCGAGAACGGCTTCTGCCTGACGCCGAACGTGACGCGGGGCCGCTCCCGGGGCACCGTGCGGCTGCGCTCGCGCGACTTCCGGGACAAGGCGCGCGTCGACCCCCGCTACTTCACCGACGCCGAGGGGCACGACGAGCGGGTGATGCTGCACGGGCTGCGCCTGGCCCGGCGGATCGCCGCCCAGCCCGCGCTGGCCGGGTGGATCGCGTCCGAGCTGGCTCCCGGGCCGGAGGCCGTCACCGACGACGAGTTGCTCGACTACGTGCGCAGGACGCACAACACCGTGTACCACCCGGCGTGCACCGCGCGGATGGGCCGGGACGACGACCCGCACGCGGTGGTGGACACGTCGTTGCGGGTGAACGGCGTGCGGGGGTTACGGGTGGCGGACGCGTCGGTGCTGCCGTCGCTGACGACCGTGAACCCCAACATCACCGTGATGATGGTGGGCGAACGCTGCGCGGACCTGCTGGCGTCCGACGGCTAGCGGGGCGCGTCTACGAGGGCGGGGTCGGGCCGGAGCGGTCGCCGGGGTACGGGGCGCCGTGCGCCGGGGCGCCCGGAGCGGCCCCGTAGGGCGGGTAGGTGCCGCCGTACGGTGGCGCCGCGGTGGGCGTCGGCCCGGGCTGGGGGTTGAGCGGGCCGGTCGGGCCGTAGGGTCCGTACGGGCCGACGCCGTAGCGGGGCGGGGCCGCCGACCCGGCCGTCACGGCCATGACTGCGGCGATCACCAGCAGCCCCAGACCGACGACCGCCATCGTCAGCGCCTTGACGCCGTTCTCGAGCCCGTAGAGGTGCCCGTCGCAGGTCGTGACCGGCCCGCCGGACGTGGCCGAACACGTCAGCTCGACCGAGCTGCTCCCGCTGTCGACGAAGATCACGCCGATCCCGACCAGCGCGATGATGGCGAGACCGACGACCGTGAAGAGCCACTGGATGCTGCGCGCGAAGGCCTGCATGGGCGCGGATGGTAGGGCATGGGCGCGAGTCCCCGGGGTCAGAACCGTGCGGGTGCCAGCTGCGGGCATTCGGCCGCGACCGCCGCCGGTGGGACCGCGGCGAGTTCGGCCAGTTGGGCCGCCGGTCCGGGCCGCCCGTAGAGCCAGCCCTGGCCCGCACCGCAGCCGTGGGCGATCAGCGCCGCGGCCTGGAACGGCTCCTCGATGCCCTCGGCGACCGTGCTCATCCCCAGCGCGTTCGCGAGCGCGACGATCGCGGTGATCACCGGCGCCACCCCGGTGTCGGGCGTGAGCGTGGTGACGAACGCGCGGTCGATCTTGAGGATGTCGACCGGCAGCCGGTCCAGCCGCGAGAGCGACGAGTACCCGGTGCCGAAGTCGTCGATCGCGATACGCACACCCTCGGCCCGGAGGGTCTCCAGCGCGGCCAGCGCCACCGGGGCGTCGGCCTCGAGCATGCTCTCGGTCACCTCCAGCACGAGCCGCGTCGGCGGGAGCCCGGTGTCGGCGAGGATGCGCCGGACGTCGGGGACGAAGTTCGGGTCGTGCAGTTGCCGCCCGGAGACGTTCACCGAGATGCGGGGGTTCTCGGTGAAGTCCCAGTCCCGGGCCTCCTGGCACGCGACCTGCAGCACCCACCGGCCCAGGTCGAGGATGAACCCGGACTCCTCGGCGAGCGGGATGAACTCGACCGGCGGGATCGACCCCCGCTCGGGGTGCGTCCACCGCAGCAGCGCCTCCGCGCCGATCACGGCACCGGTGGGCAGGTCGACGATCGGCTGGTACACGACGACGAACTCCCCGGCGGGCAGCGCGTCGACCATCTCGCGGTTCTGCGCGCCGCTGTGCACGTCGACGAACGTGCGGGCCCGGCCGGCGATCTTGGCCTGCTGCAGCGCGTTGTCGGCCCGCCCCAGCAGCAACGACGCCGAGTCGCCGACGCGCCACTCGGCGATCCCCGCGGACGTGGTCTGGTCGTCGGGCAGCGTCGCGCGCAGGGCGTCGACGATCGCCGCGCCCTCGGACGCGGTGACCCCCGGGAGCACCAGCCCGAACTCGTCGCCGCCGGAGCGGGCCAGCACCGCGCCCGGCGGCAGGATCGAACGCCAGGCCTGGCCGGTGAGGCGCAGCAGACGGTCGCCCTGGTCGTTGCCCAGGATCTCGTTGACCCGCCGGAAGTTGTCGAGGTCGAGGAACGCGACCGAGACCGGCGTGCCTTCCCGGCGGGCGGCCTCGACCGCGTTGTCCAGCGCGCGCTGCAGCCCGCGGCGGTTCGCCAGCCCGGTCAGCGTGTCGGCCTCGGCCTCGGTCGCCTCACGCACCAGCCAGCCGATGATCACCGCGACCACCGCGTTCGTGCCGATCAGCGCCACGACGACGCCGGTGGGCACGGCGTCCCAGACCGTTCGTCCGACGATCAGGGCGGCGGCGATCACGACCTGGTACAGCATGCCGATCGGCCAGCTGAAGAAGAACATCGTGAACAGCGACGCCAAGGGGTAGATCGTGGCGTAGGCCTCGTCGCCGCTGACCGCGACGAGCAGCGTGACCGACCCGATCGCGCTCCCGATGAACAGGTGGAACGCCCATCGCGGCCAGCGTCGTCCCAGGCGGCCGACGAGCAGTCCGACGCCGACCGACGCGAGCCCGAGCACGAGTTCACCGGCGACGTGGGCGCCGGAGTCCTCGAGGAGCGCGATGACCGTCGCGACGATGCTCGCGGCGATGTAACAGGTCCCGGCGACGATCGACATCAGCCGCGGCGTGGCGACGACCGGGGCCTGCCACCAGCCCGCCGGGCCGCGTAGGCCACGCAGACACCGGCTCACCGGCGCTGCACCGGCGGGCGGCCGCGTCATCCACCGCTCCTCATCGTCGGTACCTATCGACGCGGGTCGGGGGGCTGTGAGGGATTCGGTCGGGTAGTTCTGCTCAGGCGTCGGGGTGGGCGGGGGCGACACGGTGTACGCATGAACCCGGATCAGGAGTCGGCGCGGGCCGAAGCGGCGCGGCGGGAATCGGCGCGGCGGGAATCGGCGCGGGGCGAAGCGGCGCGGGGCGAAGCGGCGCGGGCCGAAGCGGCGCGGGGCGAAGCGGCGCGGGCCGAAGCGGCGCGGGGCGAAGCGGCACGGGCCGAAGCGGCGCGGCGGGAACTGGCGCGGGCCGATGTGGCGGTGGTGGTGGCGGCGCGGGCGCTGTCGGTGGCGTCGGGGCGGGCGCGGGCCGCCCGGGTCGAGGCGGACCGGGCCGAGCAGCACGCGGCGGCGGCGTACCACGCGTGGGCTGGGGCGTCGGCGCATCGCGCTCGTCTGCTCGCCCGGCCGGTGGTGGCGGGTCCTGGTCTCGCTGGGCCTGGTTTGGCTGGGCCTGGTGTGGCTGGTCCTGGTGTGGCTGGGCCTGATTTCGCTGGTCCTGGTGTGGCCGGGCCTGGCTCGGCCGGGCCTGGGTTCGCTGGGCCTGGTTCGGGTGGGTTCGGTCCGGGTGGGGCTGGTTCGGGTGGGGTGCCGCCGTGGGTGGGGCCGGTCGGGGAGCCGGTGCGTGCCGAGGCGTCGGCCTGGTCGGTGCAGACCGTGCTGCTGGCGCTCGGCGGCGCCCTGCTCGCCGTCGCCGCGATCGTGTTCACCGTGGTCGCGTGGGGCACCTTCGGCATCGGCGGCCGAGCCGTCATCCTGGCCGGCATCACCGCGGTCACGTTCGCCGTGCCCGCGCTGCTGCACCGCCGCGGCCTGGCCTCGACCGCCGAGACGATCGGCCTCCTCGGCCTGGTGCTCCTGGCCCTCGACGGCTACGCGCTCCACCACGTCGGCCTGGTGCCGCCGGGCGGCCCGCGGTACACCGGGCTGGTCCTCGGCACCGTCGCGGCGGTGGCCCTGGTCTACCCCGTGCTCGTGCCCCTGCGCACGCTCCGCCCCGCCGGGCTCGTGCTCGCGCACCCGGCCGCGGTGCTGCTCGTGAGCCCGTCCCTCGACGTCGTCGCGGCTTACGCGGCCCTGGGCCTCGCGCTGGTCGGAACCGATGTCGCCGTCCGCCGCCACGCCCACGCCCCGGTCCTGCGCGGCGCCGCCACCGGCGCGGGCGCGGTCACCGCGTTTCTCACCGTGCTGAGCGCACTGATCGCCGCCGCGGCCCCCACCGGGGCGACCGCCGCTCCGGTCCAGCGTCTCGTCGGCACCCTGGTCCTCGTCGGCCTCGCCGCCGCCGCCCTCCTGGCCGCCGAAACCGTCGGCGCTCACCCGGCGGCACACCGACCGACCGCCCCGACCAGCAACGCGCCGACGGCGGCACACGGGCCGACCGCCGAACCTGTCGCCGCACGGACGGCGGCACGCGGGCCGGCCGCCGGGACCGGCGGCGGGCCGGCGGTGACCCACGGGGCGGCCGGCGGGGCCGTTGGAGCGCGGGCGGTGGCGCGTGGGCTGGCCGCGGGGGTCGCGGTGCCGCTCGTCGTCATCGGGCCGGTGATCCAGTGGCTGCGCTTCGGCCCCGACGGCTGGGGTTCGACCGGGGTCGCGCTGGCACTCACCGCCGCCGCGGCGGTCACGCTCGCGCTGCGCACCCCGTGGCGCACCGGCACCGGAATCGCCTCCGCGGTGCTCGCGGCCGTCGCCGGGCTCTCCCCCGTCGCCGCCGTCGGGTTCACGCTCCTGGCTCCCCTGGTGAGCCCCGAACTCGTCTGGGGCGCGACCTCGGTGACCCAGCCCGTCTGGGCCGTCCCCGACACCCGCCCCAGCCCCGACCTGGTCACCGCACTGCTGGCCCTGACCGTCACCACGGCCCTGCTGCTCCTCGCCCTGGACCGCAGCGGCACATCGCGCGGCGGAGGAATCACGCGCTCGGCAGCGACCGGTGCGGCACCGCTGGGCGTCGGCGCCGTGGTCGTGCTGACCCCGGCCGCGTTCGGAGCGTCGATCTGGGCGACCCTGCTGGTCGTGGGCCTGGCGGCGGTGGCGGCCACGATCGCGGGCCTGGTCCGGCGCGAGCCGGTCCTCTCCTGGCTCGGCGGTGCACTGGCCGCGCACGCGGTCGTCGTCTCACTGGCGTCCCGCGACGCCACGCTCGTCACGCTCGGCCTCGTCGCCGCGCTCTACGCGATCG
This sequence comes from Cryptosporangium japonicum, assembly GCF_039524755.1. NCBI lineage: Bacteria > Bacillati > Actinomycetota > Actinomycetes > Cryptosporangiales > Cryptosporangiaceae > Cryptosporangium > Cryptosporangium japonicum. The sequence continues at coordinate 25,051 of NZ_BAAAGX010000021.1, forward strand.
TGGCCGTGCGCGCCGACGGCACGCGCCAGGTGATCGCCACCGGACTCGCGCTCGGCACGCTCAGCGGCTGGTCCGCGGCCGTCGCGACCGCGATCGCGGCGGGCACGGTCACCGCGGGCACGATCACCGCGGGCACGGCCACGGCGGGCGCGGATCCGGCGGGCGCGGCCGGGTGGGCCGGGTGGGCCGGGGGTCCGGGGCCGGCCGGTGTCGCGGTCGGGCTGTCCGCGCTGGTCGCGCTCACGACCGCGCGGTTGACGCGCGACCGGCGCCCGTCGTCCGCCACCGTGGCCGCGATCGTCGCCGGGGTCGGCGCGTACACCGGCGCCACGCTGGCCTCCGCCGTGCCCGGTCCCGGTGGGCTGCTCGAGCTGGTCGACCGTTCAGTGCTGGCGATCCTGGCCCTGACCGCGGCCGCACTGGCCGCCACCGCCGTCCACGCCGCCCTCCCCCGCCGCGCGGACATCGCCGGGTCCCAGCCGGTCACGCCCACCGCCCCCGGTGAAGAGGCCTCCATCGCCCCGGCTGGCACCGCACCCACCCCAAGCGGGACCGCACCCACCCCAAGCGGGACCGCACCCACCCCAAGCGGGACCGCACCCACCCCAAGCGGGACCGCACCCACCCCAAGCGGGACCGCATCCACGACCCCGTGTGGGACCGCGTTCACGACCCCAGGTGGGACCGCGTTCACGACCCCAGGAGGGACCGCGTTCACGACCCCAGGAGGGACTGCGTTCACCGCCCCAGGTGGGACCGCGTCCACCGCCCCGAGGGGGAGTGCTCCCACCGCTGGTGGCGGAAGGCCCTCCGCCGCTGGAGGCGGGCTGGGCGTGGGGCCGGCCGGGCGGTCGGGGTCGGTGGCAGCGGCGGCGCCCGGGATCGCCGTCGCGGCGTTGGCGCTGGCGCCGACGGTGCTGGCCGTGGTGGTCGGCCCGCTGAGCTGGGTGACCGCCGTCTGGCGCGGCGCACCTGCCGACGCCGCTCGGCTCGGCCCGGCGCTGACCTACCCGGGCACGGTGCTCGACTCGATCGTGCTGCTGATCGCGGCGGTCGTGCTCATCGGGCTGCGGTGGCGCGTCGACCGACGCACGGCTCGATGGTTCGTCGCTCCCGCCCTGGCGCCGGCGCTCGCCACCCTGGCCCCCGCGCTGCACGCCCCTTGGCCGATCGCGCTGACCATCCTGCTGGCCCTGGCCGCCATCGGCACCGTCACCGCCTGCGTCCCCCTCCGCTTCCCCACTCCGAGATCAGCCACCCGGACCCCGACCCACGCGAACGAAGCCGCCGCGATCCCGACCACCCCTCACACAGCCAGCCCGCACACCACCCTGCCGGCCACAGCCATCCCGACCACCGTCACCCCGCACACCACCAATACGAATGTGACCACTCCGACCCCGATGACCCCGACCCCGGCCGCCCCAACCCCGGCCGCCCCAACCAACCCCGGCACCGCCATCCCGGGCACCGCCATCCCGGGCACCGCCATCCCGGGCACCGCCATCCCGGGCACCGCCCTCCCGGGCACCACCATCCCCGGCACCGCCACCTCCAACACCTCCGACCCCGCCATCCCCAACACCTCCAGCCCCGCCAGCCCTGCTGGCACCGCCAGCACCGCCAGCACCGCCAGCATCGCCAGCACCGCCAGCACCAACCCCCTCGGCACCGGCGCCCCCGGAACCGCCACCCCCAGCACCGCCACCCTGTTCGGTGACTCGAGCACCGCACGAGTGCCCCGAGGCCTGGCCGCCGGGCTCACCGCTCTTACTGGGCTCGACGGGCTCGCCTGGGCCCTCGCTGACCGCACCGCCACGCTCGTCGTGCTCAGCCTCGTGCTGGCCGCCGCCGCCACCGTCACCGCACTCGCGCGGGACACCGCACCCCGTACCGTCGGCGCGGCCACCGCCGCGGCCGCGGCGATCGCGCTGGCCTTCGCGGCCGGTGCCGCCGCCGCCGTTCCGGTCGCGTATCTGCTCGTCGGGGTCGCCACCGTGCTCGTGCTGCCCGGCGTGTTCGCCGCGCCCCGCGTCCCGGGCGACGTGCTCGACGTCGGCGCCGCTGTAGCCGGAGTCCTCGCGCTCGGGCTGAGCGCCGTCCGAACCGCGTCGGCGATGGCCGACCCGGCCACCGGCGGCACCGTGTTCACGCCGGCCACAGGCGGCACCGCGACGTTCGCGCTCACCGCCACGCTCCTCGGCGTTCCGCTCGGGCTCGCCGGGTTGCGGGCGAGCCGTCGCTGGTGCAGCCGGCTCGTTCCGGTCGTGGAGCTCGTCGCGCTGTGGGCGTGGCTCGGGCGGGCCGGGGTCAGCGTGCCGGAGGCCTACACGCAGCCAGCCGCCGCGCTGGCGGCCGCGTTCGGTCTGTACACGCTGCGCCGGCGACCCGCGGTGTCGTCCTGGCTCGCGCTCGGTCCGGCGCTCGCGGTCGCGACCGTGCCGACGCTCGCGGTCGCGCTGACCGCGGGAACGCTCGGTCTGCGCGTGCTCGCGCTGGGCCTCGCGGCGCTGGTGGTGACGCTCGCCGGGGCGGCGACCCGCCGTCAGGCCCCGTTCCTGGTGGGCGCCACCGTGCTGGGCCTGGTCACGGCACGGGCGCTCGCGCCGGTGCTGCCCGCGCTCGCCGACACCGTCCCGACCTGGGTGCCGCTCTCGCTCGCCGGCGCGCTGCTCCTCGCCGTCGGCGCCACCTACGAGCGCCGCCGCCGCGACGCCACCCGCCTGGCCGGCTTCATCCGCGCCATGCACTGACCCGCGACCCACGCTCGGGAAACCCACCTGGCCGGCCTCACCCGCACCACGCGTCGACCCCGCCCGAACGGCCCACCACACAGCGGCCCACCCCGCATAAGGCCCACCCCGCACAAGGCCCACCCCGCACAAGGCCCACCCCGCACAAGGCCCACCCCGCACCAGGCCCACGCCCAAGAACCCCCGCTGAGAAGAACCGGCCCGACAACACCGGGCCGGGCAGCGCGTCGGCCAGCGACGAGAGCATCGTGCGCACCACCGGCGTCACGTGCACCGGCAGCGACCGCGGGTCCGGCACCGCGGCGCCGCCCCGCGCCCGGGCACCCGCGCGATCACGTTGTCCCCGGCCACGGAGACCGGCACCCCGGCGTGACGCAGCAGGTCGCCCCGGTACGTCATCAGGGCGGACGTGTCGCCCGGCGGGTTCGACGTGTCCACCCGGATGAGCCGCCGCCGCAGCGCGCCCGGGTCCGGGACGGGCGTCAGACCTCCAGGAGCTCGCCGGAGTAACTTCCGGACAGCCACTCGCCCAGCAGCGCCACCCGGGCCGCGCGGCTGTCGAACCCGTGGATCACCGGGGCCTGGTTGTACGCCATCGCGTCCGAGGTCCGGCGCAGCTTCACGTACTCGCCGCACGCGTCGATCGCGTACCGCTCCATGTCGTCCTGGAGCGCGCCCACGACCGTGATGCCGCTGTCGGCGCCGATCCGCTCGAACAACGCGACCGCCTCGCGCCGGTGCTGCTTGCCGAGGTTGCGGCCCAGCTCGTCCAGCACCAGCAGCAGCGGCCGGCCGGTGCCCGACGCCAGCGCCGCCGCGCACACCAGCTTCACCGCCTTCTCGTCCATCTGCGCGGTGTTGCCGCGGCGGTCGTAGGCGACCATCGGGTTGCCCTCGGCCCGCCGCCACACCGGGGTGACCTCCCAGTTCCAGCGCTTGGTCGGGTCGGCGGGCGGTTCGGGCTCGACGAACCGCAGGCCGGCGCCGTAGCCGCCGTACGCGCGGTCGAGGTCGTCGAACTTCGCGCCGACCGCGGTGAGCCGGGCCGTGATCGCCCGGGCCAGCGACGCCCGCACCGCCGCGGCGGCCTTCGCGGCCTCCTCGTGCCCCAGCGCGGCCGCGTCCCGGGCGCGCCGCTTCTCGACCCGCTCGTCGGCGAGGCGGGCGCGTTGATGGGCGTCCTCGTGGGCTTTGAGCGTGAGGTGGTCGCGGACCGCGGCCAGCAGCGCACCGAAGGTCTGTTTCTGCCGGTCGGCCTGGCCGCGCCCGGGCGCGCCCCGCTCCTCGCCGAGCGCCGTGATCTGCGCCGGGACCGGGTCGCCGGCCCGGAAGCAGAGCGCCAGGATCGACGCGAGCACCGACTCGGCGGCCCGCCACCAGTCGTCGGAGTCGAAGAGCTGTTCGTCGTCGGACAGGTCGGCGAGGTGGTTCTGCGCGGCCTCCACGGTGCCGCCCCACTCCTTGAGCAGCGCGTCCAGGTCGACGATCCGGCGCCGGGTCTCGAGCCGGTCGCGTTCGACGCGCAGTTCCTCGCGCCCGTCCTCGACCCGGCGGCGGGTGCCGAGCAGCGCCTCGGCCTGCTGCTGCCGCCCGGTCTCGGCCAGGCGGGCCAGGTCGTACTCGTGGCGGGCCGCGGTGAGGCGGGGCGCGAGCGCGTCCTCGCGGGCGGCGACCTCGTCGAGTTCGCGCCGGTGCGCACGGATCCGCTCCCGGCGCGACGACGCGGTCACCGCCGCGCGCGCCGCGACGACCCGGCGCTCGGCGACCGCGAGCCGCCGGTCGGCGTCGGCGAGCTGCGCGGAGGCCTCGTCGAGGGCGGTCCGCGCGTCGGCGACCGAGGCCCGGGCCCGCTCGATCCGCGCGGCCCGGCCGGTGGTCGGAGCGGCGAAGCCGCCGACGACGGTCACGCCGCCCGACGTGACCGCGGCGCCCTCCACGGCCGCCCCGTCCTCCAGCCGGGCGAGGAGCGCCGCCAGGTCCGCCACCACGATCGAGCCCGGGAGCCCGGCCAGCGCCGCCGTGGCCGCCTCGAGCTCACCCGGCCCGACCACCACCGCCTCGCGGTAGGGCCAGAGCAGCGGTTCGCGCACCGCGCGCTGCGACTCGGTGATCGTGACCGCGTCCACCAGTGCCGTCGCCGCGATCCCGGCGTCGCGCAGCGCGGTCAGCTGCGCGGCCGCGACGTCGTCACCGGACTCGGCCACCCGCACCGCGGTCTGCGCGGCGGCCAGCGCGGACGCCGCGATCGCCCGGGCGCCGATCGCCGCGGTACGCACCGCCGCCGCGGCGTCCTGTTCCTCGGACGCGACCGCCTCGGACCGACCGTCCGCGTCCCGCGCCGTCGCCTCCAGCTCGTCGGCTTCCCGGCCGAGCCGCTCCAGGCTGCCGGTCAACGCCCGGCGGCGGTCACGCAGGGCCTGGTGGTCGGAGTCCACCGCGCTGAACGACTCCTCGGCGCGACGCAGCCGGTCGCGCAGCGCGACGTCGTCGCCGAGCACGTGCAGTTCCTCGGCGATCGCCGCGAGCCGCTCGCGGTGCGCGCCGTCGTCGGCGGCGATCCGCTCCAGGTCGTCCTCGATCGCCTCGAGCTCGTCGGCGGCCCGCGCGACCAGCACCGCCGCCCGCGACCGCCACCGGTCCCTCGCGGTGACGGCCAGATCACGCGCCTGTTCGCGCCGCGCGATCGCCGACTCGATGTGGTGCGCCTGCTCCTCCCACTCGACGAGCTTGCGCTCGGCGTCGGCGGCCTTCTCCAGCTCGGCGTGCTCGGTGTTGCGGTGGCGCTGCTCGTCGGCGATCTCGTGGTCGAGCCCGGTCAGCGCGGCCACCGCGGAGAAGATCCGGTCGGGCTTGAGCTCGTTGAGCGGCTGGGCCAGCAGGTTCGCGGTCGCCGACGGCCGGACCGACGTCGACAGGAACGAGACGCACCGGATGTGCTCGCCGAACAGCACCCGGGACAGGTCGCGCGCGTTGTAGTCGCGGCGGCCGGCGCGGGGTGGCAGCGCCGCCCACAGCGTGTCCGCTTCCCGCTCGCGGTCGGCCTCCGACGCACCCACCGGCACGTGCAGCCCGTCGGCCCAGCGCACCAGCACGTGCGGCGTGTCCCGGGAGATCCGCAGCCAGACCGTGAGCGCGCTCGGCCCCGGGTCCTCGGCCTCGCGGTCGGCGAACACCCCGATCACGTACCCGTGGTCGGCGCTCGCGTACTCCCGTTCCTGCGCGGCGATCTCCGCGGAGAACAGCAGGTCGGCCGACTCGCGGGCGCCGGACGCCAGCCGCCACTGCTCGTCGCCGTGCAGCAGCGTCAACGCGGCGATGAACGAGGACTTCCCGGCCCCGTTCGAGTCCTTCGGCCCCTGCCCGGCGACCGTGATCAGACAGCCCGGCAGCAGCGGCACGGGGTGCGTCGAGAGCCGCGACACCCCGATCAGCTGGATCCCGATCGCGACCCGGTCACCCACGACGTCCAGGTGGTCGTCGATCCTCACTGCTCTCCTCTGCCCGCTCGAATCGCCGCCGCCAGGGGACTCCCCGGACCGGCGGCCAGCACCAACTCCTCCTGCAGCAGCGTGCGCGCGGCCGGCGTCAGCCGATGGAACTGCGCGCCCGGCACGTAGCCCGCGGTGCGCGTCGGCCGGATCAGGTCCGCCGTGCGCAGCCGCTGCAGCGCCTCGCTGAGCTTGCCCCGCGCCAACTGCGTGTGCTCACGCAACTCGGCCATCGTGGTCGGCACCGCGGAGGCCCAGCTGTCGTCGGTGAGGTGCCCCTCCGACCGCGGGATCGCCACCGAGTGCACGAGGATCGTCGTCAGCACCGCGCGGTCGTACTCCGGCAGCGCACCCCAGCCGCGCTCGACCAGCTCGCGCCGGACGTCGTCGGCGTACCCGCTGGTCCACTGCCGCGGGGCGGCCCGCACCAGGTCGCGTCCGGTCCGCCGCAGCACGTCGCGGAGCGTCTCGCGCAGCGCCGGGTCGCGCAGCGCGGCGAACCCGACCTCCTCGACCGGTTCCCGTCCGTACTCCACCGCGGCCCAGGCGGCCACGACTTCGTCGCGTTGCCGCTCCGAGAGCGCCGCCAGCAGGTCGTCCGCCGGGTGCGTCATTCCGCCCCCTCGCCGGTGGTTCCCGTCTCTTCTCCCGACGCCGCCCCGGGAACCACCGCACGCGCCGCGGAATCCTCGTGCCGCGCCTCCGGCGACGAGCCCGAGGCCGGGATCGGAGCGGGCATCGTCCGGCACAGCTCACGCAGCGCCTCGAGTTCGGACACCGGCCACCCCGCCACCCGCGGCCCGAGCCGGATCGTCCCCGCCCGCTCGCGCCACCGCAGCCACCCGGAGTCGTGGAGCTGCCGGAACGCCTCCACCGCGAACCGGTGGTGGGTCTGCGGCAGCCGCGTCGGCAGCAAGTCGGCCAGCATCCCCAGAACCGCCGCGACCGACGTTTCCCTCCCCGGCCACGGCTCCCCGGCCAGATCGGTCCAGCAGCACCGCAGACACACCGCGAGCACCCGGCTCGCCTCGTTGCGGTGATCCAGCGCCGGCAGGCCGAGCCGCAGGTCACGCAGCGCCGCCGGGGTCACCCCGTCCGGTCCGACCGGCACCAACCAGGCGCCGGCCACGCTACCGTCCCCGAGCTCGACCAGCCGCCGGAACCCGTCCGGCGCCGCCGCCCCCGGCGCGAGCGCCAACGCCCCCTCGGCCCGCGCCCGGGCCGCCCACAACGCCGCGTCGTCCACCGCTCCTACCACTCCCGCCCCCCGACGCCGACCATCCGGAGCCGGCCGGGACGCAGCCGCGCGGGGGTGGCCGGGCCCCCCGCGGTCAGGGGCGCGCTCATCCGGCGACCAGCGCCCGGCGGAACGTGCCCTGCCCGCGCCACGACGGCACGCCCTCGGCGTCGACCAGCAGACCGTCACCCCAGACGAGCGCGTACGGCAGGGACGGGTGTTGCGCCGCGGCGGTGAGGTCGGCGAGCAGACGCCGCGCCGTCGGCCAGTCCCCCGACCCGCCGACCAGCTCCGACACCGCCACCGCTTCCCGCCCGGCGAGCGCGGCCTCGGCCCGTGCGGTCAGATCCGCGGCCTCGGCGTCGTCCGCGGTGCGCGCGGGTTCGGTGTCCACCGGCTCGTCGTCGGCCGGACGGGGCGGACGGATCCGCGCCGCGGTGGGCCGCTCGGCCTGGGCCACCGCCTCGGTGAGGTCACCCGCCGACAGCCAGGCCCGCGGCGCGTCGAACACCAGCCCGGTGAGGGGCGCGGCGAGCGCGCTCACCGACGAGCGCCGCGTGAACGTGCGCCACACCTCGGGCGGCAGCAGGTCCAACGCCCTGGTGGCGCCCACGGCCTGGGTGAGCCGGCCGGCCGCGGCCGTCGACACGTCGCGATAGGACGCGATGGCGGCACGGAGCTCGGTGCTCGGCCGGGTGAGCTCGGGCCAGCGCGACAGCAGCGTGTCGTGCATCCCGGTGGCTTCGCCGATCAACGCGTCGGCGTTCCAGAGCAGCGGCGCCTTCTCCCGGAGCGCGTCGATCGTGCCGCCCGACGTCAGCATGAACAGCTCGGTGACGATCAGCCGGAACGCCTTCGTGAGGCGCGCCGCGGCCTCGCGGGCGTCGTCCTCGGTGGCGGACGGGTCGTCGAGGTTGAGGCGTTCGAGGCTCAGCATGCGGTGCAGTTCGAGCTGGCCACCGCGGGTGAGCATGCGCCGGATGAACAGCAGCGAGACGTAGCTGGTGAAGCTCGCCCGGTAGACGTCCTGGTGCGGACGGTCGAACGCCTTCTGCACGGCGCCGAGCTCACGCAGCACCCGGACCCGCGACTGGAACACCGGCTCGGGGAAACCCCGGCACGCGTGACGCATCTGCTCCATCGTGAGGCCGTCGCTGCCGGCGCTCGAGAACGCCGCGAACAGCGCCTCGGCCAGGTCGACCAGCTCCGGGTCGCCGATCACGGACTGCGCCGAGCTGCCGAGGACCGCGAACATCTGCCGGTAGACCGCGACGATCGCGTTGTCGTGTGCGGCGCTCTCCAGCGTCAGGTCATCGGGGTCCACAGTCCGGTCACTCTAACCGGGGTGGGGCCCGGAATGGCGTAGGGCCCCGGTCGGTGACCGGGGCCCTACTGTGTGTGTGCCGTGTTCAGCCCTGGCGGGCCTTCAGCCTGGGGTTCTTCTTGTTGACGACGAGGAGCTGACCGTGGCGGCGAACCACGATCGAGCCGTCCTTCGACTTCAACGAGCGGAGCGAGTTCCTGACCTTCATGGCGGTCCGTCCTCCCTGCTTCCGATGTCCCGGAAGCCTCACGTACCCGACAACGATTTTCATCTAAGGTACATTCCCGTGTGCGGACGGGGTCGCTCCGACGATCAGGGGCCGGGCCGCCGCGGCTTCGCGGCGGGGAGTTGTCGCCGCGGCTTCGCGGCAGTGGGGGTGCCGCGGCTTCGCGGCAGTGGGGGTGCCGCGGCTTCGCGGCAGTGGCGGTGCCGCGGCTTCGCGGCAGTGGGGGCGCCGCGGCTTCGCGGCGGGGCCGGCGCTCCTCGTCGGGCGCGGCGGGGTGGTCGCGTCAGGCGGCGACGGGGGCGCTGCGACCGGGGAGCCGGTCGAGCGACGGCGTGAGGCCGTACGCGGCCTGGGCACGCATCGCCTCGCGCGTGTAGGAGTCGGCCAGCTGCCAGGCCAGGTCGTCACGGTCGTCGGCGACCGCCTCGTTGATCCGTGACGCGTACTCGTCGTGAAGTTCCTGCAGGTACTGCTCAATGCTCAGTGCCGTAGGCACGGTGACCTTCCTCAGTTCGTTCGATCGGAACACCTCTACTGTACCGATTCAGACGCCAAACGCCCACCGAATATTCCGCCCCGAACCCGCACCGCGGCACGCGTCACACCGATGACTACGCTGGGTCGGCCTCACCGCGATGACCAGTCGCGACCAGAGCGTCACCGAAGGAACAAAAGACCACTGAGGACACCGGAATATGTCCGATCGGACGAGGCGCGACCACCCACCCGGCCCCTACCGTCCGGCGCCATGACCTCCGGAACCACCCCCAGCTCCGCTGGGGTAGACAGCGCTGCGTCCGTGCCCAACCCGGAGGCCACTGTTCCGCTCGCGGAGGTCCGCACCACCAGCCCGACGGCAACGGTCCCTTTGGTCACGATCGACCCCGACGCCTCAACACCACCCGCCGAAGCCGCACCGGTTCCCAGCGACTCAGCCACCCGAGCCGCGAAGCCCACGTCGACCGAGCGCGCCCCGTCCTCGCCCGAATCGGTCCCGAAGCCCTCGGCGTCCGGCACCGCACCGGCGACCGGACAAGCCGCCGCGGCCCCCGAAACCGAAGACTCCGCGGCGGACAACGCCTCCGGCCCTCCTCCGACCCGAGCAGTCTCATCCGCCAGTGGCGACGCCTCATCCGCCAGTGGCGACGCCTCATCCGCCAGTGGCGACGCCTCATCCGCCAGTGGCGACGCCTCATCCGCCAGTGGCGACGCGGCGAGACCTCTGGTCGCGAGGCCGCCGCTTCGCGCGACCGCCGCCGAGGATCGCCGCCCGGACATGTCCACCGGCAGCCGGCCCGAGCCGACTTCCGAGCAGAGCCACCGATCGACGCCCCCCGGCGAGACGTCGGACACGGGCACCGACCGTGGCCCCACTCGCCCAGCATCACCGCCGACGGCCGCGGCAGCGCTCGCCCGGATCAGCGACCGGCGCACCCCGAGCGAAGTCGCCCGACCCGAGCCCGGCCGGGCCCGGACCCTCCAGCGCGACACCGCCTCCAGCGTGCAGCCCGACACCGCTCAAGCCGATCAGGCCGCCCCGCCCCCAACCGACAACCGCGTCCCGGCCACGTCTCCGACCAGCCCGCGCACCCCGGCCGCCGCACGTGACACGCCGTCGAACGGTGGGCGCAGCCCGGCCGGGGACACTTCTGGCGCCGCGCCGCATGGGGCCGCGCCGACCGCACGATGGGACGACTCGCGGACCGGAGCGCGAGACCTCGCTCGCGACACGCAGAGGCCATCCGAGTCCCGGGCGGGCGGCGCCGGCTCGCCCGGGTCGACCGGTCACGGGGCCGAACCGGGCGCGGGTTCGGCGAACGCTCCCGCCGCCCCCGTGAAGCCGCCGACCCGGCCGGTGGGTCGCACCTACGGCTCTCCGACACCACCACCGAGCGCAGCCCAGCCGCCGAGCGGACCGACCACGGACCACCGGTCCGGCACCCCTTCGGCGCGGCCGGTCGGCCGGACCTACTCCAGCCAGGCCTCTTCGCCCTCCACCGACCAGCAGTCCACCTCCAGCCAGGCCTCCTCACCGTCCGGCGGCCCACCGTCCGCCTCCAGCCCACCGTTCACCTCCAGCCAGCCGTTCACCTCCAGCCAGGGGTCCACCTCCAGCCAGGAGTCCGCTTCTAGCCAGGGGTTCGCCTCCAGCCAACCATCCAGTTCCGACCGGGCGCCCAGCTCCAGCCGGGCGTCCACCCCCAGCCGGGCGTCCACCCCCAGCCGGGGGTCCATCTCCGGCCAGGTGGTCTCGCCGGCGGCTGACACCACATCCGGCCGGGACGATCGGCACACGACGACCGACGCGCGACCCGGCCGGGATGACCGATCCACGAGCGCGGACACGCGGCCCGATGGTGACAGCCGGGCGGCGAGGCCGGTCGGGCGGATCTACTCCACCGGGGCGAGCGCCGATCGGGGAACTCCGGGCTCGGAGGCCGGGCGAACGTCCGGCTCGACGGCCCGGCCTACCGGGCGGACCTATTCCGGTGCGGTCCCGGCGGCTGACCGTGATCGAATGACGGCTCCGGCGCGGCCGGACGACTCTTCGCGAACGGGGAGTCGACCGCCCGGCGGCCAGCAGAGCACGCCGGCAAGCGACGATCGTGCCGCTGGAACAAGCGGAGCCGAATCCGGTGCTCGGCCGGTGGGGAGGACCTACTCGGCCACGACGTCGGCGTCAGCTCAGAGGGAAGCGGCTCAGAGGGAAGCGGCTCGGACGGAGTCCGCTCCGGCAGACGACGTGGAGTCTTCCGGGCCGAAGCAGGCTTCGGAGATCTTCAAGGTGGCGCCGGGGTCGGCGCTCGCAGCGCTGTTCGCGATGACCGACAAGTCCTCGACATCGGCGGCGGATGAGTCCGGGGGTGCGGCGGCGGCTGAGCCCTCGTCGCCCGGTGCTCCGGGTGGGCGGAAACCCGCCGCACCGGCGGCTCGGGCTCGGGTGCAGCCGGCATCATCGGCCGCTCCGGACGGTAGTTCGGCGGGCGGTGCCGAGGACGCGCCGTCCGCTCGGACGGGAACCGGCACGGCGAAGAGCGCGCGGGCCTCCGCTCAGCCGAACTCCACTCAGCCGAACTCCACTCAGCCGAACTCCACTCAGCCGAACTCCGCTCAGCCGAACTCCACTCAGCCGAACTCCGCTGCGACGAGCCCGGCCTCGACCGCCCGCGCAGGCAGGGCAGTCGAGCCGTCCGACGACGCGACGACCGGTTCCGCACCGGCGACGAGCGGCGAGAGTGGACGATCGCGACCGTCGACCTCCTCGCCCGCGGCACGGGCCGCCGATTCCGACGTGCGACCGAGGCCGGCCGGCACGGCCCGAGCGGCTGTTCCGCCCGGTGCGGCGGCGGTCGGCGGGGCATCGATCCCGCGGATCCCGACTCAGCGTGCGACCGCGCCCGTCTCCGCCCCGCCGACGAACGCCTCCCGCACGTCGCCACCGGAGTCCACCCCACCGGCCGCGCGGCCCACCGCCACGCCGGTCTCCGCGCCGCCGACGACGCCTCGGTCCCCAGCCGCACCGCAGCCCACCACGCCGCCGGCCCCCACACCGCCCGACGCCTCTACGCACGCCACCACGCCGCCGACCACAACCACCTCCGGACAGGCCACCTCCGGACAGGCCACCTCCGGGCAGGCCGCCTCTACGCCGGCAACGTTCACAGCGGGCGCCACACCACCGGAGGTCACCGCCAACCCACCGGTCTCCGCGCCCCCGCAGGCCACCCGAGCCGCGACCACCCCGCCGAACTCGGTGCCCCCGCACGCCACCCGGGCCACGGCCACCTCACCGATCTCCGGACCCCCGCAGTCCGCGCGAGCCGCGGTCACGCCACCGGTCTCCGGGCCACCGGCCGCCACCCGAGGTACCGCCGTACCGCCGACCGGTTCGTGGGGGGCGGTCGCACCACCGGTCTCGGCACCCCCGCAGTCCCCCCGAGCCACCGCCACCCCACCGATCTCCGCGCCTCCGCAAGCCACCCGAGCCGCGGCGACGCCACCGATCTCAGCGCCTCCGCAGTCCACCCGAGCCGTGGCCACGCCACCGGTCTCCGCACCACCGCACTCCGCGCGAGCCGCGGTCACGCCACCGGTCTCCGCGCCACCAGACCCCACCGCCACCCCACCGATCTCTGCGCCTCCGCAGCTCACTGCCACACCACCGGTCTCGGGGTCACTGGCGGCCACCCGAGGTGCCGCCGCCGCGCCCACCTCCGCGCCGCCGGCCGGTTCGTGGGGTGCGGGCGCACCACCGATGACGACGCGGCCCTCGGTGACCCCGCACCGGACCGCGACTCCGACCTCGGCTCCGCCCGCCACGGGACGACCTACCGCCACACCGCCCAACGCCGCCCAGTCCGCGTTCGCACGCCCCACCGGCCAAACCGCGTTCGCGCCCCCGAATACGCAAGCCGCCTACGCACCCCCGACCACGCAAGCCGCGTTCGCGCCCCAGAACGCGCAAGCCACCCACGCGCCCCCGAACGCGCAAGCCACTTACGCGCCCCCGAATACGCAAGCCGACTTCGCGCCCCCGACCGCCGCCCAAACCGCGTTCGCACCCCCGCCCGCCGCACCCCCGCCCGCCGCACCCCCGCACGCCGCGTCATCCCCCGCCGCCGCACCCCCAACCCCTGCGTCACCGCCGAGCACCTGGGGCACCTCCACGTCACCGGTCTCAGCGCCACCGACCGGCACCCGGGGCACCGCCACCCCGCCAGTCTCAGCACCACCGGCCGGCCCATGGAACGCCGCCACCCCAGCACCACCGGCCGGCCCGTGGAACACCGCCACCCCAGCACCACCGAGCGGCCCCTGGAACGCCGCCACCCCGCCGATTTCCGCCCCGCCCGCCGCGGCGCGAACGTCGGCGACCACCCACCCCGACAGCGAGCAAACACCCAACGCGTTACCCCCCAACGCCGCCGACCCCACCCTCCCCATGCACGTCCTCCCGTCCAAGCGGGAGCGGCCCGCCCGGCCGCGACCGGTCGTCGCGGCGATGGTGCTGGTCAACCTCACCGGGATCGGGCTGTTCGGGCTCTCGCTCCTGTTCGCCACGCTCGGTCCGGCCGTCTTCTTCGTGCCGCTCGCCGCGGCGGTGATGATGGGCTGGCTGGGGCGGGGCATCTGGCGCGGTAGCCGCGGGGCCTACGTGATCACGCTGGCGATCGCACTGTTCGTGGTCCTCGCCGGGTTCGCCTCGATCGGGGGCGCGTCGATTCTCGTCACCGGGCTGCAGTTGGTGTTGCCCGCGGTGCTCATCGGGCTGCTCACCGGCCGGTCCGACACCCGCGCCTACTTCTGGACGGCCCGCTGACGCGATTCCTCCCCCAGCGCGAGTCCCCGCAGCCCCACCCCGGCCACCACGGCGGCCCCGACCATCACGACCGCGGCGGCCACCCCGGCCGCGTGCATCCCGTCGACGAAGGACTCCCGGGCCAGCCGCAGCACCGCGTCGCCCACCGAGCCCGGTAGTGACGCGGCCACCGCCTGGGCGCCGCCGAGCGTCTCCCGCGCCAGGTCCAGCGCCGCGGACGGCACCCCGTCGGGCGCACCGGAGGTCACCGAGCTCCGGTAGATCGCGCTGCCCAGGCTGCCCAGCAACGCCATCCCCAGCGCGCCGCCCAGTTCGGTCGCCGATTCGAGGATCGCCGACGCCGAACCGGCCCGCTCCGGGGGCGCGACTCCGAGCGCCACTTCGGTGACCAGGGCCATCACGGTCACCAGGCCGGCCGCGTAGGTCGTCGCCACGAGGAGTACGAGCCCCAGCCCGCTGTCCGGAGTCACCCGCGTGACCAGCAGGAACCCGCACGCGGCGACCGCGAACCCGCCGGCCATGACCAGTCCGCGATCGAATCGCCGCCCGAGGGCGGTCGCCAGCGGCGCCACCCCGCCGATCACCAGCGACGGCGCGACGCTCCACAGGGCGGCACGCAGCGGGCTGAGTCCGAGCACCGACTGCAGGTACTGGGTGGCGAACAGCGCGAACCCCACGACCCCGAACATGGCGACGACGTTCAGCGCGGCCGCGCCCCCGAACGCGCGCCGCCGGAACAGCGCCACGTCGACGAGCGGCGAGGGGTGGCGCGCCTGGCGGCGGAGGAACACGAGCCCGACGGCGAGCCCGGCCACGATCGCCGCGGCCGACGACACCAGCGCGCCCGTCCGGGCGAGCTCCTTCACCCCCCAGATCACCGGCAGCACCGCCGCCAGCGACAGCAGGCCGCTGAGCCAGTCGAAGCGGCCGAGCCCGGACGCCCGGAACTCCGGCACGAGCACCGGGGCCAGCACCAGCAGCAGCACCATGAACGGCAGGTTGATCAGGAACACCGAACCCCACCAGAAGTGCTCGAGCAGCAGCCCGGAGAGCACCGGGCCGAGCGCGATGCCGGCGCTGGTGGCTCCGGTCCAGATGCCGATGGCCGTGCCGCGCTGGCGTTCGTCGTGGAACAGGTTGCGGATCAGGGCCAGCGTGGACGGCATCAGCGTGGCCCCGGCGACGCCGAGCACGGCGCGGGCCGCGATGAGCAGTTCCGCGTTGGGCGCGTACGCCGCCAGCAGCGAGGCGGCGCCGAACGCGAACGCGCCGGTCAGCAGCAGCCGGCGGCGGCCGATGCGGTCACCGAGCGCGCCCATCGGGATCAGCAGGCCGGCCAGCACGAAGCCGTAGACGTCGAAGATCCAGAGCTGCTGGGCGCTCGTCGGTTCCAGCTCGACGCTCAGGTAGGGCACGGCGAAGTACAGGACCGAGACGTCCATCGAGACGAAGAGCAGCGGGAGGAGCAGGACCGCGAGCCCGGTCCACTCCTTCCGACCGGCCCGGTGGACGGTGTACGAAGAGTTCATGATCCAGCTCCGGGAAGAGGGGACGACGGCCCCCAGTAGAGCGCACTGTTTATGGCGTACGCAAGGAACAAAACAGCAGCTCAAAGCCCATTTACCGCACTACCGACACTGCACTACCCCACCCACCTGCGACACCGCGCCCTTGAGGACGGGAACGACTGATGGTGCACTAGTACGATGACCCCCTCGGCACGCATCACCGCGGAACTTCGCGAACGGATCACGGCCGGCGATCTCGCCCCCGGCGACCGTCTCCCGTCCACCCGGCAGATCACCCGCCAGTGGGGCGTCGCGATGGCCACCGCCACCAAGGTGCTCACCGCGCTGCGTCAGGAAGGGCTGGTCGAGGCGGTGCCCGGCGTCGGCACCGTGGTCCGGTCACCCCGCGCCGACGAGCTGCCTCCCGCCGGCCTCTCCGCCGCGCCGCGGCGCCCGCGCGACGGCTCGCTCAGCCGGGAGCGGATCGTCGCCGCCGCGATCCGGATCGCCGACGCCGACGGCATGAGCGAACTGTCGATGCGCCGGGTGGCGGCCGAGCTCGGCGTCGCCACGATGGCGCTCTACCGGTACGTGCCGAGCAAAGAGGACCTGATCACGCTCATGCTCGACGCGGTCTTCGGCACCGTCGAGCTGATTCCCGAGCCGCCACCCACCGGCTGGCGCGCCCGCCTCGACTCGATCGCCCGCATCCAGTGGACCGTCTACAAACAGCACCCGTGGATGGCGGCCGCGCTGTCGTTCTCCCGGCCGCAGCTGGTGCCGCGCGGAATGGTGCACACCGAGTACGCGATGGCGACGCTGCGGGAGGCCGGGCTGGAGCCGGCCGAGTACCTCAACGGCGCGGTGAGCCTGTTCAACCACGTGCGGAGCATGGCGATGGTGTTCGCCGACGAGCAGCGCGACATCCAGGACACCGGCCTGAGCGCCGACGAGTGGATGCGGAGCAACGACCGCTTCTACGAGGAGGTCATGGCCACCGGCCGGTTCCCGACGATGGCCACGGTGTCGGCGATCCCCGACGACGTGCTCAGCATCGAGTCGCTGTTCGAGTTCGGGCTGGCCCGCTACCTCGACGGTCTGGACGTGCTGATCTCACGGCGCTAGCCAGCCGGCCGGGTCGTCGAGCACGCGGTCGAGCACCGACCAGGCCGCGCCGAGCGCCGCCGCGTCCGCCCCCAGCACCGAGGCACGCACGGCCGGCCGGGACACCGCCGCGCCGACGAGCCGCCGGGACAGCTGCGCCTCGATCGGCTCCACCAGCCAGGGCGCGAGCTCGGCGTGCGCACCGCCGAGCACGACCGCGTCGAGGTCGAGCAGGTTCAGCGCGCCGGCCAGCGCGATCCCGAGCGCCTCCCCGGCCTCCCCGAGCGCCGCCAGCATCGCCGGATCCCCGGCCGCGGCCCGCGCCGCGAACCCCGCCGGCTCCGCCGCCACCAACCCGGCCGGCTCCGCGGGCACGAAACCGGCCGGTTCCGGCGGCGCTAACGCCCGCGCGATCGCCCGCACCCCCGCATACTGCTCCAGGCACCCGTCGCTGCCGCACCCGCACGCCCGACCGCCCGGCCACACCGTGACGTGCCCGAGCTCACCGCTCCAGCCGTGGCGACCGCGGTAGACCTGGCCGTCGAGCACCAGCCCGGCGCCGATCCCCACCTCCCCCGAGACCTGCAGGAACGACCGGGGTGCCGCGGCGCCGAGCGCGCGCTGTTCGGCCCGCGCGGCGAGCGTCGCCTCGTTCTCGACCAGGATCGGTCGCCCGTCCAGCGCCGCCACCAGCGCCGAGCGCACCCCGGCCGCGTCGAGGTTCGGCGTCACGACCAGTTCGCCGGACGACGGGTCGACCAGGCCGGGCACCGCGAGCGCGGCCCCGGAGAGCGTCAGCGCCAGCGACTCGACCTCGGCGACCACCTCGCGGGTCATCGCGGCCAGCAGCTCCGCCCGGGGGACGCCACCGTCGGCGAGCGCGGCCGACCGCCGCACCCGCACCGCGCCGGTCAGGTCCGCGACGCACACCGAGACGTGTTCGACGTTCAGCTCGATGCCGAGCCCGGCCGGACCGGTGGCGTCGAGCACGAGCCCGGTGGACGGGCGCCCCACCCCGTTCCGCGTCGGCGCGCCGGTCTCGCGCACGAGACGACCGTCGATCAGCGTCTCGACCAGCGCCGACACGCTCGCGCGGGTCAACCCGGTGCGTGCGGCGACGGAGGCGCGGGAGATCGGGGCGTCGGCGAAGGCCACCGCGCGCAACACGAGCCCGAGGTTGTGGGCCCGCACCGAACCGGTGCGCGCCGGAGCGTCACCATGGTGGATGAACGGAGGTTGCACCACCCGCACCTCTCCCGTTTTTCGCCGTAGGGGGATATGTTAACCCCCTGAACTAATCAACAGCACCGCACGGAGGTAACCGCCATGGCAGCGCAGCCGACCCCCGCCGACAAGTTCACGTTCGGTCTCTGGACCATTGGCTGGGAAGCCCGCGACCCCTTCGGCGACGCGACCCGCGCCCCGATCGACCCGGTGGAGTCGGTCCACAAGCTGGCCGAGCTCGGCGCCTACGGCGTCACGTTCCACGACAACGACCTGATCCCGTTCGAGGCCGACGAGGACGCCCGGGCGAACCACATCGCGCGCTTCAAGAAGGCCCTCGAAGAGACCGGCCTGAAGGTCCCGATGGCCACCACCAACCTCTTCACCCACCCCGTCTTCAAGGACGGCGCGTTCACCAGCAACGACCGTAGTGTCCGCCGGTACGCGCTGCGCAAGACGATCCGCCAGATCGACCTGGCCGCCGAGCTCGGCGCGAACACGTTCGTCTGCTGGGGTGGCCGCGAGGGCTCGGAGACCAACGCCGCCAAGGACGTCCACGCCGCGCTCTCCCGGTACGCCGAGGCGATCGACACGCTCGTCCAGTACTCGCTCGACAAGGGCTACGACCTCAAGTTCGCGATCGAGCCGAAGCCGAACGAGCCCCGGGGCGACATCCTGCTGCCCACCGTCGGCCACGCCCTCGGTTTCATCTCGCAGCTGCAGCACGCCGACCGCGTCGGGCTCAACCCCGAGGTCGGCCACGAGCAGATGTCGAACCTGAACTTCGTCGACGCGATCAGCCAGGCGCTGTGGCAGGGCAAGCTCTTCCACATCGACCTCAACGGCCAGCACGGCCCGAAGTTCGACCAGGACCTCGTGTTCGGCCACGGCGACCTGATCAACGCGTTCTTCCTGGTCGACCTGCTCGAGCACGGCCCGCTCGGTGGCGGCCCGGTCTACGACGGCCCCCGCCACTTCGACTACAAGCCGTTCCGCAACGAGGACGCCGAGGGCGTCTGGAACTCCGCGGCGGCCAACATGCGCACGTACCTGCTGCTCAAGGAGCGCGCGCAGTCGTTCCGGGCCGACCCCGAGGTGCAGGCCGCGCTCGAGGAGCACGGCGTCACCGGTCTCGCGCAGCCCACGCTGAACGAGGGCGAGTCGATCACCGACCTGCTCGCCGACCGCAGCGCGTTCGAGGACTTCGACGTGGCCGCCGCCGCGGCGAAGGGCTCCGGCGCGATCAAGCTCGACCAGCTGGCGATCGAACACCTGCTCAACGCCAAGAACTAGGTCTACGCCTGCCGGGCGCGCGCCGGTGCCTTCCGCCTCCGACGCGCCCCGGCCACCCGCGCAAC
>NZ_BAAAGX010000021.1:44668-67829 GCF_039524755.1 Cryptosporangium japonicum
GCGCGCGAGCCCGCGGGCCGGGTCGTCCCGCCGCGCCGTAGCGGGCGCGCGCCCACCCTCCGGTTGCCGGGGGTGTGCCGGGTGACTGTCGGACCCGAGGGGCAGACTGACGGGCGTGAACGCGAGCCTGAACCCGGACAAGACCGAGTGGGACGTCATCGTGATCGGCGGCGGCCCGCCCGGTGAGGTCGCCGCGCAGTACGCCACCCAGCACTCCGGCCTCGACGCGGTCCTCGTCGAGAAGGAACTCGTCGGCGGCGAGTGCTCCTACTGGGCCTGCATGCCCTCCAAGGGCCTGCTCCGCCCGATCGAGCTGGTGAACGACGCCGCCGACGTGCAGGGCGTCACCGGCGCGACGGTCGACGTCGCCGCCGTCCTCGCCCGGCGCGACACCATCGTCAACCACCACGACGACACCTCCCAGGTCAGCTGGGCCACCGGCGTCGGCATCGACGTGATCCGGGGGCACGGCCGCCTGGCCGGCGAGAAGACCGTGGAGGTCGACGGCGCGCGCCTCACCGCACGGCACGCGGTCGTGCTCGCCACCGGCACCCGGGCGAACGTGCCGCCGATCGAGGGGCTGCGCGAGGCCCGCCCCTGGGTCTCCCGGGACGCCACGAACGTGCACGAGATCCCGCGCCGCGTCGTGATCGTCGGCGGGGGCGTCGTGGCCTGCGAGGCCGCCACCTGGCTGCGTGGCCTCGGCGTCGAGGAACTCACGGTCGTCGAGGGCGGCCGGCGCCTGCTCGGCAAGAACGAGCCGTTCGCCGGCGACATCGTCGGCGAAGCCTTCGCGAAAGCCGGCATCACCGTGCGCACCGGCACCCGCGTCACCGCCGTCTCGCGTCCGGACGTGAACGACGCCGGTGAGGGCCTGATCCACGGCGGCGAAGTCACCGTGACGCTCTCCGACGGCTCCACCGTGACCGCCGACGAAATCCTGGTCGCGGCCGGCCGGACTCCCAACAGCGACGACCTGGGTCTGGACACCGTAGGCCTCGAAGCGCGTGGCTACGTCGCCGTCGACGACCACCTCACGGTCCCCGGCCACGATTGGCTCCACGTCGTGGGCGACCTCAACGGCCGCGCCCTTCTCACCCACATGGGCAAATACCAGGCCCGCATCGCCGGCGAGAACATCGCCGCCCGGGCCGCCGGAGAACCCGCACCGCAGGCCGACCGCGCCCCCGTCCCCCAGGTCACGTTCACCGACCCCGAGGTCGGCTCGGCCGGGCTCACCGAGGCCCAGGCCCGCGAGGCCGGGCTGGACGTCGAGTGCGTCGAGTTCGACCTCGCCGCGCTGGCCGGCACCTACGTCCTGCGCGACCACTACGTCGGCCGGGCCAAGCTGGTGCTCGACCCGGCCACCGACACGCTGGTCGGCGCGACGTTCGTCGGCAGCGCGATCGCCGAGCTCGTGCACTCCGCGACCGTGGCGATCGTCGGGAACGTGCCGGTCAGCGACCTGTGGCACGCGGTGCCGAGCTACCCGACGATCAGCGAGGGGTGGTTGCGTCTGCTGGAGACGCTTGATCAGCAGCGCCGGGGGAAGTAGCTAGGTCCGGATCCGGAAAGGTTAGGATCCGGACATAGGTCACTAATCCCTCGGGAGCATTCCATGCGGTTCTTCGGCAAGCTGAGCCATCTGCCGCCGCGCCTGGCGGCCGGTGCCTACATCCTCAACTCGGGCCTCTCCAAGCGTCACGCCGACGAGGAGGCCGCGGCGGGGATGCACGGCATGGCGGCCGGCACGTATCCGTTCCTGGCCGGCATCGAGCCGAAGCAGTTCGCGAAGTACCTGTCGACGGCCGAGATCGCGCTCGGCGCCGCGCTGCTGGTGCCGTTCATCCCGGCCGCCGTGGCCGGGGCCGGGTTGGTCGCCTTCTCCGGCGGTCTGCTCGGGCTCTACCTCGCGACGCCGGGCCTGCGCGAGGAGGGCAGCATCCGCCCGACGCAGGCCGGCACGCCGATCGCCAAGGACGTGTGGATGTTCGGCATCGGCGCCGGCCTGGTGCTCGACAGCCTGGAGTCCCGCGAGAGCGGTCAGGCCGCGAAGAAGAAGTAGCAGCGGCTGTTCCACCGCCGTCCCGGTTTCGACCGGGACGGCGGTTTCTGTTTCTCGGATTGTTCACAACTTAGCCCCGCTGGTCGCGCGAAGGCGACCGTTTGGCGCGAGTAGCGCGCATTGGGCCGTCAGAATGTCAACAATGAGGCCGACAAAATAGTTCGGTTGACGTGACTCAGCTCACGTCAATAGTCTTGATCCGTTCAACTGTTCACACTGCGCGCTCTCTTGCTCACACCCCCCTTGGAGCTGTCATGCGCCGTGCATTGGCGAGCATCGTCGCCGCCACCGTGGCCCTCGCCGTCGTCGGCTGCGGCGGCTCGGGCTCCGACGTCAAGACCGAGGGCGGCAACGCCCAGCTCACCGTCGGAGTCATCCCGATCGTCGACGTCGCCCCCATCTACCTGGGCCAGCAGAAGGGCTTCTTCACCAAGCGCAAGATCGATCTGACGCTCAAGACCGCCGCCGGCGGCGCCGCGATCGTGCCGAGCGTCATGTCGGGCGAGTTCCAGGTCGGCTTCTCCAACTTCACCTCGTTACTCCTGGCCCGGGAGAAGGGCCTGCCGCTCAAGGTCATCGCGAACGGCGTCTCGAGCACCGGCGAGCAGGGCAAGGACTTCGGCGCGATCGTGGTGCCCGCGGGCAGCCCGGCGCGGACCGCCAAGGACCTGGTCGGCAAGCGCATCGCGGTCAACACGCTGAAGAACATCTGCGACAGCACGGTGAAGGCGTCGGTCCGCAAGGCCGGCGGGGACACGTCCGGCCTGAACCTCGTCGAACTGCCGTTCCCCGACATGCCCGCCGCCCTCGCCGCCAACCGCGTGGACGGCGCGTGCATCGTCGAGCCGCAGCTCTCCCAGGTCGTCGCGGCCGGCGGCCGGGTGCTCACCTCGATGTACGTCGACGCCGCTCCGAACCTGAGCGTCGCCGGGTACTTCGTCAACGAGAAGCTGCTGAAGTCCGACCGCGACCTCGTCGACCGGTTCACCGAGGCGATCAAGGAATCCAACGCCTACGCCGACGCCCACCCCGACGAGGTGCGCCAGGTCCTGTCGTCGTACACGAAGATCACCGCCGACCTGGCGCCCAAGCTCACGCTGCCGAAGTGGCCGGCCGAGATCAACAAGGACTCGGTGGCCACACTGGGCAAACTGGCGACCGACGACAAGGTGCTCACCCAGGCGCCGGACCTGAACGCCCTCTATGCGGACTGAGGTCCCGCCCGCTCCGGTGGTCGCGCCGGTCGCGGCCGCCGGGGCGCCCCGGCGCCACCGGAACGCGCTCCGGGGTGCGGCCGGGGTGCTGATCGCGCTCGCGGTCTGGGAGCTCGTGCCGCGGGTCGGGCTCGTCCGCAGCGCCGACCTCCCGCCGGTCTCGAGCGTCCTGCGGGTGCTGGCCCGCGAGGCCGGCACCGGCGCGTACTGGACGGCGATCGGCCAGACGGTCTACGCCTGGCTGCTCGGGCTGGCGCTCGCGGCCGGCGCCGCGATCACGCTCGGGTTCGCGCTCGCGCTGGTGCCGCGGGTCCGGGCGTTCACCACGTCGACCGTGGAGTTCCTCCGGCCGATCCCCTCGGTCGCGCTGATCCCGCTGGCGGTCCTGGTCTACGGCACCGGGCTCGGCTCGTCGCTGCTGCTCGTCGTGTACGCGGCGTTCTGGCAGATCTACGTGCAGGTTCTCGCCGGCGTCGCCGACATCGACCCGGTCGCGGACGAGACCGCCCGCTCGTACCGGTTCAGCCGGTGGGGGCGGATCCGGCACGTCGTCTGGCCGTCCGCGTTGCCGTTCGTGCTCACCGGGGTGCGGCTGGGCGCCGCGGTGGCGCTGATCCTGGCGGTCACCGCGGAGCTGGTGATCGGCGCGCCCGGGCTCGGGCTGGCGATCGCGGTGGCCCGCTCGGGCACCGAACCCGCGCTGGTGTACGCGCTCGTGCTCACCACCGGCGTGCTCGGGGTGCTGGTCAACGTCGGGGTCCGGGCCGGGGAGCGGAGGTTGCTGCGATGGCACGCGTCGGTGCGGCGGGAGGTGCCGGTGTGAGGGTCCTGCGCTGGTTCCTGCTCCCGCTGGTCCTGATCGGCGTCTGGTGGGCCGCCTCCGCCGGCGGCACGAACTTCTACCTGCCGACGCCCGGCGCGGTGCTGCGCGCGGTCGGCCCGACCTGGACGCCGGCGACGCTGCGCGCCGACGTGCTGCCGAGCGTCGCCCGGCTGCTGGCCGGGTTCACAGTGGCCGGGCTCGTGGGCGTCGCCGCCGGGGTCGCGATCGGCCTCTCTCCCGCGCTGCGGGCGTACACCGAGCCGGTGCTGGAGTTCCTGCGGGCGATCCCGCCGCCGGTCCTCGTCCCCGTCGTCATGCTGTTCGCCGGCATCGACAACACGATGAAGGTGACGGTCATCGTGTTCGGCTGCGTCTGGCCGGTGCTGCTCAACACGATCGAGGGCGTCCGCGCGGTCGACCCGGTGCTCGGCGAGGTGTGCCGGGCGTACCGGATCTCGGGCTGGACCCGGCTGCGCACGCTCGTGCTGCGTGGCGCGAGCCCGCAGATCATGACCGGTCTGCGTCAGGCCCTGGCGATCGCGATCATCCTGATGGTGATCAGCGAGATGTTCGCCGCGTCCAGCGGCCTGGGCTTCACGATCGTGCAGTTCCAGCGCGGCTACGCGATCCCGGAGATGTGGACGGGCATCGTCCTGCTCGGCCTGCTGGGCGTGGCGCTGGCCGGGCTGTTCGGCCTGGGCGAGCGGGTGGTGCTGCGGTGGTACTTCGGTCTTCGCCGTTCGGGAAGGGGCGCGCCGTGAGCCTGCTGGAGATCTCCGGGCTGCGGAAGTCGTACGGGCCGGTCGAGGCGATCCGGGACGTGTCGGTCTCGCTGCGCGACGGCGAGCTGGTGTGCCTGGTCGGCCCATCCGGCTGCGGCAAGACGACGCTGCTCAAGTGCGCGGCCGGGTTACTGGCCCCGAGCGGCGGGTCGGTGACGCTCGGCGGCGAACCGGTCACCGCTCCCCCGCCGAACCTCGCGGTCGTGTTCCAGGAGTACGGGCGCAGCCTCTTCCCCTGGCTCACCGTGCGGCGCAACGTCGAGCTGCCGCTCCGCGAGAAGAAGGTGGCCAGGGCCGAACGGGACCGGCTGGTCTCCGAGGCGCTGTCCGCCGTGGGCCTGGCCGACCGCGGCGACGCCTACCCGTGGGAACTCTCCGGCGGCATGCAGCAGCGGGTCGCCATCGCCCGCGCCGTCGCCTACCAGCCGTCCGTGCTGCTGATGGACGAGCCGTTCGCGGCCGTGGACGCGCAGACCAGGGCCGAGCTCGAGGACCTGATCCGCTCGATCTGGCGGACGTTCGGCGTGACGATCCTGTTCGTCACCCACGACATCGACGAGGCCGTCTACCTGGGCGAACGGGTGGTCGTGCTCTCCGGCTCGCCGACCGTGGTCCAGGAGACCCTCACCGTCGACCTGCCCGCCGAACGCGACCAGCTGACCACCCGCTCGGATCCTCGCTTCACCGAGCTGCGCACCCACGTCTACGCCGAGATCCAGTCCGCCAAGAAGCCCACCCCGGCCCCCTGACCCCCGGCTCCGGCCGCCGCCGCATGCCGGGCGACGGCGGCCGGACCGGCGCCGACTGGGCAGAGTTCGCCTGTTCGCCGCGGATCGCTGGCAGATTCTGCCGGAGGGCGGGGTGGCGAGGCGGCAGAGTGATCCCGTGACACGGGGACTCGAGGGGCGCGAAGCTCGGGACATGGACGAGCTCTGGGCCCTGGACGCGACCGAACTGGCGGACCGGCTGCGGCGGCGGGACGTCTCCGCCCGGGAGGTCGTCGCCGCGCACCTCGCGCGGATCGAGCAGGTGAACCCGGCGATCAACGCGATCGTCACGCTCGACGGCGAGGGGGCGCTGAAGGCCGCGGCGGCCGCCGACGACGCGCTGGCCGGCGGCGCCGAGCCGGGTCCGCTGCACGGGCTGCCGATCGCGTTCAAGGACACCCACGACACCGCGGGGATGCGCACCACCTACGGCTCGCCGCTCTTCGCCGAGCACGTCCCGGCCGCGAACACGCTGGTCGTCCAGCGCATCGAGGACGCGGGCGCGATCCGCGTCGGCAAGACGAACGTGCCGGAGTTCGCGGCCGGCTCGCACACCTTCAACACGCTGTTCGGCGTCACCCGCAACCCGTACGACCCGACCCGCTCCGCCGGGGGGAGCAGCGGCGGCGCGGCGGCCGCACTCGCCGCGCGGCTCCTGCCGATCGCCGACGGCAGCGACATGGGCGGCTCGCTGCGCAACCCGGCGTCGTTCTGCAACGTCGTCGGGTTCCGGCCCACCCCCGGCCGGGTGCCGACGGTGCCCACCGACGACCCGTGGGACACGCTCGGCACGTCGGGGCCGATGGCCCGCACGGTCGCCGACGTCGCGCTGCTGCTGTCGGTGGTCGCCGGCCCCGACTCCCGCTCCCCGATCGCGCTCGACGAGCCCGGTGCGACGTTCCGCGCACCGCTCGGGGCGGACCTGTCCGGGCTCCGGGTGGCCTGGAGCCCGGACCTGGGCGGGCTACCGCTCGACCCGGACGTCCGCGCGGTGCTGGCCGGCGCGCCCGACGTCTTCACCGGGCTCGGCGCGCACGTCGAGGCGGCCACCCCGGACCTCTCCGAGGCCGACCTGGTCTTCCGGACGCTCCGCGCGAACGCGTTCGAGATCGCCTACGGCGCCACCTTCGACGAGCAGCCGGAGAAGTTCAAACCCGCGCTGGCCTGGAACATCTCCCAGGGTCGCGCCCTCACCCGCGGCGACGTCGGCCGGGCCCGCACCGCCTGGGGCCGCCTGTACACCGCCGCCGCCGCGTTCTGGGACACCTACAACGTCCTGATCGCGCCGGTGAGCCAGGTGCCCCCGTTCCCGGCCGGCTGGGAGTACCCGCACACCGTCGACGAGGCCGACCAGCACTCCTACCTCGACTGGATGCGCTCGGCCTACCACGTCACCGTGCTCGGGGCCCCGGCGATCTCGGTGCCGGCCGGCTTCACCCCGACCGGCCTGCCGGTCGGTCTGCAGATCGTCACCCGACCCCGCTCCGACCTGTTCACGCTCCGGGTCGCGGCCGCGTTCGAGGCCGCGACGAACCACGGTCGGCACCACCCCGCGCTGTGACCGCCGCGACGTCACAGCGGGCCGGTGCTGCGGGGTGACGAGCGGATCCGGCACGTGGCGTCGACGAGCGGCGCCGGCCGGACTCGGCGGCCCCACGCTTCGAGCAGCGAGTCCTCGACGTGCAGGTCGTGCACGCGCAGCCGGTAGAGAGGCACGTCGGGGCTCGCCGGGCACAGCACCCGGTTCACGACCGCGCTGTTGCGCACGTAACGAACGCCCCCGCTCTCCTGGAGGATCGCGGTCAGCTCGTCGTCGGAGGCCACGACGTACCCGCGGATGCTCGCCGACTCCCCCTCCGGGCCGGTCACCGTGGTGACGGTCAGCGGCAGCACCGGCATCGTCATCGAGGTGGCGGCCGCGGCGATCGAGAACGCCACCACCGCGACCGGCCCGGCGACGGCCACCGCCAGCGCGAACCACCGCGGTACCCGCCCGCCGACGCCGAGCGCGAGCAGCGGCGGCACCGCGAACATCGCGAACACCAGGGGGACCCGCTGGGTGTAGGCGTCGACGAGCGTCGGCCAGATGACGGCGGCGTACCCGGCGAGCAGCGCGCCGAGCACGACGAGGCGGTTGCCCGGCCGGGCCGTGCGCCACTCGCCGGTGGCCTGCGCGACGAGCACGAACGCGGGGATCAGCAGCGGCAGGTACAGGATCTGCCAGGTGGCCAGAGCCAGGCCGAACACCGCGGCCAGCAGCCACGGTGGCGTGCGGCTCGTCCACCGGGCGAGCCAGCGCTGCTCGAAGCCCGGGGCGTGGCTCAGTACGCCGCCCAGCGCGAACGCCAGTACGAGGACGCCGGTGACCAGCCGCATGCTGACCAGGAACGTCGTCGCGAACAGGTTGACGGGGTTGACGTTCTGCACCAGTAGCAGCGTCGTCTGGAACTGGCCGCCGGCCTCGATCCAGAGCCGGAGCAGCGAGAGCGCGGCCGGGAACGCCACCGCGAGGCTCCAGAACGACTGCGTCCCGTAGCGCGCGGGCGTCTCCGCGGGTGCGGCCGGCCCGGACCGGCGAGCCGGCGGACGGGGGCGGGTGAGCCGGCTCCGGGCCGCGGGGAGACTCGACGGGCGGCGGGGCGGCGTCATCGTGTCGGGTACTTGGCGTCGCTGTCGATCAGGTCGGGCGGGTCGTCGGGTTTCGGCTGGGTGAGCGGGCCCAGCCCGGACAGGTAGCGGCGATAGGCCTGGTCCCACGCCGTGACCTCACCCTTGCGGTCGGCCCGGTAGCTCTTGTCGAGGTAGTAGTCGACCAACTCGCGCAGCGCGCCGTTGGACTTCTGCACCCCGACGCCGATCCGCTCGACCGCCGTACCGCCGCCCTCGATCTGCAACTCGACGTCGATGATCGTGTACTCAGTGCGGTGTTCCTCGGCGAGGCCGACGAGCACCGACCGGTCGGTGCTGATCGCGTCGTACTCGCCGTTCCGCATCTTCTCGAAGCAGAGCTGATCGCTGCCTTCGGAGCGGAACCGGATCCCGCGCTGCTCCAGCAGCCGCTCCGACGTCGTTCCCGCGCTCGTGCACATGCGGTACCTCGGGTTCTCGAGGTCCTGCACGGTGCGGATCTGTTCGGCGAGGTCGCTGCGAACCATCACCGCCTGGTCCACGACCAGGTAGGGACCGGCAAGCAGGATCTCGTTCCTGCGCGCGTCGGTGATGGACAGGCTCGCGAACACCAGATCGACCCGGTCCTGTTGCAGTGCCACGATCCGGTCGGCGACGTTGACGAGCGGCACCCACCGGATCTTGCCCTCGTAGCCGAGGTTCGCCGCGACGTACTTGGCGATGTCGACGTCGAACCCGGCGTGGTTGCCCCTGCCGTCCAGGAACCCGAGCAGCGGCTGCCAGTCGTACACGCCGATCCGTAGCTGGTTCGGCCGGTTGTCGGCGAGCAGGCCGGCCTCGTCGAGTTTCTGCTGCACGGTCGCCCGATCGGGCTCGCCGGTACGGCCGTGACACGCGGCCACCGCGGTGACCACGACGAGCAGCAGCAGGGAGAAAACCCTGAGTGTGGTGCGCACCTGTCATCGACCCCTTCCTCACCCTCAGCGAGTCGATTAGCACACACAGTGATCGACCTGCCGCGGAAATTCTGACCGCCACACGCTGACTGTCGGGGAACCGACTGCTCACAGCGCACGTTGACCGGGCACAAGGGAGGAATCCACCCGGATTCCACCGCAGGCTGACTTCGTGTCCGAGGAGATGTTGTGGTCTTCAGGAAGTTGATGCACGCCTTCGGCGCCGGCGGGCCGTCCGTCGACACCGTGCTGGAGCGCAGCGACTGCCGGCCCGGCGAGCTCTTGCGGGGTGAGGTGCGGCTGCGCGGTGGCGACCGCACGGTCACCATCGAGCGCATCGAGCTGGGCCTCGTCACCCGCGTCGAGTTCGAGGGCGGTGACCACGAGCAGGCCGGCGGCGTCGAGTTCGCGCGGCTGCCGCTCAACGGGCACTTCGAGCTGCGGGAGAACACCGACCAGACGATCCCGTTCCAGTTCCCGGTGCCGTGGGAGGCGCCGGTCACCGCGGTGTTCGGCCAGCCGCTGCGCGGCATGGCGGTCGGGCTCAAGACCGAGGTGGCGGTCGCCAAGGCGATCGACGCCGGTGACCTCGACCCCGTGCGCATCCACCCGCTCCCGGCCCAGGAGCTGTTCCTGGACGCGGTCGCGCGGCTCGGGTTCACGTTCCGCAGCGCGGACGTGGAGTACGGCCAGCTGCGTGGCGTGCCGCAGCAGCTGCCGTTCTACCAGGAGATCGAGTTCTTCCCGGCGCCGCAGTACTCCGGTCGCCTCAACGAGCTCGAGGTGACGTTCGTGGCCAACCCGCACGCGGTCGACGTCGTCCTCGAGGTCGACAAGCGCGGCGGGCTGTTCAGCGGCGGCGCCGACACGTTCCACCACCTGCGCATCGACTACGCGACGGCCGATCAGACCGACTGGGCCGGCTACCTCGACGGCTGGCTCCAGCAGCTGCTCGCGAACGCCGGTGGCTTCGGCGGCCACGGCGCGGCCGCGTTCGGCGGGCACGGCGGGTACGGGAGCCACGGCGGGTACGGGACCCACGGCGGCTACGACAGCCACGGCCACCACGGGCACCGCCGCCACCGCGGCCCGGGGATGGGCGCGGTCGCCGGCGGCGCCGCCGCGGGGTTCGTCGGCGGCATCGTCGCCGGTGAGGTCTTCGAGGAGGTCTTCGACGACGACGGCGGGGACGACGAGGGCTTCTTCTAGACGCCGGAGCGGTCCCGTTCCGGCGAGCCCTCGCCCGCCGGAACGGGACCGCTGCGCGTCAGCGCCCGCTCGACGCCGCGAACCGCCGGTGGGGGTCAGCTCCTGATGGGCACCGCGCCGATCGGGGCGGGGATCCGTTCGGTGGCGGTGAGCAGCGTGCGCGCGTCGGCGGTGTAGGCGATCGCCTCGCCCTGCCTGCTCTCCGGCAGGTTGATGTGCCGCGGCACCTGCGTGGTGATCACGCGCGCGAGGTCACCCCGCGGCGCGTACCACTCGAACGCCCGGTCGTAGGTGCGCAGCACCGCCCGGGTGCCGTCCTTCGACACCGCTCCCCCGGTGATCAGCCGGCTGCGGGCCCGGCAGTCCGGGCACGCCCGGCGCAGGTCGACCCGGCCGGCCCGGCGCAGCGCCCCGGCCGGTCTCAGCGGGGCGTCGGCGACGTAGACCCCGGCCGGCGCGCTGGTCTTCGTCACGATCAGCACCTGTCCGCCGCGGGCCAGCAGGAGCGCCTCGGCGTCGTGGGCGCCGTCGGGGTAGCGCAGGTCGAACCGGGTCACCGCCTCCGCCGCCGCGCCCATCCGCCACCGGAACAAGGAGACCGCGGTGCGGCGCGTGGTGTTGCCGCCGATGTCGGCGATCCAGAGGTTGTTCCGGTGGTCGAGGGCGATGTCCTCGGTGTCGAAACGTTTGCCGGTGCGCGGCGTCGCGTTCGGGTCGTGGGCCACGGGTGCGCGCAGCACCGCCCGCCGGATCGGGCGGCACCCGGCGTCCAGCCGCCAGACCACCGGGCCGGTGTCGTTGACGACCATGAACCCGCCGGGCCGCTCCACCAGGCCGCTGATCTGGCCGAGCCGCTGGTCGGCCACCACGCACCGGGTGAACGGGCGGGCCAGGTCACGCACCGCGGCACGGCCACCGGCCCGGGCCGGGTGGCCGGCCGGCGCGACCATGAGCGCACCCGCCACGACCGCGCCGGTCATGATCGTGCTCAGCGTCCCTAGGGTTCGCCGCCTCGTCCGCACCGCAACCCCCGTCCGCCCGTAATGTCCGTTTCATCCGGGCGGTACGCACCGTACTAGATCCGCTGCGACCGCGTGGGCGCGCCTTCGGCATACACCGACGCCAGCGCGGCCACGGTGTGGGCGATCAGCGCGCGCAACTCGGGCGGACCGAGCACCTCGACGTCCGCGCCGACCGCGAGGAAGTCGCCGTGCGCCTTACGGACGTGCTCGACCGGGATCCGGGTGCGGATCCAGCCGTCGGCGTCGGCCGGCTCGGCGTTCTCGCGTGCGGCCTGCACCATCGCCGGGCCACCGAGCAGGTGTTGCAGCCGGTCGAGGCCCTGCGGGGAGATCCGCACGTGGGCCTCGCCGCGGATCAGGCCCTGCTCGAAGCGGCGGGTCCACCCGTCCCAGTAGTCGGCGAGCGCGAAGCCCGGCGGGCGCTCGAACTGCTCCGGCAGCACCTCGACGTCGAGCAGGTGGGACACCTTGTACGCACGCACCTCGCCGTCGTCGGCCCGGCGGGCCACGAAATACCAGACCCCCGCTTTCAGGACGACGCCCAGCGGGTCCCAGGCGCGCTCGACCTCGCGCGGTGCCTTCCACCGCCGGTAGCGGGCGCGGATCCGGCGCTGGTTCCAGACGGCGTCGGCGACGGCCGCGAGGTGCGGAACCTGCTCGGCCTCGCGGAACCAGCCCGGTGCGTCCAGGTGGAACCGTTCACGCATGCGTTCGGCGCGGGTACGCAGCTCGGCCGGGAGCGCGGCGAGCAGCTTGAGCTCGGTGGCGGCCAGTTCGGTGCCGAGCCCCAGCGCGGCGGCCGGCCCGGGCATGCCGACCAGGAACAGCGACTCGGCCTGGTCGATCGTGAGGCCGGTCAGCTTCGTGCGGTACCCGTCGACGAGCTGGTAGCCCCCGGCCGGGCCCCGGTCGGCGTAGAGCGGCACCCCGGCCGCGGAGAGCGCGTCGACGTCCCGGTAGACCGTGCGCACGGACACCTCGAGCTCGTCCGCGAGCTCCTGCGCCGTCATCCGCCCCCGGGTCTGCACCAGCAGCAGCAGGGAGAGGAGCCGGTCCGCGCGCATGGGAACAGTGTCGCGCGGATTCCTGCCATCGACTGACAGGAATCCGCGCGACGACGTGCGGTGATCAGGAGTCGGTGGACTCGCTCGACTCGGTGCCCTCGTCGGCGGCGGGCTCCTCCGGGGCGTCGGCGTCGGGCTCGGTGACGAGCAGGCCCTCCAGGGCCGCACCCACCAGACGCCGGAACGCCCGGCCGGGGCGGGAGCGGTCGAGGACCGCCACCTCGAGCTGCGCCGCGGACAACGTGCGCGGGTTGCCGTTCTCGCCGCCGATCGACGCGAGCGCGCCGACCGCGACCTTCAGCGCCCCACGCAGGTCGGCCTTCCGCGAGTGCTTCTCACGCAGCTGCGACGCGATCGCCTCGGACTGCCCGCCCATCGCGATGAACCCGGGCTCGTCGGTGACCGAACCGTCGTAGGTGAGCCGGTAGAGCTCGTCGGCCGCCGCCGACGCCCCGACCTGCGCGACGCAGACCTCGACCTCGAACGGCTTGGACTGCTCACCGAAGATCGCGCCCAGCTGCTGCGCGAACGCGTTCACCAGACCGCGCGCGGTGACGTCACGCCGGTCGTAGGAGTACCCCCGCAGGTCGGCGTAGCGCACACCGACCTGGCGCAGGGCCTCGAACTCGTTGTACTTGCCGACCGCCGCGTACCCGATGCGGTCGTAGATCTCGCTGACCTTGTGCAGCGCCTTCGACGGGTTCTCGGCGACGAACAGCACGCCACCGGCGTAGCTGAGCACGACGACGCTCCGGCCGCGGGCGATACCCTTGCGCGCGAACTCCGAGCGGTCGCGCATGAGCTGCTCGGGAGAGGCATAGAACTGCATTGCCATCTTTGCTGGATGCCCCTTCGCTTAGACGCCGGGATTGGCGGTTCGGTCGGCGATGACCTCGGCGACGACCGCGCCCACCTCGTCGTCGGTCAGCCGGCGGACACCCTCGGCGTCGACGACGGCCAGGATCGGGTAGAGCTTGCGGATCACGTCGGGGCCGCCGGTCGCCGAGTCGTCGTCGGCGGCGTCGTAGAGCGACTCGACCAGGATGCGCACCGCGCCGGCCTCGTCGAGCGTCGGCTTCCACAGCTTCTTCAGCGACGACTTCGCGAACACCGAGCCGGAGCCCACCGAGGAGTAGCCCTGCTCCTCCCAGCAGCCGCCGGTGACGTCGAACCCGAAGATCCGGCCCGCCTTCGCGGGGTCGGGCGCGTCGAGGTCGAAACCGGCGAAGAGCGGGATCACGGCCAGGCCCTGGAGCGCGGCGCCCAGGTTGCCGCGGATCATCGCCGACAGGCGGTTGGCCTTGCCGTCGAGCGTGAGCGGCGTGCCCTCGATCTTCTCGTAGTGCTCGAGCTCGACCTGGTAGAGCCGGATCATCTCGATCGCGATACCCGCGGTTCCGGCGATGCCGGCCACCGAGTACGCGTCGGTCGGGAAGACCTTCTCGATGTCGCGCTGGGCGATCATGTTGCCCTGGGTGGCGCGGCGGTCGCCGCCCATCACCACCCCACCGGCGTAGGTGGTGGCCACGATCGTCGTGCCGTGCGGCGCGACGGCCCCGTGGTCACCCGGGGGCAACGGCCGACGCCCGGGCAGCAGCTCGGGCGCGGTCTGGCTCAGGAACTCGGTGAACGACGACCCCACCGGGAGGTTGAACAGGTTCGAGGAACGGCCCGTTGCCACCTGGATCCTCTCTCGTACGTACGCGTTGAGCTTGTCGCAACCCTACCGTCAGGTTGACGAAGGCCGCCCGGCAGCATCGCTGCCGAGCGGCCTTCGCGGGACCGGCTACTCGCCGCCCTTCTGCACGTATCCGCGGACGAACTCCTCCGCGTTCTCCTCGAGAACCGAGTCGATCTCGTCGAGCATGTCGTCGACGTCGGCGGTGATCTCCTCGACCCGCTCGGCTACCTCAGGATTCGCCTCGACGGCCTCGACCTCGTCGACGTCCTGCCGGGCCCGACTGCTCTGCGACTGACCGCCGCTGTCCCTGGTGCTCATGGCGTCTCCCCTCGGTTCGCATCTCGACGGTACCTCCCCGGAACGCCAATTGGTCCGGAGTTAACGCCCCGGACCCGTAAGGGCGTCCAAAAGCTCGGTGGCGCTGTCGCACCGGTCCAGCAGGGTACCGACGTGGCTGAGCGTGCCGCGCTCGGGCTCGAGCATCGGCACCCGCACCAGCGACTCCCGGCCCACGTCGAAGATCAGCGAGTCCCAGCTGGCCGCCACCACCGCCGAGCCGTACTTCTCCAGGCACCGCCCGCGGAAGTACGCCCTGGTGTCGGTGGGCGGCTTGAGCATCGCCCGGGTGACCTCGTCGTCGTCGAGCAGCCGCTTCATCGCGCCCCGGGCCACCAGACGGTGGTAGAGGCCCTTCTCCGGCCGGACGTCGTGGTACTGCAGGTCGACCAGCTGCAGGCGGGGGGAGTCCCAGCCGAGGCCGTCGCGGTCGCGGTAGCCCTCCAGCAGCCGCAGCTTGGCCACCCAGTCGAGCTCGGTGGCGCAGAGCATCGGGTCCTGGCGCAGGCGCTGCAGCAGCGACTCCCACCGCTCGAGGACGTCGGCGGTGTCGGGGTCGACGTCGTCGCCCAGCCGGTCGGCGACGTACGTGCGCGCCCGCTCGCAGTAGATCTCCTGGATGTCCAGCGCGGTCATCTTGCGCCCGTCGCGCAGGCTCACCTTGTGCTGCAGGGCCGCGTCGTGCGAGACCGCGCGCAGGTCGCTGACCGGCTCGGCGAGCGCGAGGTCGCTGGGCAGCGCCTTGTCCTCGATCATGCTCAGCACCAGGGCCGTGGTGCCCACCTTGAGGTAGGTGGCGATCTCCGACATGTTCGCGTCGCCGATGATGACGTGCAGGCGGCGGTACTTCTCGGCGTCGGCGTGCGGCTCGTCGCGGGTGTTGATGATCGGGCGCTTGAGCGTGGTCTCCAGACCGACCTCGACCTCGAAGAAGTCGGCGCGCTGGCTGATCTGGAAGCCGCTGCCCGAGCCGTCCTGGCCGATGCCCACCCGGCCGGCGCCGCAGATGACCTGGCGGGTGACGAAGAACGGCGTCAGGTGCGTGACGATCTCGCTGAACGGCGTCCGCCGGCGCATGAGGTAGTTCTCGTGCGCGCCGTACGAGGCGCCCTTGTTGTCGGTGTTGTTCTTGTACAGGTTGATCGGGGGCGCGCCCGGCACGGTCGCGGCCCGCCGGGACGCCTCCGCCATCACCCGCTCGCCGGCCTTGTCGAACAGGACGATGTCCCGCGGGTTGGTGACCTCGGGCGTCGAGTACTCCGGGTGGGCGTGGTCGACGTAGAGCCGGGCGCCGTTGGTGAGGATGACGTTGGCCAGGCCGAGGTCCTCGTCGGCCAGCGCCTCGGCCGGGTCGTAGAGCGCGCCGCCGTAGTTGAACCCACGGGCGTCGCGCAGCGGCGATTCCTCTTCGTAGTCCCATCTGGCCCGGCCGTGCCGCGACGGGTCGTTGCGTGACCCGTACGCGTTCACGATCTGGGACGAGGTGACCATCGGGTTGGCGCCGGGCTGGCCCGGGACCGAGATGCCGTACTCCACCTCGGTGCCCATGATTCGTCGCGCGCTCATGGGTGAAGCCTACGTACCTCGGGCGCCCGCCGCCCGGTTCGCCCGTCGCCTGATGCACCACATCGGGTGATCACGCCGGCGCTCCGGGTCGCGCCGGCGCCTCGAGACCGGTCCGCGGATCGTCCGGGGTGAGGTCGTCGGCGGCCAGGCGGGGCGCGTTCAGGTCCGGGAACGCCTCGGCCACCCCGGCGGCGACCGGCACCGGGCTCCCGATCGCGCGGACCCCGGCCGGTTCGGGCGCGGCCTCCCCCGGCACCTCGGGCCGCAGCCGCCGCGACAGCGACACCAGCAGGCCGACCGTCGTCAGCAGGAACAGCGGGTAGACGATGCTGAACTGGCGCGCGCCGGACGGCACGCCGACCAGCAGGCCGAGCAGCACGCTCACGATGCCGCCGCCGAGCGCGAGCGCGGCCAGCGGGTCGCGCAGGGACCGCAGCGGCGCAGCGATGACCGCGATCATCAGCACGGCGCAGAGCAGCGCGTCCGCGGCGATGTACGTGCCGTCGATCGAGGTCATCTCGTGCAGCCGGTCGGCGATCGACCCCGCGACCCCGCCGGTGCCCTCGGAGATCACCTCACGCGCCCGGCCCAGGTAGCGGGCGTCGACGATCGCGCTGACCTGGCCGAGCGAGACGACGCCCACCACGGCCAGCCCGGCGACCGCGGCGAACGGCGTCCACCGGTTGCGCACCGACCGGGTGACGAGACTGTGGCAGAGCCAGCCGACGCCGATCGCGCCGACCAGCGTGATCGACGTCGACCGGCTGGCCAGCGCGAGCACCAGCAGGACGCCGAACGTCGCCAGCGCTCTCCGGTTGCGCCGCCCGTCCAGCGGGAGCGTGAACAACATCCCGATGCCGAGCGCGATCGCCAGCATGTCGCCGGTGCCGGCCAGGCCGGCGCTCGCGATGCGGTCGGTGAGCAGGAACCCGACCGCGGTGAGCGTGCCCGCCGCCGGCCCCCAGCGTCGGGTCGCGAAGAGCGTCAGCATCACGATCGCGACGAGCATCGCGACCACCGGCACCACGAGCAGGCCGGAGAACCCGTAGAAGTGCACGAACGGCGCCGAGAGCAGCGGATAGACGAGGTTGGGGTCGCCCGAGGTGGCGTGCTGGTAGATCCAGTAGTCGCCGTACTCCCAGCAGGGGCCGCCGCAGCCGGAGCCGAAGAACGGCATGTTGTGCAGGTCGTCGTAGGTCTGGGCGGTGGCGTCGGCCGGTGAGTAGCCGAGGATGCGGTAGGTCCAGGCCAGGTGGTAGATGCTGCTCGGGCCGTAGTGCCAGGTGCGGTCCTGCAGCTCCCAGAACGTCACCGCGGTGAGCACGCTGATCACCAGCCAGGCGTGCACCGGGAGCTCGCCGATCCAGCGCAGCCCGCTCACCGTCGGCTTCCAGCGTCGCGCGGGCTTGGTCTCCGGTGGCGTCGTCACCCGGTAGGCCGGTGGCCGGGGCACGGCCTCGGTGGAGCGGGACGGACGCTGCCGCAGCGGGCCCCACAGGTCGGCCAGCAACGCGACCGCGGCCAGCACGAGCAGCGGGACGATCGGCGCGTGGTAGCGGAACGCGGCCGGCCAGAACTCGACGATGTTGATCGCGCTGACCGACAGGAACGCGCCCGCGGCCATCGCCGAGAGCTCGCTGCGCCAACGCCACACGACCGCGAACGTCACCAGCACCAGCAGCGCCATCAGCGGCAGGTCGTAGCGGACACGCAGCAGGTCGGACGTGATGACGTTCCACGTCACGGTGGGGATCGCGCCGACGCCGGACGTCTGGAAGTACTGCATGGACAGGTCGTTGAACTGCCCGACGAGCGAGAGCTCCTCGCCGCCGAAGATCATCGGGGTGATCAGCATCTGCGCCAGCAGGATGCCGAAACCCACGAAATTGCCCCAGAACGCGAACGGGAACCAGACGTTGAAGAACTTCCGGTCGCGGAGGAACACCAGCAGCCAGGCGAACCCCACCGCGACCGGCAACGCGATCGCGAACTGCCGGTTGAGCATGCCCAGACCGACGAGCGCCACGTAGGCGATCAGATGCTTCCGGGTGACGCGCATCGCGAGCGGGAGCAGCAGCAGCGGCACCGCGAGGAGTGCGAACGCCGGGCCCTCGGTGTGCGCGACGACGCTCCAGCGCGACACGTAGACCGGCAGCAGCAGCACCGCACCGGCCACCAGCGCCCAGCGCTGGCCCCAGAGGCGCGACGCGAGCATCACGGTGGCGACAACGGCGAGCGCGTACCCGACGATCGGCACGACGAGCATGCCCATCGGCCCCATCAGCGCGACGAACGGCGCGGACAGGAACGGCAGCAGCACGCGCGGGCCGACCACGGCCGCGTACTGCCCGGTGAAGAACTTCTCGTGGTAGTCGTCGGGCCAGCAGGACCAGCAGTCCTTCAGGCCGGTGTTGTCCCACAGGTAGTTGTAGGAGAGCTGCGCGGCCTCGGCCTGCGGGTGGCCCAGGTACCAGTACGTCCAGGCCAGGTAGATCCGGGAATCGGGGCCGTACTGCGGGTTCGTGATAAGCGCCAGCGCGACCGCGAGGACGTAGAGCATCCCGAGGAGTAGCCATCCGCGCACGGGGAGTGCGTCGGTGAGCCGACGAGCGACCGTCCTCATCGAGGCCGCACCGAACAGCGTGCGGTCCGTGTAGCGCCGGTGTTCGTCATCGCAGAGGTCGGATCCCGTGGTTCGTCGTGGCGCGGCGCCGCCCGGGAACCGCGTCGGTCCCCGGGCGGCGGCCCGTCATAGCCGGGTCAGAGATACTGTCCCGTATTGCTCGCGGTCTCGATCGACCGCCCCGCCTCGCTGCCCTTACCCCCGGACACCAGGGTACGGATGTACACGATCCGCTCACCCTTCTTGCCGGAGATGCGAGCCCAGTCGTCGGGGTTGGTGGTGTTCGGGAGGTCCTCGTTCTCCCGGAACTCGTCGACGCAGGCGTCCAGCAGGTGCTGCATCCGGACACCCTTCTGGCTCAGCGTCAAGAAGTCCTTGATCGCCATCTTCTTCGCGCGGTCGACGATGTTCTGGATCATCGCGCCCGAGTTGAAGTCCTTGAAGTACAGGACTTCCTTGTCACCGTTGGCGTACGTCACCTCGAGGAAGCGGTTCTCCTCGGTCTCGGTGTACATCCGCTCGACAACACCTTGGATCATCGCGTCAAGCGTCGCCTGCCGCGAACCGCCGTTGGCGGCGATGTCGTCGTCGTGGATCGGCACTCCGCCGGTGATGTACTTGCTGAAGATGTCCTTGGCCGCCTCGGCGTCCGGACGCTCGATCTTGATCTTCACGTCGAGCCGGCCCGGCCGCAGGATCGCCGGGTCGATCATGTCCTCCCGGTTGGACGCACCGATCACGATGACGTTCTCCAGGCCTTCGACGCCGTCGATCTCCGACAGCAGCTGGGGAACGATCGTGTTCTCGACGTCCGAGGAGACACCGGAACCACGGGTACGGAAGATCGAGTCCATCTCGTCGAAGAACACGATCACCGGGGTGCCGCCGGACGCCTTCTCGCGCGCCCGCTGGAAGATCAGCCGGATGTGCCGCTCGGTCTCGCCGACGTACTTGTTGAGCAGCTCCGGGCCCTTGATGTTGAGGAAGAACGACTTGCCGGCATCCGAGCCGGTGTCGCCGCGCACCTCGGCCACCTTCTTGGCCAGCGAGTTCGCCACCGCCTTGGCGATGAGCGTCTTGCCGCACCCGGGCGGGCCGTAGAGCAGGACGCCCTTCGGCGGCCGCAGCTCGTGCTCGCGGAACAGGTCGGCGTGCAGGAACGGGAGCTCGACGGCGTCCCGGATCTGCTCGATCTGCGAGGAGAGACCACCGATCGACGAGTAGTCGATGTCGGGCACCTCCTCCAGGACGAGCTCCTCGACCTCGGACTTCGGGATGCGCTCGTAGGCGTAGGCCGACCGGGGCTCGAGCAGCAGGGCGTCACCGGCGCGCAGCTGCACGTCGTCGAGGGTGTGGGCCAGGTACACGACCCGCTCCTCGTCGGCCCGGCTCAGGACCAGCGCGCGGTCCTTCACGCCCTGGTCGTCGTAGAGGATCTCCTTGAGGGTGACGATTTCACCGGCCCGCTCGACACCGAGGGCCTGCACGACGTTGAGGGCATCGTTGAGCATGACCTCCTGACCGCGGGCGAGGCTCTCCACCTCGACCGACGGGGAGACGGCGACACGCAGTTTGCGTCCGCCGGTGAACACGTCGACGGTTCCGTCGTCGTGTGCGACCAG
Organism: Cryptosporangium japonicum; assembly: GCF_039524755.1. NCBI lineage: Bacteria > Bacillati > Actinomycetota > Actinomycetes > Cryptosporangiales > Cryptosporangiaceae > Cryptosporangium > Cryptosporangium japonicum. Next base: position 65,027 of record NZ_BAAAGX010000021.1, read on the forward strand.
GAAGACCCCGTAGCCGCTGGGCGGCTGGGCCAACCGGTCGATCTCCTCCTTCAGCGCGACGATCTGGGTGCGCGCTTCTCTGAGAGTCGAGGCCAGTTTGTCGTTCTGTTCGGTGAGGCGAGAGATCGTTGCTTGCGCGGTGGCAAGACGATCCTCGAGGGTCCGGACGTGCCGGGGCCCTTCCGTGAGCTTGCGGCGCAGGAGCTGGACTTCCTCCTGGAGGAAGTCCACCTGGGCCGTGAGATCGCGGACCTCTGCCTCCCGGCGCGTGTTGCCGTGCGCGTCGTTCGGATCTGTGTTCACGAGCGGCCACCTCCCCCGGTGATCGGTGCATCAACAGTACCGACTCACCCACAGAGCCGTCGTGCAGACGATGCCCGCGTCACAGAAGGGAAACTTTGTCCAGTTCACTCACGCGTATTCACAACACGCCGGGTTGACACGCCGCGTTCACCGTCAGTCAACGGTCGCCGGGGCGTGTGGTCGACGCGCTGTCCCCGTGCCTAGGCTGGCGGAGTCGCCGGTCGGAGGAGGGGCTTTGTCGGAGCTGCTGGTGAGAGTCGACCAGGATCTGTGTACCGGTGACGGTCTCTGCGTCCAGTACGCGCCGGAGGTCTTCGAGTTCGACGTCGACGGTCTCGCCTACGTCAAAGGTGATGACGGTGAGTTGCGGACCGATCGGGGCGCGCAGGTGCGGGTTCCGGTCGCGCTGCGGCTCGACGTGATCGATTCCGCGAAGGAATGTCCCGGCGACTGCATCCACGTGGTGCGGGCCGACGACGGTGTCGCCGTCGCCGGCCCTGGTGTCTAAGCCTCTTTGGCTGGGTCCGGTTTGCCGGCTTTCTGGGCCGCGTAGGCTTCCGCGCCCTTGGACGGCTTGCGCTGGCGCCGGGGGGCGACGACACCGTCGGAGAGCTTCCGGGTGCTGATCAGGAACGCGGTGTGCGCCACCATCCGATGGTCGGGACGCACCGCGAGCCCGTCGACGTGCCAGTCGCGCACCAGCGACTCCCAGGACCGCGGCTCGGTGAACGAACCATGTTCACGCAGCGCTTCGACGGTGGCCGAGAGCTGCGTGGTGGTGGCCACGTAGGCGATCAGGACGCCGCCGGGCACCAGCATCGGGGCCACCGTCGGCAGCACCTCCCACGGCGAGAGCATGTCGAGGATCACCCGGTCGACCTCGAGACCGCTCGCGTCGGCCACGTCGCCGACCGTCAGCGACCAGGCCGGGTGCGGTGCGCCGAAGAACCGCTCGACGTTGAGCCGGGCGATGTCGGCGAAGTCCTCGCGACGCTCGTAGGAGTGCACCGCGCCGTGCTCGCCCACCGCGCGCAGCAACGAGCAGGTGAGCGCACCGGACCCGGCGCCGGCCTCGAGCACCCGCGCGCCCGGGAAGACGTCGCCCATAGCGACGATCTGGGCCGCGTCCTTGGGGTAGATGACCTGCGCGCCCCGCGGCATCGACAGCACGAAATCACTCAGCAGCGGACGCAACGCCAGGTACTGCGTGCCCGAGGTCGCCGAGACGACGATGCCCTCGGGCTTGCCGATCAGGTCGTCGTGGGCCAGCGCGCCGCGGTGGGTGTGGAAGGAGCGGCCGGGCTCGAGGAGCACGGTGTGCAACCGGCCCTTCGGGTCGGTGAGCTGCACACGGTCACCGGCAGCGAACGGCCCGCGGCGGTTGGCCCCGACGGGTCGATGAATTCCAGTGGTGTCGCTCACACTTTCCGTCCGGGCGTGTTCGGGTAGCACATCGGTCACGACGGACCAGCCTAGTCGCGTGGGTTTTGTCCACAGGCGCGGAGGCGAGTGCGGCGAAGTGTCGGAGGGCTGTCCTAACCTCTCCGGCATGAGCATCACGGCGGATGGACGCACCGAACTCGCGATCATCGGATCGCTGTCGCCGTCACGCGCGTCGGACTTCAAGACCTGCCCGCTGCTCTACCGCTTCCGCAGCATCGACCGGCTGCCCGAGAAGCCGAGCGCGGCCGCCACCCGCGGCACCCTGGTCCACGCCGTGCTGGAGCGCTTGTTCGACCTGCCGGCCGGCCAGCGCTCCCCCGCGGCGGCCGAGGCCCTGCTCGAGCCGGAGTGGGCCCGCCTGGCCGAGGCCGAGCCCGAACTCACCGGCCTGTTCGAGACGCCCGAGGCGCTGGCCGACTGGCTGTCGTCCGCCCGCGGTCTCTTGGCCGGCTACTTCACCCTGGAGGATCCGAACCGGCTCGCCCCCGCCGAGCGGGAACGCCTGGTCGAGGTCGTCACCGAGTCGGGCCTGCGCCTGCGCGGCTTCGTCGACCGCATCGACGTCGCCCCCACCGGCGAGATCCGCGTCGTCGACTACAAGACCGGCGCCGCACCCCGCGAATCCTTCGAGGGCAAGGCGATGTTCCAGCTGAAGTTCTACGCGCTGGTCATCTGGCGCACCCGGGGTGTCGTCCCCCGGCTGCTGCGCCTGCTCTACCTGGGCGACCGCGAGGTCCTCGACTACACCCCCGACCCCGACGAACTGCTCCGCTTCGAACGCACCCTGCAGGCCATCTGGGCCGCGATCGACCGCGCCACCGCCGCCCGCGACTTCCGCCCCAACCCGGGGCCGTTGTGCGGCTGGTGCGATCACCAGGAACTGTGCCCGGCCCACGGCGGCACGCCACCCCCGTTCCCGGAGCAGCTGCCCCCGCTGGCGGAGGTGGCAGCAACGACACCGGCGTCGGAGGACTAGGCGGGCCGGGCCGGGCGGGGCCGGGCGGCGCCGGGCGGGGCCGGGCGGGGCCGGGCGGGGCCGGGCGGCGCCGGGCGGGGC
>NZ_BAAAGX010000022.1:0-115355 GCF_039524755.1 Cryptosporangium japonicum
CCTCAGCGCCGATGGTACTGCACTGGTGATGGTGTGGGAGAGTAGGACGCCGCCGGACTTTCCTTCAGAAAATGCCGCTGCCCTTAGGGGTAGCGGCATTTTTTGTGTCCAGGCCTATCTCTGGGAGAGATGGGTCCGAGCTCTAACTGTCGTTGGACGAGATGCCGACTCCGACGCACGCTCGAACCATGCGTACCAGGCACAACCTCGGCTTCTGGCTCATCGCCGGCGCGTTCCTCACCGCCATGGCGTTCTCCACCGTGCCGACCCCGCTCTACGTCCTGTACCAGCGTCAGGACGGTTTCTCGTCGTTCCTTGTCACCGTGGTCTTCGCGACGTACGCGGTCGGCGTCGTCGTCAGCCTCCTGCTCGCGGGGCACGTCTCCGACTGGGTGGGGCGCAAGCGCGTCCTGCTCCCGGCCCTGGGGCTCGAGCTCCTCGCCGCGCTGATCTTCCTGTTCTCCACCGGGCTTCCCGAGCTGCTGCTCGCCCGGTTCGTGTCAGGGCTCGGCGTCGGCATGATCACCGCGACCGCCACCGCGTACCTGGCCGAGCTCCACGCGCTGAGCCGGCCCGGCGACGGCACCGGGCGGTTCGAGATGGTGTCGACCGCGGCGAACATCGGTGGTCTCGGCGTCGGCCCGCTGGTGTCCGGTGCCCTGGCGCAGTACCTGCCCTCACCGCTGCGGACGCCGTACCTGTTGTTCGCGGTGCTGCTGGTGCTGGCGATCGTCGCGGTCGGATCCACCAAGGAGACCGTCGACCTGACGTCGGAGCGGCCGGCGTGGCGTCCGCAGCGGATCGGGGTGAACGGCGCCGACCGGCGGGCGTACCTCGCGGCCGGCACCACCGCATTCACCGCGTTCGCGGTCTTCGGGCTGTTCAACTCGCTCGCGCCGGGCTTCGTCGCCGGGACGCTGCATCACCCGAGCCGGTTGCTCGCCGGTGTCGTCGTCTTCGTGGTGTTCGGTGCCGCCGCCGCGGCCCAGACGCTCACCAGCGGGCTGCGCCCCGCGTCGCGGTTCGCGCTCGGCGTCGGGATCGAGGCGATCGGGTTGCTGGTGCTGGTCGCGGGCATGGCCACCGAGAGCCTCGTCGGCTTCCTGATCGGCGGCGCGCTCGCCGGTGCGGGCGGCGGCGTGGTCTTCAAGTCGGCGATCGGAGCCGTGGTCGCCTCGGCCGCTCCGGCCGCCCGCGGGGAAGCGCTGGCCGGCCTGTTCCTGATCGCGTACCTGGGGCTGATCGTGCCGTCGCTGGCCCTGGGCGTCACCACGCAGTTCGTCGACGCCACCACCGCCATGTACTGGTTCACCGGCGCGCTGCTCGCCCTACTGGCCGCCGGTGCCCGGCTGCACGGCGTCGACTTCCCCCGCCGCCTGCTGACCACCGCGGGGAGCGTGCTGGGGAAGTAGGGCCAGGAACGCCCGCGTGGCGGCGCTGGGGCGGCGGAGCGTGGACGTGGCGGCCGACAGGGGCCAGCGCACGTCCGCGCCCGTCACCGGCAGGGACCGCAGGTCGCTCCGCCGGGGGATCAGGAACCGGGGGAGCAGCGCCACCCCCATGCCGTGACGCACGAAGTCGGCGCCGGTGCCGATGTTCACGATCTCGATCGACACCGAGCGCTCCAACCCGGCCGCGGCGAACGCGCGATCGGTCACCGCGCGGTTGCCGTAACCGACCGGGAAGTCGACGAACGGCTCGTCGGCGAAGTCCGTGAGCCGCACCGAGTCGCGGGTGGCGAGCGGATGCCCGGCCGGCACGACGAGGTCCATCGGAGCGTCGGCGAGATCCCGGAGCACGAACCCGGGCGGTGTGGCCCCGGGCATCGACACGAACGTGACGTCGAGTTTCCCCTCGGTGAGCGCGTCGAGGAGGCCCACCGATCCGGCCGCCGCCGCGCTGAGGCGCAGTTGCACGGCCGGGTAGCGGCGGTGGTAGTCGGCCAGCAGCGCGGGCAGGTCGATGAGGTCGATCGCGGTCAGCGTGCCGATCCGCAGCGTGCCCCGGATACCGCCACGCACCTCCTGCACGGCTTCGCGGGCGTCGCGGGCGGCGTCCAGGGTCGCGCGTGCCCGGGGCAGAAACGCCGCGCCGGCGTCGGTGAGCTCGACCCGGCGTCCGGAGCGGTCGAACAGGGCCGCCCCCAGGTCCTTCTCCAGCGCCTTGATCGCCGACGACACCCCGGACTGCACGATCCGCAGACGCGTGGACGCCTTCGTGAAGCTCTGCTCCTCCGCGACCGCGACGAAGAACTCCAGGTGACGCAGCTCCATGCGCCGACTATGTCAGCCGCGCGGAATCAGCTGCGCCTACCGGCGTCGGCGACGAAGACGGCCGCGGTTCGGGCGGGCACCGTGAACGCGCCCGAACCGGCCACGAACGAGGCGGTGCGCACCACCGGGTCCGGCCCGGCGGCCTGCACCGGGTGCAGCGCGAACTCCGCTCCGGCGGCCGCGGGCACGAACTGCGTCGTCGGGAACGGCGTCGCGTTGAACACGACCACGAGCGCCGTCCCGGTGGAACCTGCCCGGTCGTCGATCATCATCACGATCACCCCCGGCGCCGAGGCCGGGAACGAGACCGTGCCGGTGCCCGGCCGCCCGAACAGCGGTGTCGACGCGCGCAACCGCAACAGCGTCTCCGCCGACGCGGTCGCGGCTTCGACGTCCGCCGCCGTCGGACGCAGCGACGCGTCGGCGAGCAGCGGGCGCGCGTACTTCCACCACTCGGCGTTCTTCGCGGCCGGCGGCAGCCCGCGACCGAAGCCGTGCGTGCGACCGGTCGGGTCGTAGACGTTGAACCAGTCGCCGGAGTTGTAGCTGTCGGCGTCGAACGACTTGCTGCGCAGCGACTCGACCCCGGCGTGCCAGAACGTCAGCCCCCGCCCGAACGCGGTCAGCGCCAGCGCCACCGTGTTCATGCGGATCCGGTCGGCCATGCTCGTCGTCGGCGGCAGTTTGTAGGTGAGCGCGTCGTAGAGCGTGAGGTTGTCGTGCGCGTCGACGTAGGTGACGGCGTCGGGGTTCGTCAGGCCGCCCTGGATCCGGTCCTGCAGCGCGTACAGCTGGTCCCGGGACCACGGGGACACCCCGTTCGGATCGGTGCCGAGGCCGCTGGCGAAACCCTGGACGCGCGGGTCGTCGTCGAACGGGGAACCGCCACGGGCAGCGTCACGCAGCGAGTCGTCGAACGTGCTGATCCCGGTGCCCACCATGTTCGCCTGCGAGGCGTTGACGAACAGCGCGTTGCCGGCGACCTCGCCGAAATCCCAGCCCTCGCCGTAGAGGAGCCCGTCGTAGCGCTCCCGGAGCTCCACCATCAGCGCACGCGGGTGGTGGCCCATGAGGTCGAACCGGAACCCGTCGACGCCGTAACCGCGCGCCCAGGTGAGCACCGAGTCGATCAGCAGCTTGCCGGCCATCGTGTGCTCGGTGGCCGTGTTCGGGCAGCACGTCGACGTGTACACGGCGCCGGCGTCGTCGAGACGGTGGTAGTAGCCGGGCACTATCCGGTCGAGGCTGTTGGTGCCGGCCTGCCCGGCGCTGGCGGTGTGGTTGTAGACCACGTCCAGCACGACACGCAGCCCGACGCGGTGCAGCGCGTCGACCATCGCGCGCACCTCGTCGGTGCGGGCGTCGGGGTCGACGGCGTACGAGCCCTCCGGCACCGTCCAGTGCAGCGGGTCGTAGCCCCAGTTGAAGCCGTCGTCGTCCGCGACCGCGGTGACGCGTTCCTGTTGCGCGTCGCTGTCGGGCGCGAAACCGGTGAGGTCGCCGGGGCCGGTCGTGCGCACGTCGTCCACCGACGAGAAGTCCGCCACCGGCAGCAGGTGCACCGTGGTGAGCCCGGCGCGGGCCAGCCGGGCCAGGTGGGTCATGCCGACCGAGTCGGGGTGGGTGAACGCGCGGTACGTCCCGCGGTGCTCGGCCGGCACCGACGCGTCGCCGATCGAGAAGTCACGGACGTGCAGCTCGTAGATCGCCTGGTCGGGGCCGGGCGGTGACGGGACGCCGGTCCAGCCACCGAGGTCGACCAGGCGGCTGCGGGTCGAGTTGACCGCTAGACCGATCGAGTACGGATCGGTCACCCGGTTGCGTTCCACCCGCCCGGTCTCCGGGACGAACACCTCGACCTCGAACAGGTAGTCGCGGTCCTTCCAGCCGGGCTCCCCGGTCACGGTCCAGACGCCGTCGCCGTCCCGGCGCATCGGGCGGGTGCCGTCCTCCATCCACAGGACGACGTCCGTCGCGGTCGGAGCCCACAGCGCGAGCGTCGGGACGCCGTCGCGCCAGACCGGGCCGAGCGTGCGTGTCGCCGCCCCCGCGTACAGGTCGTCGAGCACGCCGGCGATCTGCACGCCGGTCGCGTCGACGAGTTCGTCGTCGGCGTCGTACGCGGCGACGACCAGTTGGCCGGTGAGCAGCTCACGGACCGGCAGGTCGGGCACGCGCAGGCCGGGCAACAGGTCGACGGCGGTGCCGCCGGTGACGCGGCCGCCGGTGACGGCCAGCCCGCCGCGGGGCGCGGTGTGCAGGCGGACGCGGTCAGCCGGTCTCCAGACGATCCGGTCGGCGGAGATCCAGCGGGCGGCGGCGCGCGTGAGGTCGACGTCCATCAACCTCGGTGCTACCCGTTCAGCGGCGGAAGAAGTATTTCCGGGAGCTGGTCGTGCCGAGCAGGATCAGCACCACGATCGCGGCGACCGACGGGCGGTGCTCGAACACGGCCGCCAGCGCCGCGCCGACGAGCGCGTACGCCGCGGCCATCACGTACGCGACCCGGTTGGCGCGGAGCAGCCCGACGGCGGTCAGCGCGGCACCCACCACACCGAGGCCGAGCGCCGCGGCGGTGGCCGGATCGCGCTCGGTCACGTGCAGCAGCGCCGACAGCGCGAACACCGTCGCCTGCAGGCCGACGAGGGCCGCGGCCCAGAGTACGTACGCGGGTTTGTGCTCGCGCGGCTTGTACAGGAGCGCGGCGGCCAGCGCCGACTGGTTGTTCATGGCTACTCCAGGGACCGGAACGGGGGTCGTTCCAGCCTGCGTTCCGTCCCGGCGACGGTCCGTCCATCCGCCGACCCCGGGGGTGTTACCGCCCGAACAGTTCCCCGGCCAGGCGTTCGAGCGCCCGGAGCACGTCGGCGAGCGACCCGGCGAACGGCTGCACGAGCACCTCGTCGGCGCCCGCCTCGAGCTGCGCGCGCAGCCGGGCCGCGATCGCGGCCTCGTCGCCCCGGGCGAGCAGGTCGTCGACCGGCCGGTCGCGGTACCCCGCGACCAGATCGTCGTCGCCGTACCCGAGCCGCCGGTAGCTGCGGACGTACGGGTTGTCGGCGGCGGGCATCCGCGCGAAGACCGCGCGGAGGCGCGCGCGGGCGGCGTCCGGGTCGGTCTCCAGCACCGCGGCCTGGTGCGGAATCACCAGCGCGTCCGGCCCGACCGCCTCCCGGGCGAGCCGGGTGTGCGCCACCGGCTGCAGGAACGGGTGGACCCCGTCCGCGCGTTCGGCGGCCAGCCGGAGGGCGATCGGCCCGAGCGCCGCGAGCACCCGGGGGTAGCGCACGTCCGGCCGCAGCGGAACCGCGTCGAACTCGTCGAGGTAGGCCCGGAGCGCGGTCGGGCCGCTCGCGCCGCCGAGCCCGAGCACATACCGGCCGGGAAAGGCCTCGGCGAGCGTGACGGCGCCGCCGCGCATCGCCGCCGGGACGCGTGCCGCCACGTTCGCGATGCCGCTGCCGACGACCAGCCGCTCGGTGGCGGCGAGGGCGACCGCGTGGTGGCTGAAGATCTCGCGGGCCGGTGCGACGGTGGCCGCGGCCGGCGCCGGTTCGCCGGTCCAGAGCGAGTGGTAACCGAGCGCCTCGATGCGCGCGAACGCTCGGCGCTGCTCGTCAATGGTCGAGGTGAGGAACGGAGTGGAGGGCAGCCAGACGCCGAACACGGTCGCCTCCTAAGCGGGGGATGTCCCCGGTAAGATACGGAGACAGTCCCCGGTTAGCAAGTGGGTCGGGTCGCGGGGTAGGAACGGGTCATGACAACACTTGGCGTCGTCTTTCGTCCGCAAGTACCTCCGGAGCGGCTGCGCGCGGTGGCCCGTGCGGCCGACGACGCCGGTCTCGAAGAGCTCTGGCTCTGGGAGGACTGCTTCTGGCAGAGCGGTATCGCCGGCGCCGCGGCGGCACTGTCGGCGACCGAGCGGCTGCGTGTCGGCATCGGCCTGATGCCCGTCCCGTTCCGCAACCCGGTCCTGGCCACGCTGGAGGTGGCCACCCTCGAGCGCATGTTCCCCGGCCGGTTCCTGCCGGGCTTCGGCCACGGCGTCCAGGACTGGATGGGCCAGGTCGGAGCGCGCGCGTCCTCGCCGTTGACCCTGCTCCGCGAGAACGTCGACGCGATGCGCACGCTGCTGCGCGGCGAGGAGCTCAGCGTCGACGGCCGGTACGTGAACCTGGACCGGGTCAAGCTCGACTACCCGCCGGAGCAGGCGCCGCCGATCCTGGTCGGCGCGGTCGGGCCGAAGACGCTGAAGCTGGCCGGGGAGCACGCCGACGGCACGATCCTCGACAGCCAGAAGAACGTCTCCGACGTGCGTGCCGCGGTCGAGCTGGTCCGGAACGCGCGGACCGCGGCCGGGCGGACCGACCCGCACACGATCGTGTACATGGGCGTCGCGGTGACGGGTCCGGACGCGCCGGAGCGTCTGCGTGCCGAGCTCGACTTCTGGAAGTACGACCCGGCCTCGGGGCTGGGCGTCGCCGGCGGCGCCGAGGAGTTCGCCGCCGAGGCGGCCAAGTACGCCGAGGCCGGCGCGGACACGATGATCTTCCAGCCGCCGGCCGACGAGCCCGACCTGGAAGGCTACGTCCGGTTCGTCGCCCAGGAAGTTCGTCCGCTGGTTGGATGATTTTTCGAACGCCTGTGCGATGATCGCTGGGTGTCCTCGGAGGCGAGCATCCTGCATGCCGATCTCGACGCGTTCTACGCGTCGGTCGAGCAGCGGGACGATCCACGCCTGCGCGGGCGCCCGGTGATCGTCGGCGGCGGGGTCGTGCTCGCCGCCAGCTACGAGGCGAAGGCCTGCGGCGTCCGCACCGCGATGGGTGGGCGGATGGCCCGGGCGCTCTGCCCGCAGGCCATCGTCGTCCCACCGCGGATGGGCGCCTACAGCGCGGCCAGCAAGGCCGTGTTCGACGTGTTCCGCGACACCACACCGCTGGTCGAGGGGCTGTCCATCGACGAAGCGTTCCTCGACGTCGGCGGTCTGCGCAAAGTGAGCGGTTCGCCGGCCGACATCGCGGCGGGCCTGCGTGTCGCGGTCCGCGAGCGGGTCGGGCTCGCGATCACCGTCGGCGTCGCGCGCACCAAGTTCCTCGCGAAGGTCGCCAGCGGCGTCGCCAAGCCCGACGGGTTGCTCGTCGTGGAGCCGGGCCGCGAGCTGGAGTTCCTGCACGAGTTGCCGGTGGAGCGGCTCTGGGGCGTCGGCACGGTGACGTCGGCGAAGCTGCGTGCGCGCCGGATCGTCACGGTCGGGCAGGTGGCGCGGCTCGGCGAGGCGTACCTCGTGTCGGTGCTCGGGCAGCACGCCGGGCGGCACCTGCACGCGCTCGCGCACAACCACGACCCGCGGCCGGTGGTCGTGGGGCGCCGTCGGCGTTCGATGGGCGCGCAGCGGGCGCTCGGGCGCGGCCCGCACACCGGCGCCGATCTGCAGGCCGCGCTGGCCGGGCTGGTGGACCGGGTGGGGCGCCGGATGCGCAAGGCGTCGCGGGCCGGGCGCACCGTGACGTTGCGGCTGCGCTTCGACGACTACACGCGCGCCACCCGCTCGCACACGCTCACCCGGCCGACGTCGGCCACCGCGGTGTTGCTGGAGGCCGCGCGTGAGCTGCTCGCGGCGGCGTCGCCGCTGATCGCCGAGCGGGGCATCACGTTGATCGGGGTCGCGGTCGGGAACCTCGATTCGCAGGGGGAGCAGCTGATGCTGCCGCTCGACGGCCCCGACGAGGGAGGGCTGGATTCGGCGCTCGACGCGGTCCGGGAGCGGTTCGGGTCGGCCGCGGTGACGCGGGGCACGCTGCTGGGGCGCGGTGAAGGTTTCACGGTGCCGCTGCTGCCGGACTGAGCCGTGGGCGAGGAATCGAGGGCGGGGCGGGGAATCCGTTGTCCTCGGGCCTATTCTCAGTGTGTGGCCACGCTTCCGGAACCCACCTCGCGCCCGGATAACGACCCGACCTCCGGACGGCTCTCGGCGCCGCCGTCGCCGCCCCCGCCGCCCATAGCCCCGCCGCCGGTAGCCCCGCCGCCGGTAGCCCCGCCGCTGTCCGCCGGCTCGCCGGCGCCGGAAGCCTCGCCGGCGCCGGAAGCCTCGGCCGCGCCGGTGGCCCCGCCGGCACCCGCTGCTCCGGCGCCCGCTGCTCCGGCGCCCGCTGCTCCGGCGCCCGCTGCTCCGGAGGTGTCGGCTGCCGAGCCGTTGGCTCCGGCGGCGCCGGTCTTCCCGGAGACGCCGAGTGCCGACGCGGTGGTGTCCTCGGCTCCCACCTCGGGCCCGGGCGCGCCGGAGCGGGCGGAGATGCGAGCGTCCAACACGGACCGTGAACGCGTGGCCGCGGCCCTGCACGAGGCCGCCACCGAGGGCCGCATCGACCTCCACGAACTCGACGCGCGCCTCGCCCAGGTGTACTCGGCCCGCACCTACGGCGAGCTGATCCCGCTCACCCGCGACATCCCGATGCCGCGCGCGGAGTTCACCCCGGAACCGGCGACGTTCACCCCCGGGCACCCGGTGCTCCCACCCTCCACCTGGGCGGCCGCGGTGATGAGCGGCTTCAAGCGCACCGGCCCCTGGACCGTCCCCGAGAAGTTCGAGTGCATCGCCTTCTGGGGCGGCGGCGAGGTGGACCTCCGCGAGGCCGTGTTCACCAGCGCCACGGTGACGATCCGCGCGGTGGCGATCATGGGCGGCATCGACATCACCGTGCCGGAGAACGCCACCGTGCACGTCAACGGCGTCGGCATCATGGGTGGCTTCGACGACAACGCGACCGGCCCCGGCGCGCCCGGCGCCCCGGTCATCATCGTCACCGGCCTGTCGTTCTGGGGCGGCGTCGACGTGAAGCGCAAACCGCCGAAGGCCGAGATCGAACGCCGCCGCCTGGAACGCAAGCGCCTCAAAGCCGAGAAACGCAACCGCCGCTACCTCGACGACTAGGCCAGGCCTAAGCCCGGCGCGCGCTCGGCGTCCGACTGAAGCGTGGGGCTGGTCCACCGGAGAGGCGGCCGGCCGGGAGTTTCCGGCCGCCCAGCACCAGGAGCAGATCGGTGGCGTGGCCGGAGAGCGGCTCGCCGTCGCCGACGCTCCAGTCGAGGTCGTCGGCGCACAGCCGCACGCCGGTCAGATCGACGCCGAAGTACTTCTGGCCGTGCTCGACGTCCCAGGCGTCCAGCACCGTGCGCACGGTCGGTTCCGGTACCGGCCAGTGCACCCCGAGCGGCACCATGACGTCGAGCGCGTGCACGGTCTCGTGCGTGAGCGTCGAGGCGTACCCGGTGCCCGGGGGCTTCCACGGGTGGTGGACGTTGTCGCGGATCGACGCGGTCAGCTCGGCGCTGGAGAGCGCGGCGGCGTCGGCGGCGGCCCGGCGGTCGTTCAGCCGGTGGAAGTTGAAGCCGGCCAGCGCGAAGTGCCAGAGAAAGCGACCGACGGGGTAGCGGAACTCCATCGCCACGTGCGCGATCACCTCGCGGACACGCCAGCCGTCGCAGAGCGTCGGGGCGTCCCAGCTCGCGTCGGGGAGCGTCGCGAGGGCGTCGGCGAGCTGTACGCGTTGATCGGCGATGAGGGTGCGGATCATCGGGTGGTCCTCTCGGAGTGCGGTGTTCACTCCACCGACGAACGGCCACCGCCCACCGAGGACAGGCGACGCCGCAGAAATCTCCGCTCCGGTTCGGTGGTGGCGGCCTCGATCGCCGCGCGGTAGGCGTCGGCGGCCTCGGTCGTGCGGCCCAGGCGCCGCAGGAAGTCGGCCCGGACGGCCGGGAAGAGCGGATAGTCCGCGAGCGCGGTGCGGAGTTCCTCGACCAGCGCGAGCCCGACCTCCGGGCCGTACGCCAGGCCGACCGCGACGGCCTGGTTGAGCGCGACGACCGGCGACGGCACGAGTTTCCGCAGCGTTCCGTAGAGCACGGCGATCTGCCGCCAGTCCGTGTCCGCCGCGGTCGGCGCCGTCGCGTGGCAGGCCGCGATCGCCGCCTGGACGACGTAGGGCCCGGCGCCACCAGCGGTCGCGAGGAGGCGGTCGGCCTCGGCGATCCGCGCGCCGTCCCAGGCCGTGCGGTCCTGTTCGTCCAGCGGCACCAGCTCGCCGTCGGCGTCCACCCGCGCCGACGAGCGGGCGTCGTGGAAGAGCATCAGGGCCAGCAGCCCGGTGGCCTCGGGTTCGTCGGGCATCAGCTCGTGCAGCAGCCGGGCCAGCCGGATCGCCTCGCCGGTCAGCGGTCGGCGCACGAGCTCGGCCCCCGCCGTGGCCGCGTACCCCTCGGTGAACAGCAGATACAGCACCGCGAGGACGGCCGGTGTCCGCGACGGCAGGAGATCGGCGGGCGGCACGCGGTACGGGATGCCGGCGTGCTTGATCTTCTGCCGGGCCCGGACCAGACGCTTGGCGAGCGCGGCCTCCGAGGTGAGGAAGGCCCGCGCGATCTCGGCCACCGACAGCCCGGCGAGCGTCCGCAGCGTCAGCGCCACCCGGGCGTCCAGGGCGAGCGCCGGGTGGCAGCAGGTGAACATCAGCCGCAGCCGGTCGTCGGCCACGTCGTGCACCTCGGGTTCGCCGACCGGCTCCCTCGCCACGTCCCGGAGCTTGGCCGCGCCGACGGCCTCCCGCCGCAGCCGGTCGACCGCGCGATTGCGTGCCGTCGTGGTCAGCCACGCGCCCGGGTTACGCGGCACCCCCTCGGCGGGCCACCGCTCGAGCGCCTGGGCGAACGCGTCCTGGGCGGCCTCCTCGGCGAGCTCCCAGTCGCCGGTCATCCGGATCACCGTGGCGACGATCTGCCCCCACTCCGTCCGGAACGCCCGCTCGACGGCTTCCGCGGTCACCGGAGCGGCCGCACCTCGATGGAGCCGTACGTCGCCGCGGGGTGTTTCGAGGCGATCTCCAGCGCCTCGTCCAGGTCGGCGCACTCGATCAGGCAGAACCCACCGATCTGTTCGCGGCTCTCCGCGAACGGACCGTCGGTCAGGAGCGTTTCGCCGCCCCGGACGCGCACGGTGGTCGCGTCGGCCGGCGGGTGCAGACCGGCGCCGCCGACGAGCACACCGCGGGCGAGCATCTCGGTGTCCCAGCCGCCGCAGCCGTCGTTCGCGTGCTCGGCGGCGGTCTCGTCGCCGGCGATCAGCAGGACGTACTTCATCGTGACCACCTATCGCCAGGCGAAAACGGGCTGTTCGAGGTGCGCCACCGGGGTGGCGCGTCCGTGCAGCGCCACCTCGCGGAACTGGTAGAGCACCGCGGCCGTCGGCGCGTGGATCAAACTACCCACCAGCGGCAGCTGGATCACCGGGTGCTCGGACTCGGGGATGCGCAGGTAACGCGGTTCGACGTCGAGGTCGGCCAGCGGGATCGTGTACACCTCGGCGACCTCGGCCGGGTTCGGCACCGGTGGCGGCACCTCGCCGAGCGCGAACACGACCGGCGTGATCACGTACCCGGACCGGGTCGCGTAGTCGTCGAGCGTGCCGACCAGGCTCGACCGGTCCGCGACGACGCCCAGCTCCTCGCCGAGCTCGCGCCGGGCGGCGTCCACGGCGTCCTCACCCGGGTCGAGCCGGCCGCCGGGCAACGCGAACTGGCCGGGGTGCGCGCGGAGTTCCGACGTGCGCCGGGTGAGCCAGATGGCCGGCCGGTCACCGGCCACGGCCAACGCGACCGCGGCCCGCCGGAACCCCTCGGCCGGCAGCGGGGTCGGGCGGAAGGCGCGAACGTTCGCGAGTACCGCGTCCACATCCATGATGTCTCGACAGTACGTCAACCGATGTGGACGGCCCGGGGGGTGCTGCTCGCGGGGCAGGTCGTAGCGTCCGACGCACGCGGTGCGACCGGGTGCCATCCCGAGCTGAGGAGAAGAGATGACCAGGACCACCGGACCCGACGAGGGGGACACGCCGATCCCGTCCGGGGAGACGGCCGCGGAACCGACGCGCCGATCCCGGTGGGGACGCACCGCCAGCCCCGAGGAGGTCGAAGCCGCGAAACAACAGTGGCGCGAGCTGCGGCCGTGGGGCAGCCCGATGGCGCGAGCGGACAAGGTGCTGATCGGCGCGATGGCCGCCGCGTTCCTGCTGTCGGTCGCCTCGCTGCCGCTGCGCCCACTGCTGCTGAGCTCGCATCCGGTCGCCCTCGCCGCCGTGACGGGCAGCTCGTCGGCGATCGGCGCGGGCGCCGCGTTCGCGCGGATCGGGCAGGCGGACCTGTGGGTGGTCGTGCTCGCCGGGATCGTCGGGAAGATCAAGTTCGACTGGCTGTACTGGTGGGCGGGGCGCCGCTGGGGCGAGAAGGGCGTGCGATTCCTCGTGCCGACCGAGCGGGCCCAGCGGCTCGTGCCGCGACTGCGTTCCTGGCCGGTCTGGGGCAAATTCGTCCTCGTCGCCGCCGCCTCGGTGCCGGGCGTGCCCTCGATCCCCACCTTTCTGCTGGCGGGCCTGTCCGGGATGTCGCTCCCCGCGTTCGTGCTGGCCGACGCGCTGGGCTCCGGACTCATGACCGGGTTGATCGCCGGTCTGGGCTACGGGCTCGGCCAAGAGGCCGTCGACGTCGTTCTCCTGATCGATCGTTACGCGGTGTGGATCTCGGTGGGCATCGCCGTCGCCCTCGGAGTCCAAGCTGCACGCGCGCAGAACGCACATCAGAAACGGCAGCGGCCCGGCTCGTGAAGGGTCTTCGCCGAGTGGTCGGCCTGCGGGTGGACACGCCCGGTCCGGCCGACCACGCCCGGCACGTCGCCGGCCGAAGTGGACGGTCGGCTACCCTGCTCGACCATGGATGCTGACACCAGCGCGCAGTTGGACACCGGTACGCCGCATCCGGCCCGGGTGTACGACGCGTTACTCGGCGGCAAGGACAACTTCGCCGCCGACCGCCAGGTCGCCGACGCGATCCGGGCGAACCCCGCCGGCGAGATCGGCCCGCTCGCGAACCGCGACTACCTGCGCCGGGTCGTGACGTTCCTGGCCGGAGAGGTGGGCATCGACCAGTTCCTCGACGTCGGCACCGGGCTGCCCACCGCTCCGAACGTGCACGAGGTCGCGCAGGGCATCAACCCGGCCGCCCGCGTGGTCTACGTCGACAATGACCCGATCGTGCTCGTCCACGCCCGCGCGCTGCTGGTCGGCGGCACCACCAGCTACGTCGACGCCGACATCCGTGACCCGGAGACGATCCTCGCGCACGCGCGGATCACCCTCGACTTCAGCCGGCCGGTGGGCCTGCTGCTGCTCGCGATCGGGCACTTCCTGGACGACGAGGACGACGCCTACGGCGTGGTCAAGCGCCTGGTGGACGCGTTGCCGCCCGGCTCGTACCTGGCGATGTCGCACCTCACCGGCGAGTTCCAGCCGGAGGAGACCAAGAAGACCGAGGCGATGTACAAGGCGCAGGGCATGACGCTGCGGGCCCGGACGAAGGACGAGTTCACCCGGTTCTTCGACGGGCTGGAGCTGGTGGAGCCGGGCGTCACGCTCACCCACCGCTGGCGGCCGGACGCGCTGGACCGGGTCCCCGCCGACACGCCGGGTGAGCAGGCGCCCGGCTACGGAGCCGTCGCGCGCCGCTGAGCGTCAGAACTTGTCGCGCCAGCTCCGCTTCGGACGCCAGCCGAGAAGCCGTTCGGCCTTGGTGCAGTCGATCCCGCTGGCGTCGGGGCGCGCGACCGGCCGCAGCTCGGTCGGCGCGTCGGGGTACACCGCGCGCCAGGTCGCGTGCAGGTCGCGGCCGCCGATCGTGTCCTCGGCGGCGATGTAGAGCACCTCGTGCCCGGGCACGTCCGACTCGGCGGCGAGCACTATCGCGTCGCCGAGGTCGTCGGCGTCGACGTACGACCAGCCGGTGAGGCTCGGCGCGTCCGGGTCCTCGAGCATGGGTGCGAGGTTCAGCGGGTAGCTGGCGTCGTTCTGCACCCAGGTGGGGCGCAGCGACAGGATCTTGACGTCCGACCGCTGCACCGCCGCGTCGCACAGCTGCTCACCGAAGAACTTCGAGAGCCCGTAGGGGTCGTGCGGTGTGCACGGGTGCTCTTCGTCCAGTGGCAGGTATCGCGGGTAGGACGGACGCTCGGCGAAGTGGAAGCCGGTGGCGGTCTCGCTGGAGATGTTCACCAGGCGGGGCACCCCCCAGCGCACACAGGCCTCGACGACGTTGAACAGCGCACCGATGTTGTTGGTGAAGACCGTCGCGGGAGCGTGGCTGCCCGGCGCCGGGATCGCGGCCGCGTGCACCACGGCGTCGTAGCGGCCGCCCTTCGGACCCTCCCCGGCGCTGAAGCCGCCGACCAGCGCGTACGCGTCGCCGGCGGACCCCAGATCGGCGGCCACGTACGGCACCCGGTCGACCGGAGCGGCGTCCGGCGCGGGCCGGTTGAAGTTCGGTGGCGTCAGGTCCGACGCGGTGACGTCGTGCCCCGCGGCGACCAGTGCGGCGACCGCGGCGACACCGACTTTGCCTCGCGCGCCGGTTACCAGAATCCTCATGTGTTACCCCCTAGGAATGCGCCTCGTGATCATGGCCGATACGCACGTGCCGAAACGCGCCCGGGACATCCCATCCGTCCTCTGGGACGCCGTCGACGCCGCTGACCTGGTGATCCACGCCGGCGACTGGGTCGACGCCGCGCTCCTGGACACGCTGGAGGAGCGGAGCGCGCGGCTCGTCGGCGTGTACGGCAACAACGACGGGCCCGCGCTCCGCTCCCGGCTGCCGGAGGTGGCGCGGGTCGACGTCGACGGCGTGCGGCTCGCGGTGGTGCACGAGACCGGCGCGGCGGGCGGACGGGAGCGGCGCTGCGAGGCCGCCTACCCGGACACCGACGTGCTCGTTTTCGGGCACTCGCACATCCCGTGGGACACCACGGCGCCGAACGGGCTGCGGCTGCTCAACCCCGGCTCACCCACGGACCGCCGCCGCCAGCCGTACAAGACGTTCATGACGGCGACGATCCGTTCCGGGCACCTAGGCGACGTCGAGCTCCACCGGATCTAAGCCGGGTTGCGCCAGCTGCGTCCGTGCCGCCCGATCAGGCGATCGGCGTCCGACGGGCCCCAGGACGCGGCCTCGTACGTCGGGATCGGGCTCTTGTCGTTCGCCCAGTGCTCGATGATCGGGTCGACGATGCGCCAGCACTGCTCGACCTCGTCGGTGCGGATGAACAGCGTCGCGTCGCCGAGCAGGGCGTCCAGGATGAGCCGCTCATAGGCCTCGGGCGACTCTTCCTGGAACGTCTGGTCGTACGAGAAGTCCATGCTCGCGGTACGCACCCGGAACGAGTGGCCCGGCACCTTCGCGCCGAACCGCAGGGAAATGCCCTCGTTGGGCTGGATGCGCAGGATCAGCGCGTCGGCCTCGAGTTCGGTGAGCTGGTTACCGGGGATCGGCAGGTGCGGGGGACGCTGGAACGTGAGCGCGACCTCGGTGACCCGGGCCGGCAGCCGCTTGCCGGTGCGGACGTAGAACGGCACGCCCGCCCAACGCCAGTTGTCGACGTCGAGCCGGAGCGCGGCGTAGGTCTCGGTGCGCGAGAGCGGGTCGACGCCCTCCTCCTCGCGGTAACCGGGCATCAGCTCCGCGCGGGTGCCGCCCCGGGTGTACTGGCCCCGGACCGCCACGTCCGCGACGTCCCGGTCGGTGGGCAGCCGGATCGCCTGGAGCAGCTTGACCTTCTCGTTGCGCAGCGCCTCGGCGCCGAACGAGGCCGGCGGCTCCATCAGCGCCAGCGCGAGCACCTGGAGCACGTGGTTCTGCACGATGTCACGCATCGCGCCCGCGGTCTCGTAGAAACTGCCGCGCGTGCCGACGCCGAGCGTCTCGGCCACCGTGATCTGCACCGAGTCGACCCACGACCGGTCCCAGATGGGCTGGAAGATCGAGTTCGCGAACCGCAGCGCGAGGACGTTCTGGACGGTGTCCTTGCCCAGGTAGTGATCGATGCGGAAGACCTGCGGCTCCTCGAACGCGCTGTGCACGGTCGCGTCCAGCTGCCGGGCGCTGTTCAGGTCGGTGCCGTACGGCTTCTCGATGACCAGCCGGGCGAAGCCGTCCTCGGTGCGGGCCCGGTTGAGGCCCGCGCCGGCCAGCCCGTTGATGATCGGGGTGAACGCCTGCGGCGGCGTCGAGAGGTAGAACAGGTGGTTGCCCCGGGTGCCGCGCTGCTGGTCGAGCTCGTCGAGCAGCGTCGCGAGGTTCTTGTACGTCTCGGGGTCGTCGTAGCCGCCGGAGACGTAGCGTAGGCCGCCGCCGGCCAGGTCGCCGAGGCCGTTGTCGGCGCGGATGGAGGCCGCGAACTCGTCGTCGCTCATCGGCGTCCGCGCGACGCCCACCAGCGCGAACTCCTTCGGCAACCGTCCGTGACGGGCGAGGCTCGCGACCGCCGGGATCAGCTTGCGCCGGGTCAGGTCACCCGACGCGCCGAAGATCACCAGCGTCGACGGCGGCGCGCTCCGGTCGTTCGAGTACTGCGGACCGATGTCCATCGTCTTTGAACCTCTCCGGCGTCGTCTCTTTATCGATGCAATCGATAGGTGCGTTGAACGTATTCCTGCGTTGTGAACCACGGACGACTGGCGCGTTCGGTTGAACACAACACCGGATCGCCTGGGAGGCTGCTCTCCGTGCCGACCTTCTTGCGGACGTTACCCGGGGTGACTTTCCTGGCGAGCGTCGTCGTGTTGCTCGTCACCACGGCGCTGGCGTTCGCCGGTTCGCCGCTGGGCCCGGACCTGGCCGCGGCACGGGCGCTGACCGGGGCCGACGGGCCGGCCGCGCTGGTGACCCAGCTCGGGTCCGGTGCGGTGCTGTACCCGGTGCTCGTCGTCGTGGCGCTGGTACGCCGGGCCGGCGGGGCGTCGTGGCGCAGCGCGGTGGTGCCGATCGTGATCCTCGCGGCCGCGCAGACGCTGGAAGCGGTCACGTTCGTGACGCTCGCACGCCCGGGGCCCGGCGGCGGCACGGTGTCGTTCTCGTCCGGTCACGCGATGGCCGCGGTGCTGGGCTGGGGTCTGCTCGCGCGGGAATTCCGGCACCGCGTCGGGTCCCTGCTGGTCGCGGTCGTGGCGCTGCTCGTCGGGCTCAGCCGGGTGGCGCTGGAGGTGCACTGGCTGACCGACGTCGTCGCCGGCTGGGCCTTCGGCGTCGGTGCCCTGGTGGTGAGCCGCTGGGTGGTGGTTCCCGACGTCGCCCCGAGCCCGCGGGTGCCGTCCTCGCCGTGGGCCTGGGCGCTGCCTGCCGCGGCGGCGCTGGTGCCGGTGGTGCCGCTGTTCACGGTGTCCGGCGACGACCGGATGAAGGACCTGCTCGTCTACTACGGCGCGGGTTCGTCCGCCGGGACCGGATCCGACGTCTACGAGTTCCGCACGGTGTTCGACATGCCGTTCACCTACCCGCCGTTCGCGGCCGTGCTCAGCGAGCCGCTGTCGCGGGTGCCGCTGGGGCTGCTGCAGGTGCTCTGGGTGGTGGCGTCGCTGGCCGCGATGGTGGGCGTGGCCCGGCTCGGGATGCGGCCGGTCGTCGACCGGATCGGGTTGCCGGTGACGTTGGCGTTGCTGCTGGTCTCGGCGCCGGTCCGCAGCCATCTGCGGTTCGGGCAGGTCGGGCTGTTCCTGGTGCTGCTGGTCGCCGCCGACCTGCTGCGCCGACGCTCGGGAGCCGGCCTGGGCGCGGCGATCGCGGTGAAGCTGACCCCGGCGGTGTTCCTGCCGTGGCTGCTGGTGACCCGCCAGTGGCGTGCCTTCCTGGTCGCGGTCGGGGTGGCGGCCGGCGCCACCGTCGCCGGGCTGCTGCTGCTCTGGCCGAGCGCGGAGGAGTACCTCTGGCGGGCGCTCTGGGACAGCGACCGGTTCGGCGCCAACGACGTCGTCGGGAACCAGTCGGTGCGCGGCATGCTGCTGCGCAGCGGCCTGCCGGCGGTGTCGCTGCTCTGGCTCGCGTCGGCGGTGGTGCTCGTCCTCGTCGGGACGTACGGCGCGTGGACGTTGGAGCGGGCCGGCCACCGGCTGGGCGCGGTGGGGGTGTTGGCGGCGCTGTCGGTCGCGGTCTCCCCGATCTCCTGGGTGCATCACCTGGTGTGGCTGTTCCTGCCGCTCGCGGCGCTGGTGGCGGCGCGCCGGTACGGGCTGTCGATCGCGTGGGCGGTGCTGCTCACCGTGAGCCTGCCGTCGATCGGTGCGTCCGGGCTGCGTGCCGGGACCGCCCATCCGGCCTTCTGGCACCTCGTGATCGACGCCCAGGGCCTGACCGCGGTGGCCGCGGTGCTGTTCCTCCCGCTGCTGGTGCGCTCCCGCTCCGCTCCGGACCTCGAACCGGCCGGGGTCCGTCCGGTCACCGCGTGACGAGAACCGCCGCAATCATCGGGGCCGGCGGCCGGTCGCGGCGACGAGTTCGTCGAACGGCGGTGCGTCGGCGGGAATCGGCACCCGCGGGCCGAACAGCCCGGCGAGCCGGGCCGGGATCCGGTTCCGCCAGTCGTCGCCCAGCTGCGCGGCGTCCGGGGCCGGCGGCGGCGCGGACGTGTCGAGCCCGGGTCTCGGTGGGCGCGATCCCGGCGTTCCTCACCGCGGGCGCCAGCGTTTCCAGAGTGCGGCGGCGGTGGCGCGGACCTTGCCGTCCCAGATCAGCTCCACGTCCGCCGTGATCTGCGGTTCGGTCGCCGACGTGACGACCGCACGCAGTTCGACGGTCTCTTTCAGCGGCGCCGGCCGCAGATATCGCACGTCGAGCCCGGCCGTCACGTACGACAACGGCACTCCCGGCAGCGGTGGCCAGCCCTGCCGCTCCGCTTCGAGCATCACCGCCGCCGCGCTGTGGCAGTCGAGCACCGTCGAAATGATTCCGCCGTTGAGGAACCCGAGGCCGTTGTCGTGTTCGGGCCAGGGCGTGAACTGCGCGGTGACGTACCCGTCGGCCGGGTAACTGCGCAGCTTGAGGCCCTTCTCGTTCCCGTGGCCGCAGCCGAAGCACGGCAGGTCGGGATAGAGGCGTTCCTGGATGCTCACGGTCATGGAGGACGACGGTAATTGAATTGTCGGGGGTTATCCCCGCTGCCTACCGTTGTTTCCGTTCTTCCCTATCCCGGAAAGGAGCCCCGGTGGACGTGCTCGTTCTGAACGCCGATCTCGGCCCGCTGCACCGGGTCAGTTTCCGGCACGCCGTGCGGATGCTGGTCCGCCGGGTCGCCGAGGTGCACGAAGCGCACCCGGGGCGTCTGGTGGGTAGCTACCCCGCGCCGCGGGTGGTACGGCTGGTCACCTACGTGGTGACGCGGTGGCGGCACAGCCGCGGCCCGGGCTGGTCGCGCCCGGGGGTGCTGGTGCGTGACGATCGGTGCTGCGCCTACTGCGGACGCCCGGCGTCCACGGTCGACCACGTCCTGCCGCGGTCGCGCGGTGGCGCCAACAGCTGGTCGAACACGGTCGCGGCCTGCGGAGCGTGCAACCACCGCAAGGGCGACCGCACCCCGGCCGAGGCCCGGATGCCGCTGCGGTTCGCCCCGGCCGCGCCCACCTGGGCCGCGTTGGGCATCTGACGGGCCCCCGGAGGGGTGGGGCTCTACGCTCGAAACGTGACGCGCGCCCCCGGTGACCTGCTCGTGCACCTGCGCCGGGCCCGCGATCACGCCGACCGGCACTACCGCGAGCCCCTCGACCTCGAGGGGCTCGCGGCGGTGGCCGGCCTGAGCAAGTACCACTTCGCGCGGATGTTCGCCGCGACGTACGGCATCACCCCGGCCGCGTACGTCTCCCGCCGTCGCGTGGAGCGTGCGCAGGACCTGCTGCGCGCCACGAACCTCACCGTCACCGAGGTGTGCACCGCGGTCGGCTTCGCCAGCCTCGGGTCGTTCTCCAGCCGGTTCCGGGAGATCGTGGGGGAGACACCGAGCGAGTTCCAGCGCCGCTGGGCGGCCACCGGCGCGCCCCGCATCCCGGGGTGCTTCGTCTTCATGTGGGGACTGGCCGAGACCTCCGCAAGCCAGGAGAAGCGCGCGGGCACCGACGGCTCCTAGCTTGGTCCCATGATCACCAACATCGCCATCACCAGCGTATTCGTGAAGGATGTCGACGCGTCCAAGGCCTTCTACATCGACGTGCTGGGCTTCGTGGAGAACGCCGACATCACGCTCGCCGACGGCTCCTACCGGTGGTGCACGGTGAGCCACCCGAGCCAGCCCGAGCTCGCCGTCCACCTCACCGAGCCCGGCCCGCCGCACTCACCCGACATGGTCGCGGCGATCAACCGCGCGCTCGACGAGGGCGGCATGCACGGCCTCGGTCTGAACGTCGACGACTGCCGCAAGACCTACGAGGACCTGCGCGCGAAGGGCGTCGAGTTCATCCAGGAACCCGAGGAGCGCCCCTACGGCATCGAGGCGGTCGCCCGCGACAACTCCGGCAATTGGATGGTGCTCGTCGAGCACAAAGCGTTCAGCCCGGCCGACTTCGGGTAACTTTCCTTTCCGTGCGTAACCTCGTCGTAGTCATGGGTGTCACCGGCTGTGGTAAGAGCACGGTCGGGAAGCTTCTGTCGGAACGGTTGGGCGTCGACTTCGCCGAGGGTGACGACCTGCATCCCCAGGCCAACATCGACAAGATGACCGCCGGTCACCCGTTGACCGACGAGGACCGGTGGCCCTGGCTGGCCAAGATCGCCGACTGGCTGGGGGATCACGCCGCCGACGGCGGCGTGATCCCGTGCTCGTCGCTGAAGCGCAGCTACCGGGACCGGTTGCGGCAGGGCGCTCCGGACGTCTGGTTCCTCCACGTCGACGTCGATCGGGAGACGATCGTCAAGCGGGTGTCCGAGCGAAAAGGCCACTTCATGCCGGCGACGCTCGTCGACTCGCAGTTCGCCACGCTGCAGCCGTTGGAGCCGGACGAGGCCGGCGCGCCGATCGACGGCACGCAGACGCCCGAAGAGATCGTGGACGACGCGCTGCGCCGCTTGAATGGATGACATGGAGCTCGACGGGGTTTCGCTCACCAACCTCGACCAGCCGCTCTTCGACGGCGCCGACGCGACCAAGCGTGACCTGGTCGAGTACGTCGACGCCCTGCACGAGCGGATGATCACGCACCTGCAGAACCGGCCGCTCTCGGTGATCCGGGTGCGGCCGGGCCAGCAGCCGTTCATGCAGAAGAACGTCCCGAAGTACACGCCGGAGTGGGTGCCGACGGTGGCGCACTGGGCCGAGTCGTCCCACCGGCAGATCTCGTACGCGCTGGCCAACGACCGCAGGACGCTGCTCTGGCTGGCCAACCAGCGGGCGATCGAGTACCACCCGGCGCTGGTGCGTGCGGGGCACTGGACCACCCCGACGCACCTGATCATGGACATCGACCCGCCGGAGGGCCGCCCGTTCTCCGTCGCCGCGGCGGCCGCGCTGCTGGTGCGTCGGGCGTTGGTGGACCTGGGCCTGTCCGGTGCGGTGAAGACCAGTGGGGCGAAAGGGCTGCACATCTTCGTCCCGCTCGACGGTTCGTCGGGGCCCGAGGACGTCGCCGCCGCGACCAGGGCGCTGGCGGCCCGGGCCGCGCGGCTCGACCCGGACCTGGCCACGACCGCGTTCATCCGCGAGGACCGCGGTGACAAGGTGTTCCTCGACTCCACCCGGGCCGGTGGCGCGACCGTCGTGTCGGTGTACAGCCCGCGCATCCGGCCCGGTGTCCCGGTGTCGTTCCCGGTGGCGTGGGACGACCTGGAAGCGGTCGTGCCGGGGGACTTCACGCTGCGTACCGCGGTGGCGCAGCTGGGGGAGCGCGACCCGTGGGCGGAGGCGATGCCGGCGCCGTACGCCCTGCCCGCCGACCTGATCGCCGAGGGGCACACGATCCCGATCGCCCGCGTGCAGGCGATGCACGAGGGCAAACGACGCAAGCGTGCCGCCGAGAAGGGCGCTAAGCCAACCGCCTGAGCAGGTCGGCTTCGGCGGTGACGCCCCGAACCAGCTCGTCGAGGAGGACACGCTCGTCCGGGCCGTGCAGGCCGCTCTCGGCGTCCTGGACACCGAACAGCAGCACCTCCGGCGGGTGCGGCACCCGCTGCAGTGCACCCGCGAACGGCACCGACCCGCCGTCGGCGGCGAGGATCGTCGGGCGTGCCCAGGCATCGCTGAGCGCGGCCGTCGCCGCGCGGGCCGCGGGACCGTTCGCGGCCGTGCGCACGCCACCGCTGACGGCCCGGCGGGTGACGGTGACCGGCGCGCCGAACGGGCGCTGCCGCTCCAGGTGCGTCACCAGGGCATCCTGGGCGGCCACCGGGTCCTGACCGGGGGCGAGCCGGACGCTGATCCGGGCCCGGGCGAGCGGCGGGACGACGTTCATCGCGTCCCGGACCGGGGTGGCGTCCAGGCCGACGACGGTGAGCGCCGGCGCGGCGTACAGGCGCCGCGGATCGTCGCTGAGCTGCGGTGCGCGCACGCCGGGGACCACGATCGGCGTGCGGTCGGGCCAGTCCTCGGTGATCAGGCCGGGCACGGCGACCGCGCCCCGCTCGTCCAGCAGGCCGTCGAGCACGCGCACCAGCGCCAGCAACGCGTCGGGGGCGAGGCCACCGAAGCCTCCGCTGTGCACGGGGCGCTCCATCGTGCGCACCTCGACGTCGACCTCGGCCAGGCCACGCAGCGAGAGCCCGAGCGTCGGGACACCCGGGCGGACGTTGCCGGTGTCGGCGATCACCGCGACGTCGGCGTCGAGGAACTCGGCCGGGACGGCGTCGAGCGCGGCGGCGAGCCCGGAGCCGTACTCCTCCTGGCCTTCGACGAGGACCGTCACCCCGACCGGCGGACGGCCCGACCAGGCCCGGATCGCGCCGAGGTGCATCGCGAGGTTGCCCTTGTCGTCGGCGGTGCCGCGCCCGTGCAGCGCATTCTCGCGCCGGGTGGGCTCGAACGGCGGCGAGGTCCACGCCGTGAGGTCGCCCGGCGGCTGGACGTCGTAGTGGGCGTAGAGGAGCACGGTCGGGGCGCCGCGCGGAGGCGGGATCCGGCCGACGACGGTCGGGGGCTGGCCCGGGATCGGCAGCAGCTCGACGTGCGGCACGCCCGATGTCCGCAGCAGGTCGGCGGTGAGTTCCGCGGCGTGGTGCACCGGTTCGGGGGGGAAGCCGGGGAACGCCACCGAGGGGATGGCCACCAGCCGGGCCAGATCGTCGACGAGGTCCATGGCCGTGGGTATTGACGAGGTCGGTCAGTTCATGCCCGTGCTGGGCGTTTTACGGCTTTTATCCCCGGGAATTCCGTGTCCATGACTGCTCACGACCTCGACCTCGAAGCGGTCGACTTCCTGCTCAACCAGCACGCGCAGATCCGGGCCGGGCTGCGTGAAGTGGCCGGCGCGCACGGGCCCGCGAAGGCGGCGGCGTTCGCCGACCTGCGCCGGCTGATCACCGTGCACGAGACCGCGGAGCAGGAGGTGCTGCATCCACGCATGCGTGAACTCGTGCCGGATCCGTCGGACGACGGCCCGGCGGCCACCTCGGCGGAGGCCCGGCTGGACGTGACCGCGCTGCTGGGGCAGGAGCGGCACGGCACCGAGCTGCTGGCCGAGCTCGACCGGCTCGATCCGGCGTCGCCCGAGTTCGACCGCCGGTTCACCCGGCTGGCGGTGGAGATCATCGCGCACGCCGACCACGAGGAGCTGGAGGAGTTCCCGGTGGTGCGCGAGCGGCTGGACCTCGACGAGCGGCGGCGGATGGGGCACGCGCTGCGGGTGGCCGAGGCCGCCGCACCGCGGCATCCGCAGCCCGCCGCCGCGCCGGGCGCGGTCGCCGCGATCGTCGAGCGGGTCCGCGACGCCGTCCGAGGCGCCTTCAGCTCCCACTGAGCTCCCGCGTTAACCGGCGTCGTGCACCACCAGCGCCACCTGGACGCGGTTGGTGAGCTCGAGCTTGGTGAGTATCCGGGTCATGTAGGCCTTCACGGTGGCCGTGCTCATCAGCAGCTCCCGCCCGATCTCGCTGTTCGTGCGGCCCAGCCCGACCAGCGCCGCCACCGCACGCTCGCCGTCGGTGAGGCGCGCGAGCAACCGCTGGGCCTCGTCGCGCCGCGGGTCGCGCTCCGGTTCCGCGGCGAACGCCATCACCCGCCGCACCACGGCCGGCGACAGCATCGGTTCCCCGGCGGCGACCTGCCGGATCGAGCGGGCGATCTGCTCCGGGGGCGTGTGCTTGAGCAGGAACCCGCTCGCGCCCGCACGCATCGCCCGGCGGATGTGCCGATCGGTGTCGAACGTGGTCAGCACGATCACCTCGGGCGGATGACGCCGCGCGCGGAGCTGCTCGGTCGCGGTCAGCCCGTCGATCAGCGGCATCCGGATGTCCATCAGTACGACGTCGGGGTGCAGGCGGTTGACGGCGGGCAGCACGTCGGCGCCGTCACCGACCGCGCCGACGACGGTCAGGTCGTCGAACTGGCCCAGCATCATCTCCAGACCGGCGCGGACCAGCGCGTCGTCGTCCACGATGAGCACCGAGACGGTCACGGCGCACGCTCCGGCACCCACGCGCACAGACGGAACTCGCCCGAGGAGGTGCGGCCGTGCTCGAGCGTGCCGCCGAGAAGCTCCATGCGTTCGCCCAGGCCGATCAACCCACTGCCCGCGCCCGGCAGCGGCGCACCGTTCGCCGCGCCGAACGGGTTCGTGATCTCCACCGCCAGGCCGCCGTTCCGCTCGGCGAGGACCACCCGGACCGGTGCGCCGGGCGCGTGTTTCCGTGCGTTCGTCAGCCCTTCCTGAACCACCCGGTAGACGTGCCGCCCGGCGCCCTCCGCGGCGGCGGTGAACTCCGGCCGTTCGAGCGTCACGGCCGTGCCGGCCTCGCGGGACTGCTCGACGAGCGACGGGACGTCGGCCAGCGTCGGCTGTGGACGGTCGGCCTCGGTGTCGTCGTTGCGGAGCAGGCCGATCACCTCGCGCAGATCCTCCAGGGCCGCGTAGGCCGACTCCCGGATCACCCCGGCGGCCCGTCGTTCCTCCGCGGGTGCGGACCGGCGGACCTCCAGCGCCCCGGCGTGGACGGCCAGCAGCGAGATGCGGTGGGCGAGCACGTCGTGCATCTCGCGGGCGATGCGTTCCCGCTCGGCGTGCCTGGCCTCCTCGACGCGCAGGCGCTGACCCTCCTCGGCCTCCCGGGCCCGGACCCGCCAGGACTCCACCAGCAGCTGCTGCGAGCGCACGAGCTTGCCGCTGGCGACGACGGCGGCGTCGATCGCCACCACCGCGACGATCGCGACCGGGTACTCCGGATCGTGGCTGGCCACGGCCGTGAACGCCCCGATCAGCAGGAACAGGTGCAGGCCGACCACGGCGAGCGTGGTGGGCCAGCGGCGGTGCCGGGCGACCACCGCGAGCACCACCGCGGCCGGCCCCATCGAGAGCGTGGAAACGATCATCAGCGGGACGAGCCCGACCGCGATCGGCACCGTCCAGCGGCGCCGGGCGACCAGCACCGCGGCGACCGCGAGCAGGCCGACGAGCACGTCGAGCACCGGGCGCTCCGGTTGCTCGTCGGCCAGGAAGAACAGGCCGACGACCACCGACAGCACCGCGAGCCCGAGGTCCGACCGCCATCGCATGGGTTCACCGTAGGCGGGAGGTGTGACGCTTCGCCGCGTCCGAGTGGCGAGCTGTGGATAGACCTTGGTCGATGCTCAGCGCTCGTCCGCGGGGCGCGCGTCCCAGCGCCAGCCGTCCTCGCGGTCGGGGTGGCCGGGCAGCGAGCCGCGGCCGGTGGCCCAGAGCAGCGTCGGCCAGGGCTCGTTCTCCGGCGGAGCGTCGGGGAACAACCGGTGCAGGGCGCGTGCGCACAGGTCGGCCGGTGGCTCCCAGGGGCGTTGGAGGCCGCGGGCCAGGTCCTCGCCGTGCACGAGCGTCTCCACCACCCCCATCGCGGCGAACCCCTCCGGGTCGGAGAGCCCGAAGCTGTGGTGGGCGCGCCGGTCGGGCGGAGCGTCACGCACGGAGGTCGCGAGGAAGACCCCGCACACCTCGAGCGCCTGCAGCAGCCCCGCGGTGCCCGCGTTGGCCTGGAGGAACAGGCTGTTGGCCGGACCGCCGTCGCGGGCGGAGTGGTAGTCGAACGGCACCAGGTCGTCCCGGGGCGGGTTCGACGCGGCGACCTGGATCGCGTAGGTGAACAGGTCGTCGACGAGGTGCTCCAGCGTCTCCCAGCAGTTCCAGCGCAGGCTTCCGGCGGGAACGCGCCAGGCGCTGTCGGGTACGTCCGCGAAGGCTCTCCGGAGCAGGTTGACGCCGAGGGACACGTCGTCACCGGTGACGGGTTCCATGGGCGGCACTGTACGTGCTGATCCCCGTTTCGGCGGAGGCCTTTTTCGAACGTCAGGCTGAGCCTGGGGAGCCTCCCCACGGCGACGGCACGGGCGACGGGACACTCGCCCCGTGCTGATCTACGTCACCGCGATCACCGCGAGTCCGGGCCGCATCTGGAACGCGCTGATCGACCCCGCGCGCACGGCCCGGTACTGGGGACACCGCAACGTCTCCAGTTGGACGACGGGTGAGCGCTGGGAACACCGCCGGGTCACCGACGGCGGGGCCGACACGGTGGGTGAGGTGCTGGAGATCGACCCGCCACGGCGCCTGACGCACAGCTGGGCCCGCGCGGGTGAGGAGCACGACCCGGCGCGGGTGTCGCGCGTGACGTTCGATCTCGAGCCGGTGGGGCCCCGGGTGCGGCTCACGCTCACGCACGAGGATCTGCCCACCGACCAGGTCGCCGCCGTGAGCGCCGGGTGGCCGTTCGTGCTGTCGAGTTTGAAGGCCTATCTCGAAACCGGATACCCACATCTCGCTCGGTGAGATGGATAGGGGTTTCGAGCAAATTTATGGTGCGAAATGAGGCGTTGAAATGCGTCGACGTTATTCGACTCCGATTCGCCGCAGTGCGGCGAGTGAATCCCGCCGGTCGCACTCGATACGCGCATAGGCCACGGCCTCGGCCATTCGTTCATTTCCCGAGGTGACCGCACGAAAGAGTTGCCCGTTGCCGCGTGCGGGATCGGGGGAGTCGGGTTCGGCGGTGAGGTGGAACAACCAGGTCATTCGTCCGGACACCGGGCGCATCAACGTCGTCATCAACGCATTTCCGGTGAGCTCGACGATCGCGTCGTGGAACCCGGCCCTGGCCTGGGCCACCCGGTAGGCGTCACCGTCCGTGGCGTCGGCCCTGGTGCGTTCCAGCGCGGCCGCCAGCGGTGCGGTGTCGGCGCCGGCGGCGACCTTGCGTGCCGCGTAGACGGCCGCGCCGACCTCGAGGTAGAGACGCAGGTCGAACAGGTCGTCGGCGGCCGCGACCGACCACGTGGACACCACCGTGCCCCGCCGCGGCAGCGTCCGGACGAACCCGTCCCGCTCGAGCAGCGGCACCGCCTCGCGCAACGGCACCCGCGACACCGCGAGTTCCTCGGCCAGGCGTTGTTCGGCCAGGCGGGAGCCCTGTGTGTACTGGCCTCGGATAATGCCCTCGCGGAGAGTGGCATAGATCTGCCGGGAGAGGGATTCCGGCTTCGACAGCGATCCGGTGGGTTCAACCATCGCATTCCTTGCGAGCATCCGGGCGCATGCTCTCTACTATCCCGGATTCCGAATCAGACGCGACCATCGGATTGGGTACGAGCGACCCCATACCTCGGGGGTAGAGGTATTCGATACCTCGGCGGGACGCTGGTCGGAGGGATAAGGCGCACGCTCGGTGCAGGCCGGATCGACCGACCGCTTTGCCGATCAACGAGGTGCGTGATGGTGCAACAGACCCTGCTTCGAACTGTTTCCGGTGCGACGCCGGGTGCGCAGCCGCCACCGCCGGTGGTGCGCGCGGCCGCCGTGGCCTGGGCGGTGGCCGTCGCCGCCGGGGCCGTCGAGGCCCTGGGTACGGCGGTGGCGTGGGGTCTGGGCGAGGTGCCCGGCCTGACCAGCGGATCACTCGCCGCCGGCCTCGGGGTGCGGTCGGCGGTGTACGCGATCGTGCTGCTCGTCGTCGCGCGGTTCTGGCGGGGGCGGAACTGGGCGCGTCTCACGCTGGCCGTGGGGCTGGGCGTGTTCGGGATGCTGTCGCTCCTGGCGGAGCCGGTCGGCTGGCTGGCCGACGGTCACTCGCTCGTCGACGCGCTCAGCGAGGGCGGGCTGCTGCTCGCGCTGACGATCGCGATCAGGGCCCTGCACGTCGCCGCGGTGCTGGTGGGGCTCACGCTGATGTTCCGCCCGGAGGCTAACCGGTACTTCCGGAACGGTGCGCGAGAGCTTCGCGGGCGTGGGTGACGAACGCCGCCGCCGCGGGGTTCGTGGGCCCGGACGCCCGCCAGGCGAGCGCGAGCTGACCACGCAGTGCCGGCTCGACGATCGTGATCGGACGGACGCCGTCCGGCGGCGGCGTGACGACCGACGCGGGCAGGACGGCGAGCCCGAGCCCGCGAGCGGCCAGGTCGGCGAGGAGGAACGGGTCGCTGGCCTCGAACGCGATGCTCGGCGCGAACCCGGCGGCCGCGCACGCGTCCTCGAGGCGCGAGCGGATGCCGGTGCCGCCCGGCAGGCTGATCAGCGGCTGGTCGCGGAGTTCGGCCAGCGCCACCCGGTCGCGCCCGGCCAGTGGATGGCCGGCCGCGACGGCGCCGACCAGCGGTTCGTCGGTGACGAGCTGGGTGGCGAGCCCCGGCGGGGCGGTGGCCGGGAGGCCGATGATCGCCGCGTCGAGCGTGCCGGCGTGGAGAGCGAGCGTGAGCTCGTCGGAACCGTCCTCGGTCAGCGTGATCTCCACCGCCGGATACCGGCGGTGGAACTCGGCGAGGATGCCCGGCAGCCCCAGCGGACCGCAGGACGTGATCATTCCGAGCGAGACCCGGCCGCGGAGCAGGCCGGTGAGCTCGTCGACGGCGCCCCGGGCCGCGTCCACCGCGGCGAGCGCCGCCCGCGCGTACGGAACGACCGCGGCGCCGACCTCGGTGAGACGAACCGACCGGCCCGAACGGTCGAGGAGCGGATGACCGAGCTCCCGTTCGAGCCGGCGGACCTGCGCGCTCACTCCGGGCTGGGCGACCCGCACCTGCTCGGCGGCCCGGGTGAAACTGCCGGTGTCGACGACCGCGAGGAAGTACACGAGCTGACGAAGTTCCATAACTGATGATTCTAGAACCGAGAAGTAACTGCTCTTTGACGTCTGGCTAGCGGCGCGGCACGGTGGAGACATGACTACCGCTGCCACCCCCGAGGACCTGGCCCGGCTGTTCGTCGAACGGTGCAACGCGAACGACGCCGACGGCATCGCCGCGCTGTACGAACCCGACGCGGTGCTCGGGTACCCGGCCGGATCGACCACCGTCGGGCGGGAGGCGATCCGGGCCCTGTTCGAGAAGGCCGCGCCGATGATGCCGGAGATGAACGTCGAAGAGCCGCTGCCGACGCTGTACTTCGGCGACCTCGCGCTAACCGCCACCCGCCCCGCCGACGGCACCGGCGGCCGCGCCCAGGTGGCCCGCCGCCAGCCCGACGGAACCTGGCTGCGCATCCTCGACCGGCCGGAAGCCTAGGCCTGTCCGGTAAGTCTCGTTCGCAGCGAGGCTTGCAGGACAGGGCCTAGGCCGTACGCTTGGTCAGCGCGTAGACCAGGGTGACGAAGCTGGCCGTGGAGAGCACCGCGCGGACCACGTTCCAGCGCACCCAGGACGTTTCGAACGCGGCGCGGACCGCGGCGACGTCGGTGATGCGTGCCGGGTCGCCCGCGCGGTCGAGCTGGTCGTTGAGCGGCACGTTGATCGCGAACGTGATCAGCAGCGTCGCGACGTAGAGCACGACGGCCACCGCGATCCACAGCGCCACCGCGTGCGTGCCCGCCCGCCACTCGACGACCGCGGCGAGCACGGTGAACAGCAGCGCGCCGCCGAAACTGAACGCGAACCACCCGTTCAGGATCGCGACGTTGATCCGCTGCATGGCGTCGACGAACGTTCTGTCGTCGGCCTGGCGCAAGCCGGGCATGACCGCGATGGCGAACGAGTAGAACAAGCCGGCCGCGAGACCGGACGCCGTCGTCGCGGTGATCAGTGTGACGTTCCTGAGCAACATCGTCTGCCTCCGTGCACCGTGGACCGTGATGGTCTCCAGTGAACGGCCGGCCGGGGGTCGCCGACCATCGCCGCGCAGCTCACGCCCATGCGCGAGCGTCCACGGTGCGCCGGACGCGGTCCCGGCCGCGCTCGGTTGGCTTTCTCGGCGTCAGCCGAAGGCTTTCTGGGCGGCGGCGGAGCCGTCCCGGGCGGCGGCGAGGAAGCCGAAGGTGCCCTGGTCGCGGAACTCGGTGGCCGCGTCGACGGCGGCTTTGAGCGCCGCGAACGCGAAGCTGCCGCCGACCGAGACGCGGCTGACCCCGAGCTCGGCCAGTTCGGCCACGGTGGGCCCGGACGGACGGGCCAGCACGTTGACCGGCCGGTCGACGGACGTCACCACCGCGCGGATGTCCTCGGCGGTGGCCAGCCCGGGCGCGTAGAGCACGTCCGCACCCGCCTCCTGGTAGGCCTGCAACCGGGCGATCGTGTCGGCGAGATCGGTGCGGCCGTACAGGTAGTTCTCGGCCCGGGCGGTGAGCACCAGCCGCACCGGCCCGGCGTGGGCCGCACTCGCCGCGGCGGCGACGCGCTCGGCGGCCAGACCGAGGTCGTAGATCGGGGCGCCGTCGCGCCCGGTGGCGTCCTCGACCGAGAGGCCGGCCAGCCCGGTGCCGACCGCCGCCGTCACCGCCTCGGCCACCCCCTCGGGCGCGTCGGCGAAACCGTTCTCGAAGTCGGCCGCGACCGGCAGCTCGGTGGCCGCGGACAGCGCGGCGGCGTGCGCGAGCGCCTCCTCGCGCGTGACCTCCCCGTCGAGCCGCCCCAGCGTGGCCGCGTGCCCGCTGCTCGTCGTGGCCAGCGCCTTGAACCCCAGCGACGCGAGCAGGACCGCCGACCCGACGTCCCACGGGTTCGGGAACAGCAGCGGACGCTCGCTGCGGTGCAGTTCGAGGAAATGCCGCGCCTTCGCGGCCTGGGTCGTCTGCGTCTGCTCAGTCATGCGAAGAACCTAGCGCCCGGACCGTGTGCGAGGCTTTCCGCGGAACGCTGACCTCGAAGAAGGGTGGTCCGGGAGTGGCCGAGCAGATTCGGGCGGCGCGGCCCGGTGGCGAGAGCGGAATCGACTCCGCCGAGCACCGGGCCTGGCTGGACGCCGAGCGCGACCGTTTGTTCGACTTCGCCGAGCGG
Organism: Cryptosporangium japonicum; assembly: GCF_039524755.1. Lineage (NCBI taxonomy): Bacteria > Bacillati > Actinomycetota > Actinomycetes > Cryptosporangiales > Cryptosporangiaceae > Cryptosporangium > Cryptosporangium japonicum. The sequence goes on from NZ_BAAAGX010000022.1 coordinate 31,497, forward strand.
TCGAAGCACCCGCTGGGATTCGGGTGGCTCACCGACGACGGCACGCTCGACGCGGACCATCCGCTCGAGCTGTGGATCACCTGCCGCATGACGCACGTGTTCGCGCTGGCGACGCTGCTCGGGCGGCCGGGAGCCGCGGAACTCACCGACCACGGTGTCCGCGCGTTGACCGAGAACTTCCGCGACCGGGAGAACGACGGCTGGTTCGCGTCGATCTCGGCCGACGGACCGGTCGACGACGCCAAGGCCGCCTACCCCCACTCGTTCGTGATCCTCGCCGCCTCGTCCGCGGCGGCCGCGGGCCGGCCCGGCGCCGAGGCCCTGCTCACCGACGCGCTGGCCGTCAACGAACAGTGGTTCTGGCGCGAGGACGACGGCATGGTCGTCGACTCCTGGAACCGGGAGTTCTCGACGCTCGACCCGTACCGCGGCGTCAACGCCAACATGCACACGGTCGAGGCCTACCTCGCCGCCGCCGACGTCACCGGTGACCTGGTGTGGCAGGCGCGGGCCGACCGGATCACCCGGCGCGTGCTGGACTGGGCGTCCGGGAACGAGTGGCGCATTCCCGAGCACTTCGACGAGGCCTGGAACCCGCTGCTCGAGTACCACCGTGACCAGCCGCGCCACCAGTTCCAGCCGTACGGCGCCACGATCGGGCACGGTCTGGAATGGTCCCGGCTCGTGCTCCACCTGGCCACTGCCTCGTCGGCCGACGACCTGCGCGCGGGCGCGGTCTCGTTGTTCGACCGGGCCGTGGCCGACGGGTGGGCCACCGACGGAGCGGACGGGTTCGTCTACACCACGGACTGGTCCGGGCAGCCCGTCGTCCGCGACCGCTTGCACTGGGTGGTGAACGAGGCCACGAACGCCGCCGCCGCGCTGTGGATCGCTACCGGGGAGGCCAGGTACGAGGCGCCGTACCAGCAGTGGTGGGACTACGCCGAGCAGTACCTCATCGACCGGCGGAACGGGTCGTGGCGGCACGAGTTGGACGAGCACAACGCCCCCTCGACGTCGGTGTGGAGCGGAAAACCGGACGCGTACCACGCGGTGCAGGCCACGCTCATTCCGCAGCTGCCGTTGGCGCCGTCAATGGCGACCGCGTTGGCGAGGGGTTGAGCGCGGGGTTCACTTCGGGGCTTCCCAGGCGTCGGGGTCGGGCGACCACGCTGCTCGGCTGAGGGTCCAGGCCGCCGTCTGTTCGTAGACGGCGGCCGCCAGCCAGGCCAGGACGAAGCGCCGGCCGTCGTCGTCGGCGAGGCGGCCGAAGACGTCACGGGTACCCGGGCGGGCGGCGGCTTCCAGTGCGGCGAGCAGATCCGCGCCGGTGTCCCACCGGGCACGGCGCAACACGTGCTGGTCGGACCGGGCCAACGCGTGGACGGCACGCCCCCCGTCGACGGCGCGGTCGAGGTGGCGCCGCAGGAGCTCCAGCGCCGGGTCGACGCGGGCCGGTGGCGGCTCGGTGGTGGTGCCGGTCGGTGGTGGCGCGGCGGCGGAGGTCTCGTCGGGCGGCGGAGCGCTGCGGTTGGCGGTGATCATGCTGGGGTGGAGGCGGTCGTAGCCGAGGTCGGCGTGGCCACCCCAGTCCGCCGGCAGTCGAAGCGCGGGGGACACGGGCTCGTCGGTGACTTGCGTGGTGTGGGGCGCGTGGCTGGTTCGCGAGCCGTCCGGCACCTGCGTCGGGTCTGGGGTCGGGGTGGTGGGGTCGGCCGGGGGTGTGGCGTCGGTCCGGGCTTGGGGTGGGGCCGGGGTGGTGGCGTCGGTCGGGGTCGCAGGGTGAGCTTCGGTCGGGGTCGCAGGGTGAGCTTTGGCCGGGGTCGCAGGGTGAGCTTCGGCCGGGGATGGGGCGGGAGCTAGGGCGAGGGCTTGGACGTGGCCGGGGTGGGCGGGGTCGGGGCGGCCGATCAGGAGGAGGGGGACGCCTGCGGCGGCGGCTAATACGCGCAGGTTGTCGCGGTAGGCCAGGGCCGGGTGGTCGAGGGCCGCTACGAGCGTGACCACGCGGTCGTCGGCGGTCAGTGCCACCACGCCGCCATCACCGGGTGCGATCGGTTCGACCCGGAGGAACAGCAGGTCGTCGCCGGTGGGGCGGTCCTGCACGGGTAGTCGCAGGGCGGCGAAGGCCCGGTCCAGCTGCGACTCGACCGGAGTGTCCCAGAGCGCGGCGAGCGGACCCTCCGTCCAGGAGACCCCGCCGGCTCGCACCGCGCGCACGCCCCGTCCGGCGCCCAGTTGCCGGGACGCACTGGCGGTGGCGCCGGTGACCAGCAGACCGGTCCGGGCGAGCTGCCGGTGACTGAGCGCGCCCTCGCCCACCGGGATCGCGGCGTCCACGGTGGTCGCGGCGCGCTGGGCGTCGCCGGGGTAGATGTCGGCCACCAGCCAGAGGACGCCGTCGCGGTCGGCGGCGTAGGTGGCGGTTCCGGCGTGGCCGGAGCGGGCCAGAACCGGCACCGTGCAGAGTCCGTGGAGCCGCAGGCTGCCCCGGGGCGTGTACTCGCGGCGGGCGGTGCCCAGCAGCGAGGGGACGTCCTCGGCGGGGATCGCCGGGCCACGCAGACGGTGGGCCAGGAGCAGCAGTTCGCGGAGGTCGTCGGCGAGGGTCGCCAGGCGGTACTGCGGTGCGGCGGTGCGGGCGTCGTGCAGGTGCGCGGCCACCTGACGTGCCCCGGCGGCCAGGTGGTGGAGCCCGTGAGCGCGGGCCTCGTGCGCCGCGCGGAGCAGTGCCGCTCGCAGCACGGCACCGCTACCCGTGACACCGGCCGCGAGCACCGCCCCCGCCGCGCTCCACACCCCGTCCACCGCCACGACCTGCGCCGCGTTCAGCGCCCGACCGCTCTCCGCCCGACCGCTCTCCGCCGCATCACGCGCAGCCGCAGCCGCAGCGGGCCGGGCCGACCTGGCAACACCGGCCCGCCCCGCCGCCGGCCGCGCCGGATCAACCCCGCCGTCCCGCTCCGGGCGGGCTGCGGTGGCGCCTTTCTTCGTCGGGTCGGCGGCGCCGGTCGGGACCGGGGCGGGCCCAGCGGCAGCAGCCCCGTCGAGGTCGGCCGGGGCAGCGCCGGTGCCGTCCGGGTCAGCCCCGGCGGCGGGCCGGACCGGACCCGCGGCCGCCGCGTCCGGCCGGGCCGCGACTGCCTCGGCCGTCGGCGGGTCGCTCGCGGCCTCGTCGGCCGCCTCGGCGGTGGGGGCGGCGGCCAGGGTGGCGGCTCGGTGCAGGCAGGCCGGGGCCAGCAGACACGTGCAGCGGGCGTCGTCGGACGTGCGCACGGCACCATCAACCGTGCGGAGCGTCACCACGGTCGAGTCGTCGATCCGCACCGTCCACTCCGGGCCGTCGACGCTGATCTCGTAGGACGCTACCTTCGCCACCGCCCCGTCGAGCCGCTTCCGGAGCCGCCCGGGCAGCGCGTCGACCGCGTCGGCCAGAACCACGCCGTCGACCGGCGGCAACAGCGCGCTCATCGCACGTGCTCCCCGACCCAGCGCGCGAGCTCCAACGGGCTCAGCGCGGCCACCGGCATGCCCGCCGCGACCAGCCGCTGCGCGATCGGCACCGAGTACCGCGGCTTGCCGGCGTCGTCCAGGCTGGCGCAGCCGAGCAACGTGCACCCCGACTCGGCGAGCGCACGCACCTCGGCCAGCAGACCTCCCACGCCGTACCCCTCCTCGAAGTCGCTCACGACCGCGACCAGCGTGCGGCTCGGAACCGTGACCAGCGACCGGGCGTGACGCAGCCCGGCCGCGATGTGCGTGCCGCCGCCGACCCGGACTTCGAGCAGCAGGCCGAGCGGGTCGTCGACCCGGTCGGACAGGTCGATGACCTCGGTGGAGAACGCCACGAAATGCGTGGTCAGCGCGGGCACACCGGCGAGCACCGACGCGGTCAGCGCCGACCACACCACCGAGGCCTCCATCGACCCGGACACGTCGACGACGAGCACCAGACGCCAGTCGACGCTGCGTCGCGCGCGGGTGCGGAACACCGGACGTTCCGGGACGAGCGTGACGCGACCGTCGGCGGAGCGATGCGTGGTCGCGAGGTTGGCGCGGAGCGTCCGCGCCAGGTCGAGCGGGCCGCCCGGGCGGTAGGTGGGCCGCGGCGACGCCAGCCCGGTGAGGGCGGGGCGAATGCGGGTGGCGAGCTGCGCGGTGAGCTCGGCCACCAGCCGGGCCACCAACGGCCGCAGCTGGGCGAGCGTGGCTTCGGGTACCCCGCCGACCAGCGAGAGCACGGTCTGCAGCAGCTCGACCGACGGCCGGGCCGAGGCCGGGTCGAGTTCGAGCGCCGCGTCGGTGCGCCCGGCCTCCACGGCCCGGCCGAGTACCTCCTCGCGGACGCCGGGCCCGAACAGCGCGGCGAGCTCCTCCGACCACTCCCGCACGGTGGGGTAGGACGCGCCCCGGCCGGCGCGGGCGTCGGCGTCGGCCTGGGCGCCTTCGCCGCGACCGGCGCCGTACAGCTCGTCGAGCGCGGCGGCGTACCGCCGGCCCTGCGCGCCCTGAACGCCGGGCCGTCCGAGGATCAACCGCCACCGGTCGACGGTCGCGAGCTCGCCCGCCGGGCGGGCCGGCGCCGCCGTGGCCGGAACCGTGGTGCCGGGCGTGGGAGCGGTGGGCACCGGCAGGCCCAGCCGGAGCAGGGCCTCCCGGGCGGACCGGTCGGCCAGGAGGTGGTGCAGGAGCGCCTGGGGGTCGGCGACGGCACCGACGTCGGCGTGGGGATCGCCGAGCCGGTCGGCGACGGTGGTGAGGAGACGGTCGCGCGCGGCCGGGCTGAGCACCGCGAAGCCGCCACGCAGCGCCGGGAGACGGACCAGGAACTCCTGATCGGCGAACGACTCGACACGGTCGAAAAGACCCTCGAACACCGCGCCGCCGGTCTCCAGCAAGGGGCCGGACGCCGCCAGCAGGCCGGTGAGCCGCCCCTGGAGCGCGCGCCGCCGGCCCGGGTCGGTGGCGCCGTCCAACCAGGACGCCACCCGCCGGCCGAGCCACTCGGGCGGCTCGACGCCGAGCAGCACCTGGGTGGCGCCCGCCGCGGCCGCGATCAGCGGCGCACCGTCGGCGGAGAGCCGCTTCAGCGCGTCGACGAGCCGGAGCCCGAAGTCGTTGCGCTGGGCCAGGGCGGCCAGCGCGTGGGCGTCCGCCACGTCGGTGGAGCCGGCCAGACCGTCGAGCTGCCGGACGGCGGCGGCCTCGATGTCGGCGGCCACCGCGGTGACGTCACCGAGCTGCGGCAGTGCGGCGGCGGGCAACCCGGGAACGTGCCCCAGCCGCATCCGGTCGAGTGCCGCCAGCGCGCTGAGCAGCTCCGGCAGCGTGCCGGCCGCCGGTGCGATCGCGGCGAGCACGGTGAGGTGCTCCGCCGCCGCGCGGACCAGCCCGCATTCGGCCGCGGACGCGAGCAGCGCGACCGCTTCACCCGCGGTGGGACCGCCGGCGTCGACGTGACGGCGCTGACGGAGGCGGAGCGCACCTTCGGCGGCCTGGGCCAGCGTCACGCCCTGGATGCCGGCGACGTCCAGGGCGGCCTCGGTGGAGGGGGTCCAGCCGACCTGCCAGCGGGTGGTGAGGCCGTCGCCGCCGCCGACGCCGGTGACCTCGGTCTCCGACGCGTACGGCACGCGGCAGACGTCGAGGCGCCGCAGGGTCACCTCGCGGCGGCGGTCCAGATCGGAGCGCAGCGGGTCCAGCCGGACGTCGCGGCCGGTCTCGCCGGCGCCCGGGAGGCGGAGCGCGGCGAGGTCGCGTTCGACGGCGGTACGCAGACCGGAGCGGGGAGCGGCGGGCGCGACGCGACCCCGTCGGTCGCCGACCAGGACGTGCTCCATCGCGGTGGCGACGACGCGCCCCCGGCCGAGGAGTTCACCCTGGGCCAGGACGCTCTGCACGGCCTCGACGAGTTCGCCGCGGCCGGGGGCGGGGAGGCCGCGGAGGTCGGCCAGCCCGGCGGCCAGGCGCACGGCTTCCCCGGCCTCGCCCGGGCCGGCGGGGTGCCCGGCGGCCCGGATCCGCGCGGTGATGCCCACCAGGGCGGCGACCGCGGCGTCCCGGATCGCTTCGGCGTCGCCGCCCGCGGTGAGGACGCTCTGTTGCCACTGCGGGTCGCGGATGCCGGCCGGGTAGCCGGAGCGCTCGTCGAGCAGCGCGAACGTGTACGGCACGAGCGACGTGACGATCTCGCTCGTGCGCGACGGGCTCGGGATTCCGGCGGCGGGGAGATCCGTCAGGGCGGGGGCGTGGAAGGCGCCGATCACCGCCGCTATCCGGCCCTCGCGGCCGTCGGCGCGGGCGGACGCCACGGCGTCGGCGACGTTCTGGCGCATGCAGGCTTCGCGCCGGAGGTCGACCGGGTCGATGCCGCCGTCGCGGAGGGCGTCGGTGCGGAGGGCCCAGCCCACCAGCAGGGCGGCGCGGCGCACCGCCTCGGGGGTGGAGCCCGGGGCCCTGGCCTCGACGGCCCGGTCCCACAGGTCGTCGTCGACCCGCCCGGTGTTCCCCGCCCGCAGCGCCTCCGCCATCGACGGCCACGCCCCACCCAGGCCCACACCCACCTCAGCCCCGCCCGGCCCCAGAGCGCCCGGCCCCGGAGCGCCCGGCTCGGCAGCGCCCGGCTCGGCTCCGCGGCGGCTCCAGGCCCGGTCGGACAGCGGCAGGTCGCACGGGATCACCGGGACCCCGTGCTCGGCGGCCCAGCGGATCGCGGCCAACTCCGGGGAGAAGTCAGCGAACGGGTAGAAGGCCAGCGTGCCGTCCGCGCCGTCGCTCCCGGCCAGCGCGACCGGCGCGACCGTCGCCGGATCGGCCAGCCACGGCAGCCACGGGGCGAACTCGGCCGGCAGCTCCACCAGCACGACGTCCGGCCGCGCCGCGTCGAGCAGCGCCGGCACCACCGCGGCCAGCGCCGGCGAGTGGTGCCGCACCCCGATCAGGAACGGCACCTCCCGACCGGCGAGTTCCTCGACGACGACCGCCGGATCGGCCCCGTCAGCCGACGGCATGGCGTAGTTCCCAGAGCTGACGCCACAACCGCGAGCCGTCCTCCGCCCGGCGGCGGACGGCACCGTCCCAGTAGCCGAGCAGCGTGGCGGCGTCGGCCGGGTCGTCCTTCGCGGCCACGCCACGCAGATGGCCCGGCAGGAGCGAGAGCACGTCCCGGTCGCCCGGGAAGTACGCCGCCGCGAGAGCCAGCGACGTCGCCACCGCCACCGCCTCGGCGGTGCTCATCACCGTGGAGGGGCGCTGCACCTCCCAGCCCTCCACCGACTCGCCGGTACGCAGGTCCCGGAAGGCGGTCACCAACGCTTCCAGCACCGCGTCGTCGACGCCGAACGCGGCACCCGACCGCGCGACCGACGTCGTCGCCCGGCTCTTCACCAGCGCGATCTCGTCCGCGAGCGTCGGGATCGGACCGACCGTCTCCACGTTGAATCGCCGTTTGAGCGCGGCCGACATCTCCGAGACGCCCCGGTCGCGGATGTTCGCGGTGGCGATGATCGTGAAACCGGGCGCGGCCGCCGCGGTGGCGTACGGGGTGCCGGTCAGCTCCGGCACCGCGATCCGCCGGTCGGAGAGGATCGAGACCAGCGCGTCCTGCACCTCGGGCAAACACCGGGTGAGCTCCTCCACCCGCCCGACCGCACCGGTTCGCATCGCCGAGAGCACCGGCGAGGGCACCAGCGCGTCCGGCGACGGCCCGGTGGCCAGCAGCAACGCGTAGTTCCAGCCGTACCGGAAGTGGTCCTCGGTGGTGCCTGCCGTGCCCTGGACGACCAGCTCGCTGGTACCGCTCACCGCCGCGGCGAGCAGTTCGGAGAGCATCGACTTCGCGGTGCCCGGCTCGCCGACGAGCAGCAGGCCGCGCTCACCGGCCAGCGTCACGACGCACCGCTCCACCAGCGCCCGGTCACCGACGAACTTCGGGCTGACGACGAGCCGCTCGGCGCCTGCCCGGAGCTCCTGGCCGTCGCTGCCCAGCACGAACGTCACGACCGCGCGGGGCGTGAGCCGCCAGCCCGGCGGCCGGGGGCCGGTGTCGAACCGGGCCAGGAACTCGAGCTCCCCGGCGTACGTGGCCTCGGCCGGGTCGACCTGGCGGGTGGGGACGGTGTCGATGCTCATCGGCGCCTTCCGGTGCGTAGTTCGTCGAAGCGTGGCTCGTCGCCGCGGCGGACCCGTGCCCACGCGGCGGCGAACAGCTCGGGGATCGGCGTCAGCGGCACGAGGGCGCCGCGGTCGGGGTCGCTGTGGAGCGGCAGTTTCCACGTCTCGACCGGTAGCCGCGGCGCCTTCAGGGCCAACCACCCGCCGGGCAGGAACAGCGTGCGGCCGGCCCGCGCCCGCTTGGCTTCGGTGACCAGCGGTGTGGCCGCCAGCTCGGCCCTGGCCTTCTTCAACCGGGCCGGCTTCCATCCGGTCCACCGGGCGACGTTCTTGTCCGTGGGGTCGGGCAGCGCCAGCAGCTGGAGGTAGACGGTGGCCGCGTCCTCACTGAGCGAGAGGACCGACGCGGCCTCGGTGACCAGCTCGGCCGGCGGGACCTGCGGCGCACCGGCCGCCGGATCGACCGCCGCCGCGCCCTCCAGCAGGCGGGGAAGCCAGTCGGACAGCAGGACGCGGAGCGCGCGGATCTCGGCCAGCTCGCTCTCCACCGCCTCGAACGCACGCAGTGCCGGATCGTCCGGCCCGGACAGCATCCCCGGACGCACCCGGACCCGCCGCCCGTCGGCCAGGTCGGGCGTCACGAACGGCCCCAGCTCGACCCGGTCCTCGGTCGGAGTGGTCCGGTCGACCGGTGTCGCGCCGAGGTGGTGGGCCAGCGCCGCCCACTGCTCCTCGTCGAGGTACTGCAGCGCCACCTCGTACTCGGGTTCGCCGAGCCGGGCGCGGTACGTCCGCAGCGCCACCGGGAGCGCTTGCCGGAAGTCGTCGTCGGCCGGCAGGTGATAGGCCAGCCAGGGCAGGTACGACGCCAGCGCCGGGACGATGTCGTCCGGGTCGGGGCCGCGCACGGCCGGTGCGGTGCGGTCGATCTGTCCGGACGCGTCGCGTGGCGTCGGCGCCAGCCAGGGGCAGGACTCCGCCGACCGGATCGCGTTGAGCATCGTCAGCGCACGCGGCCGCCAGGACAGCCTCGCCTGGTGGGCGGCGACGAGCACGGAGTCGGCGATCGGCGCGCGGCGACCCTGCACCCGGAACCAGTCGGCGACCCCGGCGAAGTCCGGGCCGTCGTCGAAGATCCGCCGGGGATCGGTGGGCAGCAGCGCGCCCACCAGCGCCGCGCGGTGCTCGCGGCCGTGCTCCCAGCTGTCGTCGACCACGTCGAGCGCGGCCGGCGGGACGCCGATCTCGGTGGCGGCGTCGCGCACCGGGACGCCGGGTTTGATCAGGCCGTAGAGCAGTAGCAGCGCCTCGGACCGCGCGAGGCCGGCGGCCTGTGACAGCCGGTCGACCAGCTCCGGACGCCACTCGATCGGGCCACGCTCCCGAGCCGTCGCGACGAAGGACCGTACGAGTTCCTCGTCGAAGCCGGCCAGCAGCGGGAACCAGAACGGGTCGGTGAGCCCCGGGATCGTTCCGAACTCGCCGTCGGGCTGGAACTCCAGCAGGTCCAAGGTCCACACCGGAGGGTTGCCGTGCTCCTCGTCGTCGTTGAGGCGCAGGACGAAGCCGTTGCCGACCTTCTGCAGCCGCTGGGGGGACGGTGCGGTGTCGGACGCGCCGTGGATGCGGCGCAGCGCGCTGCCGGGGGCCAGCAGACCGCTGTCGGCGATCAGCTCGGCGAAGTCCAGCAGCGCGTCGCGTTCGGCGCGCGCGACCGACAGCGTGAGCGACCGGTACAGCGGGGAGACCGACCGGTAGAGCGCGGCCGGGAACACCCGCAGGGCGTGGAACCAGTCGTGGTCGCCGTCGAGGCTGCCCGGTGGGGGTTCGACGCCGTCGACCAGGGCGCGGGCCACCGTGGTGAGAAGGCGCGTGGCTTCGCCGCCGCGGTCGTAGCACCGCGGGATCAGCAGCGTCAGCCCGTCCATGAGGGGCCCGTCCGGGGGCCCGGCCAGGCGTTCCGGTGCGACCGGGGCCGCGGTCGGGGCCGCGACCGCCGCGAGGCCCGCGCTCATCTCGGCCAGCAGCGCGGCCCGCTCGGCGGCCTTGGCGACGACGCCGACCAGCCCGGCGATCAACTCCGGATGGGTGACCTCCGGCAACACCGCGGCCACCGCCGCCGGAAGCGCCGCCCCGTCGGCCCCCGCCGCACCATCCTCACCCCCCACCGCGCCCGCGCCCGAAGCGACCGCGCCCGAAGCGCCCGCGCCGGTAGCGACCGCGCCGGTAGCGACCGCGCCGGTAGCGCCCGCGCCGGTAGCGACGGCGCCCGAAGCGACGGCGCTGGTAGCGACGGCGCCCGAAGCGACGGCGCTGGTAGCGATCCCCGGGGCGACCGCACTCATGGCCACCGCGCGGCGCGCGGCGACCGTTGCGGCGGCGTCCTCGGCGGCAGCGGCCGCGGCGTGGTCACGGGACGCGGCCGCGAGCAGCGTCGCGGCCTGCTCGTCGGTGACCGCACGCAGCGCCGCCGACCCGGCGGGATCACGCGGACGCAGGTGGTACCAGCCGCCGGCCCGCGGCACCAGCGGAGTACCGGCGGCGAACGTGTCGCGCCGCGCGCCGATGCCCACCCGCGACACCACGAACCCGTCCTCGCTGACGATCGTCAGCGTGTTCTCCCGCCACTGTTCCCGCTGGACGAGGCCGTAGACCGCGTCGGAACCCGGGAACCGGATCGCGTTGACCAGCGTGCCCTCGTCGCCTGCGGGCAGCCGGACCGTGCGCCCGTCGATACCGGTGCCGACCGACGCACCGTCGGCCGCGGTGCGCAGCCGCCAGCCGACCAGCCCGTCCGCCTGCCCGAACGGCGAGGCGCCCGGGAACGGCCGCAGCACGCTCCTCGCCACCTCGATCCGCTCGCCGTCGACCGCGCCGGCCTCGAAGAACGCCGGCATCGACGCGCGGCCACGCTCACCGGTGGCCGGGTCGTACTCGACGAGCGTTTCGTCATCGACGGCCCAGTAGGACACGCCGTCGCTGAAGACCCGGTCGTACCGGTGCTGGGACCGGTCACCGGCGCGCAACGGCCGGCCGCCGCTGGTGCGGCCCCCATCGGGCAGCGGCAGCGACTGATCGTGCTGGTACCAGGCCTCGAACGGCAGCCCGGTCAGCACGTCCGACGGGGTGCCGCTCCAGTACGCCGAGCGGTTCGGCCCGGTGTCCCAGGAGACCAGCAACTGGCCGTCGACGTAGCGGAACGCCGTCAGCCACAGGTAGCTGCGCTCGTCGGCCGGGATGCGCAGGTGGTGTTCGAGCACCACACCGGAACCGTCGAGCACCGCGGCCTGCAGACCGTGCCGCAGGACCAGGTGCGGCCACTGGACGACCTGCACGACCTGGTGCTCCTCGTCGTCGGAGCGCGGTGCCGGCACCGAGGAGGCGACGTACTCCTCCAGCGCGGGCCACCCGTACTCGTCGACGAGGCCCGACCGGAGCGTGCGGCCGAGCACCGGCGCCAGATCGTGCGCCCGGATGCGTTCGGCGGCGGCCGGGTTGAGCGCGAGCAGCCGGGCGTCCACCACCTTGTCGAGCCGCTGGAGCTGAGCCTCCAGCGTCGGCAGGCCCTGGTGCACGATCTGCTCGGCGAGATCGTCGAGGAAGTGGGCGACCGCGACGCGCAGCCCCGCCGCGGCGAGCACCTTCTCGACCCGCGCCGGGGAGGGCCGCCGGGGCAGCGCGCTCTCCACGGCCTGGACCAGCGAGGGCAGGAACCGCGGGTCGGCGGCGAACGCGGCGAGGTCGCGGCGACCGTCCCGGTCGTCCTCGAGCCACTGGTCGACGTTGACCTGGAACCCGTCGCTCGGGTCGGCCACCGGCAGGCCCAGCGCCAGCGCCGTGTCGTAGAGGTCCAGATCGGACTGCCAGTCGAGCTCGATGCGCAGCGCGACTCCGTCGGCCGCCAGCCGCGGCGCGGCCCGCTCCAGCAGCGCGTAGAGCGCGGCGGAGCGCCGGGACGCCCGCCAGTAGCGCGAATCGCGGTGCTTGGCGGCGCGCTCGAACCAGCCGGCGACGCCGTCGGTGGGCTCGGCGGCCGGATCGACGGTGCCGGCCGGTTCGGTCAGCGCCTCGGTGGCGCCGGCCGCCGCCAGCGTCTCCAGCCACTCCGTCATGCCCATGTGCTCGGGGAAGAACGTGAGGAGCCGGCCGCGGACCGCCGGCTCGTCGGCCGCGAGCCGCACCAGCGCCGCGCGGTAGGCCTTCCAGAACGGCTCCGGAGCCTTCTGCAGCGTCGGCGCCGAGAGGAGTTCACGCAGCACGTCGGCGTCGGCCTCGGCCTGGTCGATACCGGCGGCCTTCGCGAGGCGACGCAGATCGGCGGCCATGCCGGCGTACGGGGCCAGGCCACCGAGCGTGCGCTCCACGCACAGACGCCGGAACCGCGAGTAGGCCTCGGCCGGCTCGCTGCGTACCGCCAGTGCCCGCGCGTGCGTCGTGAGCGCTTTGACGGTGAGCGCGCCGGCCAGCGCGAACTCCAGGAACACGGCGTGTTCGCGCTCGTCGTCGACGGCCAGCGCGTACGTCTGCTCGGCCTCCCTGGCCTTGCCGAACATCATCGCGCCGTAGCTCGGGCTGTCGGCCGCGATGAACGCCCGCCCGGCCTCCTCGTAGTACGTCGGCAGGAAGTGCGGAACGGCGGCACCGAGACGGCGCCCCAGTTCGTCGAAGCCTTCCTTCGCCGGGCCGACGCGTGACTTCGCGATGCGCGCGAGCCGCTCGATCTCCTTCACCAGCGCGAGCGCGTGGTGCCCGTTGGCGGGGTCGTTGACCAGCGCCCAGGCCGGGAAGCCGAGCGCCTGGCGCGCGACCGTGCCCACCTCGGCCGAGCGCAGCGGCGCGGAGAACCCGAGGAACTCCATCGAGAGGTCTTCGGCCTCGGCCAGGGTGGCCGGCACGAGCCGGACGACGGTGCGCCCGTCGAGCACCGGGTGCTGGTACGAACGGGCGAGTTGGACGTCGACGCTCACGCCGCCTCCTCCTTCTCCACGACGCGGCCGGCGTACAGGGCGGCGGCCATCCGGTGGCCTTCGGACCAGGCGACCGGGCCGACCTCGCCGAGCGGCAGCGCGACCCCGTCGGGCCGGGTGAAGATCAGGTCGCCGGTTTCGGTCTCGTAGTAGGGATCGTCGGCGCCGACCCACGAGCGCGCCTCGACCACCGCGTCGTTCTCGAACACACGGCAGACCGCGAAACCGCCGCGGACCCGGAAACCGGCCTGCGCGGCCCTGGCCGTGAGGTGACGCAGCTCCGCGTAGCGGCCGCCGGCGTAGGCGGAGATGCGGGTGGCCGCCGGATCGAGCTCGGCCGGGCGGGCCCAGACCTCACGGAACAGCTGGTCGATCGATTGGGTGAACTCGAGATCGGCCGCGAACTCGCGCAGGTCGTCGATGTCGTCGAGCAGGACCGGGTGGGGGATGAGCAACTGGTCGGCGTCGAGGCGGACGGTGTCGCCGTCGAGGTCGACGATGCCGACGCCCTTCTCGCTCGCGTCGCGCAGGAAGCCCACCTGGGCTCCGTCGGGCGTGGTGACGACGAGGTTGCGTGCGGCGGCCGCCCAGACGTCGTCGGCCCAGACCTCGGCCAGCAGCGCGGCGGGAACCGGGAGCGAGCGGACCATCCACCGCTCGACGTCGGCCCGGCACTGGGTTTCGTGCCGTTTCAGCCACTCGGTGAGCTGCCGGAGACCGACCGTGACCGGATCCTCCCGGACCGCTTTCGGCACCGAACGCAGCGTCTTGCCCGCCGCGTTCCGGCACACGAGCGTGTCGCCGTCGAGCGTCACCTCGTACCCGCCCGAGACCGCTAACCAGCCCATCCAGTCACCCCTCCACTCGGAATGCGCTGGAGGCTAGCGACGCGGTCCGACAGTTCTTGCGGCGAGGGCGACAACATCCCAGAAAGGCCGGTTCCCCGACCCGTCGGGTGGCCGGGGAACCGGCGCTCGGGCGGGCCGACGAGGGTGCGCCCTCTGTCTACCCTGGACCGCGACGGTAGCCCGATCGAGGGCGCTCAGCCTGGTGGCGATCCTGCTAGGCAACGGGGTGGGAGATGGACCGACGCGGACTCGGCGCGTTCCTGCGCGCCCAGCGGGCCCGGCTGCAGCCGGCCGACGTCGGGCTTCCGGAGGGCGGCGGACGCCGTCGCACGCCGGGGCTGCGACGGGAGGAGGTCGCCGAGCTCTCCGGCGTCTCCAGCACCTGGTACACGTGGCTCGAACAGGGCCGTCCGATCGTGGCGTCCGGCCAGGTCATCGACGCGCTGGCCCGTGCGCTGCAGCTCGACCCCGACCGGCACCGCCACCTGCGGTCGCTGGCCGGGCTGGCGCCGCCACGCACGACCACGCCCGGCCGCGACGCCGCTCCGCGGTTGCAGCGCCTGGTCGACAACGCGGCTCCGAACCCGGCCGTGGTCTACGACCAGCATTACGACTACGTCGTCTGGAACGAGGCGTACGCCCGGGTGCGCCACGACCCGGCGACGCAGCCGCCGGACCGGCGCAACGCGGTGTGGATGATGTTCACCGACCCGGTCAACCGGGCCCGCCAGCGGTGCTGGGTTCCCTCGGCGCGCGCGCTCCTCAGTCAGTTCCGCACGTCGGTCGGGCAGCGCCCGGAGGATCCGCGGTTCACCGATCTCGTCGACGCTCTGCTCGCGGCGAGCCCGGAGTTCCGCGAGTGGTGGCCGGACTACCTGGTGCGCGAGTACCGGCCGACGACACTCGAACTCGACCACCCCGACGCCGGTCGGCTGACGCTCGACCTCTACCGGCTGCGCCCGGTGGAGTTTCCCGACCTGCTGCTCGTGGTCCAGATACCCGCCACTTCGGACGATCGGCAGCGAATCGCACGGTTGCTCTGAGAGCCTGGGACGCATGTCCGTTCCTGATGCGGCGCGTGCTCTCGGTGGCACCGAGCAGCCGAACGCGGCCCGGATGTACGACTACTTCCTCGGCGGTTCCCACAACTTCGCGGCCGATCGAGCCGCCGCGGAGGGGCTGCTCTCGGTCGCCCCCGACGCCCGCGACAACGCCAGAGAGAACCGGGCGTTCCTGCGTCGCGTCATCGGCTACCTGCTCGACCAGGGCGTACGCCAGTTCCTCGACCTCGGCTCGGGCATCCCGACCGCGGGCAACGTCCACGAGATCGCCCACGCGCGTGATCCGGGCGCGCGCGTGGTCTACGTCGACGTCGAGCCGATCGCCGTGGAGACCAGCCGGCGCCTGCTGGCCGGCCAGCCCAACGCCGAGATCGTCCACGCCGACCTGCGCGAGCCCGGATCCGTGCGCGGCCAGGCGACGCTCCTGGACCCGGCCGAGCCGATCGCGGTGCTGGCGATCTCGGTGCTGCACTTCGTGCCGGACGCCGACGACCCCCGCCGGATCCTCGGCGAGTACCTGGCGCCGCTGGTGTCCGGCAGCCATCTCGCGCTGTCGCACGTCGTCGTCGACCAGGCGCCGCCCCCGGAGTCGGCGGACGGGCTCGCGGTCTACGCCCGCACCGCCACCCCGGTCACGTTGCGGGACTCCCGGCAGGTGACCGCGTTCTTCCACGGCCACCCGCTGGTCGACCCCGGGCTCGTCCCGGTCTCCCACTGGCGGGCCGACGGCTCCCCCGACCCGTCCGCCATCTTCGGTGCGGTCGCGAAGGTTCAGTACGAGTAGAAGCCGCGTCCGGACTTCTTGCCCAGCAGGCCGGCGTCGACCATGCGCAGCAGCAGCGGCGGCGGGGAGTACAGCGGCTCCTTGAACTCCTCGTACATCGACTCGGCGACCGACTTGGTGGTGTCCAGACCGATCAGGTCGATCAGCCGCAGCGGCCCCATCGGGTGGTTGGCGCCGAGCACCATGCCGTTGTCGATGTCGTCGGCCGACGCGAAACCCGACTCGAACATCCGGATCGCCGAGAGGAGGTAGGGGATCAGCAGCGCGTTCACCACGAACCCGGCCCGGTCCTGGGACCGCACGACGGTCTTGCCGAGCCGGTCGGTGGCCAGTTCCTCCACCCGCGCCCGCGTCTCGTCCGACGACAGCAGCGACGGGATGATCTCGACCAGTTTGAGCACCGGCGCCGGGTTGAAGAAGTGCACGCCGATGACCTGCGTCGGACGGCCGGTGGCCATCGCCAGCTTCATGATCGGGATCGACGAGGTGTTGGACGCGAAGATCGCGTCCGGCCGGGTGACGATCTTGTCCAGCTGGGCGAAGACGTCGAGCTTCAGCGCCTCGACCTCGGCGACGGCCTCGACCACGAGGTCCCGGTCGGCCAGGTCGTCGAGCGTGGTCGTGAAGCGGATGCGCGCCACCGCGGCGTCGCGGTCCGCGGCCGAAATCTTGCCCGCTTTGACACCTCGATCGAACGAGTGCCCGATTCGACGCCGTCCGGCATCCAGCGCCCCGGCGTCGACCTCCACGACCGTGACGTCGAGGCCGGCACGTGCGCTAACCTCCGCGATACCCGAACCCATCAGGCCGGCACCGACGACGCCCACCCGCTCGATCGTGCTCATGTCTGCTCCTTCCCGTTGTCTCAAGACCTACCACGGCTATGCGGTAACACCGTCATCAACTCGTTGGGCCGTGTACTCTCGTAACTCGCCGCTACTGATGCCGCACCGCTGCGGAATCGGGATCCTGCGGCACCGGCACGGCGACGAGTGGGGCCGATGGGTGGGTTCGTGAGCGTGCCCGACGTGATCGGTGACCGGTCCACGGGCTCGCGGGCGTCCGACGGCGCACCGCGCATACCCGGCCTTGTCCTTCTCGGCGAAATAGGTCGGGGCAACGACACCGTCGTCTACCGGGCGCGACGCGACGGGCCCGACGTCGAATCGATCCAGCAGTACGCCGTCAAGGTCCTCGGCCTGGCCGCGAGCGTCGGCGACGAGGCGCGGCACAAGTTCCGCCGCGAAGCCGCCGTGCTGGCCTGCGTCGACCACCCCGGGGTCGTCCGGGTGCACGCCGTCGGCGAGGTCGACGGCCGCCCCTACCTCGTGATGGAGCTGGTCGAGGGCCGCTCGCTGGCCGAGGTGCTGCACGGCGGGTGGCTCGACCAGGCGTCCACCGCGGTACTGGGCGCCGCGGTGGCCGACGCGCTCGCCGCCGCGCACCGCGTCGGTCTGGTCCACCGGGACGTCAAGCCGCACAACATCATGGTGCGCTCGGACGGCCGCCCGATGCTCGTCGACTTCGGCCTCATCGACTTCGGCCCGGCCGCGGCCGGCGGCGACGCACCGGGCCTGGGCATCCGCCCGTCCGGGGCGATCGCCGGCACGCTGACCTACACCTCACCGGAACAGTGCGGGCTGCTGCACCGCCCGGTCGACGGCCGGTCCGACCTGTACTCGCTCGGCGTCGTGCTCTACGAGTGCGTCACCGGCCGGCCGCCGTTCCTCGCCACCGACATCGGCGAGCTGATGCACCTGCATGCCACCACGGCTCCGCCGGACCCGCGGATGTTCCGGTCGGACCTGTCCGTCGGGTTCCTCTCGGTGCTCGGCCGGCTCCTGGCCAAGGACCCCGACGACCGTTACCCGGGTGCCCTCGCCGTCGCCGACGAGCTGCGGCGCCTGCTGCCCGACGCCGTGCCGCCACCGGCCGGCGTGGTGCCCGCCGGCATCGACGCGCGCTCGCCGCTGCCGCTCGTCGGCCGGGAACGCGAGCTCGCCGCCCTGCTCGGCTACTGGCGGCGCACGTCGGCCGGAACCGCGTCGCTGGTCGTGCTCGAAGGCGCGCCCGGTATCGGCAAGTCCCGGCTGGCCGAGCAGCTCGTCGTCGAGGTGCGGGCCAGGGCCAACGGCCGGCCGGGCCCGGTGATCCTCACCGCCAGGGCCACCGACGGCGCGGCGCCGCTCGCCGGGCTGCGCACCGCGGTCGACCAGTACGTCCGGACCGTCGAGCGATTACCCGACGGGGCCAGGGCGGAGGTCCACCACTGGCTGGCCACGGCGGCCGATCCGGTGGTGACGCTCCTGCAGCCGCTGTCCCCGGCGCTGACCGGGCTGCTCCGGCTGCCCGAACCGGCGGCCGACGAATCCGGGCAGCACCAGTTCCCGGCCGCGGTCGCGACGTTCCTCAGCGAGCTCGCCCGGTGCGCCGGCGGGCTGCTCATCCGGGTCGAGGACGCCCACGTGCTGGACTCCGCCAGCGCCCGGGTGCTCGCCCAGATCCTGGCCGAGCGCGCGGGCAACCCGGTGTTCGTCCTGGCGACCTCCCGCGGCGTGGCCAACGCGACCAGCCTGATCGCGTCGGCGGAGATGCAGACCCTCGTCGACGAACGGATCCTCCTCGGTCCGCTGCACCCCACGGCCGTCGCCGAGCTCGTCGAGCGGCTGTCCGGCCGGATGGACCTGGGCCGGGAGTTCGCCGAGCGCATCGCCACCGCCGCGGACGGCAACCCGCTGGCGGTACTTCAGTACTTCCGGGCCGCGGTCGAGGGCGGACTGATCCGGCCCTCCTGGGGCCGCTGGATGGTCGATCTGGACGGTCTGGCCAGCGTCCGTCTGCCCACCGACGTCGTCGCGTTCCTGATCGGGCGCCTCGAGCAGCTCAGCGCGCCGGTCCGCACGATCCTGGTCGTGGCCGCCGCGCTCGGCGTCCGGTTCGACCCGGCCATGCTCAGCGCGGTCAGCGGAGCGTCGGCCGAGGACGTGCGCGTCACGCTGGACGAGGCCGGCCGGCTGCGTGTCGTCGAGCGGCGCGGCGGCGGCGACTACGGCTTCGTGCACTCCGGCATCCGGCGCGCGCTGCTGCGCGGAGCCGACCGGACGTACCTGCGCGCGGTGCACCAGGCCGCGGCCGAACTGCTCACCCCGCGCGACCACGCCGGCCCGGTCGACCCCGGCCGGATCTACTCGGTGGCCCGCCACCGGATGAACGGCCAGGTCGAGCGCAACCCCGGCGCGGTGGTGCAGGCGTGCGCCGACGCCGCCAGGCAGGCGCTGGCCGACTACTCGCCGATCGACGCGGTGGGCTACGCCGACGAGGCCGAACGGGTCGCCACCACCTACCGGCTGCCACTCCCGTACCGCTTCGACGAGCTGATCGGCCTCGCGCTGCACCAGAGCGGCCGGTACGCCGAGGCGCTGGACCGGCTCGGTTCGGCCGTCGACCGGGCCGACGACCCGCTGGACCGCGGCCGCCTGCTGATCGACGTCGGGCAGGTGCACCTGAGCCGGTGGGACCCGACCGCGGCCGACCACGCGTTCGGCTGGGCGCTGTCGGTGCTGGGCCACCCGCTGCCGCGCAACCGCACCGCGCTCGCGCTCTCCAGCGGCCTGTCGGCGCTCGTCGCGGTCACCCGGATGCGTCGGGGGCGCAGCCCCGGCACCGCCAGCGGGCCGGAGCGCGAACGGTACCGCCTGGTCGCCAGGGCGCTGGTCGGGCTGGCCAACAGCGCCCAGTTCGGCATGCGTCCCCGTCAGGTGCCCACCTACGCGCTGCGGGCGCTGCTGCCGGTCGCCCGGATCGGGCCCACACCGGAGTACGTCGGGGTGTTCGGGCTGCTCGGGATGGCGAGCGCCGCCACCGGCCGCCGCCGGATCGCGCGTCGGCTCTTCGCCCGCGCCCACCAGGCCGCCGACGCGCTCGGCCAGCCGCAGCTGACCGCGCAGACCGCGCTGCAGGAGCAGGACGCCCGGTACCTGATCGGCGACAACGCGCCCGACCGGGCCGCCGCGCTGCTCGGTGAACGCGGCCAGTGGCTCGACCTGTTCCTCTACCTCAACGGCACCGCGGTGTTCTGCTGGCAGCGCCTGGTCCGGGGCGACGTGGTGACCGCGCTGGCCGCGTACCGCGGCGGCGCCCAGCGCCTGACGCTCAGCGACGAGGACGATCCCGCGTTCGCGCTGGTCGGTGCGGCGGTCACCGCGGCGTGCGGCCGGCTCACCGACGCCAACGAGCAACTCGCCCAGCTGCGCGAACTGGTCGCCGCGCGCGAGGGCGACGTGTCCGGGCTGCGGGTCAACACCGTGATGACCGAGACCCAGGTCGCGGTGGAGTCCGGCGACGTCGGTGAACGCTTCGACGCCACGCTGGCCGGGTTCGCCCGGATGGGGCTCCAACCCGACGAGCTCCTGCCGATCCAGCGGACGGTCTACGTCTATCAGGCCTACGGACGGCTCGAGCAGTGTCGGCGTGACCGGCACCGCCGCCGCGCCGAAGGTGGCGACGCGCAGGGCGTCGGAATGCGGGACGAGAAGCTCGACGCGGCGCGGCGGGCCGTGGCCGACCTGGCCACCGCCGCACGCGGGCGCAGTTTGCAGGCGCACGCCCTCGTGGCCAAGGCCGAGCTCACCCGGCTGGAGGGCGACCCGGCGGCCGCGCTGGAGGCCGCGCTGGCGGCGGCCGGTCCGATCCGGGCGGCCTCGTCGGCGCTGGCCGAGTACGAGGCGGCGCGGGTGCGCGCGCGGGCGCTGATGGCGCTGGGCGATCCCGGTGCGGCGCGGCGGGCGGCGCGCGACGCGATCGACCTGGCCACCGAACACGGGTGGCCGCACCGCTCGGACTGGGTGCGGCTGGAGTTCGAGTTGGCCGGCGAGTCCCCGGTGGGCACCTACGACCCCGACTGGGACATCTCGCGCTCGGCCGCCGACCGCGAGCGGCTGGCCGCGCTGGAGCAGGTCAGCAAGGCCGCCGCCGGTGAGCTGGACCTGCTGGGGCTGGCCCGGGTCGGGCTGGACGAGTCGATCAAGATCCTGCGGGCCGAACGGGGCCTGCTGTTCCTGATGGACGACGAGACCGGGCGGCTCGAGCTGTGGCTGGGGCGCGACGCACGCAAGGAGGACCTGCCCGAGCCGGGCGGGTACGCGACGACGCTCGTCGACCGGGTGCGGATGACCCGCCACGAGCTCGTGATCACCGGCCCGGAGGACGGTGCGGCGCTGGGTTCCGGCAGCGTGCTCGAGTACGGGCTGCGCAGCGTGGTGGTGGCCCCACTGGAGCTCGACGGCCACCTGCTCGGCGTCGTCTACCTGGACAGCCGGGTCGCGACCGGGGTGTTCCGGCCCAAGGACGCCGGCATCCTCACCGCGATCTGCACCCACGTGGCGGCGGCGCTGGAGACGGCCAGGGCGGCCGAGCTCGCGGCCGGCGTCCGCGCCGTGCAGCAGGAGCAGAAGACCGCTGACCTGCTGCGGATCGCGATGACGAGCGTGTCGGGGACGCTGGACCCGGCGATGGTGCTGATGCGCATCCACAACGCACTGCGGGCGATGCTCCCCGGCGACGTGTCCTGGCTGGTGGAGCGGGACGCCGACGGGACGCTGCGGCTCTCCGGCGAGGCCGGGTTCGAGCAGGTCAACCTGGCGACGCTGAAGCTGCTGCTCACCGTCGACAGCCCGCTCGTCGTGCCGATCGACGGACCGTCGAGCCTGCTGGTGGTGCCGCTGACGATCGCGGAGAACCCACCGGCCCGGATCGGCGTCGTGCTGCTGGCCGCGGACGGCGAGGACGCGTTCCGCGACAGCCACCTCGGCCTGGCCGAGGCGCTGGCCACGCACGGCATGACCGCGTACCAGAACGCGCTGCTGTTCCAGGAGGTCACGCGGCTCGCGACGCTCGACGGGCTGACCGGCGTGGCCAACCGGCGCCACTTCTACGAGGAGGCCGGTGCGATCGTCGAGGCCGGCGGGCCCACCGCCGCGATCATGGTCGACATCGACCACTTCAAGCAGGTCAACGACGGGTACGGGCACGGCGTCGGCGACCAGGTGATCGCCGAGGTCGCCGCGCGGCTCAAGCGGGTGCTCGACTCGGGCGGCTGGCTCGGCACCGGGCTCGCGCAGAGCGGACCGGCCGGAACGGCGGCCGCGCTCGGCCGGTACGGCGGCGAGGAGTTCGCGGTGGTGCTGGGCGGCGCGGCGGCGGAACGGGCGGCCCGGGTGGCGAGCGGGCTGCACGCCGCGGTGCGTGAGCGGCCGGTGGAGACCGACACCGGGCCGCTCCCGATCACGGTGAGCGTCGGCGTGTACAGCGCGGCGGGGACGGACCTGTCGGCGTTGCTGGGCTCCGCGGACGAGGCGTTGTACGCGGCGAAGCGGGGCGGGCGCGACCGGGTGGTGGTCGGCAACCGGACGCTTCCGGCGGACGCGCAGGACTCGGCCTGAGCGTCCGCCGGTGCCGTCTCAGGTCGGACCGACCGGACGACCCAGACCGGTCTCCGTCTCCGGGTTCGACGCGCCCGCACGGACCTGGGGTCCGCCCTCGGCGGGGTCGTCGGCCAGCGGCGCCGGGCGGCCGACCTCCTCGGCCAGCCGGTCGCCGACCTCGTGCTCGGTGAGCGCGGGCAGCATCGTGTCGACCTTCGCGTCGGCGGCCAGTTCGTCGTAGGTCTCGTGGACCTCCTGCTCGATCTTCTCCCGGGGGACCTCCCCGTCGTAGCGCTCGTCGAACCGGTCGGTGATCCGGTCGAGAACGCGGTCGGTGTCGTCGAACGGCGTTGGTGTCGTCATGGATCTGCGCGTACCCGCCCGGCGCGACCATTCGGTGAACATTTCACGGACGGAACGTGACCCGGGTGGCGTACTGGTTCGTCAGGTAGTTCAGCTGGGACGCCCGCGTCACCAGCGTCGACCCGCCGTTGAACCGCAAACCACGGAAGGCGACGTCGTCGAGCACGCCGTTCGGGTTGCCGGTGATCACCGTCGGTAGTGCCTGGGGCGCACCGGCGAACGTCACGTAGTCGACGTCCACCCCGGTCAGTGACCCGGTCCCGGTCACCTGGAAGCCCAGGTACCGCTCCTGGCACTCCTCGACGCGGACGTCGGTGTAGTTGACGTCGCGCACGTCACCGTCGTCGCGCACGAAGATCGAGATCGCGTCGCGGGCGTAGGGGTCGCTGCGCGCCAGCTTGTGGATGATGTCGACGTCCTCGTAGAAGATGCCGCTGATCGAGGCGCCGCTCTCGCGTCCGATCTCCAGGCCGTTGCCGGCCCGCCCGTTGAAGACCACCGAGTCGTGGACGTAGACCTGGCTGGTCGGGCCCGTCCAGGTGTCGTCGGACATGCTGCTCTTGATCGCGATGCCGTCGTCGTAGCTGCGCACGAACGCCCCGTCGACCTCGACGTTGCTGGACGCGACGACGTCGATGCCGTCGGGCGTGCCGGTGTCGTCGTCGTCCCGCCAGTTGATCACCTTGATGTTGCGCAGCGTGACCTGCTGGGACTTGCGGGCCACCACGCCCCAGTGCTTCTGGCCGAGGAAGATCGGGCCGTCGATCGTCACCCCGGTGGAGTTGTTGATCCGCAGCGGGCGGCCGTGGTCGACGACGGCGGTGGAGTCCACGATGCCCCGGCCGGTGACCGCGGTGCCGTCGGCGCCGGCACCGCCGTCGCTGTCCGAGCCGATCCGGATCTTGCCGCGCAGGATCGCGCCACCGGCCAGGTAGAGACGGGTTCCGGGCGCCACCGAGTAGGTACCGGCGACCCCGGTGGAGCCGGGGACGATCTGCCCGGACGAGTCGACGGTCCAGTAGCCGGGGCCGACGTACTTCGTGGTGGCCGTGTCGCCGGTCGGCGGGTTGGACTCCAGCGGGTTCGCGAACAGGAACAGCGGCGGGTAACCGTCGGTGTCCGGATCGATCTCGAAGCTGTAGGAGCCGGCCACCGGGATCGTGAACCGGAACGTCCGCGGCGCCAACCGGGTGACCCCGACCGCGGCGTCCCGCGGGCGCAGCACCGGCGTCCGGGAATCCTTGCTGGTCGTGACCGTCACGGTGACCGGCCCGCCGCCGAACGAGAAGTTCGTGAAGGCGCCCAGGCCGGTGGGGTGGACGAAGGACGGCCGGCCCGCCACCGAGACCGAGTACTGGCCGGTACCCGGTGCGCCCGCCGGTGCGGGATAGGTGACGACCGTGGCGGCGCTCGCCGGCTGGGGTCCGATGGCCATCGCGCCGGCCAGCAGAGCCACCGCGACGATGATGCGTCGTAAGTAGTTCATGCCTCTGGGGAACGAGGGGCGGAACGCGCGGTGATGGCGGTGGACGGTTCGGGCATCGAGGACTGGCCGGAGCGCCCATCTCGCGGGTGGGCCCGAGTATCCAGATGCGAACGGCGTCGTGTTCGCCGGGGGAGCCTGATCCACCGAAGGGTGTATCCGCCCGTCGCCTGTCCAGTTTGAGTCGCTGTATGTCTACTGCGCACTTCGGCGATCGGGTGCCAAGAATGTCATCGGCGGGGCTGAACCATCCTCCCCGTATTTCCGTGGTGACGATGCGCTATGGGTCACGCGGCGTACTTACCCGGGGTGAGAGGGGCGTTCCGATGCGTGCGGGTTTGGCTCTGGCCGTGCTCGTTGCGGCTTTGGCCTTCGGTGTACCCGCGGCGGCCGAGCCTCCTCCCTCCGGCGGGGCCACCTGCCCGCCCGGTGAGGACTGCTCGGTGAGCGCCGAGCGGCCCGGAGGAACACGTCCGCGGCCCCGTCCGCCGGCTCCGGAGAACCCCGGGCCGCGCGGCCCGGTCGAGCGGGCCTGCAACAACCCCGCGTTCTGCCCGCCCGCCGAAGGGCAGCCGGCCGAGGCCGAGAACGCTCAGCAGGTCGCGCTGCGCGAGTTCGCGACGATCCCGATCAAGGGCCCGCAGATCGGCGTGGCCCCCGACCCGGGCGGCTCCGGCCTGGTGGGGCTGCCGGTCTGGCTCTGGACCGCGGTGACACCGCAGACCTGGGGCCCGTTCACCGCCACCGCCGCCGTACCCGGCCTGACCGTGACGGCTACCGCGGTGGCCACCCGCATCACCTGGAACATGGGCGACGGCAAACAGGTCGTCTGTGACAACCCGGGCACGCCCTACCTCGCGTCGTACGGCAACAAAGCCTCACCGAACTGTGGCTACCGCTACGCGCGGGCCGGCACGTACACGGTCACCGGCACGACCGACTGGGTCGTCACCTGGACCGGCGGCGGCCAGACCGGCCAGATCCCGCAGACCCGCGAGACCACGACCACGATCCGGATCGACGAACTACAGGTGGTGACGCAGTGAGCCACACCGCGACGCAGACTCCGGTCACGTCCGGGCCGGTGCCGGCGCCCCGCGTGGTCGGCCAGCGGCGGGTGCGCACGGGGCACCTCGGCCTCGCCGTGGCCCTGGTCGCGATCGGCGGGCTGCTGGCGGCGTTCGCGTTCTACGCCGCCACCCGCACCGGCGACTTCCTGGCCGTGGCCCGACCGGTGGCGGCGGGTGCGACGATCACCGACGCCGACCTCGCCGTGGTCCAGGTCAACAGCGCGTCCGGGCTGACCCCGCTGGCGGCGTCCCAGCGGGGGTCCGTCGTCGGCAAGCGGGCCAAGGTCTCGCTGGTCCCCGGCACCCTGCTCACCGCGGCCCAGCTCACCGACGAGGAACTGGTCGGGCCGGGCCAGCAGCAGGTGGGTATCGGGCTGAAGCCGGAACAGATGCCGGCGTCGCAGCTGCGCCCCGGGGACAAGGTGCGGTTGGTGGCGTTGGCGGCGCCGAACTCGTCGTCGTCCTCGTCGTCGTCCTCGTCCGCGGAGACGTTCACGGCGACCGTCGTCGGGGCCTCGCCGCGGCGGGAGAACCAGGAGCGCACGGTCGTGTACGTCGCGGTGTCCTCCGCCGACGCGGCCGAGGTGGTCGAGCTGGCCGGATCCGAGCGGCTCGGTGTCGTGCTCACCGGGACGCGCTGATGGCGCTCATCGCGCTCGCGTCCGCGAAGGGCTCGCCGGGCGTCACGACGGCCGGGTTGGCCTTCACGTTCTCCTGGGCCGCGCGGACGGTACTGGCCGAATGCGACCCCTCCGGCGGCTCGGTGCTCGCCGGCTACCTGCAGGGACAGATCGAAGGCGGCCGCGGTCTGATGCCGCTGGCCGTGGCCGATCTGCGTCACTCCGGGGCCAACGACCGGCTGGAGAGCGAATTCTGGGCCCAGCTCGTCGACCTCGCCCCGCCCGCGCGGCAGCGTCTGCTGCTGGCCGGGCTGACCGACCCGGCGCAGTCCGGCACGTTGGCGCCGCTGTGGAACCGGTTCGCGGGCTTCTTCGCCCAGCTGGAGTTCGGCGACCCGCCGTTCGACGTGATCGTCGACTGTGGCCGGTTGGCCGCGCCGGCCACTCCGTGGCCACTGCTCTGGGCGGCCGACGCGGTGCTGCTCGTCGTGCGTCCCACGCTGCCCTCGGTGTCGGCGGCGGTGCCGACGCTGTCGGCGATCCGCGCCCAGCTCAACGAGCGGACGGCCAGCCTGTCCTCGCTCGGGCTGGTGCTGACCGGGGCCGGGCCGTACTCGGCGTCGGAGGTGTCCGGGCAGCTCGGCGCGCCCGTGGTGGCGACGTTGCCGGACGACCGGCGGACCGCTGACGTGCTCGGGTTCGGAGGGGACGTGCGCCTGTCCCGCCCGCTGCTGCGTGCCGCGGCCGGGGCCGAGGGGCGGGTACGGGCGTTGATCGCCGACCACCGTGAGCAGGTGCCGCGCCGGGCGGTGCGGAGGGCGGTGGGCACCGGTGGCTGACGCCGACGAGGGCGCCGCGCCGGTGGATCCGCTGGCGGTGCCGATCGAGGAGTACGACGCTCCGCCGCCGGCGACGGGGTTTCCGCGTCCGTCGGCGACGGAGTTTCCGCGGCCGCCCGCGCCTGGGTCTCCGCAGCCGCCGGAGGGTGGGTTTTTCGGGCCGCCGGACGGTGGGTTTTTCGGTCCCTCGGGGCGTGGGGTTTCGCGTTCGCCGGAGGGTGGGGGTTCGCCGGGGGCGGAGGGCAGGCCGGTTTCGGGTGGTCCGGTGCGGGTGTCGCCCGGCACTACGGTGTTTCCGGCGGGCGCGGATGCGGCGGGGTTCGGTGGTTCGGGCCGCTCGGACGCCGTCGGGTCCGGTGACGTTCGGGGCGCCGGTGGTTCTGCGGGGCTCCGCGGGGCGGCTGGGCTCGGCGAGTCGGTCCCGCACCGCCCGGCGGACCGCCCGGTTTCGGGGGGACTCGTTGCCGGTGGGGCGGAGCTCGGCGAGCCGCCGTTGGGTGGGCCGCCGTGGGACGGATCGCTTCTGGGCGGACCGTCTGCGGGCGGGTTGTCCGCGGGTGGGTTGTCCGCGGGTGGATCGTCGGTGGGTGGGGTGTCCGCGGGTGGGGTGTCCGCGGGTGGATCGTCGGTGGGTGGGGTGCCGCCGGATGGGTCGTCGGGGGGAGGGGCGGGGCCGGCCGGCTACGCCGGAGCTGCTCGGGTGGGGTCGGTGGCCGCGGGGTATTCGGTGCCGCCGCCTCCCTCTCCGTCGGGGCCGTCCGCGGCGGGTATGCCTTCGAGCGCGCTGCACTCAGCGCTGCCTCCCACGCCCCGCCGCCCGTCCGAGGCCTTCCGCGTCGACCGCGACCCTCCTCCGCGCGGTGCGCTCGAAGCCGGCAACACGCAACCACTGACCACACCGCCCCCAGCCGACGCACCCGCACCACACGGAGACCCGTTCGGCGCCGCCGCTCCGCGTACCGGTGACCAACTACGCGGCGAAGCACCGCGGGCGACCGCGCCGGGCGGGGACGTGCCGCGTGGAACTGCGCCCGGGGTGACCGGCCCGAGTGGGCACGGGGCGCGGGGTGACGGGGTCGGGCGGGGCGGACCGCACGTCGGTGGCCCGGCGGGAACCGGGCCGGCTCGGGGCGCGGGGCGGGCGGCTGAGCTCGGGGGCGGGGCGGGCGAGCCCGAGGTGATGTTCCTGCCGCCCTCGGTGGTCGAACCCTCGCCGCGCCGGCTGCCACCACCGCCGCCACACCTGCAGGGCGGGCCGCGTCACGCGGCGCCGGTCACCGCGGTCGACTACTCCGCGGTGCGCCTGCTGGGGCGTCAGATCAGCGAACGCCTGTCGATGTGGCTGCGTAACCACCCCGAGGCCGCCGACGACGATCGCCGCCGGGAGCGGGACCGGGTCGCCGGTCAGCAGGTCGCCGAGTGGGTCGACGCCCAGCGGCGGGCGGGCGTGCCGCTCGGAGCCGGCGACGAACGGGCGCTGCTCGACGCGGTGGTCGCCGACCTCGTCGGGCTCGGGCGGCTGCAGGCCCTGCTCGCCGACCCGACGATCGAGGAGGTCCACATCCTCGGCTGCGACCGCGTCCGTATCACCCGCCGCTCCGGCGCGGTGGAGTCCGGCCACCCGATCGCCGAGTCCGACGACGAGATGGTCGAGATCCTCCAGACCGCGGCCCGCCGCGCGGGGTCCACCGAGCGCTCGCTCTCCACCTCCCGTCCGGTGCTGGACCTCCAGCTCCCCGACGGGTCCCGGCTGGCCGCCGTCTACCAGGTCTCGCACCGCCCGTACGCGGTGATCCGGCGCCACTCCACGTTGGACGTGACGCTGCCGGACCTGGCCGGTGGGCGCGGTGACCTGTCGGAGATGATCGACCCGCTGATGGGCGAGTTCCTCTCGGCGGCGATGCGCGCGGGCCTGAACATCATGGTCGCGGGCCTGGCCGGCGCGGGAAAGACGACGCTGCTGCGTGCCCTGGCGGCCGAGATCCCGCGGCAGGAGGCGTTCGTCGTCCTCGAGGAGTCCCGCGAACTGGGCCTGCACGCCTCGCCGCGCCACCCGTGGGCGATGAGCTTCGAGGCCCGCGAAGGCCACGGCGAGCGTGACCTGGCCGGGCGTCCGGCCGGTGAGGTGACGATCGCCGACCTGATCCCGCTGTCGCTGCGCCTGGGTGTGCTGCGGGTGATCGTCGGTGAGGTGCGTTCCCGCGAGATCGTGCCGATGCTGCAGGCGATGACGACCTCACGCGGGTCGATGTGCACGATCCACGCCCGCACCCCGCAGGCGGTCACCGAGCGGATCATCGAGCTCTCGCTCTCGCACGGCAAGGACATGACCGTCGAGCTGGCCCGGCGCATGGCCGGCAACGCCCTCGACCTGGTCGTCTACGTCACCGTGCAGGACGAGACGCCGATCGGAGGACGCAAGCACCGGTTCGTCTCGCACATCGAGGAAGTGGACGGGGTGATGGCCGACCGGGTCGCGACCACGACCGTGTTCGGCCCCGGCGTGGACGGCCGGGGTGTGCCCAAGCACCTGCCGGGCCGCATCCGCGATCAACTCCTGCGTGTCGGTTACGACGCCCGCGCGCTGGCCGGGTGGATCGAGGCCGGGCACGGGGCCTGGCGCCAGCCGCTGGACAGCCTGCTCAACCGGGTTCCGACGACCACGGCGGGGGTGATGGTGTGAACCTGCGGCTGATCGCCGGCATCGGCGGTGCGCTCGTGGTCGGAGGCGTCGTGCTCGGCGTGTTCGCGCTGGTCGGCACCGCGCGGCCGCCGCGCCCGACGTCGTCGTCGGTGTTGTGGTGGAGGCGGGTGTGGAACGGCGCCGGGTTGAACGCGCACGACCGGCGGATACGCCGGGCTTTGCTGCTCGGTTCGCTGGCCGCGGGGGTGCTCGGGTGGCTGTTCACCCGGATGCCGATCGCCGGGCTGCTGGCGGCGGTGGCCGTGCCCGGTGTGCCGTGGCTGTTCACGGTCGGCAACAGCGAGAAGCGGGCGATCCAGCGGATCGAGGCGGTCGGCGAGTGGACGCGACGGCTCAAGGACATCTCCGCGACCGGGGTGGGGTTGCAGCAGGCGATCGTGTCGTCCACCGCGACCGCGCCGGCCGCGATCTCCACCGAGATCAGCACGCTCGCCGCCCGGCTGCAGGCCGGCTGGAACGGGCGGATCGCGATGCTCCGGTTCGCCGACGAGATCGCCGACCCGGTCTGCGACCAGGTCGTGGCCGCGCTGATCCTGCACCTGTCCGACCGCGGCGAGCACCTCGGTGACGTCCTCAACTCGATCGCGTCCGCGGCGGCGGCCGAAGTGGCCACGCGGCGTGAGGTGGAGGCGAAGCGGACGCAGCCCCGGTTCGCGGTGCGTTTCCTCACCGGTCTGACGGTGCTCGTGCTGGTCTACGGGGCGAGCCGGCCGGACTACATGGCGCCGTACGGAACCACCACCGGGCAGCTCGTGATGGCCGGGCTCGGTGGCGTCTTCGTCGCGTTGCTGGCGTGGGTGCGTGCGATGAGCCTGCCGCCGCGGGCGCCCCGGTTCCTGTCGGTGCCGTCGGACGGTGACCAGTGATCGCGACCTGGCAGTTACCGGCCGCGGTGCTGGGCGGCGCGGCCGTCGGCGGCGGCGCGTTCCTGCTGGTGCGCGAGGCGCTGCCGGCCGTGCCCGCGCTCGGTCCGGCGTTGCGTCGGCTGCACGAGTCGCCGACCGACTCCGCCGGATCGTCGACGTCGCTGTTGTCCGGAGTGGCGCGCCGGATCCGCGTTCCCTCGCGTGACCTGGCGTTGCTCGGGCGCACGCGTGAGCAGTACCTGCTCTCGCTGCTGCTCTCCGCACTGATCGGGCTCGCGACGCCACCGGTGGCCGGCTTCATCTTCGCCGCGGCCGGCATCCGGCTGCCGGTGACGATCCCGGTGGCGGCCGGGCTGGTGTTCGCGGTGTTGTTCGTGGTCGTCGCCCACCGGGACGTCGTGGAGAAGGCCGCGAGCGCGCGCGCCGAGTTCGTCCGGGCCGTGTGCACCTATCTGGACCTGGTCGCGCTGCAGCTCGCGGCCGCCCACGGGCCGGTGCAGGCGCTGGAGCAGGCCGCCACGGTGTGCGACGGCTGGGTCTTCCAGCGGATCCGCGAGGCCCTGCTCCGTGCGCAGCTGCAGATGCGCTTCCCGTGGGCCGAGCTGCGCCTGATGAGCCAGGAGATCGGCGTCGCCGAGCTGGGGGACGTCGGCGCGATCATGCAGTCGTCCGGCACCGAAGGTGCCCAGGTGCAACAGACGCTGCGCGAGCAGGCCGACTCGCTGCGCGACCAGATCCGCACCACCGACCTCGCGAAGGCCGAGTCGATCACGTCCCGGCTCGACATCCCGGGTGCGGCGCTGGTGTTCGTACTCGTCCTCTTCGTGCTCTATCCGTTCATGACCCGCATCTGAGGGAGTCGCATGATCAAGCTGTACGTGGCGCTGTGTCTACGGGTGCAGGAGCTGACGCGGGAGCGCGACCGCGGCGACGGCCCGGTGCCGACGTCGATCATCATCGCGGGGCTCGCGGTGCTGGCGGCCGCGGTCGTGGCGTGGGCGACGACGAAGGCCAACAACGCGATGAACTCGGCTCCGTAGATGCGTGCTTTCCGCCGGGTCCGGGGGGAGCGGGGATCGTCGCCGGTGGAGCTGGCGATCCTGGCCCCGGCCGTGCTGCTGGCGTTGTTCGCGTCGATCCAGGTCGCGGCGGTGTTCATGGCCCGTTCGGTCGCGCTCTCGGCGGCGCAGGAGGCCGCGACCGCCGAGCGTGTCGCCGGCGCTCCCGCGGGCGCCGGCGAGGACCGGGGGCACCGTTTCCTGTCCCGGGCCGGCGACTGGCTCGACGCCGGCCGGGTCGACGTGCGCCGCGACGGCGAGCAGGTGACGACGACCGTCACCGGCCAGGCGATCTCGCTGATCCCCGGTTTCACGTTCACGGTCACCGAGACCGCGCGCGGTGAGGTCGAGCGGTTCACGACCGACGACGGGGACGCGGCGCCGTGACGCCCCGCCCGGACGGGGAGCGCGGGTCGATCGCGGTGGAGTTCGCGATCCTCGTGCCGGCGTTCCTGCTGCTGATCGCGGTGGCGGCGGTGATCGGGCGGCAGACCGTCGCCCAGACCGCGATCGAGGGCGCCGCGCACGACGCGGCCAGGGCGGCGTCGATCTCCCGGACGGCCGGCACCGCCCAGGCCCGCGGGAACGACGCCGCGAAGAGCGTGCTCGACGCCCAGGGCCTGCACTGCGACCCGGTGACGATCACCGTCGACACCAGCCAGTTCGCCCGACCGGTCGGGCAGGCGGCCGCCGTCACCGCGACCGTCTCCTGCTCGGTGGCGTTCTCCGACATCGCGATCCCCGGCCTGCCCGGCAACCGGACCCTGTCGGCGACGTTCACCAGCCCGCTGGACGTGTACCGGAGCCGATCGTGAACGACGACCGGGGGAGGGTCAGCGTCTTCTTGGCGATCGCGCTCGCCGGGGTGCTGATCCTGATCGGGATGGTCGCCGACGGTGGCGCGCGGCTGCGAGCGATGCAGCGTGCCGACAACATCGCCGCCGAAGCGGCCCGCGCCGCCGGGCAGGGAATCGACGGCGGCACGGCGATCCCGGGCGGCGAGAAACAGCTCGACCCCGAGTTGGCGAGCCAGGCCGCGCGCGAGTACCTCGCCGCCGCCGGCGTGCCCGGCACGGCGGTGGTGGGCGAGGACGGAAAGGCCGTCACCGTCGAGGTCACGATCACCCGCGACACCGCGATGCTCAGCCTGATCGGGATCACCACGATCCGGGTCACCGGCCGGGCCACGGCAGTACTGCGCACCGAGTGAAGGAGGAGGCGTCGATGAGCTCCACGTCCACGGCCCGGCGTCCCGGCCGGGCGGGCGGTCCCGGTCGGGCGGGCGGTCCCGGTCGGGCGGGCGGTCCCGGTCGGGCGGGCGGTCCCGGCCGGGCGCGGCAGGTGCTGTCCGGTCTGGTGGCGCTGGCGGTGCTGGTGGGCGCGCTGGTCGGCGTGCCGGTGCTGCTGGCGGTGCTCGGCGGCAACCCGCTGCCCGACCACGTGCCGTCGCTGGCCGAGGCCGGCCAGGCACTGACCTCACCCGACGACGGAACGCTGTTCCTGCGCGCGCTGACCGTGGTGGGCTGGGCCGGGTGGGTCACGTTCGCCCTGTCGGTGCTGGTGGAGGTGCCCGCGGCGGTACGACGCCGGCCGGCGCCCCGGTTGCCGGGCTTACGAACCCAACAACGGATAGCGGCGACGCTGATCGCGGCGGTCGCGCTGATCGGGAGCTCGTCGGCGGTGGCCGGTGCGGCGACGCTGCCCGCCTCGATCGGGACCGCTCCGGTGGTGACGAGCTACGCGGGCACCGCGCCGTGGTCCTCGGCTTCCCCGCGCGATGCCGGCGCGACCCACGGGGCGGCGGTTCACGAGGTGGGGGCCACCGAGGCGGGCTGGAGCGGTGAGGATCGAGCGGGTGCGCCCGGCTCGGTAGGCGGCCGGGAGGCGGGGGGTGATTCCGGTGCGCCCCGAGCCGGTGCCGTCGACGAGGGTGGGTTCCGCGAGGGTGGGGCTCAGGCGGGTGGGTTCCGCGAGGGTGGGGCTCAGGCGGGTGCGTTCCGTGAGGGCGGAGTGCGGCCGGGTGGGTTCCACGAGAGTGGGGCGCGGGAGGGTGCGTACCACACGGTGCCGCCGTTGCCGGTGCGCACGGTGGTGTTCGTGGGGGAGAACGGTGGTGTGCCGGGGAGCGCGGTTCGGCCGGTGGCGGCCGGGGGGAGCACGTATGTGGTCGCACCGGGGGATCGGTTGGCCGACGTGGCCGCGCGGTTCCTCGGTGACCCGGATCGGTATCCCGAACTGGCCCGTTCGAGCGGACTGTCCGATGCGGACCAGATCCGGCCGGGGCAGCGGATCGTGTTGCCGGCCGAGGCGCATGACCGGGGCGCGTCGCAGTACGCGGCCGGGCCGGTGCAGAAGGCGGGCGACAGCTACGTCGTAGCGCCCGGGGACCAGTTGTCCGACGTGGCCGAGCGGTTCCTCGGTGACCCGGATCGGTATCCGGAGCTGGCGACCGGCAGCGGGCTCGCGGATCCGGACGAGATCCGGCCCGGCCAGCGGATCCAGCTACCGCCCGGTGCGCAGGACCGAGGCTCCGACAACCACGCCACCGGCCGCGTCGCCGCCGCCCCCACGAACCCAGCCACGCCCTCCACCCCGGCCCCCGGTAACCCGGCCCCGCCCGCGCCTTCCGCCCCAACACCAAGCACCCCATCTCCCCGCACACCAGCTCCATCAATCCCTCCAACCAAGCCCGCGCCGAGCACGCCTGCCCCCAGCGCATCCCCGCCGACTTCGCCCGGGCCGCGTACTTCTGCGCCGGGCCAGGGGGCGCCGGGAACGGCTGCACCGTCCGCTCCCGCGCCGAGTGCGGCTGCGCCTTCAACTCCCGCGCCGCGCACGCCGGCGCCTTCGGCCCCCGCGCCGAGCGCGCCTGCGCCGAGTGCATCTGCGCCGGCTTCGCCTGGGCCGCGTACACCTGCGCCCGGGCAGGGAGCGCCGGGCACTGCTCCGCCCACGGCTCCCGCGCCCAGCGCACCCGCGCCTGGGTCCAGCGCACCCGCGCCTGGCATGCCTGGGCCCAGCGCACCCGCGCCTGGCACGCCTGCGCCTGGCACGCCTGCGCCTGGCACGCCTGCGCCTGGCGTGCCCACGCCGAGTGCGCCTCGGCCGAGTGCGCCCGCACCTGGGCCGCGTACGCCTGCGCCGGGGCAAGGGGCACCGGGTACTGCGGCCCCGACTGTCCCTGCGCCCAGCGCACCTTCGACCACCCGGCCTGCTCCGGGCCCCGGAGCACCAGGTTCGGCTGCGCCCAGCACTCCCGCGCCGCGCACGCCCGCCCCTGGCGCGCCCGCCCCTGGCACGCCTGCGCCGTCCGCACCCACGCCGGGCGCTGGGGCGCCGCGCACCGAGGCGCCGGGCACGGGCGCCCCGGGAAGGCCCACGCCCAACCCGGATCGGCCGGGCCGGCCCGCACCCGGCGAGGGTGCACCAGGCACCGCGGCCCCGAGTAACTCTGCGCCGGGCAACTCTGCGCCGGGCAACTCTGCGCCGGGCAACCCCGCGCCGGGCAACCCCGCGCCGGGCAACCCCGCGCTGCCGAAGCCGAGCACCGCCGCCCCAAGCACACCAGGCCCGAGCGCACCGGGCACAACCACCCCAAACCCGGATCGGCCAGGCCTACCCGCCCCTGGCGAAGGCGCACCAGGCACCGCAGCCCCAGGCACCGCAGCCCCAGGCACCCCCGCCCCGGCCACCCCCGCGCCGGGTATCGCAGCCCCGGGTACCGCAGCCCCGGGCACCGCAGCCCCGGGCACCGCAGCACCGCCCGAGCAAGCTCCCACCAACACCCCGAGGCCGGACTCCGACGCGTCCACCCCTGCCCCCCACCAGAACGGCGATCCGCGGACCCAACCCACCTCCCACAGCGAAGAACTCTCGCCGCTGCTGCCGATCGGGGTTCCCCTCGCCGGGGCCGGCCTGCTCGCCGCGCTCCTGCTCGCACGCACCCGGCGTCAGGAAGCCGTCGTCGGCCGTCACCGGCGTCACCGCGGCACCAAGACCCCTCCCACCCGGAAGAAGACCCCCACGATCGCCCGGGACGGGTTCGTCGCCGCGCCACCCCGGCCGCGTAGCTCGATCGAACCCCCGCCCGCCGCCAAACCGGACGCCAACCAGCGACTCGACACGGCTCTGCGTGCCCTCTCCACGGCCCTGGCCGACCGGGACGCCGACACGATGCCCGACGTCACCGGGGCCTGGGTCGAGCGCGGCGTGGTCCGCCTCGTTCTCGACCGGCCGTGCCCGAACCCGCCCGAGCCCTGGACCGGCGGAGAGCTCTCCTGGGAACTTCCGGCCGACGCCGAACTGCCCGACACCACCGGGGTGCCCGCCCCGCTCCCGATGCTGGTCACCGTGGGCACCCGCGGCGCGGCCGCGTTGCTGCTCGACGTCGAGCGGCTCGGCGTCCTCACGCTCACCGGCGACGCCTGGCGCGCGGACGACCTGCTCCGGCACGTCGGCGCGGAGCTCGCGGGCAATCCCTGGAGCGACGACCTGGAGATCCTCGTCGCGGGCCTCGACACCGAGCAGGCCGACAACCTCGCGATGATCGGCGACGGCCGGATCGAGCCGGTCGCCAGCATCGCCGACGGCATCGGGCGGATGCGTCGCCGGGTGTCGCAGGCGCTGGGGTTGGAGCCCGACGCGCCCGGTCGCCACGCCGCGAAGGACGACGTCGAGGACGACGAGTGGGTGCCGACCGTGCTGCTCGCGGCCGATCCCGACCTGGAGGAGACGATCGCGCTCGGTGAGTTGGACGCCGAGTTGACCACCACCGGCCGGTGCGGGGTCGGCGTCGTCGCGTCGATCCGCGGTGACCTGGGGCGATGGCCACTCGACATCACCGGGGACGGCGCGATGTCGGCGGCTTTCCTCGGCGTCAGGGAGCCGGAGCTGCTCGCGGCGCGACTCTCGCCCACGCGGCTGGGGAGCCTCGCGGAGTTGTTCGTCGACTCCGCGCTCGTACCGAAGCACCCTTGACCTCAAGCGAACTTCACCTCGCACGATCGTCGGCATGATCTTTGACGAGGCGGAACGTGAGTACCTGGCCGGCCAACGACTCGGTCGGCTGGCGACCGTCGACGCCGACGGCCGGCCGCAGAACAACCCGGTCGCGTTCACGGTCGACGACGAGACCGGCGCGATCGACATCAGCGGCTTCAATCTCGGTGCGAGCCGGAAGTTCCGGAACGTGCAGCGCAACAGCGGGGTCGCGTTCGTCGTCGACGACATCGCGTCGGTGCACCCCTGGCGGGTCCGGGGCATCGAGATCCGGGGCGACGCCGAGGCGCTGACCGATCAGCCACCCGCGAACTCGTACGTCAGCGGCGAGCTCATCCGCATCCGTCCGCGCTGGATCCTCAGCTGGGGCCTCGGCACGCAGAAAGGATCCCGCCGGGTCTGAACGGGCGCGCGTTCGGCATGCTGGGAGCACCCCGGCGTGTCCGGGTGGCCACCACCGGACGAAGACGTGAAGGTGGCGGGTGACGGCGCGAACGAAGGAGACGCATGGGTCTGGTCGTTGGGGTCGACGTCGGCGGCGCCCGTATCGCGGCCGGCCTGGTCGACACCGATGGCCGGGTGCTGATCCGGCAGACCGTGCCCACTCCGCCGCGCCCCGCCGACCTGGTGCCCTGCGTCCGGGCGCTGGTGAATGCTTTTCGGGGCGGTTACACGCTCTCGGCGGTCGGTCTGGGTGTCGCGGGCTTCGTCGACCGGGACCGGTCGACCGTGTTGTTCTCGTCGCTGGCCGGCTGGGCCGACCTGCCGATCGGCGCCGAGCTCGAGCGGTCGCTCGCGATTCCGGTGGTGGTCGAGAACTCCGGCAGCGCGGCGGCCTGGGCCGAGATCCGGTTCGGCGCCGGGGTGGGGGAGACCAGCCTGGTCAGCTGCGTGATCGGCACCGGGCTCGGCGGCGGGTTCGTCGTCGACGGGCGTCCGTACCGGGGCCGGTTCGGGGTCGCGGCGGAGTACGGGCACATTCCGGTCGTGCCCGGTGGGCTGCTGTGCGGCTGCGGCAACCGGGGGTGCTGGCAGATGTACGCGTCCGGGGCGGCGCTGGCCCGTGAGGCCAGGGAGCTCGTGAAAGCCGGCGTGGGTGCGGCCGAGCCGCTGCTGACCAAGAGCGGCGGCGACGTCGACGAGATCGGGTACCGGGTCGTGGTGGCGGCGGCGCGGGAGGGCGACCCGACTGCCGTCGAGATGGTGGAGAAGCTGGGACGCTGGCTCGGTACCGGGATCGCCACGGTGGCCTCGGTGCTCGACCCGGGGCGCGTGGTGATCGGCGGGGGACTGGTCGCGGCGCTGGCCGGGGTGGCCGCACCGCCCGACAGCGAGAGCGTCGAACTGCTGCTCGAACCGGCACGCGACGAGTTCCGCCGCAGCCTCCCCGGGCGCGGGTACCGGCAGGAGGCCAGCATCGAACCCGCGCGCCTGGGTTCGGACGCCGGCTTGATCGGCGCCGCCGACCTCGCCCGCACGCGCCAGTAACGCGCCGGACGGCGGGGATCGGCCCACTGTCCGATTCGGTCCGACGACCGGGATCCTCCTCCGCTCGGGTACGACCGAATGGTGCCCTCGTGTCCCCCATTAGGCCCTCAGGCCGGGGGCACTTCGTCGCAGAGCGGATTTGGGGCCTCTACGGGGCGGTACGGATGCCCGCGTATCTGCCATGGTGTAGCCGTGTTCGGGTGCTCTCGCGTACGACAGTCCGTTCTCGACGGTCGCGTCGACGCGCGCGGCTGCCATCAGGGCACTTTCGCCGCAACGCTCGGGAAGTCGTGACTTTCTCGCCCGGCTCCGGCGACAAACGTGCGGTCAACCACGACGGCGCGCTCCCCGGGGCTGCCGAGGACCGGGAAGAGGACCGGCGCCGTGCGGCCGCGTTCTCCGCCCACCGCCGGGCGGTCTGCCGCGACGAGCTGTGCCGGGCGTCCGCCGCCTGCGGTTTGGCCTGGCTGGTGCTGTACCAGGTGTTCGCGGTGTTCGCCTCCGACTCGTGGGCCGCACCGCTGGTCACCGATGCGCTGTACCTGTTACCGATCGGCGCGGCCGCCGTCGCCGGTGTCTTCGCGGTACGGGCCAGCACCGGCCGGATCCGGAAGATCTGGACGTGGCTCGCCGTCTCGCACGTCTGCTGGCTGGTCGGCGAAGTGGTCTGGAGCGTCTGGGGCGTGTGGCTGGCCGACGACCGGCTCACCGCCGCCGTCGACACGGACAAATCGCTGCCGGTTTCCGACGTCGCCTACACGGTCGCCTACGCGGCGCTGGTACCCGCCGCCTGGATCGGTTTCGTCGAGACCAGGAAACTCTGGCGCGCGCGGGCCCTGCTCGACGCGGCGCTGGTCGTGCTCGCGGTCGGTTCGATCGGGTGGCGCCTGCTCAGCGGCGCCGACCCGGTGAATCCCGACGTCCTCGTCGACCTCGCGTACCCGGCCGTCGGCCTGCTGTTCGTCCTCGCGCTGATCGGCGCCGGCCTGTCCGGGCACCGCGGCGTCCCGTGTTCGATCCTGCTCACGGTGATCGGGTTCGGGGTCGGCATCGTCGCCGACGCCGGTTACGCGTTCGCGGACGCCGGCAACTCGTTCAGCGACACCAGCCTGCTGAACCTCGGTTGGCAGACGCAGGCCGTCTTTCTCACCCTCGGAGGTCTGGCCGCGATCCGGCACCCGGACGTGGAACCACCCATGGAACGGTTCGACCACGACCGCGCCTTCGGTGCGGTCCTCATCTCCGGACTCGTCGTCGCGCTACTCGTCGGTGTGGACCAGATCCGCAACCAGAAGGTCGACACAGTGTGGCTCGGCGTCACCGCGTTGGTCCTCGCCGGTCTGCTCGCCCGCCAGGCGCTGACGACACGCGAACGCACCCGGCTGGCCAAGCAACTCGACGAAGCGCTGCAGGAACAGCGGCGCACCGCGGTCACCGACGGGCTCACCGGCCTCTACAACCGCCCGTTCTTCCAGGCGCTGCTGGGCGTGGAGGCCCGTCGGGCGCTGCACGGCAACGGGCGGGCCGCGCTGATCCTCGCCCATCTCGACTCGTTCGCCGGCATCGGCGAGCAGCACGACTGGGCCGCCGGCGACGCGGTGCTGGTGCAGGTCGCCGACCGGCTGCGCATCGCCGCGCGGCCGGGTGACGTGCTGGCCCGCTACGGCGTCGAAGAGTTCGCCTGCCTGCTGCCGCAGACCGACGAGGAAGCGGCGATGGAGGTTGCGGAGCGGTTCCGGCAGGCACTGCGCCGGACGTCGATCGTCGTCGGGAGCGGCGCGTCGGTGGCCGTGACCGCGTCGTTCGGCGTCGCCACCGCCACCGGGCAGGCGACGCTCGCCGAGGACGACGACGAGCCGACGCTGGACATGGACCGGCTGGTGCGCGACGCCGACCGGGCGCTCAACGACGCCAAGGAACGCGGGGGCGACCGGGTCGTGGTGGCCGGGCGGGCCGACCGTCGCACGCTCGCCGACGACGTCGACGTCCCTCCCGAGCTGGCCTGGCTCGCCGACCGGGTCGACCGGGTGCTCAGCGACCACGAACACAGCACCGCGGTGGCGCGCTGGTGCCTGCTGGTCGGGGGGTACCTGGCACTCGACCACATCGAGCTGCGCCAGGTCGTCGCGGCCGGGCGGCTGCACGACATCGGGAAGTTCGGTGTCGGCGCGGCGATCCTGCGCAAGACCGATCCGCTCACCGACGCCGAGTGGGGAGCGTTGCGCTGCCACCCCGAGGAGGGGGCGCGGCTGTTGCGCGGCGTCGGCGGGCACGCGGCGCTCGCTCCGCTGGTCGCGGCGCACCACGAGCGGTGGGACGGGCTCGGGTACCCCGAGGGCATCAAGGGGGAGGACATCCCGCTCGGCGCGCGGATCATCGCGGTCTGCGACAGCTGGGCGGCGATGCGCGTGGACCGCCCCTACGCGCCGGCGCTGGACGCCCGCTCGGCCCGCGACGAGATCGAACGCGCCCGAGGCACCCAGTTCGACCCGATAGTCGTCGACGCGTTCCTGGCCCTTCTCGATCAAGACCTGATCGACGACCCACTGCCCCTCTGAGCGCGGGCTCCAGGTTCAGGCAACTGCGCGCGCCTGGCGGCGCTTCAGGAGCACCGACAGCAGGCGGACGCCGGACGCGGCCAGCGTGGCGCCCGCGGTGTTGAGCAGGACGTCGTCGACGCTCGTCACCCGGCCGATCGACAGTGCGTACTGGGCGAGCTCCACGACCACCGAAGCCGTGCACGCGAGCGCGGCCACCGTCCGCACCCGGAGCGACCAGCGCAACGGGGCGCAGACGCCGAACGCCGCGAACACCAGCAGGTTGCCGCCAATCTGTTCGACCGCGACGGCCGGACTACCACTCAATTGATATATCAGTCCGACGATCGGAACGGCCTCCACCGAGCGCCCGGAGCCGCGGGGTGTCAGGATCATCCACAGCCAGGGCGCGGTACCGACCACCATCCCCACCTCGGCGAACGAGTACCGCCACGGGTGCGGCCCGCCCCGCCGGCGCGCGAGCGCGATCGCCACCCCGGCCGCCGGGATCAGAGCCAGGAACGCCACGGCCACCACGCCGCCCCACGCTGCCCCGATCACGCGTCGCATCGTGCCACAGCGGGAATCGTTGACACGTCATCTACATTGAGGGTGGGAAACAACCCGAGGGAGGCTCCCGATGCCCGCAGTCACCGTCGAGAACCCGCTGGTCCTACCGAGGATCACGCCGATCGACCCCGCCGTGGACCGCCCACGACTCGTGACCAGCGTGACCACCGCGCCGCAGGGCTACGAGGGTGAAGGCTTCCCGGTCCGGCGGGCCTTCGCCGGTGTGGACCTCCGCGCGCTCGACCCGTTCATCCACATGGACCAGATGGGTGAGGTCGAGTACGGCGCCGGGGAACCCAAGGGCACGCCGTGGCACCCGCACCGGGGTTTCGAGACCGTCACCTACATGATCGACGGCGAGATGGCCCACCAGGACTCCAACGGCGGCGGCGGGCTGATCACCAACGGCGACACGCAGTGGATGACCGCTGGTGGGGGCATCCTGCACATCGAAACGCCCCCGGAACACATCGTAGCCAGCGGGGGGTTGTTCCACGGTCTGCAGCTGTGGGTGAACCTGCCGAAGACGCTGAAGTTCGCCCAGCCCCGGTACCAGGACATCCGGGGGAGCAAGGTGGCGTTGCTCAGCAGCGACGACGGTGGTGCGCTGCTGCGGGTGATCGCCGGTGAACTCGACGGACACGCCGGGCCCGGCTCCACCCACACGCCGATCACGATCGTGCACGCCACGCTGAGCCCGGGCGCGTCGGTCACCGTGCCGTGGCGTCCGGATTTCAACGCGCTGGTGTACGTGCTGGGGGGTGACGGCACCGTCGGGGCGAAGCAGCGCCCGATCCGTACCGGGCAGCTCGCGGTGCTCGAGGACGGCGACACGATCACGGTCGCGGCCGATCCGAAGCAGGATTCGCGGCATCCCAGCCTCGACGTCGTGCTGCTCGGTGGGCAGCCGATCCGGGAGCCGGTGGCGATGTCCGGGCCGTTCGTGATGAACACCCGGGCCGAGGTCGTGCAGGCCTTCGAGGACTTCCGGGCCGGTCGGCTCGGCAGCATCCCCGCTGCTCACGGTGGTGTCTCCGGCGAGACGGAGTAGTACGCACCGAGGCCCCGGATCGCACCGCGCGATCCGGGGCCTCGTCGTCAGCGCCCACCTACCGAGAAGCGGTACTCGCCTCCTCATCGGCATCCGCACCCCGCGGCCCCGGAACAGCATCCAAGCCCGAACCCGAGCCCGGCCCATCCGCGCCCGAGCCCGGCCCATCCGCGCCCGAGCCCGGCCCATCCGCGCCCGAGCCCGGCCCATCCGAGCCCGGCCCAGCCGAACCCGAGCCCGGCCCAGCCGAACCCGAGCCCGGCCCAGCCAAGCCCGCGCCCGGCCCACGGCTGTCGGCCCGTTCCGCGTCCGGCCCGGGGTTGTCGGCCCGCTCCGCGCCCGGCCCACGGCTGTCGGCCCGCTCCGAGCCCGGCCCGGGGTTGTCGGCCCGGCCCCCGGCCGGCCCGGGGTTGTCGGGCCCGTCCGCGTCGGCGTCCGAGCTGTCCTCGGGCCGGTCCGGTGGTGGGCCGGTCGGGGCCGGGAGGATCCGAGTGGGAACGAGGCGCGACAACCACTCCGTCCGCACCACCGCCAGCGGCCCGATGATCGCCAGCACCAGCACGTACCCGGCCGCGAACGCGGCCACCCTGGCGTCGAGCCCCGCGCCGATCGCCAGCGTGCCCAGCACGATCGAGAACTCGCCCCGGGTCAGCACGGTCACCGCGACGTTCGTGCCGGCCCGCCGGTCGAACCCGTACAGCCGGGCCGCGCCGAGCCCGGCGATCGCGTTCAGCACGATCGTGAGCACCACCGCGATCGCGATCGGCACCCCCACCGACACGACGTCGCCGGGGTCGATCGTCAACCCGAACGTGAAGAAGAAGATCGCGGCGAACGCGTCACGCAGCGGGTGCACCAGCGTCGTGACCCGCTTCGCGTGCGGCGTCGACCCGATCACCAGGCCGATCATGAACGCGCCGATCGCGTCGGAGACCCCGAGTTCCTCGGCGGCCCCCGCCACCACGACCGCGAGCCCCACGAACATCACGACGAGCAGCTCGTCGGCACGCACGTCCAGCAGACGTGAGACGAGCCGGGAACCCCACCGTGCCAGCCCGAACAGCGCGACGAGGAAGACGAACGCGATTCCGAACTCGACGAGCGCCGCGCCGGGGCTCGTGGCGTCGCCCAGAACCGGCTGCAGCGCCGCCAGGTAGAACGCCAGGAACACGTCCTCGACCACGATGATGCCGAGGATCAGCCGCGACTCCGGATTGCGGAGCCGGCCGAGTTCGATGAGCAGTTTGGACACGATCGCCGAGGACGAGATACCGACGACACCGG
This sequence comes from Cryptosporangium japonicum, assembly GCF_039524755.1. Classification (NCBI taxonomy): domain Bacteria; kingdom Bacillati; phylum Actinomycetota; class Actinomycetes; order Cryptosporangiales; family Cryptosporangiaceae; genus Cryptosporangium; species Cryptosporangium japonicum. Next base: position 74,622 of record NZ_BAAAGX010000022.1, read on the forward strand.
CCAGCACGAACGCCTCGCGTGTTCCCCAGCCGAGCGCGAACCCGAACGCCAGCCCACCGCCGATGTTCAGCACCAGATACCCGATCCCGGCCGCGACGAGCCGCCGCCCGCCGTTGATCAGGTCGTCCAGGTGGAATTCGAGCCCGAGGTAGAACAGCAGGAACACCAGTCCGAGCTTGGACAGCAGCTCGAAGTACCCCGGGTCGGAGACCAGCGCGAGACCCGGTGTGTGCGGGCCGAGCAGGACCCCGGCCAGGATGAACAGCGGAATCGTCGGCAGCCCGATCTTGGCGCCGAGCCGGGCGAGAATCCCGGCGGCCAGGAACGCGCCGCCGAGCGCGAGCAGGATCTCTCCGATGTGCATCAGACCACCGCTCCGGAACCCGCCTTCACCGGCGGCCTCTTCGCGGACGAGCCGTTACCGCGGATGCGCCCCGGCCACCGCTTCTCCAGCACCACCGCGAGCGGTGTGGCGGTCACCGCGGACGACAGCGTGCCGACGATCACGCCGGCCAGCAGCGCGATCGCGAAGTCGGTGAGCGAGTCACCACCCAGGAAGGCCAGCGCACCGAGGATGAACAGCGCGCCGAGACCGGTGTTCACGGTGCGGGGCACGGTCTGCAGCACGGCCTCGTTGGCCACGTCCGCGAACGGGGTCTGGCGGTTGGCGCCGCGCCAGCGTTCCCGGACACGGTCGAAGATGACCACGGAGTCGTTCACCGAGTAACCGATGACCGTGAGCAGCGCCGCGAGGAACACCCCGTCCAGGCTCTTCCCGAGCCAGGCGAACAGACCCACCACGATGACGACGTCGTGCAGCAGCGCGAGCACCGAGGAGATCGCGAACGTCCACCGGAACCTGATCACCAGGTACGCGGCCTGAGCGAGCAGCGCGACCGCCAACCCGATCAGGGCCTTGGTACGCAGCTCGTCGCCGAGTGACGGTCCGATCTGCTCGTCCCGGATGCGCTCCACCGAGCCGCCAGACGCCTCGGCGAGCGCGGCGCGGATCTGCTGCTCCTCCGCGTCGGTGATCTTCTCGGTGCGGACGCTGACGTCGGAATCGCCGGACTCCACCACCACCGCACGCGGGAAACCGGCGTCGGCGACGGCCTCGCGCGCATCGCCGATCGAGATCGACTGCGTGGTCGTGTACTCCATCAGCCGGCCGCCGGTGAACTCGACGCCGAGGTTCAGCCCGCGGAGCCCGATGCCCGCGAACGCGAGCACGACGAGCACGGCCGACACCGACAGGAACACCCGGCGGTGCCGCATCAGGTGGAAATTGCGGCTGGTGATCCACCGCTGCACGCGGCCCGGTCCGGACAACCCGGTCCAGCTCGGGTGCCGCCGGACCCACCCCGACGAGACGAGCAGCTCCATCAGCACGCGCGTGAACAACAGCGCGCTGACCATGGAGGCCAGCACACCGAGCGAGAGCGTCACGCCGAAGCCACGCACCGGGCCCGACGCCAGGAAGAACAGCAGGCCGGCGGCGAGAAGCGTGGTGACGTTCGAGTCGGCGATCGCCGAGAACGCGTTCTTGAACCCGCTGCTCACCGCGGCGGGCAGGCCGCGCTTGGACACCCCGCCGACAAAGTCCTCCCGTGATCGCTCGAAGATCAGCACGCACCCGTCGATGGCCATGCCGATCGCGAGGACGAAGCCCGCGAGGCCTGGGAGCGTCAGCGTCGCGCCGAGCGCGGTGAGCGCACCGTAGGAGAGCACGCCGTAGCCGGCCAGCGCGATCGCGGCGACCAGGCCGGAGAGCCGGTAGACCAGGAGCAGGAAGCCGATGGTGAGGGCCACCCCGAGGATGGCGGCCTCGGCGCTCGCGCGGATCGCGGTGGCGCCCAGGGTCGGGCCGACCGTGCGCTGCTCGACGGTCTCCACCGGCACCGGGAGGGCGCCGGCCTTCACCAGCAGCGCCAGGTCGTTGGCCTCGGCCTTGGAGAACTGGCCGGTGATCTGGGTGGAGCCGCCGGTGATGCCGACGTTGCAGCGCACGTCCTCGCCGACCTGGGGTGCGGAGACGATCTCCTGGTCGAGGACGATCGCGACGCGGCGGGTCGGGTCGCCCGACGGCGAGCAGGCCGCCTTGCCGGTGACGGTCTCCCAGGCCTGTTCGCCGGCCCCCCGGAAGTCGACGGTGACGAACCAGCCCAGACCGCTGGTGGCGTCGAAGTTCGCGGCCGCGTTGGCGATGCCCTCACCGGTGAGGGCGGCGGCGCCGAGCTTCAGCGGGATCCCCGAGTCGTCGGTGAGCGTGATCTCCTTCCCGGGATCCGCCGGAGGCGCCTTCACGTCCGGCGTCGCCGCCGGGCTGCCACTGGGAGCCGGGGTCGCGGCCGGGCTGCCACTGGGAGTCGGCGTCGCCGCCGGACTACCGCTGGGAGTCGGCGACGCGGAACCGCCGCTCGGGGTAGCGCCCGGGGTGGGCCGGGCGGATTCGTCGTACCCGAGCACCGGGCGGACGGTGAGCTGGGCGGTGCGGCCGATGACCGCGGCCGCTTCCGCCGGGTCCTGCACCCCGGGGAGCTCGACGATGATCCGGTTCTCGCCGGATCGGGTGATCGTCGGTTCGGTGACGCCGAGCGCGTCGATGCGTCGGCGGAGCACCTCCACCGTGCGGTCGGTGGCTTCGGCGTTGGCCTTGGTGGTCGAGGTGTCGCTGGTCTCCAGCACGATCTGGGTGCCGCCGCGCAGGTCGAGCCCCAGCCGCGGGCTGGACGTGACGGTCAGGTAGATCGAGACGGCGACGATGGCGCACGCGAAAACCGCGCGCGCCAGGGTGGCGCGTGTCATGGGTGGTCCTCCGGACAAGGGCGGGAACCGGCGCGCAGCTCAGGCGGCGCGGGCCGGACGGCTCGACGTCGTCAGGAGGAGGGTGGTGCGCGGGTGTCGGGAAGGCCGGCCGGAGCCGGCGGAGCCCGGCTGGGTGCGCTGGCCAGGGCCCGACCGGCGAGGAGCATCGGCACGATCAGGCCGAGCCGCGCGTCGGTGACCGCGACCGGCAGCACGTCGATCTGACCGCGGTGCACCGCGGCCTGGACCGGCTTGGAGTTCTCGGGCTGACTGTTCGGCCGAACCCGGTTCGCCGCTCCGCTGACCGCCCCGTTCCCCACCGCCCGCGCCGTCGCGGGCGTCGGCGTCGCGCCGTACCCGACGGCACTGCCGCTATTGGCCGCACCCGGGGACGCTCCGAACGCCGGCGCCGCCGCGCCCCCCAGCCCCACCGCCGCGAGCACCGCGGCGCAGAGCGCCAGCGCGAACCGGGCTCCGGCCCGCCGCGCACGACGGAGCGGTCGCGGGGCGTGCGTCATCGGTCGAGGACGTCCTCTCAGAGCCGGCGGTGACCCCACCTTACGTGAGGAATCGGTCAATCGGTGTCCGTGAGACGCTGGAGCGCCAGCACGCACACGTCGTCCTCGAGCGTCTCGGACGCCGTCATACCGGCGGTGACCTGGTCGATCACCGACTGGGCCGAGACCGGACCGTTCGCCGCGACGATCCGCGACAGCGTCCCGACCAGCTTCTCCTGACCCAGGTCGAGGTCGACGTTGCGCCGTTCGATCAGCCCGTCGGTGTACGACAGCAGCGTGCTGCCCTCGGGCATCGTCACCGTGTGCGTGGTGTAGGTGCGGCCGACCGCGGCGCCGAGGATCGGGTCCGCGCTCTTCAACACGCTCACCTCGGGCGCCGCCAGCAGCGGGAACGGGTGCCCGGCGTTCGACCAGTCGAGCTGCCCGGTGCCCGGGTCGTAGAGGAAGACCACGGCGCTGACCAGCGTCCCGCTCGGGTACGCGACCACCATCAGCCGGTTCAACCGGCTGAGCACCGAACCCGGGTCGGGGTGTTCCAGCATGTAGCCGCGGTTGATCGCCCTGACCTGGCCCATGATCGCGGCGGCCTGCTGGTCGTGCCCGACGACGTCACCGATCGACAGCGCGATCCGGCCGTCGGGCAGCCCGAACGCGTCGTACCAGTCGCCGCCGACGTCGATCCGGTCGGCGACCGCGAGGTAGTCGGCCTTCATGTCCCCGCCGGGGACGTCGGGCAGCTCGGCCGGCAGCATCGCCCGCTGGAACAGCTCCAGCAGCAGACGTTCGGCCTCGATCTCCTCGCGGGCCTCGGCGACGTCCTGCTGGGCGGCGACCAGCTCACCCTGGGCCGCCTCCAACTCGTCCTCGGCGGCTTTGGCGTCGGTCACGTCCTGGGCCACCCCCCAGAGCCCGACGACCGCGGCGTCCGGGTCGTCGCCGGCGCGGACGGCTTCGGCGTGCACGAGCACGTCACGCACCGAGCCGTCGGTGCGGACCATCCGGGTCTCGAGCGTGAACGGCAGGCCGGTGACCAGCGCCCGGCTCTGCACCGCGAGCACACGTTCCAGCTCGTCGGGGTGGAGGTGGGCGACGGCCTCCGCGTCGGTCGCCGGCGGCGCGTCCCGCCCCATCAGCGCGCACAGTTCACGCGACCACACGTGCCGCGGTTCGGAGACGCTGATCTCGAAGCCGGCCAGCTGCGCGATGCGCTGCGACTCCAGCAGCCGGTGCGTCACCCTGGCCGTGGCCTGCAGCTGCTCGGCCTCGCGCTCGAGCAGCTCGAGCCGGTTGCGTTCGGTGACGTCGGTGAGCACCGCGCCGACCCCGGTGATCGGGCCCTCGCGGGACAGCCGCACCGGGAACGCGTCGACCGCGACCTGCCGTACCGCACCCGACCGCGCGGTGATCTCCAGCGGTTCGTGGCGTACCAGCGCACCGGAGGTGACCACGGCGCCCAGGCGCTCGATCAGCTCGGCCGGCGCGTCCGGGAGCACGTCGGTGACCGCGCGGCCGAGGTGGTCCGCGGCCGGGCGCCCGGTCAGCCCGGCCAACGCCGAGTTCGCCCGCACGAACCGCAGGTCGCGGTCGAACAGCGCGATGCCCGCCGGAGCCGCCTCCACCAGCGGGTCCAGGAGTGCGGTGGCGCGGCGGGCGGCGTCGCTCAACAGGTTGTCGACCCACGCCACCGCCGCGACGGTCAGCCCGAAGAAGACCACCGCCCACACCCACCGGCCGTCCTGCTCCACGGCCGATTCGCGCAGCGCGAACGAGACCGCGAGCGCGGCGGTGGCGACGACGGCCGCGAGCACGCCGGGGCCACGGCCGCCGATCACCGTCGCGCCGATCACCGCGAACAGGAACAGGAACGCCGGCATCACGTCGCCGGTGGGCGTGCTGAGGATGACCAGCCCGGCGGCGAGCGGCAGCAGGGCAGCCACGAGCCACCGGCCGCGACCGGCGATCCAGATCCGTCGTCGGCCCTGCAGCGTGCGCCGCAGCAAGGCCCGCCTAGCGAGCTTCACCCCTGTCGCTCCGTCCGCGAAGGCCCCCGTCCGTCGAGACCGGTGCGTCAGCCTAGCTGGCGCAGGCACACCGTTTCCGGCATCGACTCGAGCGCCGCGAGCACGTCGTCGGAGAGCGCGCCGGGGATGTCGGTGACGACGTACCCCAGCTCGCCGCGCGTGTTCAGCAACTGGCCCTCGATGTTGACGCCGTGCTCGGCCAGGATCCGGTTGACGGTGGCCAGCACGCCCGGCGTGTTGCGGTGCAGGTGCGCCAGCCGGTGGGTGCCCGGGTTCTGCTCGAGGTTGAGCGGCGGCAGGTTGACGCTCAGCGTCGTGCTGCCGGTCTCCAGGAAGCTGCGCAGCTTGCCGGCGACGAACCGGCCGATGTCCTCCTGCGCCTCCTCGGTGGAGCCGCCGATGTGCGGGGTGAGGATGACGTTCGGCAGGCCGCGCAGCTCGGAGTGGAACTCGTCGCCGCGCTTCTTCGGCTCCTCCGGGAACACGTCGACGGCCGCGCCGGCCAGGTGACCGCTGACCATGTGCGCGCGCAGCGCCTCCATGTCGACCAGGAAGCCGCGGGACAGGTTGAGGAAGATCGCCCCCGGCCGCATCCGCGCGAACTGCGCCTCGCCGAACAGCCCGGCGTTGCCCGAGCGCCCGTCCACGTGCAGCGTGACGACGTCGGCCCAGTCGAGCAGGTCGTCGAGGCTGGTGTAGCGGCGAGCGTTGCCCAGCGCGAGCTTGTCGGCCGTGTCGAAGAACCCGACCGACATGCCCAGGGCCTCGGCGACGACCGAGAGCTGGCTGCCGATGTTGCCGTACCCGACGATGCCCAGGCGACGCCCGCGCACCTCGTGGCTACCTTCGGCCGACTTGTCCCAGACGCCCTCGTGCAGCGAGTTGTTCTTCTCGGTGAGACGACGGGTGAGCGCGATGATCTCGGCCAGCGCGAGCTCGACCACGCTGCGGGTGTTGGAGAACGGCGCGTTGAACACCGCGACACCGCGCCCGGCCGCGGAGACCAGGTCGATCTGGTTGGTGCCGATGCAGAACGCGCCGACCGCCAGCAGTTCGGGGGCCTTCTCGAGGACCTGCTCGGTGACCTGCGTCTTCGAACGGATGCCGAGCAGGTGGACGCCGGACAGCGCGTCGATCAGCTCGGACTCGTCGAGGGCGCCGGACCGGGCGTCGACCTCGACGCCGGCCGCACCGAGGATCGCCTCGGCGTGGGGGTGCAGGTTCTCCAGCAGCAGGGCCTTGAGCATGGCCCTATTGTCACTCGCTTCCGCGCGGACCCGAAATCCCGCCCTCTTCGAGCGCGAACAGAAGGTCCAGACCGACGGTGACCATCGCCTTGCGCACCATCGGCGGAACGTTGTGCAACGTGGTCAAACGGCCCTGTTCGGCGGTCAGGTGGTGCAACCGGACGAGGAAGCTCAGCGCCTGCGAGCCGATGAACGTCACACCGCCGAGGTCGACGACGACGTCGGCGGGCTGGGCCTCACCGGCGGTGGCGAGGGCCTGGTCGAGCGACTCGATGACGAGGAGGTCGATCTCGCCGTTGAGCGTGATCGTGACCAGGCCGGGCGCCACGGCGCACGCGACCCGGGTCTCCGGGGCGAGGTAACTGTTGCGAGAAGTGCGATTGTCCATGCGGGGGTCCTCCTGCGGCGGACGCGGTGACGTGGACACCGTGAACCGACCGCGTCGCTCAACGCGTGGAGGCCGTCTGCTCGACCCGGGAGTCATGCGGGGGCGTGACTCCCGGTCATCGTAGTGGCGGCCACGGCGCACGACGTGACCGGCCTCGCGGCAGGGAGTTTTGGGCGAGATCACAACGCGTAGCCGTCGACGTCCCGGGTAAGCCCTCGTGCACTCGAGATCAGGGGAGAGACGATGACGATCAGCGGCGAAGCGCGGGGCGCGGGCGCCACCGGTGTCGGGCCCGACCAGCTGGCCGACGACGACCTGCTGCGGGAGTTGCTGCGCCTGCACGAAACCCGCCACGAGACGCTCCGCCACGGTTCGGACGACGCGCTCGACGCCCACACCGCGCGGACCGCCGAGCTGGAAGGCGAGTACCTCCGGCGCTTCCCCCAGCGCGAGGTGGACCCCGGGCGACTCCGCTCCGGCGCCCGCGCACGGACCTAGCCTTCACAACATGCGCTATCTACCGCTGGGGAACTCCGGTCTGCTGGTGTCCGCGGTCGGGCTCGGCTGCAACAACTTCGGTGGCCGGCTGGACGTCGCACGCACCCGCGAAGTGGTCGACGCGGCCCTCGACGCCGGGGTCACGCTGCTCGACACCGCCGACACCTACGGGGGCCGCGGTGCGTCCGAGTCGGTGCTGGGCGAGGTGCTGGCCGGTCGTCGCGACGAGGTGGTGCTCGCGACCAAGTTCGGGCACCGGAGCACCGACATGGGCTACGGGCCCGCCGCCGGCGCCAAGGGTGGCCGCGCCTACGTCCGGCGTGCGGTCGAGGAATCGCTGCGCCGGCTGCGCACCGACCACATCGACCTGCTGCAACTGCACACCCCCGACCCGGCGACGCCGATCAGCGAGACGCTCACCGCGCTCGACGAGCTCGTGCGCGCGGGCAAGGTCCGTTACCTCGGTCACTCGAACTTCACCGGGTGGCAGCTCGCGGAGGCCGCGCACGTCGCCCGCGAGCTCGGCACGGTGCCGTTCGTCTCGGCGCAGAACCACTGGTCGCTGCTGGAGCGCGACGTCGAGCGCGAGGTGGTGCCGGCGGCCCGGCACTACGGCGTCGGGGTGCTGCCGTACTTCCCGCTGGCCAACGGGCTGCTCACCGGCAAGGTGCGCCGGGGCCGGCCGGTGCCGGAGAACTCGCGGCTGGCCGGGCGCGACGGCTACGTCACCGAGGAGAAGCTCGACCGGGTCGAGGCGCTCGCGAAGTGGGGCGCGGAGGCCGGGCGCTCGCTGCTCGAGATCGCGATCGGCGGGCTCGCCGCGCAACCCGGCTGCGGCTCGGTGATCGCCGGCGCCACCAGCGCCGAGCAGGTACGGGCGAACGCGGCGGCGGGGGAGTGGGTCCCGTCGCCCGCGGAGCTGGCCGCCATCGACGAACTCGTGCCCGCCTGAGGGTCGGCGGAATTGTCGGTGGGTCGGGGGATCATCGGCGCTGTGGTGATGGGGTTGGTTCCGGGGTGGGGCGGTGGCGGCTGGCTGGCGGAGATCGATACCGCCGGCCAGGTCACCGGCCCCGTGCGGTGGTGCGCCGACGCGGCCGCGCTGGCCGGTGCGGTCGCCGCGCACGAGGCCGCGGAGAGGCCGCGCTGGCTCTGGCCCACCACCGCGGCGGTCTACCCGGCGCTGCTGGCGGCCGGCGTCCGGGTCGAGCGGTGCCACGACGTCGAACTGGTCGAGTCGCTCCTCGTCGGCTACGAGGGTCACTGGGGTGAACCCCGGTCGCTGGCCGCCGCGCTGGCCAGGGCCCGCGGCCTGCCGGTCCCGCCCGACCGGCCACCGCGCCCGCGCGACACCCAGCCGGTGCTGTTCGCGGCCGACGTCGAGGCCACCGTCGAGGCCACCGGCTCCATCGAGGTGCTGGCCGAGGTCTACCGCGCTCAGCTGCGCCGGATCGCCGCGGTGGAACACCCCGACCGGTTCCGGCTCCTGGTCGCGGCCGAATCCGCCGGTGCGCTGGCCGCCGCCGAGATGGGGCACGACGGCCTGCCGTGGTCGGCCGAGCGGCACGACGCGCTGCTGGAGTCGATGCTCGGAGCCCGGCCGCTCCCCGGTGATCTCCCGGCGCGCCTGCACGAACTCGCGGCCGACGTGCGTGCCGCGTTCGGCGGAACGAGAGTCAACCCCGACGCCCCGGCCGACGTCGTGCGCGCGTTCGGGCGGGTCGGCATCCAGATCCCGTCCACCCGCTCCTGGGTGCTCAAGCGGGTCGACCATCCGGCCGTCGCGCCGATCCTCGCGTACAAGGAACTGTCCCGGATCTTCGCCGCCCACGGCTGGAGCTGGCAGGACACCTGGGTGTCGGGCGGGCGGATGCGGCCGGAGTACGTGGCCGGTGGCGTCGTCTCCGGGCGGTGGGCCACCCGCGGCGGTGCGGCGCTCCAGTTGCCCAAGGCGGTGCGTCAGGCCGTGGTGGCCGATCCGGGCCACGTGTTCGTCGCCGCCGACGCGTCGGCGCTGGAGCCCCGGTGCTGGCCGCGCTGTCCGGAGATCGGCGGCTGGCCGAGTTCGCCGCCGCCGGCGACCTCTACACCGCGCTGGCCGCCGACGCGTTCGACCACGACCGGGCCCGGGCGAAGCTCGGGATGCTCGGCGCGCTCTACGGGCAGACCAGCGGTGAGGGCGGCCGGTTGGCCCACGTGCTGCGCCGCCGCTTCCCCGACGCGCTGGCCGCGGTCGACGCCGCCGCCCGTGCCGGTGAGGAGGGTCGGCTGGTGCGTTCCCGGCTCGGCCGCACCTGCCCACCACCGGGTCGGTCCTGGCTCTCCGCGGTGGGCGGCGAGGGTTCCCCCACCGGCGAGGGTTCCCCCACCGGTGAGGCCGCACCCGTCGACGACACCGCGGGCGGCGGGGACGACGGCGACCCGGGGGCGGCGGACCAGGCGCGGCGGGCCGCCCGGGGGCGGTTCACGCGGAACTTCCTCGTGCAGGCCACGGCCGCCGAGTGGGCGCTGATCTGGCTGGTGGGGCTACGGCGGCGGTTGCGGCCCACCGAGGTCACCGGCGCCCAGCTGGTGTTCTTCGTGCACGACGAGGTCGTCGTGCACTGCCCCGAGGCGATGGCCGACGACGTCCGCGCCGCGGTGCTGGCCGCCGCCGACGAGGCCCGCCAGCTGCTGTTCGGAGCGACGCCGGTGCGGTTCCCGCTCGACGTCGCGGTCGTCCGCTCCTACGCCGACGCGTGAACGCCGTCCCGCGCCGCGAGCTCGGCGACGGCCCGGCGGTGCACCCGGCGCTCGATGACGAACGACAGGAACGGGATGGTGCCGGCCAGCATCACCCCGATGATCTTCAGCGCCGGCCAGCGCAGCCGCATGGCCAGGTCGAGCGTCACACCGAGGTAGACCATGTAGAGGAAGCCGTGGATCGGGCTGACGATCGAGCTCACCTCGGGGGTGTCGCCGACGTACTTCAGCGGCATCGCCACCAGCACCAGCACCAGCAGGCCCACACCCACGACGTAAGCGGCGATCCGGAAGCGGGTCAGGGCCGCTTTCACTCCAGGATTCACGGGGAGGTCTCCTCGGTCTTCGGTGCACGGTTCGACGGGGGGTTCAGGGACGCGAGGTACGCGTTGTAGGCGGCCAGCTGCTCGTCGGCGGGGTCGGCGCTCTCCGCGGCCTGCGGGCGGTAGTGCCGCCGCACCGGCACCGTCCGCGGCGCCCCACCGCTCCGGGCCACGCCACCCGCGGTCCCGACCGGCCCACCGGCACGCTCGTCGCCGTCGCCGTCGCCGGCTCGCGGAGCTCCGGCCGTGGTCGTCACCGTGCCCGCACGGGTGGCGTCGGCGGGGGGGTGCAGTTCGAGACGGAGCATGCGGTACCAGGCGTACGCGACGAACGCGGCGAACGCCGGCCACTGCAGTGCGTAGCCGAGGTTCTGGGCGGTGCCGCTGAGCGAATGCGCGCGCCCCCACTGCCACCAGGCGAGGCCGAGACAGGCCCCGATCAGCACGATCGCCACGGCGTGGCGCACCAGCCACCGCCGGGAGAGTAGAAGCGACCGCACACCCGAAGGCTACTCGAATGCCTACGTGAGGTCGAAGAGTGCGTCCACCCCGGTGATCTCCAGGATGCGGGTCGCCGCCGGGGACGGCCGCGACACCTGGAACTTGCCCCCGGCGTTGCGTGCCTCGTGCCACAGCGTCACCAGCACACCCAACCCGGTCGAGTCGAGGAACGTCACCTCGGCCAGATCGACCGTCAGGGTCGGGGCGGAGTGCGCCTGCCGGAGCGCGGACGTGGCCACCGAACGCAGCCGGCCAGCGGTGTCGAGGTCGAGTGCGCCACTGGCGCGCAGGACGGTCTCGCTCCCGATCTGCTCGATCGTGAGCGACCACGGTGTGCTCTCCAGCGTGGGCTCCTTCCGGACAGTGACGGCGGCACCGACTCTAACGGCGTCCCGTCCGTGCCGGTCGTAGAGCGACCGAGGTCGGTCAGGCATCGGCATCGGGGTCCGCGTTCCGCTTCGGAGCGTAGTGGGGGACGTACTCCTGGCCCGACAGCTCGCCGATCGCGGCGACGATCTGATCGGTCACCGCCCGCCGTGCCCTCGCCTTGCCGGCCTGCCCCTTGTAGTCCTCGAACGTCATCGGCGGCCCGAACCGGATGCCGACCTTCACCGGCCGCGGCACCCGGCTGCCGGGCGGGAGCGCCCGCTCGGTGTTGAGCATCGCGACCGGCACGACCGGGACGTCGGCGGTCAGCGCGAGCCACGCCACGCCGGTGCGGCCCCGGTACAGCCGCCCGTCGGGAGAGCGCGTGCCCTCCGGGTAGATGCCGAACAGCCCACCGGATTTCAGGACGCCGAGGCTCGCGTCCAGCGCCTCCTGCGCGGCCCGGTTGTTGCCCCGGTTCACCGGCAGCTGCCCGGAGCTGCGCATGAACCGGGCGGTCAGCCGGTCGATCGGCCGGGTGCCGGTGAAGTACTCCTGTTTCGCGACAAAAACCACGTCCCGGTTGACGACCAGCGGCAGGAACACCGAGTCCATGATCGAGAGATGGTTCGAGGCGAGAATGGCCGCCCCGCTCTCCGGGACGTACTGCTTTCCTTCGACCCACGGACGAAACGCGAGGTGGAGGATGGGGCCACCGACCTTCTTACTCAGGTCGTACGCCATGGGGAGCTCCTCCTCTGGCACCGCAGTGATTCGGGGTAACCCTACGGCTCCGAGCTTGGGGCCGTGGTGGCCGGGCGGCGCCCAATTTCGGGAAATAGTGACCCTTCGCACTCAAGGAGTGACGGAGAGTTCCTCATCGTCCCGATGAAGGAAGTCCGTATCGCGGTGAATCGCCGCGTTCAAGGTGGACAGCCGCGCCCCCGAACCACCCCACCGGCCGGCGACGATCTCGGCCGCGATGCTCACCGCGGTCTCCTCGGGCGTGCGTGCGCCGAGGTCGAGCCCGATCGGCGACGAGAGGCGCGCGGACTCCTCCGCGCTCAGTCCGGCCTCGCGGAGCCGCTGCAACCGGTCGGAGTGGGTGCGGCGCGACCCCATCGCGCCGACGTACGCGGCCGGTATCCGCAGCGCTACTTCCAGTACCGGGACGTCGAACTTCGGATCGTGGGTGAGCACACACAACACCGCCCGCTCGTCCACCCGGCCGGCGTCCGCCTCGGCCCGGAGGTACCGGTGCGGCCACTCCACGACCACCTCGTCGGCGTCCGGGAAGCGTTTCGCGGTGGCGAACACGGGCCGGGCGTCGCAGACCGTCACCCGGTAGCCGAGGAACGAGCCGATCCGGGCCAGCGCGGCGGCGAAGTCGATCGCCCCGAACACGATCATCCGGGGCCGGGGGGCGAACGAGGAGACGAACAGGGTCAGGTCGTCACCGCGGCGCTCGCCGTCGTGACCGTAGTGGACGGTGGTGGTGCGACCGGCCGCGAGCAGGCCGCGGACGTCGTCGGCGACCGCCTCGTCGAGCCGGTCGGAGCCGAGCGAACCGGCGACGCGGTCGGGCCAGACCACCAGCCGGCGGCCCACCCGGTCGTCACCGGTCGGCGCCGCGGTGCTGGCGACGCACGTCACCACCGCGACCGGGGCACCGTCGCGCACCGAGGCCACCACGTCGCCGAACTCCGGGTACGACTCCCGGTCGACCCGCTCGACCCAGATGTCGAGGATGCCGCCGCAGGTCAGGCCGACCGCGAACGCGTCGTCGTCGGAGACGCCGTAGCGCTCGAGGCCGGGCGAGCCGGTGTCGATCGCCTCCTGGGCCCGTTCGTAGACCGCGCCCTCCACGCACCCGCCGGAGACGCTGCCCACCGCGGCTCCGTCGGGGCCGACGAGCATCGAGGCCCCCGCTGGTCGTGGCGCGCTCTTCCAGGTGGCCACGACGGTGCCGACGCCCACCGACTCACCGGCGCTCCACCAGCCGAACAGATCGTCGAGTACCTCACGCATACGCCATCACCCCGACACCACTATTACCCGTTCCGGGGGCAGAAGCTACGCGGCGTTCACGTTGTAAACGAAGCCGTAGAACACTCCGCCGAGGATCAGCGCGCCGACGCCGATGAAAAAGATCCGGTTCCGGAAGGACATACCTTTCATCCACTTGCGCTGGAACCAGTTCAGCAGGAGCCCGGCAAGGATGACGAACACGATGATGACGATGGCGCGCGGGTTGTTCTCCAAGCCGCCGGCGTCCTGACCGAGCTGCACGCGACTCCTCCCAGTGACGAGTTGCTTCCTCAAAGTTACGTCGGGATCGGGGCCCCCGGGTCCACTCGCGCAGGGTAGTGGGGATGAACGAACATGAGTCCATGGCATCCCGCTGGAAGACGGCGTCCCCGGTCCTGCTGGCCGGTGGGCTCGCGACGATAGGCGTGCTCCACTTCGTCGCTCCGAAGCCGTTCGCGCGCATCGTCCCGAAGGTGTTGCCCAACCCCGAGGCGCTGGTGGCGATCAGCGGCGCGGCCGAGCTGGCCTGCGCCGCGCTGGTGGCGGTGCCACGCACCCGCCGGTTCGGCGCGCTCGCGTCGGCGGCGTTGTTCGTCGGCGTCTACCCGGCCAACGTGCAGATGGCGGTGGACGCGAGCAAGACGTCGAACACGCGGTACAAGGCGATCGCCTACGGCCGCCTGCCGTTCCAGGCCCCGCTCATCGCCTGGGCGCTGAGGGTGGCGAAGAACGCCTGACGTCAGCGCGCGCGGCCGGTCCACGCCAGCAGGGCGTCCACGTCCCAGGTGTTGATCACCTGCGCCGGGTCGACGCCGCACTGGGCCGCCCGTGCGCACCCGTAGGGCTGCCAGTCGAGCTGGCCCGGCGCGTGGGCGTCGGTGTCGATCGCGAAGTGGCACCCGGCCTCGACGGCCAGGCGCAGCAGGCGCTTGGGCGGGTCGAGCCGCTCCGGACGCGAGTTGATCTCCACCGCCACGCCCCGCTCGGCGCACGCGGCGAACACCGCGTCGGCGTCGAACTGGCTCTCCGGCCGTTTGCCCTGGCCGGTGGACTCGCGGCCGGTCACCAGCCGCCCGGTGCAGTGCCCGAGCACGTCCGTGTGCGGGTTCTCGATCGCGCCCAGCATGCGCTTGGTCATCGTGCCGGCCGGGTCGCGCAGCTTGGAGTGCACGCTGGCCACGACCACGTCGAGGCGGGCCAGCAGCTCGTCGGACTGGTCGAGCGACCCGTCGTCGAGGATGTCGACCTCGATGCCGGTGAGGATGCGGAACGGCGCGAGCTCCTCGTTCAGCTCGGCGACGACGTCCAGTTGCTTACGCAGACGCTCGGCCGAGAGGCCGTTGGCGACGGTCAGCCGCGGCGAATGATCGGTGAGGACGACGTACTGGTGGCCGATGGAGCGCGCCGCCTCGGCCATCTCGCGGATCGGCGAACCGCCGTCGGACCAGTCGGAGTGCGTGTGGCAGTCGCCCCGCAGCAGGGCGCGCAGCTCGGCACCGGCCTCGTCGACCGAGGTTCCCGCGGTGGCCTCCAGGCGGCGCAGGTACACCGGCTCCTCGCCGGCCAGCGACTCGGCCACGCACCGCGCCGTGACGTCGCCGATGCCCGGCAGTTTCTTGAGCGTCCCGGCGGTGGCGCGTTCGCCGAGCTCGTCCGCGTCGAGCTTCTCCACGGCCGCGGCGGCCGAGCGGAAGGCCCGCACCCGGTAGGTGGCTTCGTGCGCGCGTTCCAGCAGGAACGCGATCCGACGCAGGTCGGCGACCGGGTCACGAGTGGCGTCCGTCACGAGCTCACCGTACCTGTGTGACACGCTTGCACCATGACCTCGCGCAAGAGCATCGACTGCTGGCTGATGGACATGGACGGCGTCCTGGTGCACGAGGGTGTCCCGGTGCCCGGCGCGCCGGAGTTCCTCGGGAAGCTGGTCGAGAAGGGCCGCCCGCACCTGGTGCTGACGAACAACTCGATCTACACCCCGCGCGACCTCTCGGCGCGGCTGCAGCGGGCCGGCATCAACGTGCCCGCGGAGTCGATCTGGACGTCCGCGCTGGCCACCGCGAAGTTCCTGGAGGACCAGCGTCCCGGCGGCACCGCGCACGTCGTCGGCGAAGCGGGTCTCACCACCGCGCTGCACGAGATCGGGTACGTGCTCACCGACGCCGATCCGGACTACGTCGTGCTGGGGGAGACCCGGAACTACAGCTTCGAGGCGATCACGACCGCGATCCGGCTGATCGACCGCGGTGCCCGGTTCATCGCGACCAACCCCGACCCGACCGGCCCGTCGCACGAGGGTGCGCTGCCGGCCACCGGCGCGGTCGCCGCGCTGATCAGCAAGGCCACCGGCGTCGAGCCGTACTTCGTGGGCAAGCCGAACCCGCTGATGATGCGCTCGGCGCTCAACGCGGTCGACGGGCACAGCGAGAGCACGGTGATGATCGGCGACCGGATGGACACCGACGTCATCGCCGGCATGGAGGCCGGGTTGGAGACCGTGCTCGTGCTGACCGGGGTCACCCGCGCCGAGGACGTGAACCGGTTCCCGTTCCGCCCCTCGCGCATCCTGAACTCGGTCGCGGATCTCGTCGACGAGGTCTGAGCCGGGTGCGCCCATGGCACGATGGGTGACGAGATGGAGCGGCGCGGCGAAAGCTCGGAACGGCGGCTGGCGATCCGTCCGGCCGGTGACCGCCGTGTCGCGCGCCGGCTGGCCAACCGCCAGGTCGTCGAGGACGCCGCACTGAAGCTGTTCGCGCGGAACGGTTTCGAGGCCACCACCGTCGACGAGATCGCCGCGGCGGCCGGCGTCAGCGTGCGATCGTTCCACCACCATTTCCCGACCAAGCGCGACGTGCTGGTGGGAGACCTGAGCGGGCCGTCGGACCGGCTGGCCGTGGCGCTGGCCGAGCAGCCCGACGGGGTGCATCCGCTGGTGGCGTTCCGGGCCGCGTTGCGCACGGTCGGGCTGCAGAAGGACGCCGGGCATCGCGAGCGCACGCTGCTGCGGGCACGCATCCTGCGTTCCGAGCCGCACCTGGTGCCGCTCGCGCACGAACTGTTCCGCGGGTTCGGCCGGATACTGGCCGAGGACGTCGCGCGCCGGTCCGGGCTCGACCCGGAGCGGGACGCGTACCCGCGGCTGGTCGCCTCGGTGGCGGTGGCCGCGCTCGGCGCGACGATGATGTCGCTGGCGCCGGAGCGCTGCGATCAGGGTGCGCTGGAGGAGGCCATCGACAGCGCGTTCGACTGTGTCCTCGCCGGGCTGCCCGCTCCCTGCGCCACCGCCGCCACCGCTCCGCCGGTTGCGGCCGACGCCGACGGGGCAGCCGGGAAGATGTGCAGGCCCAGCAGTACGTAGCGGGCCAGGCCGGCCACCGCGGAGGCCGTCAGCATCACGGTCAGTTCCAGGACGGCGCTCGCGTTCGGCACCGTGAGGTCGAGCACGAGCAGCGAACCGGTGGTGGCCACGTAGGAGATCAGCACGGTGCCGGCCGCGGCCACCCGGGGCAGGACGCCGTTGCGGTCGCTGCGGAACACCCACGAGCGGTTCGCCTCGTTGGAGGCCAGCGTCGAGATGATCGCGGCCACGGTGTTCGCGGCCGCGGACGGCATGATCGCGAGCAGCGGCACGAAGATCACCACCGAGAGCAACGTCGACGCCCCGCCGACCACGACGAACCGCACCATCGGCCACGCGTGCGTCCGCACCACCGAAACCACCCCCACCACTGCCTTCTCGACGAGCGCCGCCATCACCGCGAGGCCCGCACCGCGGACCGGACCCACCGGGACCGCGACCGACCGGTGACGCGTGAGCGCCAGCGCCGCGACCAGCAGCGCGCAGCCGACGACGCCGTCGAGCCAGTAGTGGTTGCCGGTGACGACCACCACGGCCACCGTGGTCAGCGGGTGCAGCACCGCGAGCCACCGCCACGGGCTCCGGACCACCCGGACGACCGCGAGCGCGACCAGCACCGCCCACGCCACGTGCAGCGACGGCATCGCCGCGAACTGGTTCGCCACCCCGGTGCCCACCGGCCCGTACACCGACTGCCCGTACACGTGCGCGGTGTCGACCATTCCGTGGTCGGTGAGCATCCGCGGCGGCGCCAGCGGATACAGCACGTGCCCGATCAACGCGAACCCGGTCAGCAACGCGAGCGTCCACCGGAACCACGGGTACTGCTCGGGATGCCAGGCGAACAGCCACACCAGCACGGCCACGGTCGCGGGGAAGTGCACCCCGGCGTAGTAGGAGCCGAAGAACTCGACGAGCGCGGGCCAGTGCAGCGCGGCCTGCTGGACGCCCTGCTCGCTCGGTAAGTGCAGCCACCGCTCGAACGCCCACACCGACTCGGCGTGGTCGAAAGCGGGGCCGGTGTGACCGGCGGCGATGACCCGTCCGCCGGCGTAGGCGAGGTAGAGCGCAGCGATCAACGGCACCTCGCGTAACGCGCGCTGCACCACGTCACTTCGCACTGGGCCCACCTCCTTCGCATGGGAGACTACTGCGCAATGCAAAGTAGTCTCCGAAGCGAAGCCGAAGGACCCGCATCGTTGCTGGTCACAACGCTACGGTCGCACTTATTTTCAGATTCTGCAAAGTTGCTTAGTACATGTTGTTCGTCACAGGGTGGCCTTGGGTGGTCCACTCGACGCCCGAACCACGAGTTCGGGGGAGAACCGCACCTGGCGGTGGATATGCCCCGGCTCGGCCGCGGCGGCCTCGGCGACCAGCAACTCGGCCGCCGTGCGCCCCAGCAGATGGCGGGGCTGGCGCACCGAACTGAGCGGCACCGCGGCGGCCGCGGCGAACTCGATGTCGTCGTAACCGACGATCGAGATGTCGCCGGGGACCGACAGCCCGCGGGCCACCATCACCTGCAGGACGCCCAGGGCCAGCAGGTCGTTCGCGCAGAAGACGGCCGTCGGGGGGTTGCGCAGGCCGAGCAGCCGCTCGCCCGCGTCCCGGCCGGAGGCGACGTTGAGCGCGGTGCCGGCGAGGATCTCCAGCTCACCGCCCGCGATCGCGCCCCGGTAGCGGTCGGCGCACTGCGCGAGGCTCATCGGGCCGCTCACGTAGGCGATCCGCTCGTGGCCGAGGTCGCGCAGGTGGGCGGCGGCCAACTCACCGCCGAGGACGTCGTCCACCGCGACCGAGCAGTAGTCGCCCTCGCCGGCGTGCCGGTCGAGCAGCACCACCGGGACGCCACGCCGGCGCAGCCGGGTCAGCCGGTCGCCGTCGACATCGACCGGCGTGATCAGCACACCCTGGACGCGTTGCTCCTCGAGCAGGTCGAGGTAGGCCTGCTCCTTGTCGCGACGCTCGTCGGAGTTGCAGAGGATGACCGCCAGCCCGGCCTCGTTCGCGGCGTCCTCGACCCCGCGGGCGACGTCGGTGAAGAACGGGTTGGTGACGTCGAGGACCACCAGGCCGAGCGTGCGGCTGCGACCGGCACGCAGGTGGCGGGCCGACTCGTTACGCACGAACCCGAGGTCGTCGATCGCCCGGCGGACGCGTTCGCGGGTCGCCGGTGCCACCGCGTCGGGGCGGTTGAGCACGTTGGAGACGGTCCCGACCGACACGCCGGCTCGCTCCGCGACCTCGCGGATGCTCGTCGTCCCCATCTGGCGCCTCCCGTGGTGATCTGCGCGAGCGTACTGGCTGATGGGGGGTTTTTGAAACGTCTCAACCAATTCTGGCGTTTGGCGCCCCGAGTGTCACCCGGTCACAGGAATGTCACGCAGGCGAAACCATTGACACGTGACGGCGCTCACTCGTACGGTCAGCGCCACCGCGTTGAAACGATTCATTCCTGTCGCGACCAAAACCTGCAACGGAGCGTGTTCCGTGACCAACAGCGAGCCCGCCCGGCCGCTGCTCTCCCTGGAGGGGGTGGGCAAGACGTTCGGGGCGTTACGCGCGCTCGACGGCGTCTCGCTCGACCTCTACCCCGGTGAGGTGCACGCCCTCATGGGGGAGAACGGTGCCGGCAAGTCCACCCTGGTCCGCATCCTCGCGGGCGTGCACAAGCCCGACGCCGGCGTGGTCCGCCTGGACGGCGAGGACGTGACGTTCGCCGACCCGGCCGCCGCGCGCGACGCCGGCATCGCGGTGATCTACCAGGAGCCGACGCTCTTCGGCGACCTCTCGGTGACCGAGAACGTGTTCATGGGCCGGCAGCCGCTCGGCCGTTTCCGCGCGATCGACCGCAAGGCCATGCGTGCCGGGGTGGAGGCGCTGTTCGCCCGCCTCGGCGTCGCGCTCGACCCCGACCGCCCGGCCAGCGGCCTCTCGATCGCCGACCAGCAACTGGTCGAGATCGCGAAGGCGCTCTCGCTCAACGCGCGCGTCATCATCATGGACGAACCCACCGCGGCGCTCTCGTCGCGTGAGGTCGAGCGGCTGTTCACGGTCGCGCGCACGCTCCGGGAGAGCGGTGCCGCGCTGGTCTTCATCTCCCACCGCCTGGACGAGGTCTACGCGCTCTGCGACCGGGTCACGGTGCTGCGTGACGGCCGGTTCGTCTCGTCCGACCCGCTGGCCGACGTCACCGAGGACGAGCTCGTCCGCCGGATGGTCGGCCGGGACCTCGACGCGCTGTTCCCGAAGATCGACACGACGCCCGGCGAGGTCGCGCTGAAGGTCTCGCGGCTGACCAGGGAAGGCGTGTTCACCGACGTGTCCTTCGAGGTCCGGGCGGGCGAGATCGTCGCGCTGGCCGGGCTGGTCGGCTCGGGGCGCAGCGAGGTCGCCCGGTGCGTGTTCGGCATCGACCGGTACGACGCGGGTGCGGTCGAGGTCCGCGGGAAGGCGCTCAAGCCCAACCGCCCCACCGCCGCGATCGACGCCGGTCTCGCGCTGGTGCCCGAGGACCGGCGCCAGCAGGGCCTGGTCATGGAGCTCTCGATCGAGCGCAACGCCACGATGACGCAGCTGGGCGGGCTGGCCCGCTTCGGTCTGCTCGGTGGCCGCGCGGAACGGGCCCGCGCCAAGGAGTGGGCCACCCGCCTCCAGCTCAAGTACCGCCGGCTCTCCGACGCCGTGGGCGTGCTCTCCGGCGGCAACCAGCAGAAGGTCGTGCTGGCCAAATGGCTGGCGACCGCCCCGAAGGTGCTGATCGTCGACGAGCCCACCCGGGGCATCGACGTGGGCACCAAGGCCGAGGTGCACCGGCTGCTCTCCCAGCTGGCCTCCGAGGGCGTCGCGGTGCTGATGATCTCGTCCGAGCTGCCGGAGGTGCTGGGCATGGCCGACCGGGTGCTCGTCATGCGGGAGGGCCGGCTCGCCGCCGAACTCGACCGCGCCGACGCCACCGAGGAGACCGTCCTGTCCGCAGCCGTGGGGCGGCGAGCGGCATGAGCGAACCGGTGGTGGAACGGCAGCGGTCGGCGGCCGCGTTGCTGGGGCGGCTGGCGCGGGCCCGGGAGCTCGGACTCGTCGTCGCGCTGTTCCTGCTCTTCGGCGTCACCGCGATCGTCAACCCGCGGTTCATCGGGGTGCAGAGCTTCAAGGACATCCTGCTCAACACCGCGATCGTCGGGTTGCTGGCGGTCGGCCAGACGCTCGTCGTCGTCACCCGCAACATCGACCTCTCGGTGGGCTCGGTGCTGGGCCTCTCCGCGTTCGTCACCGGTCTGCTGTTCGCCGACCACGACGTGCCGATCGTGGTCGCGTTCGTCGTCGGCACGCTGATCGGCGCGGTGTGCGGCGTCATCAACGGGGTGCTGGTGGCGGTGTGCCGGATCCCCGCGCTGGTCGTGACGCTCGGCACGATGTACGTGTTCCGCGGGGCCGACTACTGGCTCGCCGAGGGGCGGCAGGTCAACGCGGCCGACATGCCCTCGGCGTTCCTGAAGATCGGCAGCGGCTCGGTGCTCGGCATCCCGATCCTGCCGCTGATCGCGCTGGTGCTCCTCGCGCTGGCCGCCTGGGGGATGCGTAACCTCCGCTCCGGGCGCGAGCTCTACGCGATCGGGTCCAACCCGGACGCCGCCCGCCTGGCCGGCATCCCCGTCGGCCGGCGCCTGTTCGTCGCGTTCGTGCTCACCGGGACGCTCTCCGGCGTCGCCGGTGTGCTCTGGGCCGCGCGGTACGGCACTGTCGACGCCACCGCGGCGACCGGCTTCGAGCTGAACGTCGTCGCCGCGGTCGTGGTCGGTGGCGTGGCGATCTTCGGCGGCAGCGGCACGGTCGTGGGTGCCGCGCTCGGTGCCCTGCTGTTGTCGACGATCGGCAGTGCGCTCGTCGTGCTGAAGGTCGAGGCGCTCTGGGAGCGGGCCATCGACGGTGCGCTGCTCCTCCTCGCGATCACCCTCGACCGGGTGCTGGCTCTCCGCGCCGAACGCGCACTCCGCGCTTCGGCCAGCCGCGGCGCGACGACGCTTCCCGCCAACGGTGCCGCCGCTCCGCCCGCCACCGGCGCCGCCGCCGTGCCCGCCGATGGCGCGACCACTACGCCCCCTGATGGCGCGACCACTACGCCCCCTGATGGCGCGACCACTACGCCCCCTGATGGCGCGACCACTACGCCCGCCGCGCGCACCGCCGCGGATGCGCGCGCGAGCGAGGACGCCGCCGCCGATGTCGCCAAGGGAGGCACCCGATGAGCACCACGGTTCTTCCTCCGCCGAAGGAGACCTCGGAGCCGGTGGGCTTCGCGGAGCACTCGCCCCTGCGGCGGCTGCTGTCCTGGGAAGGCGCGATCACCGCGCTGCTGATCTTCGCGGTGCTGGTCGCGACGTTCGGCGTCGAAGGCTTCGCCGACTCGTTCAACCTCGCCAACGCGCAGCTGGACATCGTCGAGATCGCGATCCTGTCGTTGACCCTGACGCTGCTCGTGGTGATCGGCGAGATCGACCTCTCGATCGCCTCCAACCTCGGCATGTGCAGCGCGCTGATGGGTGTGCTCTGGAACGCCGGGATGTCGATCGAGACGATCATCCCGCTGACGATCCTGGTCGGCGCGGTCGCCGGTGCGCTCAACGGCTTCCTGGTGACGGTCGTCGGCCTGCCCAGCCTCGCGGTGACGATCGGCACGCTCGCCCTCTACCGCGGCATGGCCTACGTGCTGCTCGGCGACAAGGCCGTCGCGGACTTCCCGGCCGCCTACACGACCTGGCCGGCCAAGACGCTGGGCAGCCTGCCGATCCCGTACCCGACGGTGCTGGTGATCGTGCTGGCGATCGTCGTCGGCATCGTGCTGCACGCGACGCCGATCGGCCGCTCGCTCTACGCGATCGGCTCGAACAAGGAGGCGGCCCGCTTCGCCGGTATCCGGGTCAAGCGGATCACGTTCTGGCTGTTCGTCGCGTCCGGAGCGTTCGCCGGCCTGGCCGCGGTGATCTACACGTTCCGGTTCTCCAGCGCCCGCGCCGACAACGCGAACGGGCTGGAGCTCACGGTCGTCGCCGCCGTCCTGCTCGGTGGGGTCTCGATCTTCGGCGGACGCGGCACGCTGCCCGGCGTCCTCGTGGCGGTGCTGCTGGTGGGGGTGCTGCGCAACGCGCTGATCCTCGACGACGTCTCGACCGAGACGCTGATGCTCGTCACCGGCGGGCTGCTGATCTTCTCCGTGCTCGCGCCCAACGCCGTCACCTGGGCCCGCGAGCGCTGGAGACTCCGGAAACTTTCCTCCTAACCCCCCATCACCACCCGAAAGGGACCGACAATGATGTTGCTCCGTGCCCGGAGAACCGTTGCGTTCTCCGCCGCGCTGGTCGCGGTGACGCTCGCCGCGGCCGCCTGCGGTGGCACCACCAAGGACTCCACCGACAACGCCTCGGCCGGGCCGGCCTCATCGGCCTCGGCGAACCCCGACGCTCCTCTCAAGGAGGGGCTGAAGATCGCGTTCCTGCCCAAGCAGGTGAACAACCCCTACTTCACGGTGTCCGACAAGGGCGGCGAGAAGGCGGTCGGCGAGTTCAAGGGCACCTACAAGGAGGTCGGTCCCTCCGACGCAAGCGCCTCCTCGCAGGTGCAGTACATCAACACGCTGACCCAGCAGGGCCAGGACGGCATCTGCGTCTCCGCCAACGACGCGAACGCGATCGTCCCGGCGCTGACCCAGGCCCGTCAGCGCGGCGTCAAGGTCGTCACGTTCGACTCCGACGCCGCGGTCGCCGGCCGGGACGCGTTCGTCAACCAGGCCAACCCCGAGGACCTGGGCCGCACCGAGGTGCAGCTGCTGGCCAAGCAGATCGGCGAGAAGGGCAAGATCGCGATCCTGTCCGCCACGCCGAACGCGACGAACCAGAACACCTGGATCGAGTTCATGAAGGACGAACTCAAGAAGTACCCGGGGATGCAGCTGGTGAAGGTCGCCTACGGCAACGACGACGACCAGAAGTCGTTCCAGGAGACGCAGGGTCTGCTCCAGGCGTACCCGGACCTCAAGGGCATCATCTCGCCGACCACGGTCGGTATCGCCGCGGCCGCCCGGTACCTGTCGTCGTCCCCCTACAAGGGGAAGGTGCAGCTGACCGGTCTCGGCACGCCGAACCAGATGCGTCAGTACGTCAAGGACGGCACGGTCAAGGAGTTCGAGCTCTGGGACCCGGGAAAGCTCGGCTACCTCTGCGCGTACACCGCCGCCGCGCTGGCCTCCGGACAGATCACCGGTAAGGAAGGCGAGAAGTTCAAGGCCGGTGAGCTGGGCGAGTACACGATCGGCAAGGACGGCGCCATCCTCCTCGGCCCGCCCCAGGTCTTCGACGCCAAGAACATCGACCAATTCAACTTCTGAGTTGCCGGGGGCGCGGCCTCGGTCGCGCCCCCCGTGGGGAGCCTTCGTGCAGCGAGTCTGTCTGCTGGGCCAGGTCGATCCGGCCCGGCTCGACGAATACCGGGAACGGCACGCGGCGGTGTGGCCGGAGATGTTGGCCGCGTTGTCGAAGCACGGCTGGACGAACTACTCACTGTTCCTCAAGGACGACGGTCTCCTGATCGGCTACCTGGAGACCGAGGACTACGAAGCGGGGCTGGCCGGCATGGCCGGTGAGGAGATCAACGCCCGCTGGCAGGCCGACATGGGGCCGTTCTTCCTCGGCCTGGAGGGCCGCCGCCCGGATGAGGGCTTCCTGATCGTCCCCGAAGTGTTCCACCTCGACTGAAAGAACGGCGCCATGTCCCGAGTCACCGACGTTCTCAACCGCCAGCACATCGAGCTGCCCTCGTGGGCGTTCGCCAACTCCGGGACCCGGTTCAAGGTCTTCCCCCAGGCCGGCGTCCCGCGCGACCCGTACGAGAAGGTCGCCGACGCCGCGCAGGTGCACAAGTTCACCGGCGCCGCCCCGACCGTCGCGTTGCACATCCCGTGGGACAAGACCGACGACTACGCCGACCTGGCCCGCTACGCCACCGACCAGGGCGTCACGCTGGGCACGATCAACTCGAACGTGTTCCAGGACAACGACTACATGCTCGGCAGCGTGACGAACCCGGACCCCGCGGTGCGGCGCAAGGCGACCGACCACCTGCTCGAGTGCGTCGACATCATGGACCGGACCGGGTCGCGCGACCTGAAGCTCTGGTTCTCCGACGGCATCAACTACCCGGGCCAGGACGACATCCGCGCCCGCCAGGACCGGCTGGCCGAGGCGTTGGCCGAGGTCTACGCGCGGCTCGGCGACGACCAGCGGATGCTGCTCGAGTACAAACTGTTCGAGCCGGCGTTCTACGCCACCGACGTGCCCGACTGGGGCACCGCCTACGCGCACACGCTGACGCTCGGCGAGAAGGCCGTGGTCTGCGTCGACACCGGCCACCACGCGCCGAGCACGAACATCGAGTTCATCGTCGCGGTGCTGCTGCGGGCCGGGAAGCTCGGCGCGTTCGACTTCAACTCCCGCTTCTACGCCGACGACGACCTGATGGTCGGCGCCGCGGACCCGTTCCAGCTGTTCCGCATCCTGTTCGAGGTGCTGCGCGGCGGCGGCTTCGACCGCGACCCCGGCGCGATGGACGAGATCGCGTTCATGCTCGACCAGTGCCACAACATCGAGCCGAAGATCCCCGGCCAGATCCGCTCGGTGATGAACGTGCAGGAAGCGACGGCCAAGGCGCTGCTCGTCGACCGCGAAGCGCTCGCCGCCGCGCAGGCCGAGGGCGACGTGCTCGGCGCGAACGCCGTGTTCATGGACGCCTACAACACCGACGTGCGCCCGCTGCTGGCGTCGCTGCGTGAGGAGAAGGGGCTCGACCCGGACCCGATGGCCGCGTACAAGCGCTCCGGGTACGCCGAGAAGATCGTCGCCGAGCGAGTCGGCGGAACCCAGGCTGGATGGGGAGCATGAACGAGACAGTCGCGGCGCTGCTGGCCCGGTCCAACCGGCTCGGCGCCGATCCGCGCAACACCAACTACGCCGGCGGGAACACCTCGGCCAAGGGCACCGACGTCGACCCGGTCACCGGCGGCCCGGTGGAGCTGCTGTGGGTGAAGGGCTCGGGCGGTGACCTGGGCACGCTCACGGAGCCCGGGCTGGCCGCGCTGCGCCTGGACCGGTTGAGGAGCCTGGTCGGCGTCTACCCGGGGGTGGAGCGCGAGGACGAGATGGTCGCCGCGTTCGACTACTGCCTGCACGGGCGGGGCGGGGCGGCGCCGTCGATCGACACCGCGATGCACGGCCTGGTCGACGCCGCGCACGTCGACCACCTGCACCCGGACTCCGGGATCGCGATCGCGACCGCCGCGGACGGCGAGAAGCTGACCGCGGAGATCTTCGGCGGGAAGGTCGCCTGGGTGCCGTGGCGGCGTCCCGGGTTCCAGCTCGGCCTGGACATCGCGGCGATCAAGGACGGCGACCCCGACGTGATCGGCACCGTCCTGGGTGGGCACGGCATCACCGCCTGGGGCGCCACCAGCGACGAGGCCGAGGCCAACTCGCGGTGGATCATCGAGACCGCGGCCGCCTACATCGCGGAGCACGGAAAGCCCGAGCCGTTCGGGGCCGTCGTGGAAGGCTTCGAGGCGCTGCCGGAGACCGAGCGCCGGGCGAAGGCCGCCGCGCTGGCTCCGCTGGTCCGGGGGTTGGCGTCGACGGACAAGCCGCAGGTCGGGCACTACACCGACAGCGACGTCGTGCTGGAGTTCCTCTCCCGGGAGAAGCTCGCACCGCTGGCCGCGTTGGGTACGTCCTGCCCGGACCACTTCCTGCGCACCAAGGTCCGCCCGCTCGTGGTGGATCTGCCGGCGACGGCCACGGTCGAGGAGATCACCGCCCGGCTGACCGAGCTGCACGCCGAGTACCGGGCGGCCTACCAGGCCTACTACGACACCTACAAGGTCGAGGACAGCCCGGCGATCCGCGGTGCCGACCCGGCGATCGTGCTGGTCCCGGGCGTCGGGATGTTCAGCTTCGGCGCGAACAAGCAGACCGCGCGGGTGGCGGGGGAGTTCTACGTCAACGCGATAAACGTGATGCGTGGCGCCGAGGCGATCTCCACCTACGCCCCGATCGACGAGTCGGAGAAGTTCCGGATCGAGTACTGGCTGCTCGAGGAGGCCAAGCTCCAGCGGGCGCCGAAGCCCAAGGCGCTGGTCGGCCGGATCGCGCTGGTGACCGGCGCGGCCAGCGGCATCGGCAAGGCGATCGCGGCCCGGTTCGCGGCCGAGGGCGCCTGCGTGGTCATCGCCGACCTGGACGCGTCCAAGGCCGCCGACGCGGCCGCGGAGCTCGGTAACGCCGACGTGGCGATCGGGGTGGCCGCCGACGTCACCGACGCGGCCGGGGTGCGGGCCGCCTTCGACGCCGCCGCGCTCGCGTTCGGCGGCGTCGACCTGGTCGTCAACAACGCGGGCCTGTCGATCTCCAAGCCGCTCGCCGACACCACCGAGGCCGACTGGGACCTGCTCCACGACGTCCTGGCCAAGGGGTCGTTCCTCGTCGCCCAGGCCGCCGCGAAGACGATGACCGCCCAGAACATGGGCGGCGACCTCCTCTACATCTCCTCGAAGAACTCGGTGTTCGCCGGGCCGAACAACGTCGCGTACTCCGCGGCCAAGGCCGACCAGGCCCACCAGGTGCGGCTGCTCGCGGC
The DNA here is from genome assembly GCF_039524755.1 of Cryptosporangium japonicum. NCBI lineage: Bacteria > Bacillati > Actinomycetota > Actinomycetes > Cryptosporangiales > Cryptosporangiaceae > Cryptosporangium > Cryptosporangium japonicum. Next base: position 102,097 of record NZ_BAAAGX010000022.1, read on the forward strand.
CGAGCTCGGTGAGCACGGCATCCGCGTCAACGGCATCAACCCCGACGGTGTCGTCCGCGGTTCCGGGATCTTCGCCGGCGGCTGGGGTGCCTCCCGGGCCGCCGTCTACGGGGTGCCGGAGGAGGAGCTGGGCCAGTTCTACGCCCAGCGCACGCTGCTCAAGCGCGAGGTGCTGCCCGAACACGTCGCCAACGCGGCGTTCGCGCTCGTCGGCGGCGAGCTGACGCACACGACCGGGCTGCACGTGCCGGTCGACGCCGGCGTCGCGGCGGCGTTCCTGCGATGAGTTCCTGGTTCGCGGCGGTCGACCTCGGCGCGTCCTCCGGGCGCGTCGTGGCCGGCCGGGTCGGCCCCGGCACCCTGGAGCTGACCGAGGCGCACCGGTTCGTCAACGAGCCGGTGCGCCTGGCGGGCACGCTGCACTGGAACGTGACCGGCCTCTACACCGAGATCCTGCGGGGGCTCCGGTTCCTCGGCCGTGACCACGGCACGCCGGTCAGCATCGGCGTCGACTCGTGGGCGGTCGACTACGGCCTGCTCGACGCCGAGGGCGCGTTGCTCGGCGCGCCCGTGCACTACCGCGACGAGCGCACCGACGGGGTGGCCGCCACGGTCGCGGCCGAGGTCGGCGCGGCGTCGCTCTACCGGCGCACCGGGCTGCAGACCCTGCCGTTCAACACGGTGTACCAACTGGTCGCGGCCCGGAGCAGCACCGCGTACCAGGCCGCGAGCTCGCTGCTGCTCATTCCGGACCTGATCGGCTACTGGCTCACCGGGGCGCAGGGCGCCGAGGTCACCAACGCGTCGACCACCCAGCTGCTCGACGTCCACCGGCGCCGGTGGGACGTGGAGCTGGCGACGGAGCTGCGCCTGCGTCCGGAGCTGCTGCCACCGCTGCGCCAGCCGGGTGACCGGCTCGGCGGGTTGCGTGCGGACGTCGCGGCCGAGGTGGGGTTCGACGCCCCGGTGGTGGCGGTCGCGTCGCACGACACCGCGTCGGCGGTGATCGGTGTGCCCGCGGTGGGGGAGCGGTTCGCCTACATCTCCTGCGGCACGTGGGGCCTGGCCGGGTTGGAGCTCGACCGGCCGGTGCTGACCGAGGCGAGCCGCGCGGCCAACTTCACCAACGAGGCCGGCATCGACGGTTCCGTCCGCTATCTGCGCAACGTGATGGGGCTGTGGTTGCTGCAGGAGTCGGTGCGGTGGTGGGAGCGGGCCGGCTCGGGCTCCGACCTCCCCACCCTGCTCGCCGACGCCGCCGGGGTGCCGGCCGGACGCACGGTGATCGACGTCGACGACGCCCGGTTCCTGCCGCCCGGTGACATGCCGTCGCGGATCGCGGCCTTCGCGGCGGAGACCGGGCAGCCGGTCCCGTCGGCGCCGGCCGAGATCGTCCGGTGCATCCTCGACAGCCTGGCGCTGGCGTTCCGGCGCACGATCCGGGACGCGGCCACGCTCGCGTCGCACGACGTCGACGTCGTGCACGTCGTGGGTGGGGGCGCGCGCAACGCGCTGCTGTGCCAGCTGACCTCGGACGCGACCGGCCTGCCCGTGGTGGCCGGTCCGGTGGAGGCGACCGCGCTGGGGAACGTGCTCGTCCAGGCCCGCGCCGCGGGCCTGGTGCGTGACCTCGGGGCGGCCCGCGAGCTCCTCGCCGCGACGCAGCCGACCGTGCGGTACGACCCCCGCCCCGGCATCGAGTGGGACGCGCTCGCCGCTCGGCTAGCCTGAAGAGGGTGGGTAACCTCCTCGCGGTCAGCGATCTGCACGTCGGGTACAAGGAAAACCGCGACGTCGTGCGGTCGCTCCGCCCGCTCGCCGAGGACGACTGGCTGATCGTGGCCGGTGACGTCGCCGAGCGGCTCGAACACGTCGCCTGGACCCTCAAGGTGCTGACGCTCTCGTTCGCGAAAGTGATCTGGGTACCGGGCAACCACGAGCTCTGGACCTCGCCGAAGGACCCCGGGTCCCCGCGCGGGGTCACCAAGTACGACCTGCTCGTGGAAATGTGCCGCGCGCTCGGCGTCGTCACGCCCGAGGACCCGTACCCGGTGTTCAACGGCGTGACGATCGCCCCGCTCTTCACGTTCTACGACTACTCGTTCCGCCCCGACGGCCAGACCCGGGAGCAGGCCCTCGCCCAGGCCTACGACGTCGGCGTCGTCTGCACCGACGAGGCGGTACTGCACCCCGACCCGTACGAGACGCGCGGCGACTGGTGCCGGGCCCGGGTCGAGGCGACGGCGGCCCGGCTCGACACCGAGCTGCCGCCCGACCGGCAGACCGTGCTGATCTCGCACTGGCCACTGCACCCCGCCCCGACCAAGCGGCTGCGTTACCCGGAGTTCGCGCAGTGGTGCGGGACGACGCTGACCGCGGACTGGCACCTGCGGTACCGGGCCGCGGCCGTGGTCTACGGGCACCTGCACATTCCGCTGAGCGACGTCGTCGACGGCGTGCCGTTCGAGGAGGTGTCCCTCGGCTACCCGCGCGAGTGGCGGCCCCGCTCGCGCCCCCACGGCCTGCCGCGGGTGATCCTCTAGCCGGCCACCGGAACCGCGGCGCCGTCGCGCAGGTAGACCGGGATCTGCTCGAGCGGGGCGTCGGCCTCGATCGTGGTGCCGCCGTCGAACACCTCGCCGGAGAACGCGTGGGTCCACCGCGCGCCGGCCGGCAGGTACACCGGCCGGGAGCGGGCGCCGGCCTCCAGCACCGGTGCCACCAGCACGTCCGGTCCGAACATCAGCTGGTCGTCGATCTCCCACGCGGTGGCGTCGTCGGGGAAGTCGACGAAGAGCGGACGCATGGCCGGCAGCCCCTCCGACGACGCCCGGTCCAGCTGGGCGTGCAGGTACGGGCGCAGCCGCTCCCGCATGAACATCACGTCCCTGATGATCGGGTACGCGGTGTCCCCGAACTCCCACACCTCGTTCGGCCCGCCGGTCATGTCCCAGCCGGTCGACATCCGGGGTTCGCGGTTGCCGTGCAGCCGGAACAGCGGGCAGAACGCCCCGTACTGGAACCAGCGGACCATGAGCTCCCGGTAGGCCTCGTCGGACGCGTCACCGCCGTGGAAACCGCCGATGTCGGTGGTCCACCAGGGGATGCCGGCGATCGCGATCGACAGCCCGGCACGCACCTGGCGGCGCAGCGCGTCCCAGGTGGCGGGGATGTCACCCGACCACACCGCGGCGGCGTACTTCTGCGAGCCGGCCCAGGCCGAGCGGCACAGCAGCACGGTCTCGGGGTCGTCGGTGGAGGCCATCCCGTCGGCGAACATCCGCGCGGTGTCCCGCGGGTACACGTTTATCGTCTCCGCGCCGGGGCCGGCGTGCAGCGCGAGGTTCGCCGGGTGACCCGGGTTCAGCTCGGGTTCGCACGCGTCCAGCCACCACACCCGGACGCCGAGGTCGTAATAGTTCTTCTTCGCCACCGACCAGAGGAACTCGCGGGTCGCCGGGTTGGTGGGGTCGTGGAACGCGATCGGCATCGGGACCGGCATGCCTTTGTCGCGGATCGTGGCGTGGAACTCCGCGCCCTGGTCGGTACCGACGAGCATCCCCTCGTCACGCAGCTTCGGGTAGTTCTCCGACAGCGGCGAGATCGTCGGCCAGATCGACACCATGAGCCGGACGCCGAGCTCGTCGAGTTCGGCCATCATCGCGGCCGGGTCCGGGTACTCCGCCGGGTCGAACTTGTAGTCGCCCATCGCCGTCCAGTGGAAGAAGTCGCTGACGATCACCTCCAGCGGCAACCCTCGGCGCTTGTGCTCTCGGGCGACCTCCAGGAGCTCCTCCTGGTTGCGGTAGCGCAGCTTGCACTGCCAGAACCCGCTCGCCCACGACGGCAGCTTCGGCGCGTGCCCGGTGGCGTCGGCGTACCGGGACAGGATCGACGCCGGTGAGCCCACCGTGATCCAGTAGTCGATGGCCCGCGCCTGGGTGGCCGTCCACCGGGTCACGTTGTCGGCGAACTCCACCCGCCCCACCGCCGGGTTGTTCCAGAGGAAACCGTAGCCGCGGTTGCTCAGCACGAACGGGATCGACACCTCGGCGTTGCGCTGCACCAGGTCCAGCGCGAGTCCCTTGTGGTCGAGTCGGCCGTGGGTGCGCTGCCCCATCCCGTAGAGCCGCTCGCCGGGGTAGGCCTTGAACTGCTGGTGCAGCTCACCGGAGCCCGACCGGTTGCCGTAGTGCACGCGCGCTCCCGGCCACCAGAAGTGCTCCCGCTCCTCGGCCAGGAGCTCCTCGCCGGTGGAGGTGCGGGTGAACGCCACCATCGGGAACGGGTAGCCGTCGTCCTCGGGCAGGGTGACGGTGACGGTCAGTTCACCGTTGACGAGCGTGCCGTCCCCGATCGTGACCGGCCCGGATTCGGGCCGGTCCTGGAGCGCGCCCACGTCGGACGCCGGAATCTGCTCCCGCGCGGACCGCACCCGCACGCTGTCGGTTCCCCAGGGCTCGATCCGGAGTACTTCGTGCTGAAAGCGGACTTCCAGTGCGTCCATGGTGTGCCTCCTACTTGAGCGAGCCGGCGGTGGTACCGGCGGCGACGTACCGCTGCGCGACCACGAGCAGCACGACCGCGGGGATCGACGCGAGGACCGCGGTGGCCATCACCGAACTCCAGTCCTTCACGAAACTTCCGACGTACGTGTACAGACCGAGCGTCACCGGGCGGACGTCCTCGGTCGTGGTGAGCGTGAGCGCGAACAGGAAGTCGCCCCAGGTGAACAGGAACGTGAAGAGCGCGCCGGTGACCAGCGCGTTGCGGCTCATCGGCAACACGATCGACCGGAAGGTCCGCACCGGTCCGGCGCCGTCGACCCAGGCGGCCTCGATCACCTCGCGCGGCAGCGCGCCCATGTACGCGCGCAGGATGAGCATCGCGAACGGGATACCGGCGGTGGAGTCCGCGAGGATCAGGCCGAAGTACGAGTTCAGCAGACCCAGGTCGTTGTACGCGGTGTACAGCGCGTTGGCCACGACGATGCCCGGCACCATCTGGCTGAGCAGAACCCCCAGCAGCACGATCCCGGCGCCGCGGACCCGGAAGTGGGCCAGCGCGTAGGCCGCCGGCGTCGCGATCAGCAGACTGAGCACGACGCTGCCCACCGAGATGATCAGGCTGGTCAACAAGTGACCGCCCTGGTCGCGGAGCGCCTTGGAGTAGCCGGAGAAGTCCAGCTCGACCGGCACCCACGGCGTGAACGCCGCCCCGCTGGAGGGCTGCAGCGAGACGTTGACCATCCAGTAGATCGGGAACAGCACCACGGCCAGGATGAGCACCCCGCCGGCCGTCCAGCCCCAGCCCTTCATGCTTCCCTCCGGGCCGAGCGCAGGTAGACGAACGCGAACACCAGCGAGATCGCGATCAGGATGTTGCCCAGCGCCGCACCCTGCCCGAAGTCGAACTCCACGAACGACAGGTGGTACGACTGCGTCGCCAGCGTCTGGGTGGCGTTCGCCGGACCACCCCGGGTGAGGCCGAGGATCAGGTCGAGCACCTTGATCGTGTAGACCAGCCCCAGCACCAGGACGACGTTCACCACCGGTCGCAACAGCGGCCAGGTGACGTACCGGAACGCCCGCCAGCCGGTGGCACCGTCCAGCGCCGCCGCCTCGTACAGGTCGGGCGGGATGTCCTGCAGCCCGCCGTACAGGATCGTCGTGTTGAACGGGATCCCGATCCAGATGTTGACGATGATGCAGGCGATCAGCGCGAGCGAGGTGCTGGTCAACCAGCCCGGGCTACCGGGGATCACCCGGTTGAGCGCCCCGTTGTCCTGGTCGAGGATCCAACGCCAGATGGCGCTCGCCACGATCAGCGGGATCAGCCAGGGCAGCAGGATCAGCGAGCGCAGCAGCCCCGACAGCGGGAACCGCCGCCGGAAGTACAGCGCGATCCCCAGGCCGAGCACGAACTGCCCGGCGATCGACGCCACCGTGAACACCGCGGTGTTGAGCAGCGCCTGGCCGAAGACCGACGAGCCGATCACCGCGCTGTAGTTCGCGAACCCCACCCACGGTGCCTCGCCGGTGTAGAACGTCGAGGTCGTGTACTCCTGGAAGCCCATCGCGAGGTTCTTGACGATCGGGTACCCGAAGAACAGCACCAGGTAGGCCACCGCCGGCACCAGGAACAGGACTTCCAGCGCCCGGTGCCGGCGACGTGAATCAACCATTCTGTGCGTCCTGCAGCGCCTTCTGCGGTGTCGCGCCGCCGGTCAACGCGGCCTGGACCGCCGTGTAGATCTTGGTGGCGGCCTTCGGCCAGTCGGCGCCCAGCTCACCGGTGCGCGCGCGGGCGTCCTTCACCAGCGTGCTGAACGCCTTCATGGTCGGCACGTCGGCGACGAACTTGTCCTGCAGCGAGGTCTTCGTCGGGACCGTCTGCCGCTCCTTGGCCAGCAGCAGCTGGTTCTCGTCGCTGTTGAGGCACTCGACGATCTTCGCGGCGTTCTTCTGCTTGTCCTTGTTGCCGGTGTTCGGGACCGTCCAGGTCTCGCCGCCGAGCGGGGCCACCGCGGTGCCGCCGGCCTTCGGCGCCGGGATCGGCACCACGTCGTAGTGCAGGTTCGTGTCCTCGTTGAGCACCGGGAACTGCCACGGGCCGTTGACCATCATCGCGGCGTTGCCGGCCTTGAACTGGTCGTTGACGTCGGCCTGGGTCCAGTTCAGCACCGACTTCGAGGCCGAACCGTCCTTCACCAGATCCACCCAGAGCTGCAGGGCCGCGGCGGTCTCGGGCGTGGCGATGTTCTTCTCGTCCCCGCCGTTGGACCACATGAACGGCAGGAACTGCCAGGTGCCCTCGTAGTTGGCCGGTGCGGAGAACCCGATGCCGTACTGCTTGCCCTTGGTGAGCTTCTTCGCCGCGGCACGCAGCTCTTCCCAGGTCGTCGGTGGCTGCACGCCGGCCGCGGCCAGGATGTCCTTGTTGTAGAACAGCCCGATCGTGTTCGTCACCGGCTGCAGGCCGTAGAGCTTGTCCTTGTAGGTCGACGCGGCGACGACGCCGGGCACGTACCCGTCGGCCTTCAGATCGTAGTCGCTGAGCGGGGAGAGCGCCCCGGTCGCCGCGATCTGCTGCAGGTCGGGGTTGTCGAGCATGAGGACGTCCGGCAGCGTCCGGGACGAGCTCTGCTGCAGCACCTTCTGGATGAGGGTGTCGCCGGGCACCGCCTCGCGCTGGATCGTCACCTTGTTCTCGGCGGCGCAGGCGTTGAGCACCTTGGTGTAGACGGCCTTGTCGGGTTCGTTGTTGTAGTAGTCGAGGACGCGTAACTTGGTCGGGTCGCCGCCCGAGCCGCTCCCTCCGCCGCCGCACCCGGCGAGCGCGAGCGGGAGCGCCAGAGCCAGTGCGGCCGCGGCGCGAACCATCGATCGACGCTGATCCATGAGCTGGGTCCTTCCGTGATGAGGGTTGATCGTCGATGCGTATCGATGAACGGCACGTGGGAGCGCCCCGACCCGGGGGAAGAGCTACGGGCCGGGCAGTACCGTCTGTCGTCGGGTGAGCTTCGGGGTGATCAAGTCGATCCGGGGTGGCGCCGTCCGGTCCTCGAGCAGGCGGAACAGCGTCTCCATGGCCCGCCGGGAAACGTCCCTGGGCTCCAGCGAGACGTTCGTGACCGGCGGCTCGGCCTCCGCCGCCGCCGCGTCGGTGAGCAGGCCGATCACCGACAGGTCCCGCCCGGGCACCAGGCCACGGGCGTTCAGCGCGTGCAGGAGCGGCTGAACCGTGTTCGACGCCGGGACCACGACGCCCAGCCGCCGGGCCTCGATCGCCGCGAGCCGCGCCGCGGCGCCCCGGGCAGCTTCCCGGCCCCACTCGACCGGAGCGATGACCTCCAGCGGCAGGCCGTGCGCGTCGGCCGCCGCCCGGGCGGCGTCGGCGAAGCGCCGGACGTAGTTCAGGTCGCGGTGCACGATGTCGGCCGGATGGCCGATCAGCGCCAGGCGGTCGTGGCCGGTCGCGGCGAGCTCACCGACCGCGAGCCGAGCGGCCTCGGCGAAGTCCAGGTCGACGCAGTGCATGCCGTGCGGGTCGGCCGGGACGCCGATCAGGATCACCGGCGTGCGGACGTTCGCGGCGACCGCGAGGCGATCGTCGACGGTCTGCAGGTCCATCAGGATGATCGCGTCGCACAGCGAGCGGCCGGCCAGCCGCCGGATGCCCGCCGAACCCTCGTCCGCGGTCACCAGCAGCACGTCGTGGTCGCGGGTACGGGCGACGCCCGCGATCGTCTCGATGAACGGCAGCAGGCCGGTGGTGTCGACGCCCACCCCGAACGGCACCACCAGCCCGACGACCGTCGTCCGCTGGCTGGCGAGCGCGCGGGCACCGGCGTTGGGCTCGTAGGTGAGGCGGTCGATCGCGTCGAGGACGCGGCGGCGGGTCTCGTCGGAGATCGGGCGCTTGCCGCTCATCACGTACGAGACCGTGCTCTGCGAGACGCCGGCGAGGCGGGCGACGTCCTTGCTCGTGAACGTGCTCAACGCGACCTCCCCGGAGCTATCGATGCGTATCGATGGCGGCGAGGTTAAGCCGTTCACCGTCGTCCGCGCAAGGGTCGGGTTTCAGGACCGCCCGTCCGGGCGCTCGACGATACGGACGACCCGGACGATCGGACCGACCTCCAAAGTGGCCACGTTGCCCCACTCGACAACGAGTTCGCCGTCGGCGGTGGAGTACTGCAGACGCCCGCCGCGATGGAGATCCTGACCGAACCGGCGCAGCGCGTCCTGGGGCGAACGAGCCACCACCCGAACAATTCGGGCGGTACCGTCAATCGCGACCCGCACCCAGAATTCACGTGCCGGTTCCGGACTGTTTTCTGACGGGTGTTCGCGCTGCATAGAGGCACCGTATCGAACTCGCGTTCGAAAGTTCGTGCGGGTGGTACCGGCGCGCCCGCCGGGATGATCGGGGTGTCTGAGTAGGTCGGGACGCCGAGTAATCAGGCGGGGTCGCGAGCCGATTCACTCACGTTCCTTCGGGACGTGAGCCCTACTTACTTGGCGTCAGCTCGTGCTTTTCTGACAACTACTCTTCAGAATTGAATAGGCACCCTCAGCGACGAGGGTTGGGGTTTCGGGGTTCTACTGGTCCGTGGCGACGGGATCGGAGACAAGATCATGGGTCGTTACGTCAAGAAGCGCGGGGACGACGCGGAGACGCAGTACTGGTATCCGGGCCAGAAGGTCGACTGGATGCAGGGTGCGATCGCCATCGGCAGCGGCGCGATCGCGGGGGTGGCGATCCGGCTGGTCTCCGGCAGCACGATGTGGGGTGCCGCGGTCGGGTTCTCGGTGACCGCCGCGCTCGCCGGCATGTACCTCGGCCGACGCGACGCCCGTGCGCTCGCCGTCACCGACACGAGCCGGTTGTCGGGGCTGGTGCTGATCGCGATGGCGTTCCTGCGCGCGCTGGCCAAGGGGTCGGGTGCCGCGCTGGCCGCGATCGTCATCGCGCGGGCGGCCACGCCGGGTGTCTGGACCGAGTGGATCCTGCCGCTGGTGCCCGCGGTGATCGGCGCGGTGGCCCACCACCTCGGCATGTTCTACGAGAACCTGGAGAAGGCCTCGCAGGTCAAGGTCAAGGCCTCGGAGTCGGAGCTGGCGAAGTTCGCCGCCGAGATGCGCAAGGCCAAGGAGACGCAGGCCGCGGCGGCGCCGGTGGAGACCCCCACCGAGGCGCTGCCGCCGGTTCCCGAGCGTCAGGACATCCCGGCCGCGTCCCTGCCCGGCGAGGTCGACGACAAACCGCGGTGGCCGCAGCGCACGGGTCCGGAGACGGCCAGTTTCCAGTCCGAGAGCGGTGCGGTGTACTCGCGGCGCCGACCGGCTGATGCGCGGGGCTGAATTTTTTTGCACACTCGATGAATGCGCTGGTGGGAGCCCCGTGACGGCTGGCTGACGAGAGCCCGCCGAGGTGGCGCCTACCAGCGCTTCGTCGATCGCACCGACGACGTCATGCTCGGGCTCTCCGTGGTGTTCGTCGTCGTGCTGGTCTGGCCGGTGCTCGACCGGAACCTCTCGGCGTCGGCCCGGGAGTGGTTCCACTGGGCCGACGTCACGATCTGGGGCATTTTTGTCGTCGAGTACCTGACCCGCTTCGTGCTGGCGCCCGAACGGGGGCGATTCGTCCGGGATCATCTCCCGGACCTGGTCGTCGTCCTCATTCCTCCGCTCCGGGGCCTGCGGATCGTCGCGGTGCTGCCGCGGCTGCTGGGGCTCGTCAGCATGGTGGGGCGGCTCTCCCGGCAGAGCCTGGCCGTGCGGACCGGCACCTACACCGCGATCCTCGCGATCGGCGTCCTGTTCGCGGGCGCGGTGACCGTCTACGGCGCCGAGCGCGACAACCCCGACGCGAACATCCGCACGTTCCCCGACGCCCTCTGGTGGGCGATGACGACGATGACGACGGTCGGGTACGGCGACCGGTTCCCGGTGACCGCTCAGGGGCGGGCGATGGCCGCGGTGCTCATGCTGGCCGGCATCGCGATCCTGGGCATCGTCACCGCCAGCATCGCGGCCTGGTTCATCGGGCAGTTCACCGCGGTCGCCTCCGCGGTCGAGGAGGAGGTCGATCGGGACACCGAGATGCTCTCCGCGGTGAGAGAACTGTCTCAGCGGTTGGAGCGTTTGGAGAGTCGACTTGACGACGTGGTGGGTCAAGTTGACGACACGCGACACGCCGAAAAGGGCAGAACCGGTACAGAACCGGCTCTGACGCGCGATGATCTAGGCATCTGACCGGGCAGAACGGCTTGGCACGACACCCGCCCCGAGGGCATCATGAGTGTCGACCTATCGATGGACGAGAGCGTTGGGGAAGGCGTACCTCGTTCCTTCGGGAGGTCTCCGGTGTCAGCACGTGGCGTTTTGTACGTCCACTCCTGCCCGCCTGCGGTGTGCCCGCATGTGGAGTGGGCTGTCGCACGGGTCCTTGGCGTGCCCGTGAATCTGAAGTGGACGGCACAACACGCCGATCCTACGACCCTGCGTACCGAGTCCCAGTGGACCGGCAGCCCGGGGACGGCCGGCGAGATCGCCACCGCGCTGCGCGCGTGGCCGATGACCCGGTTCGAGATCACCGAGGAACCCAGCCCCGGCGTCGACGGGGAGCGGATCATGCACGTCCCCGGCCGGGGTGTGCACCGCAGCACGATGAGCGCCAACGGCGACATCATGGTGTCCGAGGACCGCCTGCGTAGCCTGCTGGCCACCGCCGCCGGCCCGGATGCGCTCGCGCACGGCCTGGAGAAGCTCCTGGCCGCCGAGTGGGACCTCGAACTCGAGCCGTACCGTCACGCCGGCGACGGTGCCCCGGTCACCTGGCTGCACCGCACGGGCTGAGTACGGTGGGGCAGTGGCCCGTCACGCTCGGATTGCCCCCAGCCGTTTCGACCGCCCCGGGGGTGGATCCCGGCGACCGCTGTTCCTGGCGATCGCCGGTGTCGTGGTGGTCGGGCTCGTGGCCGGCGGTCTCTGGGTGACGCGTGACCGGTCGTCGTCGCCGGACGCGTCCCCGTCGCGGGCCGCTCCCGCCTCCGGGGACGCGGCGGCGCAGGCGCGGGCCATCGCCTCGAAGCTCGCGGACGTCGACTTAGTCGGGCAGATGCTCATGCCGTTCGTCTACGGCGACGACCCGGACGAGGTCAGCGACTCCACGCGCGAGCTGAACCGGGCCCGCACCGGCGCCGGCACCCCGTCGGAGATCATCACGAAGTACCGGCTCGGTGGCGTGATCCTGGTGCGCCGCGCCTCCGACGACCCGACCGCGCCCACGAACCCGGCGTCGAACATCGGCTCGCCGGCCCAGGTGCGGAAGTTCACCGACGGGCTGCAGAAGACCGCCGCCGAGCTGCCCGCCGGCGTCCCGCTGATGATCGGCGTCGACCAGGAACACGGCACCGTCACCCGGATCCGCGACGGGGTCACCCGGCTGCCCACCGCGATGGCGTTCGGAGCCGCCGACGACCCGGCGCTGACCGAGCAGGCCGCCGCCGTGTCCGGCGCGGAACTCGCGGCGCTCGGCATCGACGTCGACTTCGCGCCGGACGCGGACGTGATCGGCGGCCCCGGCAACACCGTGATCGGGTCCCGGTCGTTCGGCGCCGACCCGGCGCTGGTGAGCCGTCAGGTCGTGGCCTCCGTCCGCGGGTACCAGAAGGCGGGCGTGGCCACCGCGCTCAAGCACTTCCCCGGCCACGGCCACACCGACGTCGACAGCCACGAGGCGATCCCGGTGCTGGGGCAGGACCGCTCCACGCTCGAGAAGGACGATCTGGCCCCGTTCCAGGCCGGTATCGACGCCGGGAGCCGCATCGTGATGTCCGGGCACCTGGACGTCGAGGCGATCGACCCCGGCACCCCCGCCTCGTTGAGCCACAAGGTGCTCACCGACCTGCTGCGTGGCGAGCTGGGGTTCACCGGGATGGTGGTCACCGACGGGCTGGACATGAAGGCGCTCACCGACAAGTACTCGGCCGGTGAGGTGGCGGTGCGTGCGGTGCTGGCCGGCAACGACCTGCTGCTGTTGCCGCCGGACGTGAGGGGGGCCCAGCAGGCGCTGCTGGGGGCGTTGAAGTCCGGGCGGCTGCCCCGGGCGCGGGCGGTGGAGGCGGTGACGCGGGTCCTCACCGTGAAGCTGGCGTCGCGGCCGGCCGTGCCGGGGCTGGACACGCTGAAGTCGGCCGAGCACGTCGCGGCCGTGGAGCGCGCCGCCGCGGCGGCGGTCACCCTGCTGCGCGGCAAGTGCTCCGGTGCGCTGGTGCGCGGCCCGGTGACGATCACCGGCGGGTCCGCCGAGTCCCGCCAGTTCCTGTCCGCGGCCCTGGGCCGGGCCGGCGTGAAGGTCGGCGCCGGTGGGGACTCGATCCACCTGACCGGCTACCTGGACACCGCGGCGGACCTCCGCCCGGCCTCGGTGACGGTGGCCACGGACACGCCGTACCTGCTGGCCGCGGCGAAGTCCCCGACGCTGCTGGCCACGTACGGCACCGCGGAGTCCTCGATGAACGCGCTGGCCGCAGTACTGACCGGCCGAGCCAAGGCCCCGGGCCTCTCACCCGTACCCGTAGCGGGCCTACCGCGCTCCGCGTGCTCGTAACGGGTTCTTCGGGCTTCGGGGCTTCGGGTTCTCGGGGCTACGGCGGGTTCTCGGGGTTACGACGGGTTTTCGGGGCTACCGGGGCCGTTGTAGGCCTTGGATTCATATGGTCGTGGCAACACTCCTGTATCGGAGTGACG
>NZ_BAAAGX010000023.1:0-316521 GCF_039524755.1 Cryptosporangium japonicum
TCAACCACGCCGCCTAATACCGTTGCCACGACCGGTTGACTCCAAGGGCCCACCAACCTGTCGTAGGCCCGGAAACCCGCGCACGCGAAAGGGCGGGCCCCAGTGGAGCCCGCCCTCTCGACCGAAGCGCGTGTTACTCGGCGGCCGGAGCCTCACCCGAGGACGCGATCTCCGCGGTGACCGTGTCCGGCACCTCGGCCGGCTTGTCGGCGCCACGGAACGTGAACTCGCCCTTGGTGCGGTCGGTTTCGTCGGTGCCGGTGACGTCCACGACGACGATCTGACCAGCGGCCAGCTCTCCGAAGAGGATCTTCTCCGACAGCGTGTCCTCGATCTCGCGCTGGATCGTCCGACGCAGCGGCCGGGCACCCAGCACCGGGTCGTAGCCCTTGGCGGCGAGAAGCTTCTTCGCGCCGTCGGTGAGCTCGAGCCCCATGTCCTTGTTCTTCAGAGCCGTGTCGACCCGGGCCAGCATGAGGTCGACGATCTCGACGATCTCGTCCTCGGTGAGCTGGTGGAACACGATCGTGTCGTCGATACGGTTGAGGAACTCCGGACGGAAGTGCTGCTTCAGCTCGTCCTGGACCTTGAGCTTCATCCGCTCGTAGTTGCTGGACGTGTCGTTGCCCGACTGGAAGCCGAGCGACACGGCCTTGGCGATGTCGCGGGTACCCAGGTTCGACGTCAGGATCAGCACCGTGTTCTTGAAGTCGACGATGCGGCCCTGGCCGTCGGTGAGACGACCGTCTTCCAGGATCTGCAGCAGGGTGTTGAAGACGTCCGGGTGGGCCTTCTCGACCTCGTCGAAGAGCACCACGGAGAACGGCTTGCGGCGCACCTTCTCGGTGAGCTGGCCGCCCTCGTCGTACCCGACGTAGCCGGGAGGGGCACCGACCAGACGCGACACCGTGTACCGGTCGTGGAACTCCGACATGTCGAGCTGGATCAGCGCGTCCTCGTCACCGAACAGGAACTCGGCCAGCGCCTTCGAGAGCTCGGTCTTACCCACACCGGACGGGCCGGCGAAGATGAACGAACCACCGGGACGCTTCGGGTCCTTCAGGCCGGCCCGGGTACGCCGGATGGCCTGCGAGACCGCCTTGATCGCCTGCTCCTGGCCGACGACCCGCTTGTGCAGCTCGTCCTCCATGCGCAGGAGACGGCTGGTCTCCTCCTCGGTGAGCTTGAAGACCGGGATGCCCGTCCAGTTCGCCAGCACCTCGGCGATCTGCTCGTCGTCGACCTCGCTCACGACGTCGAGGTCACCGGCCTTCCATTCCTTCTCCCGCTGCGCCTTCTGGCCCAGCAGCTGCTTCTCCTTGTCGCGCAGCGACGCGGCCTTCTCGAAGTCCTGCGCGTCGATCGCGCTTTCCTTCTCGCGCCGGACGCCGGCGATGCGCTCGTCGAACTCGCGAAGGTCCGGCGGCGCGGTCATCCGGCGGATCCGCATCCGTGCGCCGGCCTCGTCGATCAGGTCGATCGCCTTGTCGGGCAGGAAGCGGTCGGAGATGTACCGGTCGGCCAGCGTCGCGGCCGCGACCAGGGCACCGTCGGTGATGGAGATCCGGTGGTGCGCCTCGTACCGGTCGCGCAGACCCTTGAGGATCTCGATCGTGTGGGCCAGCGACGGCTCGCCGACCTGGATCGGCTGGAACCGGCGCTCGAGAGCGGCGTCCTTCTCGACGTACTTGCGGTACTCGTCGAGCGTGGTGGCGCCGATCGTCTGCAGCTCACCCCGGGCCAGCATCGGCTTCAGGATCGACGCGGCGTCGATCGCGCCCTCGGCGGCACCCGCACCCACCAGGGTGTGGATCTCGTCGATGAACAGAATGATGTCGCCGCGGGTGCGGATCTCCTTGAGCACCTTCTTCAGGCGCTCTTCGAAGTCACCGCGGTAGCGCGACCCGGCGACCAGCGCGCCGAGGTCGAGCGTGTAGAGCTGCTTGTCCTTGAGCGTCTCGGGCACCTCGCCCTTGACGATCGCCTGGGCTAGGCCCTCGACGACGGCGGTCTTGCCGACGCCGGGCTCGCCGATCAGCACCGGGTTGTTCTTGGTGCGGCGGGACAGCACCTGCATGACCCGCTCGATTTCCTTCTCCCGACCGATGACCGGGTCGAGCTTCTGCTCGCGCGCGGCCTGCGTCAGGTTGCGACCGAACTGGTCGAGGACGAGCGAAGTCGACGGCGTGCCCTCGGCCGGGGCACCGGAGCCGGCCGGCTCCTTGCCCTGGTAGCCGGAGAGCAGCTGGATCACCTGCTGGCGGACCCGGTTCAGGTCGGCCCCCAGCTTCACCAGGACCTGGGCGGCCACGCCCTCACCCTCGCGGATGAGACCGAGCAGGATGTGCTCGGTGCCGATGTAGTTGTGGCCCAGCTGCAGCGCTTCGCGCAGCGACAGCTCCAGGACCTTCTTGGCCCGCGGCGTGAACGGGATGTGCCCGCTCGGCGCCTGCTGCCCCTGCCCGATGATCTCCTCGACCTGCTGGCGGACACCCTCCAGCGAGATCCCCAGGGACTCGAGCGCCTTGGCCGCGACGCCCTCACCCTCGTGGATGAGGCCGAGCAGAATGTGCTCGGTGCCGATGTAGTTGTGGTTGAGCATCCGGGCTTCTTCTTGAGCCAGGACGACAACACGCCTCGCGCGGTCGGTAAACCTCTCGAACATCCCTCGTTGCTCCTCACGTGCCGGTGAGCACCGTGTGGTCGCGAACACCTGATGGCGCTCGTCCCACCACTGTAGTCGGGTGGTGACCTCCGGCCACCCGCCACGGGGACCGGATCAGTACGACCACAGTTCCTACAACGGTGAAGCCGAAGTCTCACTTCCGACCAGCTGTCCGCTGAGAGCGAACAGCCGTATCTGCCGCTACCTGCAGATTACGGACGTCGTGGTCGGCGGCGCTCGCGGGGTGCCGGAGCCGGGGGAGCTACCGGGGAAGTCAGCCGGCGTGGAACTGCTTCACGATGTCGCTCGGGATGCGGCCGCGATCGGAAACCTTGAATCCGCGCTTCTTCGCCCATTCCCGGATGGCCTGGTTCTGCTCACGATCAGCAGTCGCGGTGGAACCGGACGAACGGACCCGGGTGGCGGCGGCGGCCTTCGTGGCTTGCGCGCGGCCGGCCTTGCGGGCGACGCCGACGTAAGGCGCAACCGCGTCGCGCAGCGTCGCGGCGTTCTTCGCAGACAAGTCGATTTCGTAAGACACGCCGTCGAGCGAGAACGAGACCGTCTCTTCTGCGTCGCCTCCGTCGATGTCATCGACGAGAAGCACCTGCACCTTCTGCGCCACGAATTCCTCCCGGATCACCAGAAAAACTGGGTACGACTAAATACAATCACGGCGACGACCGCAATGCCAATACCCAGTATCGCGGAAACGCTCGGTAACCGTACCGCGCCTTATACCGGGCGCACGAACGGGAAGAGAATCGTGTCCCGGATGCCCCGACCGGTGAACACCTGGAGCATACGGTCCACACCCATACCCATTCCACCGGATGGCGGCATGCCGTATTCGAGGGCACGCAGGAAGTCCTCGTCCAACTGCATCGCTTCGACGTCGCCCTTGGCGCCGAGCGCCGACTGGGCCACCAGCTTTTCCCGCTGGATCACCGGATCGACCAGTTCGGAGTACGCGGTGCCGCGCTCGACGCCACCGATGTAAAGGTCCCACTTCTCGGCGACGCCCGGTCGCGACCGGTGCGGGCGGGTGAGCGGGCTGGTGTCGAGCGGATAGTCGCGCACGAAGATCGGGCCGGCGAGCTGCTCCTCACAGAGCGCTTCGAACAACTCCTCCACCAGCTTGCCGTGAACCCACAGTGGATTCACCGCGATACCGTGCTTCTCGGCGTACCCACGCAGCGTCTCGATCGGCGTCTCCGGGGTGACTTCCTCGCCGATGGCGCCCGAGACGAGCTCGAACAGGGACGCGGTCTGCCATTCGCCGCCGAGGTCGATCTCGGTGCCGTCGAAGCGCTCCACCACCGTCGAGCCGAACACCGCGGTCGCGGCTTCCTGATACAGCTCACGGGTGAGCCGGGCCATGGTGTCGTAGTCACCGTAGGCTTCGTACACCTCGAGCATGGTGAATTCCGGCGAGTGCGTTGAATCCGCCCCTTCGTTGCGGAAGTTTCTATTGATCTCGTAAACCTTCTCGATACCACCGACCACACAACGCTTCAGGAACAGCTCGGGAGCGATGCGCAGGTACACGTCGAGATCGAACGCGTTGAAATGGGTGATGAACGGTCGCGCCGCGGCACCGCCCTGTACGGACTGCAACATCGGCGTCTCGACCTCGAGGAACTGCCGACGGTTCAGGGAATCCCGCAATGCCCGTACCGTCTCGGTACGCACTTCCACCATGCGACGCGCTTCGGGCCGCACGATCAGATCGGCATAACGCTGCCGGATGCGAGTTTCCTCGCCCATCGGCTTGTGCGCGACCGGCAACGGGCGCAGTGCCTTAGTGGTGAGAATCCACCGGTCCGCGAACACGCTCAGCTCACCACGCCGGGAGGTGATGACTTCGCCCTCGATACCGACGTGGTCACCGAGATCGACCAGGGACTTCCACTGCTCCAGCGATTCCGCCCCGACCTGGGCGAGGCTCAGCATCGCCTGCAGCTCGGTGCCATCGCCCTCACGCAGCGTCGCGAAGCAGAGCTTTCCGGTGTTGCGAATGAAGATGACCCGGCCGGTGACGGAAACGCGCTCCCCGGTGTGCTCGTCGGCCCCGAGATCGGCGTAGCGGTCGCGGATCGCGGCGAGCGTCGTGGTGCGTGGGAATCCCACCGGATACGGCTCGGTGCCCTCGGCGAGCATCCGGGCCCGCTTCTCCAACCGCACCCTTACCTGCTCCGGCACGTCGCTGTCGAACGCGTCGCCATCAGGGTCGGGAGCAGTGGAGTTCTCGGTCACGGGGCAAAGCCTATCGACCCGGCACGATCAGTTTTGACCGGCGGTCGCGCCGCGGATCCGGCGGCGGAGCGCGGCGCTCGCGACCGGCCCGAGATCGTCGGCCACCTCGAGCAGAATCCCGAGGCGGTCCAGGGCGTCGAGCGCCGCCGTCGAACCGGCCGGGTCGACGGCCTCGAACAACTCCATGCCGACGAAGGCCGCGGACACCGCGGACGCGAGCCCGGTGACGTCGACGACCGGTTCGATCGGCGAACCGACCACGACGCGGCGCAGAACCGCCTCGATCTCGCGTACCCAGAGCCCGATCGCGTCCCGGGTGGCGGCCGCGAGCCGCTCGTCGGCCTGGGCGCCCGCCAGCATCTGGGCCAACAGGGTGACGTTGCCCCGGTCCCGCTGGTCCTCGTGCAGCGAACGCCCGAGCACGAGGAGTTCACGCAGGGTCCGCACCCCGGCGAACTGCTCCCGGTAGCGCTCGACGTTCTCCGCGGTGGCCACCCGGCAGGCCTCGCTGAGCAGGTCGGCGACGCTGCCGAAGTGGTAGAAGACCAGCGCCTGGTTGACGCCGGCGGTCGCCGCGACCGTCCGGGCGGACGTCCCGGTGATGCCGTTGCGCCGCACGGTTTCGATGGCGCCGTCGATCAGCCGCCGCCGGGTGTCCTCCGCCATGGCTCAGCGGGCCGCCCGGTCGAACGCCAACCGCAGGCCGATGAGCGTGAGGTTGGGTTCGTGGTGGGTGATCTCGCGGGACTCGCCGATCACCAGCGGAGCGAGGCCACCGGTCGCCACCACCGCGGACGCACCACCGAGCTCCTCGACCATCCGGCGCGCGATGCCGTCGACCTGCCCGGCGAAGCCGTAGATGATGCCCGACTGCAGCGCCTCGACCGTGTTCTTCCCGATCACCGACCGCGGCCGCACCAGCTCGACCTTGCGCAGCTGCGCCGCGCGTGCGGCCAGCGCGTCGACCGAGATGTCGATGCCCGGGGCCAGCGCGCCGCCCATGAACGCCCCGTCGGGCCCCACGACGTCGAAGTTCGTCGACGTACCGAAGTCGACGACGACCGCCGGCCCACCGAACAGGTGGTACGTGGCCAGCGTGTTCATGATCCGGTCGGAGCCGACTTCCTTCGGGTTGTCCATCACGATCGACACCCCGGTGCGGACACCCGGCTCGATGATCATCGTCGGGATGTCGCCGTAGTACCGGTCGAGCATCGTCCGCAGTTCCCGCAGCGTCGCCGGCACCGTCGAACAGGCCGAGACGCCGGTGATCTGCACGGCCTCCGACTCGAGCAGCCCGCGGAAGAGCAGCGCGAGCTCGTCGGCGGTCATCCGGCTGTCGGTGCGCACCCGCCAGGAGTGCACGAGCTTCTCCCCCGAGAAGGTCGCGAGCACGATGTTCGTGTTACCGACGTCGATGGTCAGCAGCACCGTCTTTCACGCCTCTCGGGGTCGAAGGTCCAACGCGATGTCGAGAATCGGCGACGAGTGCGTGAGGCCGCCGACCGACAAATAATCCACGCCGGTGCCGGCGAACTCGCGGGCGCGGTCGAGCGTCAGGTTCCCGGTGGCTTCCAGCTCGGCCTTGCCGCCGACCGCGGCCACCACCTCGCGCAGCAGCTCCGGCCCCATGTTGTCGAGCAGCAGGAACGTCGCCCCGGCGGTCACCGCCTCGACGGCCTCGGCGACGGTCGTGACCTCCACCTGCACCGCGACCTCCGGGAACGTGCCCCGGACGGCCTCGTACGCGGCCGTGATCGAGCCGGCCGCGAGCTTGTGGTTGTCCTTGATCATCGCGACGTCGTAGAGGCCCATCCGCTTGTTCGTGCCGCCACCGGCGCGCACGGCGTACTTCTCCAGCGGACGGAGACCCGGCGTCGTCTTCCGGGTGTCGAGCACTTTCGCGCCGGTTCCGTCGATCGCGGTGACCCAGCGGCGGGTGTGCGTGGCCACCCCGGAGGCGCGCGAGATCAGGTTCAGCGCGGTGCGTTCCGCGGTGAGCAGCGCACGCGTCGGCCCGGTGATCGTCGCGAGCACGTCGCCGCGCTCCACCGCCGCACCGTCGTCCACCAGCGCCTCGGTGGAGACGTCACCGACCGCCTCGAACACCGCCAGCGCCACCGGCAGCCCCGCCACCACGCCCGGAGCGCGCGCCACCATGTCCACGACGTCGACCTGGCCCGCCGGGATCGTCGCGACGCTCGTCACGTCGACTCCGTCGGGGCCGCCGAGGTCCTCGGCCAGAGCACGCGCCACCAGGTCGGCCACCCAGGCCGGATCGAGATTCACATCGCCTCATACGTCTCGGTGAGCGCCCCGTCCGGCGCGATCGCGGCCAACAGATGCCCGCGCCACTCGTCGGAGGCGTCGGGGAAGTCCTCGCGCCAGTGGCACCCGCGGGTCTCCTCGCGCATCGAAGCCGCGGCGACCAGCGCGGTCGCGACCGTGTGGAGGTTCGTGACCTCCCAGTTCACCGGCCGCGGGTCGATGGAACGCTTGCCGCCCAGCTGCACCAACGCGTCGGACGTCGACCGCAGCGACGCGGCGGAGCGCAGCACGCCCGCGCCCCGCACCATCGCGTGCTGCAGGTCCTCGCGGACCGTGGACGACACCACGTAGTGCTCCAGACCGTTCCCGTCGACGTCGACCGGCTCGGCCTGGGGCGGCAGGTCACGGGCCAGGTCCGCACCGATCCGGCCGGCGAAGACCAGACCTTCCAACAGCGAGTTCGACGCCAGCCGGTTCGCGCCGTGCACACCGGTGCAGGCCACCTCACCGCAGGCGTAGAGGCCGGGCACGCTGGTGCGTCCACGCAGGTCGGTGCGGACCCCGCCGGACGCGTAGTGCGCCGCCGGTGCCACCGGCACCAGGTCGGTGACCGGGTCGATGCCCGCCTGCCGCGCCCGCGCGAGGATCGAGGGGAACCGGTGCTCGAGGAAATCAGCGCCCAGGTGCCGGGCGTCGAGCCACACGTGCTCCGCCCCGGCCGACAGCATCTCCCGGGTGATGTTCTTCGCGACGACGTCACGCGGCGCGAGTTCGGCCAGTTCGTGGCGTCCGACCATGAACCGTTCGCCCGCGCCGTTGCGCAGGTAGGCACCTTCGCCGCGCATCGCCTCGCTCACCAGCGGCTGCTGACCGGCCGGTGCGTTCGCGCCCAGGTACAGCGCGGTCGGGTGGAACTGCACGAACTCCAGGTCGGTGACGACCGCACCGGCCCGGAGCGCCAGCGCCACCCCGTCACCGGTGGAGACCGCCGGGTTCGTCGTCGACGCGAACACCTGCCCGAGGCCGCCGGTGGCCAGCACGACCGCACGCGCGAGCACCGCGCCGACACCGTCCTCCGACCCCTCGCCGAGCACGTGCAGGCTGACGCCCGCGGCCCGGCCGTCGGCGCCGGTGAGCAGGTCGAGCACCAACGCGTGCTCGATCAGCCGGATGCCGTCGTCGCGGTGGATCGCGGCGTGCAGCGCGCGTTGCACCTCGGCGCCGGTGGCGTCGCCGCCGGCGTGCACGATCCGGTTCGCGTGATGGCCGCCCTCGCGGGTGAGCATCAGCGAGCCGTCGGAGTGCCGGTCGAACTCGGCCCCGGCCGCGATGAGCTCGTGCAACCGCGCCGGCCCCTCGCGGGTCAACACGTCCACGGCCGCCGGGTCGCACAGCCCGACCCCGGCGACGAGCGTGTCCCGCGCGTGGGCCGCCGGGGTGTCGAGCGGGTCGAGCACCGCCGCGATGCCACCCTGCGCCCAGCGCGTCGACCCGTCGTCGATGTTGACCTTCGTCACGACGACGACCGAGAGGCCGGCTTCCCGGGCGTGCAGCGCGGCGCAGAGCCCGGCGACACCGGAGCCGATCACGCAGACGTCCGCGGTGACGGTCCAGCCCGGCGACGCGGTCAGCAGTCGACGCGGGATCGTGTTTCCAGCACCCGCAGTCCTCCGTTGGACATCCACGTCGAGCAGCCTAGGCGCCGGTGAACGGCGGTAGTTCGGTCCGTGATGCGAGCCTCACCGGGCCGTTGTCGATCAGCCGGGTGGTGCCGACCTTCGCCGCGAGGATCAGCCGGGCCTCGCCGCTCTCCGGCGCCGGGCCCAGGTCGGGCGCGGTCACGACCGCGTAGTCCAGCTCGAGGCCGGACGCGTCGCCGAGCACCGCTTTCGCCGCCGCTTCGACGGCCGCGGCACCGTTCTCCCCGGCCGCGGAGCCGGCACGCAGCGCGTTCGCGAGTGCGAGCGCGGTGGCCCGCTCCGGGCCGGACAGGTACCGGTTGCGGCTGGAGAGCGCCAACCCGTCCGGCTCGCGCACGGTCGGCACCCCGACGACCTCGATGTCCAGGTCGAGGTCACGCACCATCTGACGCACCAGCGCGACCTGCTGGTAGTCCTTCTCACCGAAGAACACCACGTCCGGCCGGGTCAGGTTGATCAGCTTCAGCACGACCGTCAGCACGCCGTGGAAGAACCCGGGGCGGCTGGCGCCCTCCAGGATCTCGCCCAGCGGCCCCGGGTTGACCCGGGTCCGGGGCTGCCCGTCCGGGTACATCACGTCGGCGCTCGGCGCGAAGACGACGTCGACGTCCTCCCGGGCGCACAGTTCCAGGTCGGTCGGGAGCGTCCGCGGGTAGCGGTCGAAGTCCTCGTTCGGCCCGAACTGCAGCGGGTTCACGAAGATCGTCGTGATCACGGTCGCGGCCCTGGCCCGGGCCTGACGCAGCAGCGCCGCGTGCCCTTCGTGCAGCGCGCCCATCGTCATCACGACCGCGACCGGCCCGTCCGCCCGCTCGCGCTCACGCGCCAGTGCCTCGCGGTCATGCACCACGATCGGCACCCTTACTGCGCTCATTCTTCGCTCCGTCCTGCACGGCCCGCCCAGCGGCGCTCCACCTGCCACGTACTGCATCAGGTCGACGTCGAATGGCCACCCAACACGTCCAGGAGGCCCTCGGCGGACGCGGGGTCGAGGCGGCCGGCGGCGATGGCTCGGTCGGCCGTGCGGCGGGCCATCGCGAGGTAGCCGGCCACCGCGCTGGGGTGCCGGCCGCGCAACGCGTCGAGGTGGTTGGCCACGGTGCCGGCGTCCCCGCGCGACACCGGGCCGGTGAGGGCGGCGTCGCCGGAGCGCAGCGCGTTGTCCAGAGCGGCGCCGGCCAGCGGGGCGAGCGCGGCGCCCGGCCGCTCCACTCCGGCCGCACGCAGCAGGTCCACCGCGTCGTTGATGAGGGTGACCAGGTGGTTCGCGGCCACCACGAGCGCGGCGTGGTAGAGCGCACGCTGCGAGTTCTCCACCCAGAGTGGCTCGCCGCCCATCTCGACCACGAGCGCCTCACCCACCGGACGCAACTCCGGCACCGTCGTCACGCCCCAGTGCACGCCGACCAGCCGGCTCTCGTCCTCGTCGCGGCCGGTGAACGTCATGATCGGGTGCAGCGCCAGCGGCAGGGCGCCCGCGCGGATCGCCGGCTGCAGCACGTCCAGCCCGTGCGCGCCGGAGATGTGCACGACCAGCTGGCCCGGGCGGAACGCCCCGACCTCGGCCAAGCCGGTCACCAGCGGCTCCAGCGCGTCGTCCGGAACCGCGAGCAGCGCGAGGTCGGCCGCGGCCACGACGGCGTCCGGCGGGACGACCGGAGCTCCGGGCAGACGCTTGGCGGCGCGCTCGCGGGAGGCACTGCTCACCGCCGACACGGCGACGGTGCGGTGCCCCACCCGGGCCAGCGCGGCGGCCAGCACCGATCCGGCACGGCCGGCGCCGACGAGACCGACGGCGAGCCGGCCCGGCCGGTCGGCGGGGCTCGGCGGGTCGAGCGGGGAACCGTGCGCGTGATCCATGATCCAGTCCTCGGGATTCCGGTACCGGTCGCGGCAAGTATGCGCGGGCGCGGGATGGACCGAGAAGTCCGTGTCGGGTGTGTCACAACACCGTTACTGAACCGCGAACACCGTCAACGTTTGTCGGCACTACAACGGACGAATTACACCACTTGCCGGAATTGGCGTATTCATCTATTAATGGGGTGAAGGCGACTTTGCCCGCTGGGTCCGAGGAGGCTGCATGGCTCGCAGTGCCACGACGAGCAGGCACGGCCGGCGGGCCGCCGAACCCGAGCACCACTCCGTGTTCGAAGAGCGCTCGGTGCTCGACGCACTGTGGAGCGCGGTCGTGGCCGCGCCGACGAGCGTGATGCCCCCCGCCGCCCCGGAAGCCGTCGAGGAACCGGAAGCACCGGAAGCCGCCGCACCGCCCCTGGTCACCGAGGAACCGGAAGCCGCGCCCTCCGAATCCGGCGCCCACGAGGAACCCGAGCCCGCCGCGTCCGAAACGGTCGGGCCCGAAACGGTCGAGCAGGTGACGGCGGCGCACGAAACGATCGAGGTCGACGCGACGGTGGCGGCCGAGAAGCCCGCCGCCCCCAGCAAGCCCGAGCCCGAACCGTTCGTGCCCATCCTCGGCCGCCCGATCATTCCGCCCGGCCCCGCGCCGGCCGAGCCGGAGACGGCGGACGAGCCGACCACCGACCACACCGCCCGGCGTCCGAGCGCACCGCCGCCCCGCGCCACCGGTCCGTTCGACCTGAGTTACGCCGCCGCACCGTCCACCAACCGCACGATCTGGGCCGGTCCGCGCCACGCCGCCCCGCTCGACTGGGGTTCGACCGGCGCACTGCTCACGATCGAGACGCCGGCCGCGGTCGCCGACGCCGGCCTGTTGCTCATGCGGCTCGTCGTCGGCCTCACGATGGCCGCTCACGGGGCCCAGAAAGCGTTCGGCATGTTCGGCGGCGCGGGCTTCGGCGCCACCGCCGACGGCTTCTCCGCGCTCGGCTACACGCCGGGGGCCATGTTCGCGCTGGCCGCCATCATCGGCGAGCTGTTCGGCGGCCTGTTCCTGGCCGCGGGCCTGCTCACCCCGCTCGCGGCCGGCGGCATCATCGGCGTCACCGTGAACGCGATGGTCGCGGTGAACCTCGGCAACGGGTTCTTCGCCAGCCACGACGGCATCGAGTTGCCGCTGGTGCTGAGCGGAGCCGCGCTCGGCCTGCTGCTGGCCGGCCCCGGCCGGTACTCGGTCGACTCCCGGATCCCGTTCTTCAACGGCGCCGCCGTGCAGTGCGTCGCCGCCGGGGTCGCTCTGCTCGCAATGCTCACCAGCCTCGGCGCTCACCTGCTCTGACCGGGAGCGACCTTCCTCGATGGCGTCCCGACGTCGCGTCTCAGGCCCGAGCGGCGACGTCGGGGCGCCATCACTCCGGATGCGGCAGCGGGATCCGGACCGTCGCCACCAGACCGTGCGGTGACGCGTCGGACAGTTCGATCGTGCCCTCGTGGTGACGCACGATCTCGCGGGCGATCGCCAGCCCGAGCCCGGCCCCGCCGCTGCCCCGGTCGCGGGCGTCGTCGCGCCGGGTGAAGCGCGCGAAGACCTTCTCCCGGTCGGCCGCCGGTATGCCCGGTCCGTCGTCGACGACCTCCAGCCAGGCGCGGTCGTCCGCCGCGCCCACCCGCACCTCGACGCGGGTCTCGGCGTACCGGGCCGCGTTCTCCACCAGGTTCGTCACGACCCTGGTCAGCGCGTCCTCGTCGCCCTCGACGACCGCCGACGCCGCACCGGGCCGGTCGACGCGCTCCACCGGCACCCGCGCACCGGCCGACCGCGCCACGGCCACGTCCGCGACCACCGACATCTCCACCGGCTCGGCCGGGCGCCGGGCCCCGTGGGGTCCCCCGGCCGGGGCGTCGTCCATCCGGGCGAGCAGCAGCAGATCGTCGACGAGCCGGGTCAGCCGCTCGACGTCGGCCAGCAGGTCGGCCGGCTCGGCCGGTACCGACGTCACGTCCGCGACCTCGATCTGCGTGCGCAGGCTCGCGAGCGGGCTGCGTAGCTCGTGGGCCGCGTCCGCGACGAACGCCCGCTGCCGTGCCCTGGCGGCGTCCAGCCGGCCCAGCATCGTGTTCAGCGTGACCGCGAGCCGGAAGATCTCGTCCCGGGCCCGCGGCAACGGCAACCGGCCGCTGTCCCGCCGCGGCTGCGACGCCCCGCCGGACGCGATCGCCTCCGCGCCCCGGCGCAACGCCTCCACCGGACGCAGCGCCGCCCCCACCATCCGCCAGGCGAGCACGACCAGCAGCACCAACAGCACCGCGTACCCGGACAGCAGGCCGACCCGCACGACCCGCACCGACTCGTGCACCTCACCGGCCGGGATCGCGACCAGCACGGTCTTGTCGCCGGCCGACACCGCGACCACCCGGACGACGTCCTTCACCCCGAACCGGTAACCGGGTTCGTACCGCTCCTCGTCGCGCTTGACCAGCGCCAACTCGTCCTTCGGCAGCATCGGCACCAGCCGGTCGGCGCCGGCCGAAGCCGCCAGCACCCGGCCGTTCGTGTCGATCACCTGCACCACCGTCGTGCCGCCGGCCGGAATCGGGTTGGGCAGGTTCTCCGTCTCGACCAGCGCGGCGACGTCCTCGCCGGTCTGCCTGGCCGCCGCGTCGAGCGCCCGTTCCAGCGTCGACTTGAGCACGACGACGAGCACCACCGTGCTCACCGCCAGCGCCACCACCACCGCCGCGGTGGCCAGCGCCACCAGCCGCGTGCTGAGGCGGGCCCGCCGCCACCGCCGGACCGGCAGGCGGAGCAGGCTCATCCGCCGTCCGGCTCGAGCCGGTACCCCGCCCCGCGCACGGTCGTCACCGCCCGGCGCTCGAACGGCTGGTCGATCTTGCGCCGCAGGTAACCGATGTACACCTCGACGACGTTGGCCTCGCCGGTGTCGTACAGATCCCAGACGTGCTCGAGCAGCTCGACCTTGCTGACGACCTCACCGGCGTGCCGCATGAGGTACTCCAGCAGCGCGAACTCCCGCGCGGTGAGCGTGATCTCGACGTCGCCCCGGGTGACGCGCTTGGACGCCGGGTCGAGCACCAGGTCACCGGCGCTCAGCGCCACCGGCCGTTCCGGCGCCCCCCGGCGCAGCAGCGCACGGAGCCGGGCCACCAGCACCACGTAGGAGAACGGCTTCGTCAGGTAGTCGTCGGCGCCGGCGTCCAGCCCGTCGGCCTGGTCGTACTCGCCGTCCTTGGCCGAGAGCATCAGCACCGGCACCCAGTTGCGCTCCGCGCGCAGCGCCTGCACCACCCGGTAGCCCGACAGCCGGGGCAGCATGACGTCGAGCACGACCGCGTCGTACTCGTTCTGCCGGGTGCGCTCGAGGCCGTCCTGGCCGTCGTGAGCGACGTCGACGACGAACCCCTCGGCCTGCAGCCCACGCTTGAGCGCTCCGGCCAGCCGGACCTCGTCCTCGACGACCAATACCCGCACCAGCGTCCCTTCGCCCATATCTTCGAAGCGTTTGTCATTAGCACTGAGAGAAGACTGAGGACCACCCACCGTCTCAGCCCGATCTCAGCATGCACCGAGCAGCATCAACTTGTACCGCTGCCCACCGAGAGGTGTTCGCCATGTCTCCGCGGGATTCCGGGGCACCGCCGCCCGAGCGGTCCCCGCAGGACCACCATCCGGAGCCGGAAGTACTCAGCGGCTCGAGCTGGAACTCCGACGCGACCGCGCCGCCCCGGCGGCCGCTGTTCGTGCGTCGGCCGGCTCTGCGCTGGGCGTTCCCGGCCGCCGTACTGGTGCTGGCGCTGACCATCGGTGGTGTCAGCCGGTTCCTCACCGCCGCCGACGCGTCTCCCGCGCTGCCGCCGCGCACCGCGGCCCAGCTCCTCGTCGATCTGCAGACCGCGGTTCCGCACCCGCTCTCCGGCACTGTCGTCCAGAAGTCCGACCTCGGTCTGCCGAACTTCTCCGGCGCCGGGTCGCAGGGCAGCTCGGACTTCACGTCGATGCTGACCGGCACCCACACGCTGCGCGTCTGGTACGGCGGGGAAGACAAGCAGCGGGTCGCGCTGGTCGGCTCGCTCGGCGAGTCCGACGTCGTCCGCAACGGCAACGACGTGTGGACCTGGTCGAGCCAGAAGAACGAGGCCACCCACACCCGGCTCACCGACGAGGACCTGAAGAAGGTCCAGCCGTCGGGTTCGCCGCTGCCGAGCACCCCCCAGGACGCCGCCGACCAGGCGTTGGCCGCGATCTCGCCGAGCACCGAGGTCACCACCGACGGCACCGCGAAGGTCGCCGGCCGGGCCGCGTACGAACTCGTGCTGAAGCCCAAGGACCGAGCCAGCCGCGTCGGTCAGGTGCGTCTCGCGATCGACGCCGACAAGAAGATGCCGCTGCGGGTCCGGATCTACGCGCGGAACGCGTCCAAGCCCGCGTTCGAGGTCGGTTTCACCCAGGTCTCGTTCTCCGCGCCCGACCCGGCGCAGTTCACGTTCACCCCGCCGCCCGGCGCGACCGTCACCGAGCAGCCCGTGGCCGCCGCCGAGCACCCCGCGATCAAGGACCGGCTGACGGTGGTCGGCGCCGGCTGGACGCAGGTCGGCATCCTGACCGGGCTGGACTCCCCCGGGTCCGGCGACACCCGGACGAAGTCGATGCTCGATCTGCTGCCGAAGGTGAACGGCGCCTGGGGCAGCGGCCGCCTGCTGGAGTCCGACCTGCTCTGCGCGGTGCTGACCGACGACGGCCGGCTGGTGTTCGGCGCCGTCGACCCCGAGCGGCTCTACGAGGCGGCGAAGCGGTGACCGCGCCCGCGGTCGAGCGTCCGCACCGGCGTTCTCCCGACGCGGACGCCCACGCGGTCACCACCGTGGGTCTGACCAAGCAGTTCCGGGGTGGGCAGGTCGCGGTCGACCACGTCGACCTGGCCGTGCCCACCGGCGCGGTCTACGGCTTCCTCGGGCCGAACGGCTCGGGGAAGACCACGACGATCCGCATGCTGCTCGGCCTCACCCGCCCCACCGCGGGCACCCACCGGCTGCTCGGCGGCCGGATGCCCGAGGACGCCGCCACGCTCCTGCCGCGGGTGGGGGCGCTGGTCGAGGGGCCGGCGTTCCACCCGCACCTGTCCGGGCTCGACAACCTCCGCCGCCTGGACGCGGTCGACCGCACGGCCGACCCGACGACCTCGCGGGCCCGGATCGGCGCCGCGCTGGACCGGGTGGGGCTCACCCCGGCCGGGCGGAAGAAGTACCGGGTGTACTCGCTGGGCATGCGCCAGCGGCTCGGGCTCGCGGCCGCGCTGCTGCGTCCACGTGAGTTGTTCGTGCTCGACGAGCCGACGAACGGACTGGACCCCCAGGGCACCCGCGAGGTCCGGACGCTGATCGCGGAACTCGCCGCCGCCGGCACCACCGTGATGCTCTCCACCCACCTGCTGGCCGAGGTCGAGCAGGTCTGCACGCACGTCGGGGTGATGAACTCCGGACGCCTGGTCGCGCAGGCGCCGCTGGCCGAGTTGCGCGCCGGCACGGCCACCCGGGTCGAGGTCGAGACCGACCGCCCGGTGGACGCCATCGCGACGATGCAGCGGCTCGAGCTGCCCGACGTCGTCGTGCAGGGGCGCCGGGTCGGCGCGGCGCTCGGTGAGCTGCCGTCCGACCGGGTCGTTGCCGCCCTGGTGTACGACGGTGTTCCGGTCCAAGGCTTCCGCGTGGTGGTGCCGGACCTCGAATCGGTGTTCGTCGGGCTCACCGGGGAGGGCTTCGATGTCAGCGGCTAAGCAGTACGCGTTGGTGCCCGGAGCATTCGTGCCGGTGCCGACGCTGCGTCCGTCGCGTGCCGCGGCCGTCGACGACGTTCCCGCGCTCACCACCGGGTTCCCGGCCGGACGGATGTTCCGGTCGGAGCTGCGGCTGATGTTCGGGCGGCGCCGGAACCAGGCCGCGCTGGCCGTGCTCGCGGCGGTGCCGATCGTCATCGCGGTGGCGGTCCGGTGGTCGGGCCCGCGTGGCGGCGGCGAAGGACCGGCGTTCCTCTCGCTCGTGAACGGCAACGGGCTGTTCGTGGCGTTGGCCGCGCTCACCGTCGCGCTGCCGCTGTTCCTGCCGCTGGCGATCTCCACCACCGCCGCGGACGCGATCGCGGGCGAGGCCTCGCTCGGGACGCTGCGGTACCTGCTGACCGTGCCGGTGAGCCGCACCCGCCTGCTGCTGACGAAGTTCGCCGCGGTGATCACGTACACGTTCGTCGGCGTGCTGGTGATCGCGGTGGCCGGCGTCGCGATCGGGCTGCTGCTGTTCGGCGCCGGGCCGGCCGCGTTGCTCTCCGGCACACCGGTGGGGTTCGGCGAGGCCGTGCTCCGGCTCGGGATGGTCTGCGTCTACCTGACGCTGTGCCTGGTGGCGCTGGCGGCGGTCGGCCTGTTCGTCTCGACGCTCACCGAGCAGCCGATCGGGGCCACGATCGCCGTCGTGGCCACCGCGATCACGTCGCAGGTGCTCGGCGCGGTGCCGCAGCTCGAGGTGATCCACCCGTTCCTGCTGACGAACTACTGGACCGACTTCGGCGAGCTGCTGCGTGACCCGATCTCCTACGGCGCGCTCGTACCCGGGCTGGTCAGCGCGCTGATCTGGACCGCGGTGTCCGCCTCCGCCGCGTGGGCACGGTTCGGCTCGAAGGACGTCACCTCGTAGTCTTCGGCCGTGGCGGTTACCTGGCGCGCAGCGGCTGACGAAGCTCTGTACGGGCCGGGCGGGTTCTACCGCGTGAACCGCCCGGGTGCGCATTTCCGCACGTCGGTGCAGGCCGCCCCGGATCTGTTCGCGGACGCGATCGGGGAACTGCTCGCACGGGTCGACAGTGCGCTGGGGCAGCCGGATCCGATCGACCTGGTGGACGTGGGGGCCGGCGGCGGGGAGTTGTTCTCGGCGCTGTCCGTGCCCGGCGCGCTGGGGCGGCGGCTGCGGTTGACCGCGGTGGAGCGGGGGCCGCGCCCGGCCGGGGTCGGGTACCGGTGGGGCCCGGAGATTCCTCCGGTGGACGGGCTCCTCGTGGCCAACGAGTGGCTCGACAACGTGCCGGTGGACGTGGCCACCCGGGACGCGTCCGGCGTCGACCGGGTGGTTCTCGTGTCGCCGTCGGGCGAGGAGACGCCGGGCCCGGTCGTCTCGGGCGCCGACGCGGCGTGGCTGGAACGCTGGTGGCCGCTTCGCGCACCCGGGGACCGGGCCGAGATCGGGCTGACGCGCGACGCCGCCTGGGCCGCGGCCGTGGGACAGGTGCGGCGCGGGCTGGCCGTCGCCGTGGACTACGGGCACGTGGCCGGCGCGCGTCCGGTCGGCGGCACGCTCACCGGCTACCGGGGTGGACGGCAGGTGCCGCCGGTACCGGACGGCAGCTGCGACCTCACCGCGCACGTGGCGATGGACTCGCTCGCCCCCGGTGCCCCGCTGCGGCGGCAGCGTGACGTGCTGCGTGCGCTCGGCCTCTCGGGCGGGTTGCCCCCGCGCGAACTGGCGAGCGCCGACCCGGCGCGGTACCTGCACGCGTTGAGCTCGGCGTCCCGGGCCGCCGAGCTGCTGGCCCCCGACGGCCTGGGAGCGTTCTATTGGCTGCTCCAGCCGCTAGGGGAGCACGGCCTGAGCCGCGATCTGGATCTCGGCCTCGGCGTCCCAGAAGCGGCGGACCTCGCTGACCGAGAGGGCGGGCATGAGCCCGCCGAGGCGGGCGCGCCAGACGTGACCGATCGGGCGTGAGTTGGCTTTGTAGTCGTCGATCGAGGTGACCTGGATGGTGATGCTGACCAGGTGCTCGGCCGAACCGCCGGCGGCGGCGAGCGCGGAGAGCAGGTTCGCCACGGCCCGGTCGAACTGGCCGACCAGCCCGCCGTCGACGATCCGGCCGTCGAGGTCGACGCCGGACTGCGCGGCCAGGAAGACCAGCTGGCCGGTCGCGATCGTCGCGTGCGAGTAGCCGCGTGGTGCGGGCAGGTCGAACGGGTTGACCCGGCGGATGGCCTCGGGTTCGCCGGTGGGGGTGCGGCTCACCGCCGGGGCGCTGCGCGACGCCCGTGCGCGCTCCGGCACCGACACGATCCGGCCCGACGTGCGCTGGGCGGCGTCGGGGCGGATCGGCTCGCCGACGACCGCTCGCCCGGCCACCGGCACCGAAGCCCGAGCCGCCGCCCGTGCGCGCTCACCGGTGTCGCTGACCCCGCGCGGACGGTCGGTGATCTCCCCGCTGCGACGCAGGTGGTCACCCGTGTCGGCGGACCCACGCGGACGGTCGGTGATCTCCCCGCTGCGACGCAGGTGGTCACCCGTGTCGGCGGAGCCACGCGGACGGTCGGTGATCTCGCCGCTGCGGCGCATCCGGTCGCCGGTGTCGGCCACGCCCCGGGGGCGGTCGGGCGTGTCCATGCTCCGGCGCGAGCGCTCACCCGTGTCGGCGACGCCGCGCGGCCGGTCGATGATCTCGCCGCTGCGACGCAGGGGGTCGTCCGCGGCACCGCGGGGCCGGTCGGAGCGGCGGGGCAGCACCCGGCCGCCGTACTCGCCGTCGTCACCGGGTTCGGGGCGGCGCTGCGAGGGCACGCGCCGGGGCCGGTCCAGCTCGTCGGGGTGGCTCCGGCGCCCCTCCCGGGCCGCGCCGCGCGCCGGGTCGTCACGCCGCGCCGCCGACCGGCCCGGTGGCATCTCGTCGGAGTCGCCGAACGAGGACCGACGCTCACGCCGGGAAGGCCGCTCGCCGCCCAGCGGATCCGGCGACTCCACCGCCCCGAGCGGATCGGTCAGTGGATCCGGACGCCGTCGCGGCTCGCCGACCGACGGCGGGCTGTCCCACGAGTCCCGCCGCGAACGACGTCGCGACAGCTCGGGATGATCTGCCGCGTCGCGCGCCCGGTGCCGGCCGTTGGAACCCACATCGTCGGTCACTCCGAAGCTCACGCCCAACCGTCCCAGCGACTCTCGAGACTCGTACCCTGACCCGTCTGCGCGCCCCTCGGGCCACTTCGGCGTGGCCACGCTCCGTCCGGTGCGGACATCTTCCGCTTCGAAGCGGCACCGGGGCAAACCGAGTTGGCAGACACCCTACGACGCCTCCGCGCTCGTTCGTGGCGGAACCGGACGATGCGCCGACGCCGCGGTCACACGGTGACCCGCAAAGCCTCCAACCCGCGGATCACGAAGCCGCCCTTCCAGCGCGGCTCCTCGGCCAGCGCCAGCCCCGGCACGCGGCGCAACATCGTCTCGAACGACGTGCTGAGCTCCAACCGGGCCAGCGGCGCACCCAGGCAGTAGTGAATGCCCGCGCTGAACGAGATGTGCGGGTTCGGGGTTCGGCCCAGGTCGAGCCGCGAAGCGTCGGGGAACACCGCGGAGTCCCGGTTGGCCGACCCGAACAACAGCGCCACCTCGTCGCCCCGCGGGATCCGGACACCGTGCACCTCGATGTCCTCGAGCACCCAACGCTCGAACAGCTGCAGCGGCGTGTCCCAGCGCATCAGCTCTTCGATCGCGGTGCCGACCCCCACCTCACCGGCACGCAGCCGGGCCAGCTCGGACGGGTTGCGGAAGAGCGCCCACCAGCCGTTCCCGGTGACGTTCACCGTCGCCTCGTGTCCGGCGTTGAGCAGCAGGACGCACGTGCCGACCAGCTCGGGGTCGGTGAGCTGGTCACCGGCGTCGACAACGGTCGCGAGCGCGCTGATCAGGTCGTCGCCGGGGTTCTTGCGACGCTCGGCGGCGAGTGCGACCAGGTAGTCGGTGAACTCGATGCTGGCGCGCACCGCCTTCTCCTGCGCCGCCGCCGACGGGCGCAGCTCGTACATCCCGCAGATGTCCGCCGACCAGGGCCGCAGCAGGTGCCGGTCGGCCTCGGGGATGCCCAGCATCTCGGCGATCACGGCCACCGGCAGCGGCTCGGCCACGGTCTCGATCAGGTCGACCGGCGTCCCGTCCGAGCCCGCGTCGAGCAGCGTCGAGACCAGCCCTTCGGTGTACGAACGCACCCAGGGTGCGAGCCGCTCGACGGTCCGCGGGGTGAACGCCTTCGACACCAGGCGACGCAACCGGGTGTGGTCGGGCGGCTCGCGGTCGAGCATCCCGTTGTTGTTCAGCGTCCAGAACGGCTCGAGGTGGTCCGCCGGCGCCTCGTGGCCCATCTCGGCGTGCGTCGCCACGTGCAGGTAGGACCGGCCGAGGCGGCGGTCACGCAGCAGCGCGTCGACGTCGGCGTGGCGGGAGATCACCCATTGCCCGGTGCGCTCGAACCGCCAGACCGGCGCATGGGCACGCAGGTCGGCGAACACGTCGTAGGGCCACGCG
The DNA here is from genome assembly GCF_039524755.1 of Cryptosporangium japonicum. Classification (NCBI taxonomy): domain Bacteria; kingdom Bacillati; phylum Actinomycetota; class Actinomycetes; order Cryptosporangiales; family Cryptosporangiaceae; genus Cryptosporangium; species Cryptosporangium japonicum. The sequence goes on from NZ_BAAAGX010000023.1 coordinate 21,091, forward strand.
ACGAACTCCGGCGACCAAGGGTCGAACGCCGGGGCGAGAGAACCGGTCATCCCACCACGCTAACTGCCGTTCTGGGACGATGAGCAGGTGGAGCTCACCGTAGGCGTCGGAAGCGGCGCCGATCAACTGGCGACCGCCGACATGGTGCTCAACATCGGCCCCCAGCATCCCTCCACGCACGGCGTCCTGCGGCTGCGCCTGGTGGTGGACGGCGAGCGCGTGATCTCGGCCGAGCCGATCATCGGCTACATGCACCGCGGTGCTGAGAAGCTGTTCGAGGTGCGCGACTACCGGCAGATCCTGATGCTGGCCAACCGGCACGACTGGCTGTCGGCGTTCTCGAACGAACTCGGCGTGGCGCTGGCCGTCGAACGGATGATGGGCATCGAGGTGCCCGAGCGGGCCACCTGGCTGCGGACGTTACTGGCCGAGCTCAACCGCGTGCTCAACCACCTGATGTTCCTCGGCTCGTACCCGCTGGAGATCGGCGCGATCACGCCGATGTTCTACGCGTTCCGCGAGCGCGAGACGCTGCAGGCGGTGATGGAGGAGGCCTCCGGCGGCCGCATGCACTACATGTTCAACCGGGTCGGTGGCGTCAAGGAGGAGGTCCCGGCCGGCTGGACCACCCGGGCCCGCCAGGCCGTCGCGGACGTCCGCCGCCGAATGGTCGACCTCGAGAAGATCATCCGGACCAACGACATCTTCCTCGCGCGCACGGTGGGCATCGGTGTCCTCGCGCCCGACGTGGCCGCCGCGTACGGGGCCAGCGGTCCGGTCGCCCGCGCGTCCGGGCTCGACTTCGACCTGCGTCGCGACGAGCCGTACCTGGCCTACGGCGAGCTCACCGACGTCCTCGACGTGGTCACCCGCACCGCCGGTGACTGCCACGCGCGCTTCGAGATCCTGCTCGACCAGGTGCACGTCTCGCTCAACCTCGCCGACGCCTGCCTGGACCGGCTGAGCACGGTCGGCGGGCCGGTCAACGTCCGGCTGCCGAAGGTCGTGCGCGCGCCCGAGGGCCACACCTACGCGTGGACCGAGAACCCGCTCGGCATCAACGGCTACTACCTGGTCTCGCGCGGCGAGAAGACGCCGTGGCGGCTGAAGCTGCGCACCGCGTCCTACGCGAACGTCCAGGCGCTGGCGACGCTGCTGCCGGGCACGCTGCTGCCCGACCTGGTGGCGATCCTCGGCTCGATGTTCTTCGTCGTCGGCGACGTCGACAAGTAGGTCACCAGGACCGGTAACGCCCGCTGTCCTCGTCGATCGACGCGTGCCGGGCCCGTCGTCCGGCGGCGTTGTCGTCGGAACCGCCGGACGGAGCCTGCGGAAGGTGCTCGAGGCTCGGCAGCTCGAACTCCGCCGACGGCTCGGCGACCGTCGAGTTGGGCCCGGAGCGCGGCGACGACGACTGCCACTCGGGCGCGGGCGCGACGTCGGGCAACTCATCCCAGCGCTGCTGGGCACCGAACCCGTTGCCCGAGCCGAAGCCCGTGCCGGCGCCGAACCCGTTGCCGGACCCGAACGCCGGTTCGGAAAGGGCCTGGCCGCCGACGCTGTACGGCACGTCGAAGACGTCACCGGTGATGGCGCCGGTGATCACCTGGGGATCCTCCCGGTTGAAGCGCTGCGAGCCGGTGTCCCAGCCGTAGCTCCCGGAGTCCCAGCTGTTCGTGTTGTCGCGCCACGAGGACCACTCGCTCGCCGAGCTCCGATCGGTGTCCCGCGAGTTCTCGGACCGTGGGTCGGCGTCCCGGGGGTCGGCGTTGCGCGGATCGGCGCCGCGGGCCGGCTCGGCGTCCCGACGGGGTGCCTCGCGCCGGTTCGACTCGGTGCGGGCTCCCTCGGCGGAGTTGCCCGAACGGTCCCAGAACTCGGCGTAGTCGATCGTGCCGTGTTCGCCGGAGTTGTCCTTCGCCCGGTCGTCGGTCGTACGCGAACCGTAGACGCCGGCGTCGATGCGCTGCGGCGTGTACGCCGGCGGGGCGTCGTCGTAGTCGATCATCTCGTACCCGGCGGAGTCCTCTTCCGGGGCCCGGCGCCGGCCACCGCTGCGCGGCTCGCTCGGTGCGTCGCCGCCGTAGGTGCTCGCCTGGTACGACTGGTACCGACCGGCGCCCTCGTCCGCCTCGGGGCGGCGACGCCCGTACTCGGTGCCGCCGTACTCGCTGCGGGCGCCGCCGTGGTCGGTGCGGGCGCCGCCGTGGTCGGTGCGGGCGCCGCCGTGGTCGGTGCCGCCGTACGTGGTGCCGCCGTGATCGGTGCTGCCGCGGTCGGAGCTGCCGTACTCGGTGCCGCTCGAGCGGCGCCCCGAGGCGGCGGGCTCGGCCTCCGCGGGCCGGCGGGGCCAGTTGCCGGGGTTGTCACCGGTGTCGGACGGGCGGGCGCTGCCGTACGTGCCCGCCCCGTAGCGGACCGGTTCCTGCCGCTGACCGGCGCCGGTGTCGTCGCTGCCGCCGAACCAGTCGTAGCCCGGTTCGGGCGACGGCATCTCGCCGCCGGCGGCGATCGCCCGCATCGGACGGTCGCCGCGGCCGCGGGCGTCGACCGGGTAGTCGTCCTCACCGGCCGGTAAGGCACCGGTTAAGCGATTGAGCCGCGTGGACTCCGCCCGCAGCACGCTGTCGCGCCGGGTGGCCTCCAGCTCGCGGTGCACACGCTCGAGCTCGCGGTGGACCGAGACCTCCACGCCACGACGCAGCGAGTCGATGTCGTTGCGCAACTGGTTGACCTCGGTACGCAACTGCTCTTCGACGTCGTCCTTGACCATCGCGGCGTCGTCGCGGAGCACGACGCTCAGACCGATGATGACGACGGAGAACACCGCGAGCACCGCGGCCGCACGCAGCGGGCCGACGCCGCTGCCGAGAACCAGGAGCAACGCCGCGAGCGGAGCGATGGCCACGCCGACCCAGAACAGCTTGCCGACGTGTCGGCGGAATCCCGGGGTGGAGGGTGCGCTTTCGCTCTCCCCACGCTCCGGGGGCGGTAGATGAGGCGGCGGCATGTGATCGAGGTTAGCGAGTCGCTCGCCCGCCGTCCGAGTTCTGGGCGATTCGGAAGGGGGCTGGGGTGCCGGTTCGTCCTTCTTGTCGGAAGCGTTGGCGTCCACACCGGACGGTTCGCCCGACTTTGCCTCGTCGGTCGACGAGGGGGCACCGTCCGCAGCCGGTCCGACCGGCTCCGAAGAGCGTGCACTCTGCGGATTCACAACGCCACGGTAACCCGATCAACCCACAACGGTGTGCCGCCGACGACCGTAAACCTCACTATGCGTGATTAATAATTCCCCCTTCGCGGTTAACTTCCGCGTAATTCAGCAGGACGTCCCGGGGTCGACGACGGTTTTAGTGACCGTCGCCACGCCGGCCTCAACCGCCCAGCGACACGACCCGATCGGCGGCCAGCGCGGCGAATTCCGTGTCGCCGGTGGTGACCAGAACCGCGCGGTCCGACCCCGGTTCGGGCCGGAGCAGCTCGGCCAGCGCCGCCGCCTCGCCGGCCTCGAGGCCGGCGGTCGGGTCGTCGAGGACGAGCAGTTCGGGGGCGACGAGCAACGCACGGGCCAGCACCACCCGCAGGTGCAGCGACACCGGGACGGCCGCCAGCTCCGCGTCGAGGTGGTCCCCCGCACCGAGCCGGGTCAGCACGTCGCGGGCGAGCCGGCGCAGTTCCTCGCCGCGCAGCCGGAGCTGGGCCCCGCCGAGCAGCGCCACGCCCATTCCACCGTGCCGTCCGGCCGGCACGGCGGCGACCGGCGGCACCCCGGCCGCGCCGACGAGGACGTTCTCCAGCACCGTCAGCCCGCCGTAGAGCCCGACGCCCTGCAGTGTCCGGGCCAGCCCGCCCAGCGTCGTCAGGCGGTGCGGACGCGGGCGCAGCGCCGAGCCCCGCCAGGTGATCTCGCCGGCTTCCGGGCGCTCGAAGCCGCAGACGGTGTCGAAGAGCGTCGAGCCCGCTCCCCCCACGACCGCGACGACCTGTCCCGGCTCGACGCCGAGCGACAGGTCGTCGAGCGAGCCCGCTCGACCGGCACGCGTCCGGACACCGGATAACTGAAGAACTAGGGAAGATGACGTCACAGGCATCCGGTCCCCCTCGGAGGCGACGAACCGTCAGCTGCCGAGTATGTGGTAACCGTCACATCACTTGCAAGACATGTTCCGGTTACCACTCGGGGTCAAACCGGACGCCGTCCCAGACGCTCCATCACCCGGGTCACGACCAGCCCGAGAATGATCGCGGCACCCGAGATCACGGCGCCGAGCCACTTGTCCGCACCGACCAGGTCGAGGTGCAGGCGCACCAGCCCGAGCAGCGTCGCGGCCAGTACGACACCGAAGATCCCGCCGCGGCGGCCGTGCGCGCTCACGCCGCCGAGCAGCGCGACGCTGAAGCCCACCATCGCCAGCTCGGCCATCCCGGTGTAACCACCGGCGCTGGTGCCCCGGGTCGCCGCGTCGAGCAGCCCGGCCGACGCGGCCAGCGCACCCGACCCGGCCAGCGCGCCGGCGGCCGCGATCGACGCCACGAACCCGGCCCGCTTCGCCGGGTCGCCGGTCGGGCGGGACCGGCCGACGAACCGCCGGAACGACGGCAGCGCGAGCAGCAGACCACCGAGCACCGAGATCCCGGCCGCGCCGATCAGCCACCACTCGGCCGACACGTGGACGTCCGGCGTCTCGCCGCCGACCGGGCGGGCGTCGTAGCCGACGAGCGCGGGAACGACCCCGGAGAGCACACCGGCCACCCCGAGGCTCACCGCCCAGCTCGGGACGCCGAACGTGGTGCTGATCAGCGCGATGACCAGACCGGCGAGCGCTCCGCCGGCCAACGCCATCGCCAGCGCCTCACCGAACGGGTGGCCCTCGGCGCCCACCAGCCAGGCGTAGTCGGCACCGGCCGCGATCGCGATCGCTCCGATCGCGACGTTCGGCATCCCGCCGCGCAACGAGAGCGCCGCCGCGCTGCCGAGCAGGATCGCGGTGGCGACCCACAGCATCAGGGCGGGCCCGGCGTCGCCGCGGAAGACCTGGTCGTCCTGGGCCAGGACGAGCAGCACCTCGGTGATCACCGCGGCCGCCAGCACGATTTCCCAGATCAGGTGCGGCCAGAGCCGATCCCGCACCGGGGGTTCCGGCGCGGCCGGCCCGGCGAACGTCGGCGGGGCCGGCGGCTCGTACGGCGGCGCGGGCGGCTCCGGCACGTCCGGGACGACCGGAACCCCGTACGGCGGCGTGTTGCCACCCAGCATCTCGGTCGGAGTGTCCGAGTTGGCCACGCGGAAGTCGTAGTCCGGCGCTTCCTCGTGCTGGCCGGGCAGCGTCAGCGTTCCGCCGTCGCGGTCGTCGATCCCCGGATCGTCCTCGTGCTGCTTACGCACCGTCTACCTCCTCGGTCGCAGTACTGCGCCCCGACCCCCGTCGTCCCCGAGGGTAGACGGAGTCTCCTATTCCGGGTGTTCGAGGAGATAGTCGATGAACGCGGCGCGGATCAGCGGCTCGGAGTCGCCGTACTGGTGACCGGTCAGCTCCCGCCAGAGACCGACGGCCTCCTCGATCGTGCTGCCGAGCGTCCCGAGGCTCTCGTCGTTCGACTCGGTCTCCCGTGCGCTGGGCAGACGCTGGATCAGGTCCCAGAAGAAGCCGACGTCCCCGCGCTTGCGCGCCCGGGAGAACGCGCGCTCACGCAGCTCCTCGGTGGACAGCGCGTCCAGGGTGGCCAGATCGCTCATCGATACATCCTTCGATCAGGACTCTTCGTCGTCAGGTGGATCCGGGATGCGGCAGCACCGCTCCAGCCAGAGGGCCGCGCCGACCAGCAGCACGGCGGCGATCAGCCCACCGGTGCACTCCGGCACGTCGTCAGCGGCGGCGGCCAGGCGCTCCCGCTCACTGAGCAGGAACAGCAGCAGACCGGCGTAGAGGCCGACGAACAGCGCACCGCCGAGCGAGGACGCCTTGGCCAGCGCGGCGAACCGCGCAACTGCCAGCGGCTCGACCGGGCCCGCGCCCTCCTGGCGATCGATCCGGGCCCTGGTGGCCCGCGCCGCGATCAGTTCGAAGATCGCCAGGAGGGCCAGCGTCAGCGCCGGGAACCAGGTGAACATCGGCAGGTCGCCGTAGAACCGATTGGCCAGCGCCCACGCCGCCACGCATGCGACCAGCACGACCAACGCCAGGCTGCCGGGTCGCGTCGGGGTCAACCGCGGGGTCGGCGTCGGCGGGCTGGGGGGCGGAGTCACTCCGATTCACCTCTCCAGGCTCAGGTCATCGCGGCGGCGGACAGTGCCCCGTTCATCTTCCGGCAGTGCGTCGACGAGCTCACGCACCGGGCCGCGCCCGGCGAGCACCGCGTCGGGTTCGACCGCGAGCCAGGGCACCAGGACGAAGGCCCGCTGGGACGCCAGCGGGTGCGGCAACGTCAACGACGGGTCCGCCGAGAGCACGGGTTCGCCGTGGTCGTCGTGCACCTGCACGACGTCCACGTCGAGCGTTCGCGGGCCCCATCGCACGTCACGCACCCGACCGGCGGCCTGCTCGGCCTCCCGGACGAAGGACAGCCAGCCGGCCGCGTCGCGCCCGGCGTCGTCGGCCACCACGATGGCGTTCAAGTAATCATCCTGGGGCACCGGTCCCCAGGGATCGGTTTCGTAAACCGGTGAGACGCTCGCGCCGGGCAACGCGGCGACGACACCGGCCAGGTTCGCCAGCCGATCGCCCAGGTTGGACCCGATCGAGAGCACCACGCGGGTCATCGGGACCGCCGGATCGTCACGGCGACGTCGCCGAACTCCAGCGGGATCGGCGCTTTCGGCTTGTGCACGGTGACCTCGGCGGCGCTCACCCTGGCGTCGTCCAGGCACACGTCGGCGAGCCGGGCCACCAGCTTCTCCAGCAGGTTCACCGGCTCGCCCGCCACCACCGCGGCCAGCTTCTGCGCCAGCTCGCCGTAGTGCACGGTGTCGGTGACGTCGTCGGTCTCGGCGGCCGTGCGTGTGTCGAGCTCGAGGACGACGTCGACGACGAAGGGCTGGCCCTCGCGGCGCTCGAAGTCGAAGACGCCGTGGTAGCCGGTGACCGTGAGCCCGGTCAGCACGATCCGGTCGGTGGTCACCCGCGGGCCCTCCGGTACGCCTCCAGCACCGCGATCGCGTCGACGCTCGCCCGGACCCCGTGCACACGCACACCCCAGGCGCCGGCCTGCGCGGCGAGCACGGTGATCGCCAGCGTGGCGTCCTCCCGCTCGTCCACCGACCGGGGCTTGCCCTCGTCGTCGGCGAGCAGGCGGCCCAGGAACGACTTCCGGCTCGCCCCGACCAGCACCGGGAAGCCGAGCGCCTGCAGCACGTCCAGGCGGGCCAGCAGCTCCCAGTTGTGCACGCCGGTCTTCGCGAACCCGAGCCCGGGATCCAGGATCAGCGCGTCGGACGAGACCCCGGCCGCGAGCGCCGCGTCGACCCGCGCCGACAGCTCGTCCCGAACCTCGGTGACGACGTCGTCGTACTGGGCCAGCGACTGCATCCGGCGGCTGTGACCACGCCAGTGCATGAGGATCCACGGGCAGCCGGCGTCGGCGACGACCGCGCCCATCCGGGCGTCGGCCAGCCCACCGGAGACGTCGTTGACGACCGTCGCACCGGCCTTCAACGAGGCTTCCGCGACGGCGGCGCGGGTCGTGTCGATGCTGACCGCGACGCCCGCCGAAGCGAGCTCGCGGATCACCGGCACGACCCGTTCGATCTCGACGTCGGCGTCGACCCGCTCGGCTCCGGGCCGGGTGGACTCACCGCCGACGTCGACGTAGTCGGCACCCTGGCCGACCAGTTCGAGCGCGTGCGACACAGCGGCGTCGAGGTTCTCGTAACGCCCACCGTCGGAGAACGAGTCGGGCGTCACGTTGAGGACGCCCATCACCCGGCAACGGTCGGGTACGTTCACCGACCTGATCCGAGGATCAGGCTCATCGCCTCGGCCCGGGCGGCCTGGGAACGCTGGAACCAGCCGCGTACCGCCGACGTGACCGTGCGGGCACCGGGCTTGCGGATGCCACGCATCGACATGCACAGGTGCTCGCACTCGACCACGACGATGACCCCGCGCGGATCGAGCTTGGCCATCAGCGTGTCGGCGATCTGCGACGTCAGCCGCTCCTGCACCTGCGGACGCCGGGCGTACGCCTCGACCAGCCGGGCGAGCTTCGACAGCCCGGTGATCCGGCCGTCCTCACCCGGGATGTATCCCACGTGCGCGACACCGTGGAACGGCACCAGGTGGTGCTCGCAGGTCGAGTAGAGCTCGATGTCCTTGACCAGGACGAGCTCCTCGTGGTCTTCCTCGAAGACGGTCGTGAGCAGCGTCGACGGGTCGACGCGCAGACCGGAGAAGATCTCCGCGTACGCGCGCGCGACCCGGGCCGGCGTCTCCCGGAGACCCTCGCGGTCGGGGTCTTCCCCGACCGCGGTGAGGATCTCCCGGACGGCCCGCTGGATCCGCGGCAGGTCGACGGCGTCCGCCGCCGACGTGCCACCTTCACCAGCGGGCGTCAACGCGTCCGACGCGACCGCTTCCGTGCTCAGCGCAGGTCTCCCGCCCCCGACGGGCCGGAGTGGCCCGTGCCCGGCCAGCCGGGCTGACCCGGCTGCTGCGGGCCGCCGAGCGTGTCGCTCTGCGGAGGCAGCGGGTCGGTGAGCGGGTCGCCCGGTGCCGGCACCGACGCGTCGCTACCGGGGCTGATCGTCACCCCGGGCTCGTCGTCCGGAGCCGCGTGCGCACCACCGTTGGCCCGCAGGCCGTTCGAGCCGTTGGCCAGCCGCGCGGTCGCCTCGTCGGCGGCCTTCTTCTGCAGCTCGGCCACCTCGGCGGCCGTCATGACCGGCGGTTTGTCGCTCGGCGCCCGCTTGCCGAACCCGTTGAACGGCGACATCGGCGGCCGCTTCTGCACCCGCGCGCAGATCCGGGCCATGTCGTCCTTGCTCAGCGTCTCCTTCTCCAGGAGCTCGAGCACCATCGCGTCGAGAACGTCGCGGTACTCGCTCAGGATCTCGTACGCCTCGTCGTGGGCGAGCTCGATCAGAGCGCGGACCTCGCCGTCGATCTCCGCGGCGATCGAGTCGGAGTAGTCACGCTGGTGACCCATGTCCCGGCCGAGGAACGGCTCGGAGTCGCTGGTGCCGTACTTGATCGCGCCGAGCTTGGCGCTCATGCCGTACTCGGTGACCATCGCGCGGGCCATGCCGGTGGCCTTCTCGATGTCGTTGCCGGCCCCGGTGGTGGGCTCGTGGTAGACGAGCTCCTCCGCGGCCCGGCCGCCGAGCGCGTACGCCAGCGTGTCGATCATCTCCGACCGCGTCTGGGTGTACTTGTCCTCGGTCGGCAGGATCAGCGTGTGGCCCAGCGAGCGGCCACGCGGCACGATCGTCAGCTTGTGCACCGGCGCGGAGTGGGGCAACGCCCAGGCCACGAGCGCGTGACCGCCCTCGTGGTAGGCGGTGACCTTGAGCTCCTTGGCGCTCATCGCCCTGGTCTTGCGCTCCGGACCGGCGATCACCCGGTCGATCGCCTCTTCGAGGTACTCGTTGGTGATCGCCTTCTTGTCCTGCCTGGCGGTCAGCAGCGCGGCCTCGTTGATCACGTTCGCCAGGTCGGCGCCGGTGAAGCCCGGCGTGCGGCGGGCGATCGTGTCCAGGTCGACGTCGGGCGAGAACGGCTTGCCCTTGGCGTGCACCCGCAGGACGGCCTTGCGGCCCTCCAGGTCGGGGCGGTCGACCGCGATCTGCCGGTCGAACCGGCCGGGACGCAGCAGCGCGGGGTCGAGGATGTCGGGCCGGTTCGTCGCGGCGATCATGATGATGCCGCCCTTGACGTCGAAGCCGTCCATCTCGACGAGCATCTGGTTCAGCGTCTGCTCGCGCTCGTCGTGGCCACCGCCGAGGCCGGCGCCGCGGTGGCGGCCGACCGCGTCGATCTCGTCGACGAAGATGATCGCCGGAGCGTTCTGCTTGGCCTGCTCGAACAGGTCGCGGACGCGGCTGGCACCGACACCCACGAACATCTCGACGAAGTCGGAACCGGAGATCGAGTAGAACGGCACCCCGGCCTCACCGGCGACGGCCCGGGCGAGCAGCGTCTTACCGGTACCGGGCGGGCCGTAGAGCAGGACGCCCTTCGGGATCTTCGCGCCGATCGCCTGGAACTTGGCCGGGTTCTGCAGGAACTCCTTGATCTCGTGGAGTTCCTCGATCGCCTCGTCCGCCCCGGCGACGTCGGCGAACGTCGTTTTCGGGGTGTCCTTGCTGACCAGCTTGGCTTTCGACTTGCCGAAGTTCATGACCCGGCTGCCGCCACCCTGCATCTGACTCATGAAGAGGAAGAGCAGGACGACGACCACCAGGATCGGAAGCACGGTGATCAGCAGCGTGACGAAGATCGACTCCTGGGTGACCTTCGTGTCGAACGCCGGTCCACCGTTGGCCTCGGACTTCTCCGAGAGAAGCGAGAACACGTCGTCAGCGGACTGCGACGGGAACGACGCTTCGATCTTCTTGTCGCCGCGGTAGTCGTTTTTGAGTTCCAGGCGAAGGATCTGTTCCTTGTCCTGGAGCTGCGCTTTGTTGTAGTTGCCCTCGCGCACCTGTGCCAGAGCGACGGAGGTGTCGACCTTCTTGTAGTCGCCGTCACCGGTGAACAGTGAGCCCAACAGGAGCGCGACCAGGATCATCAGGATGATCCAGACCAGGGGCCTGCGGATGAAGCGGGTACGTTCCATGCTGCGTGCGGGGTGCTCCGAAAAGCAGAGTCCCGGCCCCTCCCGATTCTCAGGCTATTAGGCGCGTGTCGGTGTGCACTTCAGGTGGTTCGACGGGCGTAATACTTGTTGGTCACCCGGTTCGAGAAGCGTACTCCGCACCCACCGGCGGTGCAGGTGGCTGGTAGCCGCCTCCGAGACAACGGGTGAACCCTGGTGACCGTTCCCGTGTCCGGTCAGGCAGCGCCGTAAACCTCCGGCTTCAATACTCCGACAAAAGGCAATCCGCGGTACCGCTCGTCGTAGTCGAGGCCATAGCCGACGACGAATTCGTTCGGGATGTCGAATCCGACGTGGGCCACCTCCACCGGCACCTTGACCGCGTCGGGTTTGCGCAGCAGCGCGACCACCCGCACCGAGGCCGGGTTCCGGCTGGCCAGGTTGCGCAGCAGCCAGGACAGCGTCAGCCCGGAGTCGATGATGTCCTCGACGACGAGGACGTGGCGTCCGGCGATGTCGCGGTCCAGGTCCTTGAGGATGCGCACCACGCCGGAGGACGTGGTCGAGGATCCGTACGAGGACACGGCCATGAACTCGACCTCGGCCGGGTGCCGTAGCTCGCGGGCGAAGTCGGCCATGAACACGAACGCACCCTTGAGCACGCCGACCAGCAGCAGCGGGCTGTCGGCGTCGGCCTGGTAGTCCGCCTCGACCTTCCGGGCCAGCTCGGCGATTTTTTCCTGGATGTCGGCGGCCGAGACGACCACCCGCTCGATGTCGGCCGCGTACGGGCCGTCTGACTCTGGGCTCGTCACGTTCCGCAGCCTACGGAAGGCGGTCATCCCGGCGCAGGGCACCCCGCACCCGGGCGATCCGGATACCGGTGGGCAGGTGCACGGGCCCTTGCCCACGCCAGCGGGTGACCAGTGCGTCCACGGCGTCGACGTGCGCCGACGCCAGCGAACCGGCCGGAACGCCCAGTTCCAACGCCCACCGGTGCAGCACCCGGCCGCGCAGGGCCGGGTGGGCGGCGGCCAGGATTCGCGCGTCGAGCACGCGGTGGACGCCCCCGGCCGGGTCCGGCACCGTCGCCCGGTCGAGCAGGTCGGCGGCCAGGTCGTCGAGCAGGTCGGCGTCCGCGCGCAACAGGGTGGCGCTGCGCGCGAGACCGGCCAGCAGACCCCCGCCGGCCGCCTCCTCGAGCGCGGGCAGCAACGCACGCACCCGCGACCGGGCGTAGGCGGGATCCACGTTGTGCGGGTCGTGCCAGACCGGGTGCTCCTCGACGGCCTCGTGCACCAGCGCACGCGGCAGACCGAGCAGCGGACGGCGGTAGACGCCCCGGACCGGCGCCATGCCGGCCGCCGACCGGGCCCCGGACCCGCGGGCGAGCCCGAGCAGCACGGTCTCGGCCTGGTCGTCGGCGGTGTGGCCGAGCAGTACCGCGGCCGCTCCGTGCGCGGCGGCCGCGGCGTCGAGCGCCGCGTACCGGGCGTGCCGGGCCGCGGCCTCCGGGCCGCCACCGGTGCCGACCGACACCCGCACCGCCACCGACGGCTCCAGCCCCAGCTTCGTGCCCCAGGTCGCGACCTCGGCCGCACGCTCCGCCGAGCCGGGCTGCAGCGCGTGGTCGACCGTCACCAGCCCGGCCGACCGGCCCGCCCGCGGCGCCTCGAACGCCGTGGCCGCGGCCAGCGCGACCGAGTCGGGGCCACCCGAGCACGCGACCAGTACCAACGAGCCGGTCGGCAGGTCGCGCAGCGCGGCCCGGACCGCCACCCGGACGGCCGCGACCGCCGGCGGTGGCCCGACCACGGCGACCTAGTTCGGGGAGACGGTCGGCCCGACCACCCGCGCGACCCAGGCGTCCGGGTCGGCGATCTCCGACGAACGCGGCAGCGTCTCCGGCGACGTCCAGATCAGGTTGAACCCACCCATGCCGACCCGCTCGACCACCTCGGCGACGAACTTCCGGCCCTCGGCGTACTGGCGCATCTTGACCTCGATGCCGAGCAGGCGCCGGACCAGCTTGTCGAGCGGGTTGCGGGCCGCGCGGCGCTGGTTGAACCGGGCCCGGATGCTCTCCACGGTCGGCACCACGTCCGGCCCGACGCCGTCCATCACGAACTCGGCGTGCCCCTCGACCAGCGTCATCAGCGCGGTGAGGCGGTCGACGACGGCGCGCTGCGCCGGCGTCTGCACCAGGTCGAGCACGGACGCCTTCGAGTCGGGGTTGCGCACCGCGTCGGCGAGCGCCGAGATGCCGTTGCGGACGCGGTCCGCGAGCGCGTCCGGGTCGAGGTCGGTGGCGTCGACGAACGCGCTGACCTCGGAGAGGAAGTGGTCACGCAGCCACGGGACGGCGGTGAACTGGGTGCGGTGGGTCACCTCGTGCAGGCACACCCAGAGGCGGAAGTCGGTCGGGTCGACGCCGAGCTTGCGCTCGATCTCGACCACGTTCGGCGCGACCAGCAGCAGATGGCCCGGCGCGCCGGAGAAGACCTCGTACTGGCCGAGCACCTTGCTGGAGAAGAACCCGAGGATGGTGCCGACCTGGACGCCGGTGGCCTTCTGCCCGACGACCTTCACCGCGGTGCCGACCGGCCCGAACGCCGACGGCTTCGACGGCGACGCGGACTGGAGCTTCTCGATCACCGGGTCCATCACGACCTGCAGGCCCTCGACGTTCGACCGGACCCAGTCGGTGCGGTCGACGACGCGCACCGGCGGGTGCTCGACCTGCGCGGACAGCCCGGTGTAGGCCGCGACGTGCCGCTCGGCGACGTCGGTCAAGCGGCGTAGCTCGAGCACCACGTCGGCCGCTTCGGTGACGCTCACCCGCGGGCCACCACCGGTCAGCGTCGCGGCGGTGGTGACCGCCAGTTCCCAGTCCACCATCTGCGTCATCTCTTCACGGTACGGGTGATTCGCACGTACCGCCCAACGGTCACTTGCACCCACACTTGGCCAGGGTCGCGGCGATCTGGTCCAGCGCGGCCTCGGCGCTGTCCGTGCCGCCACTCGGAACACCGTTCGCCACCGCGGCGAACGTCAGGATCCGGCCCTCGACCGTGACCGTCATCCCGGCCAGCGAACTCACCCCGGAGAGCGTTCCGGTCTTGGCCCTGACGATGCCGACGCCCGCCGTGGCCGAACTGCCCCCGAACCGGTCGGCGAGCGTGCCGCTGTAGGACGCGACCGGTAGCCCCGCCAGCAGCGTCCGCAACTGCGGGTGCCCGGCGCCGACGGCCTTGGCCAGCAGCGACGTCAGCAGGTTGGGGGTGAGGCGGTTGAGCCGGGAGAGCCCGCTGCCGTCACGCAGGCCGTACCCGGCCGTGTCGATGCCGGCCTCGTCGAGCACGGCCTTGCGCGCCTGGGTGCCGCCGTCGAACGTCGCCGGGAGGCCCTTCTTCACGGCGGTCAGACGCAGCATCGCCTCGGCGATCACGTTGTCGGACTCGGTCAGCATCGCGTCGACGATGTGCGAGAGCGGCGGCGACTGCAGTTCGGCGACCGCCTCGGCGCCGTCGGGGGCCGTCCCCTGGACGACCTCGGCGTCCCCGGCGCCGAGCAGGCCGGCGAAGCGCTGGCCGACGAACAGGTCCGGGGTGAGGGTGCGCGCTCCCTCGTGGTCGGGGGTCGGTTCGACCCGCGCGCCGTTCGCGGTGAGCGCGTTCACGTGGGCCGAGTAGTTGCCCGAGATGATGTCGTCGTCCCAGCCGGGCCCCTCGGTGGGCCCGCTGAACAGCGTGCTGTCGACGACGATCCTGGTGACCGGTGCTCCGTTGAGCGCGGCCTTGACGTCCTTCGCGAGCACGTCGAGCCGTGCTGACCCTGGGTAACTCATCTTCTCGCCGAACGCGAGCGTCGGATCGCCGCCGCCGACGATCACGATCTCACCCTCCGTAGCGCCCTTGACCACTTTCGTAGTCAGCCGGTGCGCCGGACCGTAGGCCAGCAGCACCCCGGCCGCAGTGACGGTCTTGGTCGTCGAGGCCGGAGTGACCGGTGTGTCGGCATTTCTGCTGAACAGCGTGGTCCCGTTTTCCGCGTCACGCACCGACACGGCTACGCTGGACCCGAGCCGGGAGTCCGTGAGCAGGGCGGACAGCGCAGTGGTGAGTCCGGCCTCGGTAGGTGGCTCCGCGGAGTCGTCGTCCGGGGTCAAAACCGCTGGTGGATCGGTGAACACCGGTCCAGCGGCGACGGCGGGTACGAGTACTCCGTCGCGCCCACTGTTCACCTCGCTCGCGCCACCGCGCGCGAACCACAACAGGTCTGTCACCAGCACGGCGGCGAGGACCCAGCAGAGGGTGAGCCACAGCACAGAGTGGCGGCCGATCTGCATATCCTCCCCAGGTACTGGTTCCCGACCTGCGAGACACTAGTCGCAATCAGTGCCCGAAGCGGTGAGGAGTCCAGCCCGTGGAGTTCGACGTCACGATCGAGATCCCTAAGGGTCAGCGAAACAAGTACGAGGTCGACCACGAGACCGGGCGCATCCGTCTGGACCGGATTCTCTTCACGGCGACGCAGTACCCCGCTGACTACGGGTTCATCGAGGAGACGCTCGGCCAGGACGGCGACCCGCTGGACGCGCTGGTCCTGCTGCAGGAGCCGACGTTCCCCGGCTGCCTGATCCGCGCCCGCGCGATCGGCATGTTCCGGATGAAGGACGAGAAGGGCCCGGACGACAAGGTCCTCTGCGTCCACGCGAACGACCCGCGCCAGGAGCACCTGCGCGACATCCACCACCTGCCGGAGTTCGACCGGCTGGAGATCCAGCACTTCTTCACGGTGTACAAGGACCTCGAGCCCGGTAAGTCCGTCGAGGGTGCGCAGTGGGTGGGCCGGGCCGAGGCCGAGCGCGAGATCGAACTGTCCCGCAAGCGCGCTGCCGACGCCGGCCACGACGCGTTCACCGGCACCGGTGACGAGCACCCGCCGTCGGAGTAACCGCGCTTAGGGGATGATGCCCCGGTGACTTTCGACGCTGTACGACCGGCCGGGGACGACGAACTGGCGGGCCTCGCGGAGGTCGAGAAGGCCTCCGAGGCGCCCTTCACCGAGGCGGGCATCACGATGCCCGCCGACTACGTCTCCGCCGACGAGCTGCGCAAATGCGCGGTCGTCCTGGTGGTTCCGGGCCCGTCGGGTGCGCCGGTCGGCTTCGCGGCGGTCGACGCCGTGGACGGCGCGGCGCACCTGTCGCAGTTATCGGTGGACGCGGCGTACGGGCGCCGGGGCCACGGGCGCGGCCTGCTCGCCGCGGTGATCGGCTGGGCCAGGCGCGGTGGGTATCCCGCGGTCACGCTGACGACGTTCCGGGACATCCCGTGGAACGGCCCGTTCTACCGGCGGTACGGTTTTGTCGAGCTCGACGAGGCCGACCTGACCCCCGGCCTGCGCGAGGCCCGCGACCACGAGATCGCGATGGGCCTGGACGACCTGTCCCCTCGCTGCGCCATGCGCCGCCCGCTACGCGCCGACGCTTGAGCGGTCCCGTTTCGGCGGGCTAGGGCACGCCGTTCGGGGACCGGTCCCGTTTCGGCGAGCTAGGGCGCGCCGTTCGGGGACCGCTCCCGTTTCGGCGGGCTTGGACGCGCCGCCCGGGGGCCGGTCCCGTTTCGACGAGCTAGGGCACGCCGTTCCGGGACCGCTCCCGTTCGACAGGCTTGGACGCGCCGCCCAAGGACCGGTCCCGTTTCGACGAGCTAGGGCACGCCGCCCGGGTCCGGTTCCGTTTCGGGCCGCGACCGAGCGCCATCGAAGCGGTCCCGTTCCAGCAGGCTTGGGCACGCCGTTCGGGGACCGGTCCCGTTTCGGCGGGCATGGACGCGCCGCCCAGGGACCGATTCGGTTCCGGCCGCGACCAAGCGCCATCGAAGCGGCCCCGTCCCATCAGGCCTGGACACTCCGCCCAGGGACCGGTCCCGTTTCGGCGGGCATGGACACGCCGCCCAGGGACCGATTCGGTTCCGGCCGCGACCAAGCGCCATCGAAGCGGCCCCGTCCCAGCAGGCCTGGACACGCCGCCCAGGGACCGGTCCCGTTTCGGCGGGCATGGACACGCCGCCCAGGGACCGATTCGGTTCCGGCCGCGACCAAGCGCCATCGAGGCGGCCCCGTCCCATCAGGCCTGGACACTCCGCCCAGGGACCGGTCCCGTTTCGGCGGGCATGGACACGCCGCCCAGGGACCGATTCCGTTCCGGCCGCGACCAGGCGCCATCGAAGCGGTCCCGTTCCAGCGAGCTAGGGCACGCCGTTCGGGGCCCACTCCCGTTCCGACGAGCTAGGACACGCCGCCCAGGACCGGTTCCGTTCCGGGCCGCGACCAAGCGCCATCGAAGCGGTCCCGTTCGGGCGCGCTATAGCCCGCCCGAGCGAGACCGCTTAGGGTCACGCCCTGAACGGGCCGCCCAAAGTGCCACCTCCGTCGACGACCAGCACCGCACCCGTGGTCCAGGAGCTGGCGTCGCTGGCCAGGAACAGCGCGGCGTTCGCGATGTCCGTGGGCTGGCCGAGACGCTGCAGCGGCCACGGGTACTTGGCGTCATCCCCGGCGCCCTCCCAGAGCGCCCGCGCGAAGTCCGTCTTCACCAGGCCGGGCGCCAGCACGTTGACCCGGACGTTCGGCCCCACCTCGGTGGCCAGCTGCTGCGACAGGAACACCAGCGCCGACTTCGTGACGCCGTAGATCGCGAGCGGCCCACCCGGCCGCAGCCCGTCGATGCTCGAGATGTTGATGACCGAGCCGCCGTGCTCCTTCATCCAGCCCCGGTACGCGGCCTGCGTCCAGATCAGCGGGCCGCGGAGATTCACCTCGAACGTCTTGTCCCACGCGGGCAGCGAAGCGTCGATGACCGGCCCCATGTACGGGTTCGTCGCCGCGTTGTTGACCAGCACGTCGAGCCGCCCGAACCGCTCCACGGTCTCGCGGACGACACGCTCGGCGTCCTCCTCCTTGCCGGCGTGCGCGGCGATCGCGTGCACCGACTCGGGTGCGCCGATCTCGGCCGCCGCCTTCTCCAACCCCTCGGGCTTGCGTGCCGTGATCACGACCTTCGCCCCGGCGTCGACGTAGGTCTTGGCGATCGCGGCACCGATGCCGCGGGAGGCGCCGGTGACGACGGCCACGCGCCCTTCCAGGTTGATGTCCACGTAGAGAGCTCCAATCAACGCGAGGGATCGAGAACGAGCTTGCCGACGGTGTTGCGTGAACGCAGGGCCTCGTGGGCCTTCCGCGCCTCGGAGAGGGCGAACTCGCCGCCGGGGACGGCGCGCAACGTGCCCTTCGTGACCATCTCGAACAGCTCGGCGATCGCCGGCCGCAGTACGTCGCCGGGCAGCAGGAACGCGTGCGCGAGCCACATGCCGGCCACGGTCGTGGAGTGGCCGAGCAGGTTGCGCAGCTCGATCGGGCTGGGCTGCTCCCGGCTGGCCATGCCGTAGAAGGCCAGTCGGCCGAACGGCGCCAGCGCACGGAGGCTCTGGTCGGTGACCCGCCCGCCGGTCATGTCCAGCACGACGTCGACGCGCTTGCCGCCGTTGGCCTCGCGCAGCGCCGTGGTCATGTCCTCGGCGCGGGAGTCGATCGCCACGTCGGCGCCCAGCGACCGGGCCAGCTCGCGCTTCTCCTCGCTGGAGGCGGTGGCGATCACGCGTCCGGCACCCCACGCCTTGGCCAGCTGCACGGCCAGCGACCCGACGCCGCCGGCCGCCGCGTGCACCACGACCGACTCGCCGGGGTTCAGCACGGCCGAACGCCGCAGCAGCAGCCATGCCGAGGCGCCCTGCACCACCATCGCCAGCGCGGTGGTGTCGTCGATGTCGTCCGGCACGTCGAACGAGAGACCCGGCTCGATCAGCGCCTTCTCGGCGTACCCGCCGCCGCCGGCGAGCAGCGACACGACCCGCCGTCCGTCGGAGAGCCGCCCGACGACCTCGGCTCCGGGCACCAGCGGCAACGACGACGCGGCCAGGTAGGAGTTCTCGGCCTGGTGGGTGTCGGCGTAGTTCACCCCGGCCCGGGAGACGTCGAGCACCTGGGCGGACCCCGACGCGACCGGGTCGGGCAGCTCGGTCGGCACCAGTACTTCGGGGCCGCCGAACGACGTGATCTGGATTGCGCGCATGTCAGGCCTCTCCCAAGCTCGTCTGCACCGACGCGTCCGCGGACGGCGCTTTGTCGCCGGCCGGCGTGCGCGGCCCGGGCACGTTGCGGAACGCGAACGGCTCCGCGGGGCGCCCCACCTGCACGTACCAGGCCTCGCCGGTGCCTTCGCCGGCCAGGATCGAATCGAACGCGGCGACGACGTCCGAGACCTCGAGTAGCGGCACGCCCGCCCCGATCAGCGAGTCACGCACGTTGGCGATGATCGCGGTCTCGGCGAACGACGGGCAGAGCGCGTTCACCCGGATGTTGTCGTTGGCGTAGACCGGGCCGAGCGCGCGCACGAGCCCGACCACGGCGGCCTTGTTGGCGCCGTAGATGGGGTCGAACGGCACCGCGGTGAGGCCCGCCAGGCTCGCGGTCGCGACGATGTTCCCGCCGCCGCGCGCCTTCAGCGCCGGGAGCGCGGCGTGCACGCCGTACACGACACCGTCGAGATTTATCGACATCACCCGCCGGTACGCCTCGGGCGTGAAGCCCTCCTCGAGCGCGAACCCGGTCGCGACACCGGCGTTGAGGAACGCCAGGTCGAGGCCGCCGAAGGCCTCGGTGGCCGCGGCGACGGCGTCGAGGCTGTCCGCCGGCGAGGTCACGTCGCAGCGTTTGAAGATGCCGCCGATCTCCGACGCGACGGCGGACCCGCCGGACTCGTCGACGTCGGTGACCAGCACCCGGTACCCCTGTGAGGCGAGCCGCCGCGAGACGGCGGCACCGATGCCGCTCGCTCCACCGGTCACCCAGGCTGCCTTAGCCATTCGTACCTCCATCGGTCGGCGTCCCTAGTTAACTTACTGACTCGTCGGTTACTTTAGGGAGCACTTCGAGGGGAGCATCCGATGGATTTCGAACACAGCCCCAAAGCGCAGGAGTACATCGACCGCCTGACCGAGTTCATGGACTCGCACGTCCACCCGGCCGAGCCCGTCTACGAAACCCAGCGCGAAGAGCTGATCGCCGCCGGCCAACCCCACCAGGTGCCGCCGATCGTCCTGGACCTGAAGCAGGAAGCACGTGCGCGCGGGCTGTGGAACCTGTTCCTGCCCGACGTCTCCGGCCTCACCCAGCTGGACTACGCACCGCTGGCCGAGATCACCGGGCGCTCGCCGCAGCTGGCCCCGGAAGCGATCAACTGCGCCGCTCCCGACACCGGCAACATGGAGCTGCTCCACCTGTTCGGCACCGACGAGCAGAAGAAGCAGTGGCTCGAGCCCCTGCTCGACGGCGAGATCCGCAGCTGCTTCGGGATGACCGAGCCCGACGTCGCCAGCTCCGACGCGCGGAACATCAGCACGAGCGTCGTCCGTGACGGCGACGACTACGTGATCAACGGTCGCAAGTGGTGGACCAGCGGCGCCGCCGACCCGCGCTGCAAGGTCATGATCCTGATGGGCAAGACCGACCCGGACGGGCCGACGTACGCCCAGCAGTCGATGATCCTGGTGCCGATGGACTCCCCCGGCTTGGAGGTCGTCCGCGACCTGTCCGTCTTCGGCTACCACGACCAGCACGGGCACTGCGAGATCAGGCTGACCGACGTGCGGGTGCCGGTGACGAACCTGCTCGGCGAGGAGAACGGCGCGTTCGCGCTGGCCCAGAAACGTCTGGGCCCGGGCCGGATCCACCACTGCATGCGCGCGATCGGAATGGCCGAACGCGCTCTGGACGCCATGTGCCGCCGCGCCGTCTCGCGGGTCGCGTTCGGCAAGGAACTGGCCCGGCAGGGTGTCGTGCAGCAGTGGATCGCCGAATCGCGGATGGCGATCGAGCAGGCCCGGCTGCTCACGCTCAAGACCGCGTGGCTGATCGACAAGAAGGGCTTCCAGGCCGCCCGTACCGAGGTCGCCGCGATCAAGGTCGTGGTGCCGCAGATGGCGGTCGCGGTGCTCGACAAAGCGATCCAGGTGCACGGCGGCGGTGGCGTCAGCAGCGACTTCCCGCTGGCCCGGGCGTACGCCGGCCTGCGGACGCTACGCCTGGCCGACGGCCCCGACGAGGTGCACGTCATGTCGGTCGCGCGTACCGAGCTGGCCCCCTACCTGGGTAAATGAGGCTCACCGCGGCGAATCGCCGGGAACAGCTCCGGTCGGTCGCGCTCGACGAGTTCGGGCGGCGCGGATTTCATCTGACCCAGATGGAACACGTCGCCGCCGCGGCCGGCGTCTCGAAAGCGCTGCTCTATCAGCACTTCGAGTCGAAAGAGGAGCTGTTCGCGGCCGTCACGACGTCGATCGTGGAGGGCTTGTCGGCCCAGCTGCACGAGGTCACGAAACCCGGTGACCCCGGGCTGGACCGCATGCGCGTGCTGGTGCGGACGCTGTTCGACTTCGCGACCGATCAGCCCAGCGCGTGGGCGGTGATGATCAGGCACTTCGACAAGCCGGAGGTCGGCGACGAACTACAGGGCGTCCGCGACGACCTGGGCGCGATCATCGTCGACCTGATGCTGTTGAACCGGCGGAACAACCCGACGCGGCTGGCCGCGGCGGAGCCGGTGGTGACGCTGTTCGCGCCGATCGTCACCGGCGGGTTGATGTCGCTGATCTCGTGGTGGCTCGATCATCCCGAGGTGCCGCGTGAGCGGGCCGAGACGATGGCCGTGGAGTTCCTCTGGCTCGGGCTGGAACGGATCAGGGCAGGCGAGCGCCTGCCCTGATCCCGCCGGCCATGGCTCAGCCGATCTTGTCGCCGGCCTTCTCGGTGGCGGCACCGGTGCCGGCCGCCGCCTTCTTCACCGAGGTACGAGCGGCCTTGACCTGCGACTTGGCGGTCTTGGTCTGCTCGACGGCGGCCTGGGTGGCCGGGTCCTTGCGGATGCCGGAGACGAGCTTCTCGCCGCGGTCGGCGAACTCGCCGTAGGTCTCGTTGACCTTGCCCTGCAGGTCGACGAGCTGCGAACGCAGGTGCTGCGGCAGCTTCTGCAGGTCCGCCACCTGGCTACGGAGTGCCTCGACGACCGCGCCCTGGTAACGCGGGAGGGCGCGGAGCTGGGCCACGGCGTAGTCGGCGGCACCGACCGCGCTGTACAGGCCGCGCTTGGCGTCCGGGAGGACGAACTTCACGTCGCCGGTGGCCTCGACGGTGTTGCCGGTCTTGGTGGTCTGGGTCTTGGCAGTAGCCATGACGAATTCTCCCCTGGAAGGAATGTTCCGGGCAGGCAGCTGCGCTCAGGCAGGCGGCGCGCTGGCTTCGTTCTCGCGCCGGAACGAGTGGTAGATCTCGAGCAGGATTTGCTTCTGCCGGTCGGTGAGGTACTCATCCGCCTCGATCGCGGACGCCGCCGGACCGGGGGCCGCGTCGGTGCGCACCCCGTCGGGGCTTTCGAGCAGCCCCGCGTGGACGTACAGGGTTTCCGCGGAGATCCGCAGCGCTTTCGCGATCTGCTGCAGGATCTCGGCCGACGGCTTGCGGAGCCCGCGCTCGATCTGGCTGAGGTACGGGTTGCTGATGCCGGCCTGTTTCGCCAGCTGCCGGAGCGAGATCTGCGATCCGCTCCGCTGCTCACGAATGAACTCGCCGAGCGAGCGGACCGCGTCCTGCGGTGACTTGAGCGAAGTCATGACCTCGCCCCCTCACCGGCTCGATCCTCTCCGACGTGACCAAGCCTAGGTCGAGTGCTAGCTAGTAGCAAGCACTTCCGCTAGCACTCCTCCGTGGCGCTGCCCACACCCGGCCGCAGCGCGGACAGCACGGCGCGGGCGGCGTGGTCGGCCATCCGGAACGGCGCGGCGTTCGTGCGGGGCCGGGCGAACGCGGCCGCACCGCGCGTGCTGGTGTACCAGCCGAGCGCGAACCGACGCGGGTGCTCGCGGCCGTGTTCGTCGACGACCTGGAAGCTCCGGTTCGTCCGCAGGCGCCCGGTGGAGACGGTGTCGACGACCTCCTCGACGCCCTGGCCGGTCGCCAGCAGATCACGCAGCAACTCGTCGGCGGTGGCGGCGACCGTCGGCCTCGGCAGCCTGGCCTCGACCAGGGCGTCGGCCCAGGTCGTCCCGGGCACGGCCGGGGAACAGGCCCGGAACCGCCCGTCGACGCCGTCGAACCGGACCTCCGGGCCGAGAAAGCGCACCACGCCCGCGCGGGAGAGCGCGAGCAGCTGATCGAGGCGGAACGCGGGCGGCCCACTGGCCAGGAAACTGAAGAACCCGTGCCACCAGCCGTCGAGCTCGTCGACCTGGCTGCGCCCGGTCAGCTGCTTGTGGGCCAGCACCCGGGGCAGCTGCCCGTAGATCGAGAGCAGCGCGAGGAAGGCGCCCAGGTCGGCGCTGTAGGCCTCGTCGTTCCGGCGCGCGACGTCGGCCTCGATGTACCCCCGTAAGGCGGCCTGCACGGCGTCGTCGTCGGCGAAAGTGGTGTCTTTGAACGGGTGGTCGAGCCGGTCGAGGTCGAGCCGGTCCTCCTCGGCCGGTACGGCCGAAGCCACCAGGTCGACGCGTGCGTCGCTGTACCAGGGCACGTCCGAGTAGGCGGCGGCAAAGTGGTCCCACCGGAGCGTGGTGCGCTCGGGGTGGCCGACGAACAGCTCGTGGTAGTAGCCCCAGCCGATCTCCTTGGCGATCAGCGGCCAGACGTCACGGCGGAACTCCAACGGACCGTCGGGCAGCGCGTCGATCTGTTCCGGGCCGAAGTGTGTCGGCAACGGCGGCGGCGGCCCGACGAGGCGGTAGCCGGTTTTGGCGTGGTAGGGAACGCCCCGTCCGGAGCCGACGTGAATTCGCGGCTCGTCACCCGAGGGCAGGTAACTGCCGTTCTCGTACCGGCCGCCGCGCCCCTCGGTGAGAAGAACGACCAGGTCGACGAAGGCCAGGCCGATGCCGCGCACCAGGACGTCCTGACCCGGCTTCAAAGCGCTGAGGTCCAGGTCGGCGGTGTAGGCGGGTGGGATGTACGTGAGCCCGTGCTCGTCGGCGTAGGTGGCGAGCCGGGCGGACTCGCCGGTCGGTTCGGCGTCGAGGTGGCCGAGGGCGAGCACGACGACGTCCGCGTCCAGGAGTGCGCCGCTCGCGAGGTGGACGATCTGACCGTGCGGGCCGTCCTCCACCCGGGTCGCGCGGTCCGGCCGCACCTCGATGCGGATGCGGTCGGGCGCGGACGCGCGGATGCGCTCGAACACCCAGGAGAGGTAGCCGCTCTGCACGGTGCGGCTCACGAACGAGCGGCCGCCGACGTCGGGCGTGCCGGTCTCGTCGGCCCACTCGTGCAGCGCCGGGCCGGGCGCGAGCGGACCCTCCACCAGCACGGTCTCGTCGGGGAACATCGTGACGTCCTCGGCCATCGAGTTCATCAGCAGCAGCGGCGACTGATCGGCGCGCCAGACCCGGCCCGCGCCCGGCGGATGCGGGTCGACGAACGTGATCAGGAGCGTCTCGTCGAGGAAGTCAGGTGCGCTGGCGACGAGACGTTCGAGCAGACCGGTCGCGCCGGGGCCGGCGCCGACCACGACGAGTCGTTTGGCCATTGGGCCCCCTTCTCCTACCTGGATAGTAGGCAGGAATTTCCGCGATCGGCCAGATCGGCGCTTGACCCTCACGTGGCGTGAGTCCTTAGCGTCCTTGTCATGAGTTGGTCGGTAGGACAGGTCGCCAAGGAAGCCGGTGTCACGGTGCGGACCCTGCACCACTACGACGAGATCGGGCTCCTCGTACCCAGCGAGCGCACGAATACCGGTTACCGCCGGTACTCGTACACCGACCTGGAGCGACTCCAACGCGTCCTCGCCTACCGCCAACTCGGGTTCGGACTGGAGGAGATCGCGGCGATCCTGGACGACAGCTCGGTGGATCCGATCGATCATCTCCGGCGGCAGCACGAACTGCTGACCGGAAAGATCGAGGAGCTGCAACAGATGGTCGCCGCCGTCGAGAAAACGATGGAGGCGAGGAAAATGGGCGTTTCGCTCAACCCGCAGGAGATGTTCGAGGTGTTCGGCGAGAACGACCCCACTCAGTACGAGGACGAGGTGCGTGACCGCTGGGGCGACACCGACGCCTACCGGCAGTCGCAGAGCCGGACGGCCCGGTACACGAAGGACGACTGGCTGGCGATCAAGGACGAGGCGGCCGGAAATCTCGCGGATTTCCAGCGGCTGTTCGTGGCCGGCGTTCCCGCCGATTCACCGGAGGCGATGGACGCGGCCGAGGCGCACCGCATGCACATCACCCGGTGGTTCTACGACTGCGGCTACGACATCCACCGCGGTCTGGGCTCGATGTACGTCGAGGACGAGCGCTTCACGCGTCACTACGACACGGAAACGCCAGGACTCGCCGCCTATGTCCGCGACGCGATTCACGCGAACGCCACTCGCGCCGGTAAGTAATCCGACAGAAGAGCCACCGCGTGCCCCCTAGCGTCGAATGTGCGGCGGAAGGGGCGCGTGGTGGCTTGGTGGAAGAGCATTTTTGGTGGCGGTTCCTTTGTTGACAACGCCATGATCGGCGTCGCCGACGCGGTTCTGCGAGCCGACGCCGAGGCGAGCCGGAACGAACTGCTCCGCGTCAACAGCGTGCTGCGTGCCGACCTCGAACAGTTACGGGTGCACTCCGGGACCGGTCCGATGAACACCGTCTTGTTACGGGCCGCGCAGCACGTCGAAGCCTTCGGCTCGTCCGGTTTCGCCGGTGGTCGGCACCTGTTCCGGGCCACCGAGGCGATGGCCGAAGCCGGCCGCCTGGTCGCCCCGACCGGCCGGCCGCCGTGCCTGTTCAACCCGGCGCACGGACCGGCCACCACGGAAATCACCTGGACACCGGGGCAGAGCATGCCGCGCCGGGTCCCGGCCTGCGACGCCGACGCCGTCCACGTCACCACCGGGCAACCGCCGAACGTCCGTCTGGTGCCGACGGACTTCGGGTTGAAGCCGTACTACTCGGGCGGCGGGCTCTACGCGGACTGGATCCTCGGGTGGTATTCGGGATCCCCGCCCTATCTGACCGCCGAGCTGTTGGCGGGTACCGACCTCGGCGCTCATTTGCCGGATCGCATTCAGAGTCGGTGACACTCGCACGCCAGGGAAGGCGAAGTTCCAGCATTTTTGTCAGTATTTGAGCCATGCAATGGCGTCGAGACCTATGGCTGGCGATCCTCACGATCGGCACGGTCGCATTTGTCGTGGGAGAACGCATCCTGTCGACGTCGGACGAACCAGGTCTGGTGGCCCCCGTCCTGGTGATCGGGGTCATGACCGCGCCGATGGCGTTCTACGCGGCGTGCCGCGGCCGGCATTTCACGCTGCCGACCTGGGTGGTGGTCGCCGCGGTGGCGATCGCCGCCGTGCTCGGCTCGGTGATGAGCGGGCTGCTCGGCTACTACGCGCTGCTCGGGCTGGGTCCGGTCGCGACGGTGGCGGTGTCGCTGGTCGAGGAGTCGGTGACGCTGCTCGTGCCGTTGGCCGCGCTCTTCGCGCTGCCGACCCGGCGGGCCTCCGACGGCCTGCTGGTCGGCGCCGCGGCCGGTGGCGGGTTCGCGGTCGCGCAGACCGTGGGCTACCTGGTGACGCTGCCGAGCGTGGTGGGCCCGTCCGCGCACGACGTGCTGCTCCGGGGCTGGCTGGCGCCGGCTGCGCAGCTGGCATGGGGCGGCATCACCGCGTTGGCGCTGTGGCTCGCCGCGCAGGAGCACTGGAACGGGCGCTCGCTGCGCCGGTTGGTGCTCGCGATCACGGGTGTGGTGGCGCTGCACGCGCTCTGGGAAGGGGCGCACGGGGTGGCGGTGCGGGTTCTGCTCACCGTGCTGAGCGCGGCGTTGCTGGGGTGGGTGGTGGTACGCACGGTGGCGCGTCGAGGGGTGTCGACGCGGGTCCTCCCGCGTTCCGCCGCGCCCACGCGCGGTGCAACTCCTCCGCGCGCTGCGGCTTCTCCTCGCGGCGCGGCTCCTACTCGTGGCGCGGCCAGGGCTGAGTCCGGTGGGGTGGCGCCCCACGAAGGGAGCGCTGGGTCTCCGGTTCAGGACCGAGTCGCCGTGAACTCGGCACCTCACGCGGAGGGGGCCACCGCTCGGGCGGCGACCGCTACGGCTCCCGCCGTGGTCGAGCCACCACCCGCCGCCGACATCGAGAGCGCCGTCGAGGCCGAGGTGGCACCCGTCACCCAGGTGACCGTCGCACCGGAGGTGCTCCCGGCCGAGGAGCCACCGGTTCAGGCGCCGCTCACCGGCATGGCCGAGGGCGAGTGGGAGCCGGTTCCCACCCCTCCGGCCAGCACGGAAGAGCCACCGCGCGTTACTGAGAAGCCGAGCGCCGCCGCCGACGAGACAGCACCGCGCGGCGCGGCGAACCCGCGGCCGACCGCCCCGCGCACCGCCGGGAAGCCGGGCGGCACCAAGAAGCCGAACGGTGCCAGAAAGCCGGGCCCGGCCGCGCCACGAGCAAAGAAGAGCACCCCCCGGCCGACGCCGACCACCACCCAGGCGGCGGCGACCGAGCCCGGTACCGACTGAGCGCGGGCGCACCGACTGTGACCCACCAGGCTTGACCGCATCGACTTCACTGGAGTCACAACCACTCCCGTAACTCCATCACATACCGTTAAATCATGGAAAAGCCTGATCCACCGACCTTCGAATGGACCCCGCCCCAGGAGCGGCGCAACAACCTCGTTGTGCTCGCCCTCGGTATCTGCGGCGTGGTCCTGTTCGGCATGTGCGGTGTCGGGCTCTGGATCGCCGACGGCGGCCCGGCCGACGACCCGAAACCCACCGCGACCGGGTCGCGCAAGCCCACCCTGCTGGCCGCGGCTCCCAGCCAGACACCCCCCGACGACCACGTCGTCGAAACCCTCGGCAGCGCGGCACCCCAGCTCGGCACCCGCATCCGCCACGGCGCGCTCGAGTACCGCGTCACCGAGCAGCGGTGCGGTGTGCCCGAGGTGGGCGAGGACGCCGGCGAGGACGGCCAGCCCACCCGTGGCCACTTCTGCGTGGTCACGCTCGACGTGCGCAACCTGGGGCGCAGCGCGATGGTGTTCAGCGCGTCCGACCAGATCGCGTACACCACGGCGGGCGACCGCTACCTGGGCAGCGCCAAAGCGACCCGCTACGCCAACGGCGCCGACCGCACCTTCCTGACCCCGATCGGTCCGGGCGCCAACGTCCGCGGCGTGATCGCGTTCGACATGCCCAAGGGCTCGCGGCTGGACTCGGTCCGCCTGCGGTCGGCGGTGGCGGCCGGCAGCGTCGCCGTCAGCCTGACCTGAGTACCGAGCCGTCTCAGCTGTCGCGCACCGCGCGGCGATGGTCCGCGGCGGCGTCGGTCACCGCGGTGAGGAACCGGTGCGCCACCGCCACCTCTTCCTCGGTGAACTCGCCGACCACCCGGTAGATCCGCTCGTGCAGCGGCCCGAAGAACTCCCGCGCGAGTTCCATGCCGCCCTCGTCGTAGTGCAGGTGCACGCGCCGCCGGTCGCCGGCGGTTCGCTCGCGCCGGATGTGCCCGAGCCGCTCCAGGCGGTCGACCACCGCCGTGGTCGCACCGGACGAGAGCCCCAGCGCCTCGCCCAACCGGCCGGGGGTGATCGGTTCGCCGCGCCCCTCCGAGTCCATGATCTCGATCAGCGCGTGCAGGTCGGTGGCGTGCAGGCCGTGCAGTTCGGCGAACGCATGGGTGACGAGACGGGCTTCCACGAAGTACCGCCGTAGTTCCCGCCCCAACTCTCGGGTGCGCTCCCGCCTGTCCACGAGTTGCAGACTAGCGCGGCATCCAGAAAACTCTCGATGGTCGAGAGACTTCACGATCGAGAGAAGAGCGATGCCCGAGATAGTGACCGGCCGCCGATCCGCTTGGCTGGTACTCCTGTTGGCAGTGCTGCTGTCGGGTCTGGTGATCGCGTTCGGCGGCAGCGCGGAGAACAGCAACGAGCCGACCGCGGCCCTCCCGTCGTCCGCCGACTCCTCCCAGGTCGCGGAGCTGCAGAAGAAGCTGCCGAGCGGGGAGACCAACCCGGCGCTGATCCTGTACGCGCGGGACGGCGCACCCCTGACCCAGGCCGACACCACCGCGATCGACGCCGACGCGAAAGCCTTCAAGGGGTCTCCCCCGATCTACTCGCCCGACCGCACCGCCGCCCTGGTCGCGGTGCCGTTCGCCGCCGACCTCGAGAACGACGTGGTCATCGACCGCGTCACCGATCTGCGCGAGAAAGCGAAAGCGGACCTGCCCGACGGGCTGACCGCGCAGGTCACCGGCGGTGCGGGGTTCCGAGCCGACATCGCGTCGTCGTTCAGCGGCGCGAACTTCAAGCTGCTCGCGGTCACCGCCGGCGTCGTCGCGGCGCTGCTGCTCATCACCTACCGGAGCCCGATCCTCTGGCTCGTCCCGCTGGCGGTGGTCGGCACGGCCGACGTCGTCGCCGGCTCGGTGATCGCGCTGATGTCGCGCGCGACCGGCCTCAACATCGACCCGTCCACCACCGGAATCGTCGACGTGCTGGTGTTCGGCGCCGGCACCGACTACGCGCTGCTGCTGATCGCCCGCTACCGCGAGGAGCTGCGCCTCACCGAGGACCGCCGCGAAGCGATGCGCAAGGCGCTGCGCTCGGGCGGCGGTGCGATCGTGGCCAGCGCGGTCACGGTGACACTGAGCCTGCTCACGCTCGCGCTGGCGATCCTGGAGAACGACCGGGCGATCGGCCTGGCCGGCGCGATCGGCATCGTCGTCGCGGCCACGTTCGGCCTGATCGTGCTCCCGGCCGCGCTGGTGGTGTGCGGGCGCGGGCTGTTCTGGCCGTTCGTACCGAAGGTCGGCGACCAGGACAAGGCCCGCACCGGGGCCTGGGCCCGGGTCGCGCACGGCGTCGCGCGGCGGCCGGTCGCGGTGATCGCGTTCTCGGTGGTGCTGCTCGGCGTGCTGTCCGCGGGGCTGGTCGACGCCCGACTCGGCCTCAGCCAGGCCGACCAGTTCCGGGTGGAGGCCGAGTCCGTCGACGGGCTGAAAGCGCTGGCACGCTACTACCCCGCCGGAGCGACCGACCCGGTGGCGGTGATGACCACCCCGGATCGGGTGGCCGAGGTGACGCGTCTCGCGCAGGACACCCCCGGCGTGGCGTCGGTGATGCCGGGCGAGAAGGCCGGGGACCTCGCCGAGGTCGACGTCATCCTGGATGCCGCGCCGGCCACGGCGGAGAGTTACGACGCGATCCGCGCGCTACGCGACCGGCTCGATTCCACCGGCGCGCTCGTCGGCGGTTCCGTCGCCACCGAACTCGACACGCGTGAGGCCGCTATCCGCGACCTCGAGGTGATCGTCCCGCTGGTGCTCGGGGTGGTGCTGATCGTGCTGATCGTGCTGCTGCGCGGTGCGATCGTGGCGCCCCTGCTGCTGATGCTCACCGTGGTGGCGACGTTCTTCGCCTCGCTCGGCGCGAGCACGTTCCTGTTCACCCACGTGCTCGACTACCCGGCGTTGGACACCGGCGTGCCGCTGCTCGCGTTCCTGTTCCTGGTGGCGCTCGGCGTCGACTACAACATCTTCCTCGTCACCCGGGCGCGGGAAGAGGCGCTGCACCACGGCACCCGCGACGGCATCGTCACCGCGGTGGCCGTGACCGGCGGGGTGATCACCAGCGCCGGCATCCTGCTGGCGGCGGTGTTCGCGGTGCTCGGCGTGCTGCCGCTGATCACGCTCACCGAGATCGGCGTGATCGTCGGCCTGGGCGTACTGCTCGACACGCTGCTCGTGCGCACCGTGCTGGTGCCCGCACTGGTCGTGCTGCTGGACAAGAAGTTCTGGTGGCCCAGCTCCCTGTCCCGGAGCTGAGATGAGCGGTCGCCCCCTCCGGCGCCGGGAGGGGGCGACCTCGGCTCAGCCCTCCGACGAACGCTTCCAGAGGTCGATGCCGGACTCCACGGCGTACTTGTCGATCTCGGCCAGCTCGGCGTCGCTGAACGCGGTGTTCTTCGTCGACGCCAGGCTGTCCTCGAGCTGCGCGACGCTCGACGCACCGATCAGCACCGACGAGACGCGCTGGTCACGCAGCCCCCAGGCCAGCGCCAGCTGGGCGAGCGTCTGCCCGCGCCCGGCCGCGATCTCGTTGAGCGCACGGATCCGGCGCAGCACGTCGTCGGTCAGCATCGACGACGACGCCGACCCTTCCCGCGCCACCCGGGAGTCCTCCGGGATGCCGTCGAGGTACCGGGACGTGAGCAGCCCCTGCGCGAGCGGCGAGAACGGAATGCACCCGACGCCCAGCTCACCGAGCGTGTCGAGCAGGCCGCCCTCGATCCAGCGGTTGAACATCGAGTACGACGGCTGGTGGATCAGCAACGGCGTTCCCAGCTCACGCAGGATCTGCGCGGCCTCCAGCGTGCGCTCCGGCGAGTAGCTGGAGATGCCGGCGTACAGCGCCCGACCGGACACGACCGCGGTGTGCAGCGCGCCCATCGTCTCCTCGAGCGGCGTCTCCGGGTCGAACCGGTGCGAATAGAAGATGTCGACGTAGTCGAGCCCCATCCGCGCCAACGACTGGTCGAGGCTCGCGAGCACGTACTTCCGCGACCCCCACTCCCCGTACGGCCCCGGCCACATGTCGTACCCGGCCTTGGTGGAGATGACCAGCTCGTCCCGGTACGGCCGGAAGTCCTCGGCGAAGATCCGCCCGAAGTTGATCTCCGCGGAGCCGTACGGCGGGCCGTAGTTGTTGGCCAGGTCGAAGTGGGTGACGCCCAGGTCGAACGCGCGGCGCAGGATCGCGCGCTGCGTCGACAGCGGGTTGACGTCGCCGAAGTTCTGCCAGAGCCCGAGCGAGACCTCCGGCAGCTTCAGCCCGCTGCGGCCCACCCGGCGGTACGGCTGCTGCTCGTAGCGAGCAGCGTCAGCCTCGTAAACCATCAACTCACACCTTCGGTCTGCGCATTGGTCACCGCCGAGCCTGTCACAGCCGGTGCGGCCTCCTGGGAGCGCACCGCGCCCCGGCCCAGCAGCAGGTACCCCACGAACCCGATCACCAGCGCCGCGATGACACCGAGGTTCGCGAACGCCCAGTCGCCGTCCTTGCCGCCGATCGGCCCGAGCAGGTAGCCCTGCCAGTCGAGCCAGGACGCCATCGTGTTCGTGACCAGGCCCCAGCCGACCGCCGAACCCACCACGACCAGCCCGACCGACGCCCACCGCACGTCCCCGTACCGCCCGCTGGGCGTGAAGAGCTCCGCCTCGGCGTAGTCGGCCTTGCGCAGCAGGATGTCGGCGATGAAGATGCCGCACCAGGCCGCGATCGGCACACCGAGCGTGATCAGGAAACCCTGGAACGGCCCGAGGAAGTCGTTGGCGAAGAACACCACGTAGACCGCACCGATGAGCATCAGCGTCGAGTCGATGCACACGGCCACCCAGCGCGGCGCCTTCAACCCGACGTTGAGCAGCGCCAACCCCGACGAGTACACGTCCATGATCGCGCCCGAGACCAGCCCGAGAATCGTCGCCACCGCGAACGGCAGCAGGAACCACGTCGGCAGGATCGTGGTGAGCGCACCGACCGGGTCCGCGCTGATCGCCGTGTTGAGGCCCGTCGAGGAACCGGCCAGCAGGATGCCGAAGACCAGCAGGATCACCGGCGGGAGCGACGACCCGAGCGTCGTCCACAGCACCACACCACGGGTCGACGCCGAGCGCGGCAGGTAACGCGAGTAGTCGGCCGCCGCATTCACCCAGCCCAGGCCGAAGCCCGTCATCGTGAACACCAGCGCACCGATCACCGCCGCGGCCGAACCGCCGGGCAGGTCGCTCACCGCGCCGAAGTCGACGTGGTCGGCCGCGAACACCAGGTAGGCGACCGTGAGCGCACCGGCGATCCAGGTGATCCAGCGCTGCGCCCGCATGATCAGGTTGAACCCGAGAGTGCCGCCCAGCGCGACCAACGCGACGATCACGATCAACGCGACGACCTTCGTGGCCGTGCCGCCGCCCGCGCCGAGCCGGTCGAAGATCGTGGCGGTGGCCAGCACCGCCACCACCACGAGCGACGTCTCCCACCCCACCGTGAGCAGCCACGAGATCAGCGACGGCAGGCGGCCCCCGCGGACCCCGAACGCCGCACGCGTCAACGTCATCGTCGGCGCGGAGCCACGTTTGCCGGCGATCGAAATGATGCCGACGAACAGGAACGACAACACGACCCCGATGACGCCGACGAGCGCCGCCTGCCAGAACGAGATGCCGAACCCGAGGATGTAGGAGCCGTAGGCGACGCCCAGGACGGAGACGTTGGCCGCGAACCAGGGCCAGAACAGGTCCCGCGGTGTGCCTTTACGTTCGTTCTCAGCGATCTGATTGATTCCGTTGGCCTCGACGCTCAACGAGGTATCGGACATGGAGTGCCCCTTGCTTCACCCGGTGGGTGGTGATCGTCCCACCGCAGGTCCCGAACCCGTTAGCACCGCTCACCCTCACCCAGATTCCCGCCACGGCGATTTCATGGCGGCCCGGACGCGGCGGGGCGCTTTGCGCGGTGGGGCGCTTTGCGCGAGGCGGGGCTTCACGCGGGGCGGGCTTCACGCGGGGCGGGGCCTCGCGTGGGGCGGGGCCTCGCGGGCGGGGCCTCGCGTGGGGGGCCTGGTGTCGGGCAGATTCTGCGGAGTGGTTCCGCGGAA
This sequence comes from Cryptosporangium japonicum, assembly GCF_039524755.1. NCBI lineage: Bacteria > Bacillati > Actinomycetota > Actinomycetes > Cryptosporangiales > Cryptosporangiaceae > Cryptosporangium > Cryptosporangium japonicum. Next base: position 54,589 of record NZ_BAAAGX010000023.1, read on the forward strand.
CGGGGTTTCTGCGCGGCGGGGCTTTGCGCAGCGCACGTCAACCCCGGGCACGGGGTACGTGGATCGCCGTGCGCGCGGGCGCAGGAAAACGGACGCAAAAATATGGCACGCAGCGCGGGGCCGATCCCAGCGCGGGGCCGATCCCAGCGCGGGGCCGATCCCAGCGCGGGGCCGATCCCAGCGCGGGGCCGATCCCAGCGCGGGGCCGATCCCAGCGCGGGAGCTTCGCGCAGCGCGGGAGCTTCGCGCAGCGCGGGAGCTTCGCGCAGCGTAGGACCACGTGGCGCGAATTCTCTGCGGGTCCGGATACGCGCAGGACCGAAGCCGCGCAGGACCGAAGCCGGGCGGCCCAGGGCGGTTGGGCTGGGCCGCGGCGGCTAGGGCTGGTTCAGCGCGGAGGGTAGCCCGGGGGTGGGTACTGGGCGGGTGGGTAGCCCGGAGGCGGATAGCCGGCGCCCGGCGGCGGGGCGGGGCGGTACTGGCCCGGCTGGGGTGCGTAGCCGGGCGGCGGCGCGAACCCTGGCTGCGGCGCGTACGCCGGCTGGGGGTACCCCGGCGGCGGATAAGCCGCGGGCGGCGCACCGGCATGCGGGTACCCGGCCGGCGGATACCCCGGCGGGGGGTATCCGGGCTGCGCACCGTACGGATACGCGGGCTGCGGAGGCCGCACCGCCTGCGGATGCGGCGGCGCCCCACCCGACCACCCCGGCTCACTCTTGTTCCCCTTGAACGCCGACGCAGCCCAGAACACGGCCGCAACGAGCATGAAGCCACCGACCCCGGCCGGAATCAGCACCCCCACCCAACTGAACGCGTAAGCCTCGCCGTCGTGAATCCGAACCTCGACCGACTTGCCCTGGTCGTCGTCCCCGACCCCGTCGATCTGGCCCCGCTTGCTCACCCCGTTCTCCTGCCACGTGCCGTAGCAGGTCGTACGGGTCCGGCCCTTGCGGCCGTAGCTCTTCGTGCACTGGTCGACAACCGCGGTGGTCTTCTCCCCGGTGGTGCCGGCGTAGTAGTTCCACCCACCGAACCCCAGGAAGCCCAACCCGATGACGAGCAGCGATAACGCCGAAAGTACGGCTCGCACGTGACTGATCCTTCTTCCACTGTCCGCCGGGACCCCCGTGATCCCTGAGACCTCAAGTGCCACACGTTAGCGACCCGCGCCTACCAGCGTTCTTGTCCGTCGACGTGAGTACGCGACGAGCGCTCGCGTCACTATTCATTCACGTCTTAACGCTGACAAAGACGGCATACTCGCCCTTGAGGTGAGGAATGGGTGCGGTTTCGCGGGGCGGTCATCGTGGTGTTGATGGTGCATTTAGCTGGGTGCGGGGAGGCACGACCGCCGGTTCCAGGCCCGTCGGCGTCGACGGGATCACCGGCGCCGCTGGTGCCGACCTCAAGTAGCGAGCCGGAGGTATTTCCGCCCCCGAAGGGTCGGCCGTCCTTTTCGGATCCGGCGCCGGCGCCGTTCCCGCAGCCGATCGTGCCCGGCGATTGGCTGTTCGGCACCGATCCGGTGCTCCCGCCGGATGCCTCCTCGGCCGACGCCCAGCGCGTTACGCCGACACCAGGAGCCCCACTGACGAGGGCCGAACCCGACTCATCGGCGACGCCGTCCACCCCGGGCGCCGCGGCGCCGGAGTCCACGAGGCCGAGCTCCCCCGAAGCGAGTCCCATCCCCACGAACACTCCGGTGCCGAGCCCGACCCCTCCGAGCCTCCCAGCCCCAAGCCCTCCATCACCGGCTCCCCCGGCGCCGAGCCCCACCCCCACCGCGCAGAGCCCCACCGCGCCGAACTCCTCCCCCGGCCCGGCAAGCTCCGACCCGGACCCACCCCGATGAGCCGCCGCCGAACCCGACCCTCCAGAGCCGGCGCCCACCCCGCACCCACCCGCCGTACCGACCACTCTCCACCCGCCGACCCGGCGCCCAGAGCCCCGATCCACAAACCCTGGTCGGTGGTGCAAGCCGCGCTGGCCGAGCTCGCCGCGATCACCGCGGTGCTCTACTACCTCGGCTGGATCCGCGCCGCCGAGACCTTCCGCTATTTCGGCGTCGACGTCGGCATCCTCGGCCTCTCCTCGGCCGACTTCGTTCTCCGCAGCCCACCCACCGCGATTCCCGTGATCATCACGCTCAACGTCCTCACGGTCGCCGCGATCGAGCTGCACCGCAGGGTCCTCCGCGGCGTTCTGGCGTCGATCGACCGCCGTCGGCTCCGCACCGTGCTCTGGTCGATCACTTGCCTGACGTCGACTGCCGTAGTTGTTTTGTACGTGCGGTTCGAGGAGTGGGGCAGCCGCCTCGGCGTGGGGCTCCCCCTCCTGCTGACCTTCGCGGCCGGTGCCGCCGCGGCCGCACGCCGTACCCCCGCGCCGGGGCGGCTGTCGGACGCGTTCGCCAGCGCCGCGCTGATGGTGCTGGCGGCAATCGGTCTGCTCTGGGCGTTCACGCTCTACGGCGCTCAGGCCGGCCGCCACGCCGCGCGCACGTTCTACGACGAGTTACCGAGCCGGCCCGCGGTCACCGTCTACAGCGACCGGCTCCTGGTGCTGCCCGGTGCCACCTGGACCGCGGCGGCAAAGACCCCGGCCAGCTCCGCGTACCAGTACCGCTACCAGGGACTTCGCCTGCTGGCGAGGACACCGGACGGCTATCTGCTGCTCCCCGAGCGCTGGCGCCGCGGCGATGCCGTCTACCTCGTCGCCCTCGGTGACGGCGTCCGAATCGACCTGGCGGGCCGGAACTGAATAACCTGTGGTCACGGATGGGACCGAGTGAAGGTGAGAACCGCGGTGCGCTGGTCACGGTTGTACGTGCCGACGTTGCGTCAGGACCCGGCGGACGCGGATGCGGTCAGCCACCGGCTGCTGCTGCGTGCGGGATACATCCGCCAGCTGATGGCCGGCCACTACACGCTGCTGCCGTTGGCGGTGCGTGTCCGCACGAAGATCGTCGACATCATCCGCGAGGAGATGAGCCGCATCGGCGCGCAGGAGTTCTCCCTGCCGGCGATGCATCCCGCCGAGATCTGGCAGAAAACCGGCCGGTGGGACGTCATGGGCGACGAGATGTTCCGCCTTCGTGACCGCAAGGGCGCCGACATCGCGCTGGGCATGACCCACGAGGAGATCTTCACGACGCTGGCGCTCGAGCTGCGTTCGTACCGTGACCTGCCCCAGATGTGGTACCAGTTCCAGACCAAGTTCCGGGACGAACCGCGCCCGAAGAGCGGGCTGATCCGGGTGCGCGAGTTCACGATGAAAGACGCGTACAGCTTCGACGTGGACGCCGCCGGATTGGACACCGCGTTCGACGCGCAGCAGGCGGCGTACGTGCGGATCTTCGAGCGGCTGGGGATTCCGGCGGTCGCGGTGCAGGCGTCCAGCGGCAGCATGGGCGGCAGTGCGTCAGTGGAGTTCATGTGTCCGTCGTCGGCCGGTGAGGACCTGATCGTCCGGTGCCCGTCGTGCGGGTACGCGGCGAACGTCGAGAAAGCGACGTCCCAGGTGGAGGCCGCCGCCGACGAGGCCGGGCCCGACGCACCCGAGCAGTTCCCGACCCCCGGTGTCCGCACGATCGCCGACCTCGCCGACGGGTTCGGCGCCCCCGCCGACCGGCAGATCAAGACGCTCGTCTATCTGCTCGACGACGAGCTCACGCTGGTGCTGATGCGCGGCGACCACGGCCTGGTCGAACAGAAATTGTTGGACGCCACGGGCGCGCGGTCGGTGCGTCCGGCGCACCCGGAGGAGATCCGCGAGGCCCTGGGCGCGCTGCCCGGAAGCCTCGGCGCGGTCGGCGTTTCGGGGCTGCGCATCGTCGCCGACCTGGCTCTGCAGGGCCGACGTGACATGTTCACCGGCGCCAACGTCGACGAGGTCCACCTGCGTGGCGTCGACATCAGCCGGGACATCGCGGTCGGTTCCTGGGCCGACCTGCGCGAAGTCGTCGCCGGCGAGCCGTGCGCGAACTGCGGCACCGGCCTGGAGGTGCTGCGCACGATCGAGGTCGGACACATCTTCAAGCTCGGCTACAAGTACAGCGAGGCCTTGGACCTGACCGTGCTGGGCGCCGACGGCACCCGCGTGACGCCGATCATGGGCTCGTACGGCATCGGAGTGGAACGAGCACTGGCCGCCGCGGTCGAGACGCACCACGACGAAGCCGGCATCGTCTGGCCGGTGAGCATCGCGCCCTTCGAGGTGGCGGTGGTCGTGGTCGGCAAGGACGAGGAGACCGTGGCCGCGGCTGAGCGGCTTTATTCGGAACTGCAGGCAGCAGGCGTGGACGTGATCCTCGACGACCGAGCCGAGCGACCGGGCGTGAAGTTCGCCGATGTGGAATTGGTGGGTATCCCGTTCCGCGTGACGGTGGGTTCGCGAGGCGTGAAGGCCGGGGCGTTGGAGCTGACCCACCGAGCAACCGGCGAAACGGAAAGCGTCCCCCTCGACGCCGTCGCCCCTCGCCTCCGCGAGCTGATCAGTTCTTAGCTGGCGCTCCGCGCGGCCGCGCTACCGATGTGACGCGGCCGCGCGGGAGCGATCTTGTCTGGGCGCGGCAGTCGTGCTCGCCTCGATGCCGGAGGTCGTGCTCGACCTGCAGCAATGCGGGCAGGGCGCGCTCGAATCGGCGCCGCAGCTGCGGCTGGGCACTGCGGCACGTGTGCGTGACCTGACGCCGACGCAGCACGGTCGTGCAAGATCCGACCAGCCGGGGGCGTGGATGCACTCAGCCCGATGAGGCACGCGGTGCCGGCTGGTCAGTAGGTCAGCACGATTGCCGCCCGGCCCGCACATCCGCGCCACCTGTCGCGGCCCGTCGACCTGCATCCGGCACGGCAGAGCACCGATCGAGTCCTAACGGGCCGACGGCAGCAAAGCATGCCAGGGCGGCGAACCCACAAGCCTCGTAGATAAGCAGCGTGGGCTGACGTGACACAGCGGTGCCGTTGGGACGAGAACTGGCACGGCAAACACCACAGGCAGGCTCAGGGCGACACCACAGGTACGCGGGGCGACACCGCAGCATCTCTACGCACCGTGGCACCGCCGGGCACCGTGGCTTAAATGCGCGTTGAACGGGGGAGGCAGCGCTTCAGGAGCACGCGAGCTTGCGCAACCTGTCATCGGCTCAGCACGGCGCCACACGACGATCGCGATGCTGTCGGCAAGCGGGGACAGGTCACACCGCCGACTATCAACCGGCAGAGCTCGACCATGCGGTGCGCCTGGACATCGAATGCCCGACTGGTGCTGATCAACGGCTGGCCTGAGCGGGCACTACGTGGCGCCGATGCTTACGAGCCTGAGGAACTCGACAACGAAATCGGGGAGCCAGACTGCGCGATCGCCCCGCTTCCCTGCAGCCTCTGTGAATGCCCAACGCCAGCCAAGATGCGGCGAACGTGTAGCCCTCCTAATCCTGGCGCCCGCGCACGACTTCCAACGCGGGCTTCAGCTTTTAACGCGGACTTCAGCGAGTTCCAACTCGGTATCTAGGAGCCGCGCACAAAGAGCAGCTTCGGAGGAGCACGGCGGCAGCCAGACCTCCATCCCGTTCATGCGGTGCGGCACCGCGGGGTTCGGAAAACAGGGCGGCCAGCCAGTCGCGGCAAACGTCACACCACCCCCAGATCTGCGGAACAGCTAGGAACGCGACACGGCGCAACCGAGCAACACACCACGCACCACGACGAACGATAAGCAGCGCGATGGACTGCAGGCATCACTGCAATACGCAAGCATCGCGACAGGAGCCCGGCCGCTCAACACGAGGTCCACTCAACGCGAGGCCCGGCCCAACGCGAGCTTGGCTCAAAGCGACCTTGGCTCAACGCAAGCCCGCGCGACTCAGCGTGAGGCCAGGCCACTACTGCAAACCAGACCGCCTCGGCCCGTGGCGAACAGCCAATCCGGCGATGCATACAAGCACCGAAGAAGCTGACCTAAGGCCGCGAACCAGAGAGCGCAGCATGGCCTCGTTCGGCCAGTGGAGCCACCAACGGCCCGAGCAGATCGAAGCCTTCACCGACAGTCATACCTTTCAACGACCGATAATGAATCCCCTCAAAGATCGCCGCCATCTTGTAGTGCGCGAACCCCAGGTACCACGGCAGTTCCCCCAAATCCGCGCCCGTCAACTTCTGATACCCCTCCACGAGATACCCACCGCTAGGGAACGCCGCGACATCACCAGGCAACGCCGCCACCGGAATGTCGAGACCACGCATCCCGTCCCACCACATGACGGTGGACGCCAGATCGGTGAGCGGATCACCGAGCGTCGCCATCTCCCAGTCGAGCACCGCGTTCACCGCGCCAGTACCGGCATCGACCACCACGTTGTCGAGCCGGTAGTCGCCGTGAACGATGGCCGCCCCCTGGTGCTCGGGCAGCTTCGCGGCCAGCCGCTCGTGCAGACGATCGAGCTCCGGCAGCTCGCGGGTGCGTGACGCGTCCAGCTGCCGGGCCCACCGACGCAGCTGCCGCTCCAGGTAGCCGACCGGACGCCCGAGCTCACCGAGCCCGACCGCCGCCGGCTCGAGGCGGTGGAGCCGGGAGAGGACATCGATGAGCCCGTCGGCCACCGCAGTGGCGCGTACCGGATTGAACGCCTCGAGCTGCTCGCGGGTGCGCAACACGGCACCGTCGGCGAACGTCATCACGTAGAAGGGCGCACCGATCACGTCGGCGTCGCCGAGGAGCAGCGGCTCCGGCACCGGGACGTCAGTGGGGTGCAGTGCGCTGAGCAGGCGGTACTCGCGCCCCATGTCGTGCGCGGTCTCCAGTACGTGCCCGAGCGGCGGCCGGCGCAGCACCCAACGCCCCGCCCCGTCGCTGAGCAGGTAGGTGAGGTTCGACCGGCCCCCGGCCACCAACTCGACGCTCAGCGGCCCGGTGAGCAATCCGGGCAGCTCTGCTCGCAGGTGAGCCTCGAGCGTAGCGACGTCGACACCCGGCACGGTAGCCATGGAATCTCCTGATCACGAGCGATCGTTCGATCTGTTCAGATGAACATGCCGGGTGTAGCGTAACCCTGTCAAGACCGAAGGAGGCCGTGTGGAAACCGCGGACCGCGAAGTCGTCGGCGCCCGCCTGCGCGAGGCTCGGCAGAGCGCCGGCATCACGCTCCGCGCGGCGGCCGAGGCGCTCGGCGTCAGCGTAGGCACGTGGAGCGCGGTCGAGAACGGCCGCACCCGCATCACCACCGATCGTGTGTCCGCAGCCGCGAGCCTGTTCGGCGCGGACGTCGAGATCCTCGTGACGTCCCACCATCCAGCCACACCGACGCCCACCACCTGGCGCGATTTCCCGCCGCTCGATCTTCCCGCGCCGCTCGCGGGCGCGCTCAGCGCGTTCGTCGAACTGGGCTACCACGGCGCCACGATCCGCGACATCGCGCAGCGGGCCGAGCTGTCGGTGCCGGGCCTGTACCACCACTGGCCCACCAAGCAGCACCTTCTGGTCGCGCTGATGGACCGCACGATGGACGAACTGATCACGCGCGCAGAGGCCGCGCGCGCCGAGGGTGACGGTCCGGTCGAACGCTTCGAACTGCTCGTCGAATTCCTGGCGCTGTTCCACACGCACCGGCGCGAGCTGGGTTTCATCGGCGCCAGCGAGATGCGCAGCATCGACGAGCCCGACCGGAGCCGGATCGCCGCGCTCCGCGTCGGCTTGCAACGGATGGTCGACGCCGAAGTGCGCGAGGCCGTCCGCCGAGGTCTGTTCACCACGCCGCTGCCGCACGAGGCCTCGCGGGCCGTGGTCACCATGTGCACCGCGCTGCCCACCTGGTGGTCGCCGGACGGGCCCACACCGCCGGCGACGGTGGCGGCGCAGTACGTCGAGTTCGCTCTCGATCTCGTCCGTGCGAGGCGTTGACGCGCGTAGCGTCAGGCGCCTATGTTCAGCAGAGCAAGCGATCGGTCTGTTCAGGAGGCCAATGATGACCGCCACGGCCCTGCCGGCTCCCTCCGAACGCGCGGTGGAGCTGCGCAAACGCATGGTCGGCTTCCTTCGGGATCACGTGCTGCCCGCCGAGGCCCGGTACATCGAGGCTCGCCACGGCGCCGGCCCTGACGACCACGAGGTGCCACCGGTCGTCGAGGAGCTGAAGGAAACCGCGAAGAAGCTCGGCCTCTGGAACCTCTTCCTGCCGTCCGAGTCCGGCCTCACGCAGCTGGAGTACGCGCCGATCGCCGAGTTGTCCGGCTGGGTCAACGACATCGCGCCGGAAGCGATCAACTGCCAGGCGCCCGATACGGGCAACATGGAGTTGCTGCACCTGCTCGGCACCGACGAGCAGAAGAAGCAGTGGCTCGAGCCGCTGCTCGCCGGGCAGATCCGGTCCGCGTTCGCGATGACCGAGCCCGACGTCGCCAGCAGCGACGCCACGAACATCAGCACGCGCATCGTCCGCGACGGCGACGAGTACGTCATCAACGGTCGCAAATGGTGGACCAGCGGCGCGGCCGATTCGCGCTGCGCGTTCTTCATCCTGATGGGCAAAACCGATCCGGACGCGCCGAGCCATCGGCAGCAGACGATGGTGCTGGTCCCGCGGAGCACACCCGGCGTCCGGATCGTTCGTGACCACTCCGTGCTCGGCCACTGGGACCAGCACGGTCACCCCGAGGTCGAGTTCGTCGACGTGCGGGTACCGGTGACGAACGTGATCGGCGAGGAGGGCGGCGGGTTCGCCGCGGCGCAGGCTCGCCTCGGCCCGGGCCGCATCCACCACTGCATGCGTGCGCTGGGCGCCGCCGAGCGGGCTCTCGCGCTCATGGTGTCGCGAGCGAAGTCCCGCCACGCGTTCGGCGGCCCGCTCGCTGACCAGGGTGTCGTCCAGCAACAGATCGCCGAGTCCCGGCTGGAGATCGAGCAGGCCCGCGTGATCTGCCACTTGGCCTGCGCGACGATCGACGAGGCCGGCAACAAAGCCGCTCGAAACCTGGTCTCGCTGGCCAAGGTCGCCGTGCCCCGCGCCGCCACCAACGTGATCGATCGTGCGATCCAGGTGCACGGCGGCGCCGGCGTCAGCGAGACCACGCCGCTGGCCTGGATGTACGCCTGGCACCGGGCAATGCGCCTGTTCGACGGCCCCGACGAGGTGCATTTGCGCTCGATCGCCAAGGCCGAGCTACGCACCGAGCCGGTACTGCCCCCGGCCTGGAACTTCTGACGCCGAGTTGGTCTCCACGCGCTCCGTGGAGACCAACTCGACAAAAAGACTCAGTGGTGAGCGCCGGCTCGGGAGTACAGAACCGGTCCGCCATCGGCCCGCTCGCCGCCGCTCGCGTGGTGGCGCTCCTTCACCCGACGCGCGGGCGCGTACTTCTTGCAGGCTTCCTCAGCGGCCTTGAAATCGTCACTCTCCGGGTCGACGTCGTCCTTGCTCAGCCGCAACGACCCGTCCGCGCTGGGCGTCGGGAAGTTTTCGACACCGTTTTCACGCATGCACTTCGCGTACCGCTTGAGCTTCTTCACCTGAGCGGCCGACGGCCGGGGCTTCGCCGGAGCACACTTCTCGGTCGCCTTACGGGCAACCTCCGGGTCGACGTCTTTCGGCAACACCGACTCAACTCGGCCCGGTTCGTCACCGCTCGGCGGTGTCACCGTCGGCGCCTCGAAGTCCGGAAGTCCGTTGGCACGCATGCACGTGGTGAACTTCTTGATCTCCGCGGAAGAGATCGGCTTCACGCTCGCGATACCGATCGAAGCAACGCGGTCGCCAGGCTCGGACGAGCTGTCGTGCGTCGGACCCCCGCCCTCGGACGCCATCGCCGCGCTCCCGCCACCGGCCAGCGCCAAGACGGTCATCACGCCCACCACCACACCTAGCTTCAGGCGCATCACTCACTCCTTTTCGATTCGACGAGCGGACGTCGTGCGGCGTCCGCGCCTCGAATTGGAGCCATCGGCGTGCTTCCCGATCGTTTCCACATTCGGAAACGTCGAGGAAATGCGCTGGCAGGTCACTATGGAGAGATGCGGATCCTGGTGGCCGAGGATGAATCGCTACTGGCCGACGCCGTCGCCGAGTGGTTACGCGGCGAGGCGCACGCCGTCGACATCGCGCTCGACGGTGCCACCGCACTCGAGCGCGTCGACATCAACGATTACGACGTCGTCGTGCTCGATCGTGACCTGCCGAAAATCCATGGCGACGACGTCTGCCGCGCGGTCGCCGCGCAGCGCCCTGACGTCCGAATATTGATGTTGACCGCGGCAGCGGAGATCGATGACCGGGTCACCGGTCTCGCCCTCGGCGCGGACGACTACCTGCCGAAGCCGTTCGCGTTCCGGGAACTCGCCGCGCGGGTCACGGCGCTGGGGCGACGCGCGCGGCCAGCGGCACCGGCGGTGTTGCAGCGAGCGGGCATCCGGCTCGATCCGCACCGCCGCGAGGTGTTCCGGGACGGCCGGTACGTGCCGCTGTCCCGGAAGGAGTTCGCGGTGCTGACCGAGCTGTTGCGAGCCGACGGCACGCCGGTCTCGGCCGAACAGTTGCTGGAGAAGGCCTGGGACGAGAACGCGGACCCGTTCACGAACGCGGTGCGGCTCACAATTCTGAAGCTTCGACGCAAACTTGGCGAGCCGCCGGTAGTGCTCACCGAAGCTGGTGTCGGGTACCGCATCCCATGAACCGGCTGACGATTCGGCTGCGGCTCTCGCTGGTTTACGGCGGGCTGTTCCTGCTTTCGGGCACTCTGCTGCTGGGCGTCACGTACGCGCTGGTCGCGCAACGTTTGCCGACCAGCGGGGCGGCGGTGCGCGCCAGCAGCCCTGCCGGTGAGGCGCCGAAGGTCGAGCTGGTCAAGGAAACCGCCGACGATGCATTGTCCGCGCTGCTCACTCAGGGTGCGATTGCGCTGGTCATCGTCGGTCTGGCCGCGACCGCGTTCGGCTGGCTGATCGCCGGGCGCATGCTGCAGCCGCTGCACCGCGTCACCGAAACCGCGCGGCGGATTGCGGACGCCCCGAGCAGCTTGCACGAACGGATCGAGATGGACGGCCCGCAGGACGAGGTCAAGGAGCTCGCCGACACGTTCGACGCCATGTTGGAACGCCTCGATCACGCTTTCGACGGCGAGCGCAGATTCATCGCGAACGCGTCCCACGAGTTGCGGACACCGTTGACCGTCAATCGCGCGTTGCTGGAAGTCGCGCTGTACCGGCACGAGCCGACCCCGGAGGTGCGGACGCTCGCCGAAACGTTGCTGGCCGTCAACGAGCGGCACGAACGTCTGGTCGACGGACTGCTGCTGTTGGTGCGGTCCGAGCGCGACATCGGCGAGCGGTTCCACGTCGATCTGGCGGATCTGGCCGACCACATTCTCGAATCGTTGTCGCCGGGGCCGGTGACGGTCCGGCCGAAGCTGGCCGAAGCCCCGACCACCGGCAACCCGGTGCTGCTGGAACGCCTGGTGCAGAACCTGGTGGAGAACGGACTGCGCTACAACCTCCCGGACGGCGGAACGGTAGAGGTGTTCACCGGTGTGGTGTCAGGGGCGGCGTTCTTGGAGGTACGCAACACCGGGCCGGTCGTGCCACGGTACGAGGTACCCAGCCTGTTCCAGCCGTTTCGACGGTTGGCGAATCGGATGGGCTCCGGCGCCGGGCTCGGGTTGTCGATCGTTCACGCGGTGGTTCGAGCGCACGGAGGCCGCATCTCGGCGTCTCCGGGGCAATCGGGTGGGCTCGTCGTCACCGTGCTATTACCGCTTGCTGCTTAACCTGGTCAGCGTGGATCCGCTGACGCTGGGCGAGGCTTACCAGGCCTCGCGGGATCCGTCGGTGCGCCGCGCGTACGGCGAGCACTACACGCCAGAGCCCGTGGTGCTCCGCACGCTGGGGCCACTGTTTCTCGATTCGCTGCGAGCGGCGGGTGATGTGGATCGGATCGCGGCGGTGCGTTTCCTGGATCCGGCCTGCGGCTCGGGCAACTTCCTCGTCGTCGCGTACCGCGAGTTGCGCCGGCTCGAACTGGAGATCCTGTCCCGGTCGGGCGGCGAACCCGCGCAGCCACGGGTGCGCCTCGAAAACTTCTACGGCATCGAAGTCGACGCCGGAGCCGCGCACGTCGCGTCCGAAGCTTTGCGTCTCGTCGAACACGACTGCAATCGTGAATTCTTCGAACGTTTCGGCGTCGAGGTGCCGCCCGGGCCACCGGCAACGATCGTCGTCGGCAACGCGCTGACCCTCGACTGGGCGTCGGTGTGCGCCCCGTCGTCTTCGCTGGTCGTGGCCGGAAATCCGCCGTTCGTGGGCCCGAAGGAGCGAAGCGCTCAGCAGACCGCCGACCTCCGCGGGGTCTGGGGTCGGCGCTATTCCGGGCTGCTCGACTACGTGAGCGGATGGTTCGCCAAAGCGGCCGCCTTTTGCGAAGGCGACTGGGCGTTCGTGGCGACGAATTCAATCGTCCAGGGCCAGGGCGTACCGACGCTGTTCGGCGCGGTCTTCGACGCCGGCTGGCGGATCAAGTTCGCCCAACGCCCGTTCACCTGGCCCGCCGCCGCAGTGCATTGCGTCATCGTCGGATTCACCCGTTCGCCCGTCCCGACGCGGATCAACGCGTACCTGGTCGACGGACCCGACGTCCTCGTGACGCCCCGCCGCACCCCGCTAGCGCCGGACCTTCCCGCAGTAAGGGCTGGCTCCAAAGCGGTCGATTGGGGTCACCTGACCGTCTCCCCGTCCGACTACGCCGACGTAGCCACCGACCCGATCGCGTCGTCGTTCCTGCGCCCCTATTACGGCGGCGAGGAACTGATCAACGCCCTGGAACGGTGGTGCCTCTGGTTCGAGGGCGCCTCGCTGGACTACTTGTACCGTTCACCGCTGCTGGCCGCACGGCTCGACGCGGTGCGCGAACTCCGCCGAGCCAGCCCCAAATCCGCCACCCGATCCGCCGCCGCAACCCCGCATCTGTTCCACGAGCGTCGCCAGCCCTCGGTGCCGTACCTGGGCATCCCGCAGACATTCACCGACAACCGCTCGTACGCCACCGCGGGCTACCTCCCACCCGACGTCATAGCGTCGATCAAGCTGTTCACGGCCCCGGACCCAGACGGCTTCCTCTTCGGAATCATCTCCTCAGCCGCGTTCTTGACCTGGCAAAAAACGGTCGGCGGCCGAATGAAATCCGACCCGAGCTTCACCAACACGGTGGTCTGGAACACCCTCCCGCTCCCCCCGGTGAGCCCCGAAGTACGGCGCCGAATCACAGCCGCAGGTCGAGCGGTGCTCTCGGCACGCGATCCGAGCACCTCGCTCGCCGTCCAGTACGCCCCGGACAGGACGTCAGCGGCGCTCCTGGCCGCCCACGCCTCGCTGGACGGCATTGTCGATGAGGCCTTCGGCGCGGATCTCCCGACCCTCCAGAATCGCCAGAAAGCGCTGCTGACCCGCTACGCCGAACTGTCGTCGACCTAGCCGATCCACCGTCCACTGACGATCCGCCGCACTTCGTTCCGCGTTCGATCTCTCCTCGGCAGAAGCCTCGCAGCGACCGATCTGGTCGTACTTCGGGCTCGTGTTGGTCCCGACATCTGCGCGATACCCTCCGTCACCTACCAAGGGATACTTCGACGAGCGCTTCCGCCGCGCCGATGTCACTCGACACACGCTTTCACGGCTGTGGCTACGCGCGCATCTGCTGTTCGACGCCGGCGCGCGTACCCGTACTGGTCGGCGTTCTCGGTGAGAACGATATGGACCAGATCATCTGTAGACGTGAGGACATCGCGCCTCACCTCCACTGTACGTGCGATCGTCCGAGCACACCGAGATGACGCGGGAAGCACCGCAGGCGTATTGGACAGACATATTTTCCGGGACAGCATCAAGTGGCTGCGACGTCTCGACGCATTCATTAATTTCGACGGGCGATCGGAGCAGGAGCTCTACCAGCTGGTGCGATCTCTTCGAGACGCATTGAAGACCAGCCTCCATGGTTGACCTACACGTCGACGCCCCGCAGCCAGCGGCTACGGGGCGTTGGCACTACTCACGGATGGAACCGCCTAAGGGAATCGCACCCTTGACCTACGCATTACGAGCCGGTCGGTCCGAGGTCGGCTGACGTACGTCGCTGCAGGTCAGGGTGCTTTTCGGATGGCGGCGCACCTGTACGCACGTCAGCGTACCGCCACTGACCCCGCAACTGCCCCGTCCTGCTTGGACCCGATCGCCGTCGGCTGATTCCATCACGGGGAGTGAGCAAATTCAGTTCGCCAGGATGAGAGTCTGACAGCGTTGATCGGTGGTCCGGCCTGGTCGGGGCCTGAGCGGATCTTACGGAGGACCTTCCGGTTCTTGAGCTCTGCGTCGATGCGCTCTTCGGGTCCGCGCAGCCGTGCGTGGGCGGTGCTGACGATCTACTGCGCCTCCGACAGAGCGCCGGTACTTGCCGGTTCGGAGCCTTGCGGCGGCGGCGCTGCGGGACGGTGACCGATGGGCCGGCGCCTTGGTATCCGGTGTCGGCCAGCGCCCGGACGCCGACGGCGTCGAGGATTCCGTGTTCGCGGGCGTGTCGTGCCGAGGCTCCGGGGCAGCGGTAGAGAGGTCCAGATTGATCTGCTGGCTGGATCACCCATGCCTGCATGTTCCGACCGTGGTCCTAGTGCTTGCCTGAAGAGTGGGGCCGGTCATTGCCGCCGGCCATGGTGACACGGTCGATGCGTTAGAGACTGCCGTCGAGGAACGTGTGCCTTGCCTGCCGGGACCTCGAGGCCTCCCGCAGTAGCTGGTTGATGCTCACGTCGCTCAAGGGGAGCCCGGGTCAGCTTGGCGAGATCCGCCGCGAGCTGATCGCCGAGCGCCTCCGTGATGCTGCGGGTAAAGCTTCGGAGGAACGTCGACTCCCTGGGCTCTCTGTTGGCGCCGCCATGTTCGTCGCCCCTCATCGTGGTTCACCGCGTCCGAGATCACACAAGTTCTGCGGCGCGTGGGCCGCGAAGCGCACTACTCCGCGGTATGGTTTTGGTCGCACTGAACTGCTAGGAGTGGAAATGCAACGGACTTCGGTGGAGCTCTTCGCGGGCGGGGGCGGGCTGGTCCAAGCCAGCACGAACACCGGCTTCCGGCACCTACTGCTGAACGAGTTCGCGAAGAGGGCGTGCGAGACGCTTGAGGGCAATCGCTTCGAGGCGTTCCCAGCGGACATCGATTCCGAGGTATTGGCCAAGTGGCTGGACCAGATCGATCAGCAGCGCGCGGAGGGCTTCGACGCTGCGGGCGCCATTGAACGGCCCCAGCACCCTCCCTTGGTCACCGGCGACGTCCGAGAGTTGGACATGCGCTTTCTCAGAGATCGAGATGTTGACCTTCTGGCCGGCGGGCCACCATGTCAGCCGTTCAGCCTTGGCGGAGTCGCGAAGGGCGACGAGGATGAGCGGAACATGTTCCCGGAGATGTTCCGGGCGGTTCGCGAGATCCGCCCCAAGGCCGTCATATGTGAGAACGTCCGCGGGCTACTTCGCCCGTCCTTCAAGCCCTACTTCGAGTACATCAAGCGCGAGCTGTCCCTGCCGTTCGTGAAGCGCCAAGATGGCGCCACATGGCAGAGGCACGACCACGCGTTGCAGGAAAGACTCGACGCTAGGGACACCGATCCGGCGGAGACCTACAAGGTCACGCAACACGCCGTGAACGCTGCCGACTATGGGGTGCCCCAGATCCGCAACCGCGTGATCCTTCTGGCGTTCCGCGCCGACCTGGCCGTGGACCCGGATCTAGTCAAGCGCGCTGTCGCCCGCACCCACTCCCATGCGGCTCTCGCGCGGACGATCCTCGAAGGCTCCTACTGGAACCGCCACAAGCAGGCGGGCGCCAAGATTCCGAAACGCGTCATCGATCTGGTGACTTCACGCTACGCCGATGAGCAACTGTCGTTCGAGAGCGGGGATGAGACGCTCCAACCGTGGCTCACCCTTCGAGACGCGATAATGGGACTCCCCGAGATCAACACCAGCAAGTTGGACAAGACGACGGAGCAGGGCGGATTCCCCGACCACATCGGGTGGCCCGGAGCCAGGATCTACGATGGGCACACGCCTAACGAACTAGACCGGCCGGCCAAGACCGTCAAGGCCGGAGTGCACGGTGTGCCCGGTGGCGAGTCGGTCATGCAGCTCGACAACTTGGTCCATGACGAGAAGACCGGTCAGTTGCGCCCCGAGCACCGGTACATGACCGTGCGTGAGACTGCGCGGGTCATGACATTCGGTGATAACTGGAGCATGGCCGGCCCTCGTGGCGAACGTATGAGGCAGCTGGGCAACGCGGTTCCCGTGAAGCTGGGCGAGGTGTTCACCAGCGCCGTAGCGAAAGCACTCGACGACGCGGAACGACGCTCGTGAACGACGCCGCCGAACCCCGGCAAATGGGCTGGCGGGACAAGTTGCCGCCCGAGATGGCCTGGCGGGGACGGCAGGGACGGACGAGGAAGGCGATCACCGCCGAACAGGATCGTGCGGCGGGTGGTCGGGAGGGCCGCTATGTCAAGCGTGAGGACGGTGACTACGCGCTGGCCTCGATCACACTGAAGCTGTTGCCGAAAACTCGTCGAATCAGGGCCTATCTCCGCTGGTCGGAGGGCGGGCGTTCACCCGCCCGGTATGTCGGGGAGGTGGAGCACCTTACGCGTGCGGCGAATCTCGAACAGGCTTGGCGGATCGCCAAGGGCCGGGGAATGGTTGGAGAGCGCGCTGTTCCGGAAGGGTCGTGGGCGTCGTCCCCTGCCACACGGTCGACGATGCGCGGGAACCGAGGCCGCGACACAACACCGGAACTCCGTATCCGCTCACTGCTGCACCGCGAGGGCTTGCGCTACCGAGTCTCGACGCGGCCGCTTCCTAGGGTGCGGCGAACCGCCGATCTTGTCTTCACCCGCGCCCGTGTGGCCGTCTTCGTGGACGGGTGCTTCTGGCACGGGTGTCCCGATCACTGCCGCCCAGCACGCACGAACAGCGATTTCTGGCGCACCAAGATCGATGGAAACCGGGCCAGGGATGCCCAGACCGACCAGTTCTTGGCGGAGGCGGGATGGCATGCCATCAGAATTTGGGAGCATGAGGATCCCGTACATGCGGCGGGCCGGGTCGCTGCGGCTGTTCGCGACTTTGCGGCACAGGATGATTACAACGTGCCGTAATTCAGAAGAACGTCGATGGCGGCGGAGGCTCGGCGCGGGACGATACGCCCGTCGCTGAGCGCGATCAGGTCATCTCCCACGTTGACGCCGACCTCGGCCAACAACAGCCCCAAGAGCAGGTCGACGCGCCCATCGCGCTCTTCAGATACTTCGGCCCTTCAGGGATCGCGGGAGGAGTCTCCCGAGAACTGCGGCGTCTTCCAGCAATGAAAGAGGTCGTCGAAGGACCTCGCGATCGCGACGGTTGGCCGCCGGATAACGCAACGTGTCGTGGACCTAGGTGCATTGAGCGGAAGGAAGCTCACCGCGATTGTCAGTGGTGCCCTCTAGTCTCTTCATCACGCGCACGGCTCTACCCGAGCCGCACGCCGAGCGCTGCCCGCGGTAGGGCTTCCTTCGGTGTACCCACGCGAGATGAGGACAGAGGACCGGCCACCTATGAAGATCACTCCTTCCGCGCGTGTCCTGCGCATGCTCGGCGAGATCGAGTTCGACGAGTGGCAGTGCATCGCCGAGCTGATCGACAACGCCTTTGACGATTTCACGGAGATTCATCGATCCGGGATCCCCTGGGCGGGTGGGTACCGCGTCAGCGTCGAGCTCCCCGACTCCGCGCAGGGCCAGCTCGTGATCGCCGACACCGGTCGCGGCATGACGTACGACCGGCTGGAGCGGGCCGTGCGGGCTGGCTGGTCGGGCAACGACATGCACGACAAACTCGGGCTCTTCGGCATGGGGTTCAACGTCTCGACGGCGCGGCTCGGCAAGCGCACGCGCGTCCTTACCACGCGCCAGGGCGACACCGAGTGGATCGGGGTGGAGATCGACCTGGACCGTATCGGAGACGACTTCGAGGCCGAAGACATCACGGCGCCGAAGGCTGATCCCAACGAGCACGGCACGCGTATCGTCATCAGCCGTCTGCATCCCACGCGCGCTCGATGGCTGCAGAAGAACGGCTCAGCCCTACGTAACATCCTTGGACAGGTCTACTCCTGGATCTTCCTGAACCGTCCGTTCGAGCTGTGGGTCGGCGGCTTCCAGGTAAAGCCTGTCCAGCACTGCCGTTGGGGAGACGACCGCTCAGTCCTCTACAACAACAAGGAGCGTATCCCCGCCTACGTCGAGATCGACCAGAGGCTGGAGAACGGTCTCGCCTGTGGTGACTGCGGACAGTGGCAGCTCCCTGACCGCCACGCCTGCGAGGACTGCGGGAGCGATCGCCTCACCGTTCGTGAGCGCCGGGTGCACGGATGGCTCGGCATCCAGCGCTACATACACAAACAAGATTATGGGATCGACTTCCTGCGCAACGGCCGCAAAATCCTCCGCTGGGACAAGCAGCTGTTCACCTGGCGCAACCCTGACGGAGCGGTGGGCAATGAGGAGCCGGAGTATCCGGTGGACCTCGCGCACCAGGGCGGCCGCATCATCGGGGAGATTCACCTCGACCACGTCCCGGTCACGTATCAGAAGGACGCCTTCGAATACGGCGACCGCAGCTGGCGCTCGGCCGTCGAGATCGTGAGAGGGGTCGCGCCGCTGCTGCCCCAGCGCGCGGCAAACCTCGAATACGAGGAAAACACCAGCCCGCTCGCGCTTCTTTTCAAGGGATACCGTCGTAACGACGCCGGACTGCGGTACCTGATCCCGGGAGACGGCCGCAAGCCCATCCACGATGACACCCGGCGGTGGGGACAAGAGTTCCACCGGGGCAACCCCGACTACCAGACCGATGAGCGTTGGTGGCAGGCGGTCGAGGACCACGAGGCGGCCAAGAGCAGGGGGAAGAACGCGAAGGCGGCCGCTGCCACCCCCGGAAAGCCCGACGAGGCAGCCGTGATGGAGGCTCTCGGGTTCGACGGTGCGGAGGAAACCGGTAGTCCGAGTCCCCATGCGACTGGTGGTGCGGAAAAGACGGAACCCGAAACCCATGCGCGGCTTCCAGAGAGGCGTAAGGAGACACGGCAGGAGCGCGTCGCGCGCTACACGACGAACTCGACCACTTACCCGGGCTTGAGTCGCGCGTTCGGTCACCCGCGCGTCGGCTTCCTCGATGTCGAGGCACGTCGACTAACGGCGGGAAGCCTGACCGACGATAATCTCCACCGCACTCCCGTCCTGTTGGACCAGCGCAGCGGCAACACCCTCGTAGCCTTCCTCGACCTCGATCATCCGGTCTTTCTGAGGTTCGGAGCGGACCCGGCTGATCTGCTGCTCGCGGAGATCGCAGTGCTGCTCAAGGTGCAGACGAGTTCGGAGTGGAGCCACTCGGAGCTCATCGCGGCGATCCGGACGGAATCGTTGCCCGCCAGCGCTCTGGACGCCGAGATGATCAGCGCCGAGGCCAAGGAACTGCTGGCCGAGGTTCGTCGTCGCATGGCGTCCGAACTGGACCACGCCGGGGAACCCGAGAAGGCGTTTCAATTTCTCTCGCCCGATGAACTGACTTACACCGAGCACACTATGATCGCCAACGGCAAGGTCGCCCGCACGACCGATCTCGGAGCAAGCGGTGAGTTCCTGCTGTACGTACCCGCCCTTTTCCTGGTTCGTCTCGTCGAGTCGCTGCCCTCGCTGTTCATGGACAACCGTGTCTTCCAGGGCGTCTACGAGGGTGTTGCCTCCGCGTCCGCCCGCCGGCTCAGTCTCGCGCGCACGGTCGGCTACCTCTCCGATATCGCGACGCAGGCGACCTATGCCGGGGCCAGTCTTCCGGACCAGCTGCTGCGGACAAGGCTGAGTATTCGCCTTCTGGCCGACGACCTCGCGGAGGAGAAGTGAGCGCTGCCTTCCTCTCGGCGAACGAGTTGCTGAAGGGAGGGCCGGCGGGTCTCACGCATGCCGTCGAACGGGCCCTCTGGTACCTCGGCTTCAACGACGTACGTGTGATCGACGGCGCCGGCGACCAAGGCGCGGATCTCTTGGCGGTACGCGGTCGGGAGCAGTGGGTCTTCCAAAGCAAGTGGAAGGCCGGAGGAAAAGTCGACAGGAGCGGTGTCGACGACCTTGAGCGCGCGCGTACGCGCTACCGCGCGGACAAGGCCATCCTCGTCACCAACACCGACATCAACGCGACGGCGGAGGCCCGTCGCGTGGCGCTCAACGGAGTCGGCGTGCCGATCACCGTCTGGCACGGCGCGACCCTGAGGTCGATTGGGGAGCGCATGCCCGAGACCGTTCCCGCGAAGTACGCTCTGCGCCCCTACCAGGCCGAGGCGGTGGACGCGGTGAGCCGGGACCTTGACGCCGACGGCACCGCGCTGCTCGTTCTCGCGACAGGTCTCGGCAAGACCGTGGTGGGCGGGGAGATCATCAGCCGTCACCTCAAGACCAATCCGAACGCCAGGGTTCTCGTCGTCGCGCACATGAAGGAACTCGTCGCCCAGCTGGAGAAGGCGATGTGGCGGCACATACCCAAGTCGGTTCCCACACGGTTGCTCACGGGAGAAAGCCACCCCGGCGGCCTCGACGGAGTGGTGGTGGGAACGGTCGAATCCGTTCTCGGCGCAGTGCGCGTGGGCTACCGACCCGACCTCATCATGATCGACGAGACGCACCACGTGGCTGAGACCGGCAGGTTTGCGGAATTGCTCGACTTGTGTGGGGATGCTGAACAGTTTGGGGTGACGGCGACACCCTGGCGCGGCGATAAATTCGACATCACGTCCCGGTTCGGATACCCAAGCTTCAAGATGGGCATCGCAGAGGGCATGGCCGCTGGCTTCCTCTCCGCCGTCGACTACCGACTCTACGTCGACAACGTCGACTGGAACGCCGTCCGGGAAGCCAGTGTGCACGGTCGGTCGATCAAAGACCTCAACAAGTCGCTGTTCCTGCCGCAACGCGACGAGGAGATCATCGAGCACTTCCGTGAGGCGTGGCGGACGACGACGGAGCCGAGGGCCATCGTCTTCTGTCAGACCATCGAGCACGCCGAGCATATGGCCCGGTTGTTCGCCTCGTCCGACGCGGCGTGGGCTAACGCGTCCTTTCTGCACAGCGCACTCCCGCGGCAGCGACGCCAGGTCCTGCTGAACGAGTTCCGACTCGGGCGGGTGCCGGTGATCACGTGTGTCGACGTCTTCAACGAGGGTGTCGACGTTCCGGACGTGAACCTCATCGCCTTCCTACGGGTCACACACAGTCGGCGGATCTTCGTCCAGCAACTCGGGCGCGGACTCCGACTCAGCCCTGGCAAGGAGGCCCTGAGGGTCCTCGACTTCGTGACCGACATTCGGAGGGTAGCGGCGACCTTGGACCTCCGGCGATCGCTGGAGGCTCAGGAGAGCGAGCACCTGCGCGTACGAATGCCCCACGCCTCCCGTATCCAGTTCAGCGACGAGACCGTCGGGTCGCTGATGGACCACTGGATCCAGGACGCGGCGGACCTTGAGACGAAGGCGGACGAGGTTCGTCTTCAGTTCCCTCTGACGACTGGAGTCGAATGACCAACTATGCGATCCCCTCGGACCTGGAAGAAGAAGTCGTGCGTCTCCTCTACAGGCGAGCCGCCGACCTCAACTGGACCTATCTCACGGACACTGAACGCACGCGTCACTATCAGGCGTGGACCTCCGACCCCGAGGTCGGGGGACGACTCCTCCCGTTCGTCCGGAAGCCGGAGAACGTCCGGCCGTGGCTCAAGGACAGGCCCATGAAGGAGTACATCCGGGCCACCTACGGGGTGGGCAAATGGGCTCCGCTCGTGGTCAAGCCGGCCACTCCGGTCAGCGCTCTCGTCGACAAGGCCCTCGGTCGCGGCTGGAACGTCGACCTTGAGACGCTCGGCATCAAGCCGCTCTGCGTGACGATTCGCCACGAGCACGACGAGGAGATGGAGCAGCGCTTCGCCTGGGCTCCCATGCGCGACTTCAAGCATCTTGCTTGGGCAGCCATCGCGGCTCAGGCTGGAGGCGACACCCTTCCGTGGGTAATTTGCACGGTGGACTCGTTTGTTCGGAAGATCACCCCAGACCAGAAGGCGACCAACGAGCGAATCGCGAAGCGGCTTGGTTTGATCAGTGCGCACGTCACCGATGGCTGAACGGTAGCTCGCCATGACTAGGGACGATGACTGGCTTCAAGTCGCTTTCGCTGCGCTTCCCATCCGGTCACGTCGCATGATCGAGGATCGTGCCGACGGGAAGACCCTCGAAAGTATTGGTCAGAAGCATGAGCTGAGCCGCGAACGGGTCCGCCAGTTGCTTCTGAAGGCGCAGGAGTATCTCTGCGCCGTCGCCGACGAGTTCGTGGGTGGCTGGCGTGATCGGCTAACCGCCCTCACGGGGCGCTCGGCCGTGCCCCAATCGGAGGTGGCGTCGGTGTTGGGTGTACGTGACCAGGTGGCTGTGGGGCCGCTTGTCGAAGCTGTGGGCGCTGAACATCCATTGACGTGGGCTGGTCGTCTAAATGGCTGGTGGACCCGCAGCTCAGGCGCCCTGGAAGTGCTAATTCGGCGAGGGGTGGAGGAGGCGCCACTGCGTGGGGAGGACATAGCGGCGACCTTCGCGGCTGCCGGAGTACCGGACAACGTCCCCTTGCTGGATCTGCTCGGACATCCGGACAGCCCGCTGGTGCCCGGCGTTGGGGGAACTTGGCTGCGCCGTCGCGCCCGCGGAAGGGACGCGGCCTACCTTTTCCTCCTGGCGAATGGCGAACCCTGCCGAGCGGAGGAGTTGCTGGCACCGACTGGGATTGGGCGGAAGTCCGCCGTCGCCGAGGCTCTCAGGCGGGACGAGAGGTTCGTGCAGCTCCGTCTGGAGGGTAAGTGGGCGCTGACCGAATGGCCTCATCTGCACGTCACTCCGTACCCGAACGCCATGGAGGCCCTCGTCGCTGTGCTGACCGAACATGGGCCGCTACACAAGGATGCTCTTTTCTCGCGGGTCGGCGAGCGCTATCCGGTGACCCCGTGGCGCCTGCACCAATGCCTGCTGGACGACAGAGTGGGCACGACGGCAGACGGTCTGATTGAGTTGGTCGCGCGAGGTGCTAC
Source organism: Cryptosporangium japonicum (assembly GCF_039524755.1). NCBI lineage: Bacteria > Bacillati > Actinomycetota > Actinomycetes > Cryptosporangiales > Cryptosporangiaceae > Cryptosporangium > Cryptosporangium japonicum. The sequence goes on from NZ_BAAAGX010000023.1 coordinate 77,757, forward strand.
CCCGATCGAGGAAAGCAGCCCGACACGGCCGGCGAGGATGGCCGCCGATCCTGCTGGAAACGTGTTTGGCGTCCGACTCACGGTGGATAAGGACATCCTTCGGGGTAGCGGCGTTGTAGTCAGCAGCTGGGTCACATGGCAGCTCGGCATGCGACAGGCCCCCATGGTCAGGACCTTCGTCATCACCGGTCATCCCACACCGATCGTCCTCAAGCGCGCGACGAGCGCGGCCCAGATCTCCAGCCTGAGAGTGCTGGTGAAAGAGAACGGAATGGTTGAAGGATGTGAATTCGTACTCCTCCTCCGCGCAGACGACTCGACGGCCCGAATTGAGCACGTTTGCGCCGAACGCGCCTGTCCCAGAGTAAGCCGGCCTTCCGGGACCGCCGAGCGGCTCCGCCGGTGAGCCGACGCTAGGCCTCTGCGGGCGGTCTGCCGGTCTCGCTTCAGCGATGCCCGCAGATGAGAGCGCCCGACAGTCGAAGACTGCGGGCGCTTGCACTAGCCAGGGGAGCCGCCTCCGGGAATCGAACCCGGGACCTACGCATTACGAGTGCGTCGCTCTGGCCGACTGAGCTAAGGCGGCAACGTGCGACCCCAGTGTAGCGGGTCCTCCCCCAACGGCCGAATCGGTAGGTGCCTCAACGTGCACCCCGTACGGTGGACACATCCCCCTCACGGCCGGGAGCTGCCGGATGGACCACACTACGGAACGTCTCCGCTACATTCTGTTGACTGCCCCTAACGGGGACGAGCTGGCGACACGAGTGAGCGAGGCACTGGACGAGGGCTATGAGCTGTACGGGTCACCGGCGATCACGTTCGCCGGAGATCAGACGCTGGTGGCCCAAGCGGTAGTCCTACCGGCCTACGCAGCAGGCCGCTACCGACGCCCCTAAACCCGGCGTCAAGCAGGTACGGCGCCGCCAGAACCGGCGCCGGTAAGAGCACGAAAGGGACACGGGGTTGCGACGGGGGTCGTGGACTAGTGCGGTAGCGACGGCTATCGCGCTGATGACATCAACGCCGGCTCAGGCCTGCGACTGCGTGCCGCTCACACCGGCCGAGGCGCGGAGCGAGGCCAGCACCGTCTTCGTCGGCACGGCCACACAGCGTGTCGGCCACCCCGACGAAGGCTCCCCCGACCCGGTCACCTACCGCTTCACGGTCGAGCGCGTCCTCAAAGGCGAGGCCGGGCCGACGCTCAGCGTCCGGACCAACAACAGCGCGGACGCGTGTGGCGTCGACTTCCGGATCGGCGACCGCTACGAGGTCTACGCGCTCGACGCCGACGGCACGCCGTTCGCGACCCGGTGCGGTGGCACGCACCGGATCTCCTAGGAGGATCAGTTCATGCCGGTCGAGGGCATCATCGCCGCGTTAGGAATCATCGCCGTTCTGATCGTCGCGATCGTGCTCGTCTCGCGATCCCGCCATCGCGAGTGAGAACAGGCCGTACGCGGCGATGGAGTGGGCGTCGCGCAGTTCGCCGGAGCGGATCATCTGCTCCAGCGACGACCTCGATACCCACTTCTGGCGCATGTCCTGTTCCGACGCCTCCCGGGACGGGGCGCCGGCCACCAGGTCGGATGCCAGGTACACGTCGAAGTACTGGCTCATCACGCCCGGTGCCGCCTGCAGGAAGCCCAACCGCGTCCACGTACTAGCCGTGAAACCCGTCTCCTCGGCCAGCTCCGCCTGCGCGAGCGCCAACCCCGAGCCTCCCGGGGAGCCCGGCGGCCAACCGCCCTGGGGGAACTCCCAGCAGCGCTCCTGCACCGGATACCGGAACTGCTCCACCAGGTGGAACCCCTCGCCGTCCCACGGCACCACGAGTGCGAAGTTCCGCTTGTCGATGACCCCGTAGATGCCGGTGGAGCCGTCCGGCCAGCGCACGGTGTCTTCCCGGACGCTCAACCAAGGGTTCTGATAGGCAACACGGGTATCGACCTGCTCCATACGGACAATTATCCCTCGTACGCCTGCCGCGGCGCGCACACGTCGGCACGGCTGCACGAACACCGGGAACCGTCCGCGTCCAGACGGACCGTCAACGAATCAGTGGGTACCGAACGGCCGACGACCCGGCCGTCACCCGACGGCGTGGAGACCTGCGAACCAACCGCCGGCGCCGACGACGAGAACGCCTGGTAGAGCGGATGTTCGTACTTCAGGCAGCACATCAGGCGCCCGCACGCCCCGGAAATACGCATCGGGTTCAGCGGCAGGTCCTGATCCTTCGCCATTTTGATCGTGACCGGTTCGAAGTCGGTCAGGAACGTGGAGCAGCACAGGTCACGCCCGCACGGGCCGATACCGCCCTGTGCTTTCGCGGCGTCACGCGGGTTCAGCTGACGTAACTCCACCCGCGCCGACAGCGTCGCCCCGAGGTCACGCACCAGTGATCGGAAATCGACGCGGTGCGGCGCCGTGAAGTAGATCGTCGTGCGGTTGGCGTCCAGGGCGTGATCGACCGCGACGACTTTCATCGGCAGCTCGTGCTCGCGGATCAACCGCTTCGCGGCGACTTTTCCCTGCGCCTTCTTCCGGCGCAGAAGCTTGTCGCGGGAAAGGTCCGTATCGGAGGCCATCCCGGCGAGCACCGGGAAGCCGGACGTGTCTTCCGACACCCACGACGGCGCCCACACGCACTGGGCCACCTCGGGGCCGTCGTCCGTCGCCACCAGGACGTGGTCACCCACCGCGGGAGAAAAGGCCCCCGGGTCCGCGTAATAGAGACGGCCGTACCGGGCGAAAGTCACCGCGCACAGCATCCCCATGAGCGCACAGTACCGGGCGCTACCCCTCAGGTGGGGCTATTCGGACAGCAAAGAGTAGACAGTACGCCACTTACCACGCACCGACCGTCACGACTCGCCAAAAGTGGTCGTTAATTCGCCCGTACTGTCCCCTCCGGAGAACAGGGTTCCTTATGCGCCAGTGGTCCCGCAGAGCGGCAGGATTGGCTCTCACGGCCGTCTGGGTAGTCACGATCAATACCGGCGGACAAAGCACCATGAGCACCAATGTCGCCCGCGTCGAACAGACGTCGTTTTCAGCCCACGCCTCCGCGAACGTCCTGCGTCTCACCAATTCGGACGCCGGGCCGCACGCCACCGCACTCAACGGACTACGGCTGGGCACGGCGAACGCCACTGTCGACGCCGAGGAGTCGACCGCTTCGGCCACCCAACTCACCGGCCCACCGGGAGCGCCACCGACGTCGGCCACGCGCCGGGCCGGCGGCGGCGACAACGACGAGGAGTCGGGAACGGCCACCCGGTCGAACTCGGGCGTCGAACTGCCGTTTCTGACGCTGGGCGCCAGCCGCCTGACCGCGACCGCGAACTGGGCCGACCCGGACGGTCCGATCGCCCTGAGTTCGGCGCTCGCCCGGCCCGGTGAGCTGGTGCTGCGCCCGGAGGACGACGAGGCGTTGATGCACGTCTGGCGGGGCAGCCAGACCCGCACGCAGACGCAGCTGGTGGCGGTCGCCGGGCAGTCGACGCTGGGCCTGCGCACCACGGCCAAGGCCGAGCTCTCCGCGGTCACGCTCTTCCGCGGCACCTCCACCGAGGTGACGATCCGGTTCCTCCGCGCGCCGTCGCTGATGGCCGTGGCGGCGGGGAGCGAGCGCACCGACGTCCGGTACGTGCCGCCGATCGTCGCGGTGACCGCGTCGCAAGGCCGTAGCTACCGCCTGGACGCGGCCGGCGAGAGCATCGAGGTGCCGCTGGACGGCCCGGGGTGCTGCAACCGCCTCGTACGCGTCCGGCTCGGCACGGTCCGCGAGCGGGTCGGCCACACCAGCGTCGACGCGACGGCCGCCGCCGTCCGCCTGCAGATCGTGGGCGCGGAGGACCGCCTCCTCGACGCCACGATCGGCGACCTGGACGTCTCGGCGCACGTCCCGGTCGGCGGCCTCGGCCACCAGAAGGCCGACCACCCGAGAGCCGACCACCCGAGAGCCGACCACCAGAAGGCCGACCCCTGCGAGCCGTGCGCGAACGACGAGATCGCGCTGACGCCCAGCGAGAACGTGGCCTCACCGCCGGCCGAGAGCGCGTCCCCGCAGCCGGTCACCCCCACCTCAGCGGTTCCCGCCGCCGCGGAAACCCTTCCCCGCACCGGCGCCAGCCTGCCGCTGATCGCCGCGCTCGGCCTCGCCCTGCTCACCATCGGCTGGATCGTCATCCGCGCCGTGCGTCGCCGGGCCTGAATCGACGCCCGACGGGAACGTGCACCGCTCAGCCTTCGAAGAGCGTCACCATCAGCGCTTCGATCGCGATCAGCGGCTTCACGTTCTCGTCGAGCGCCGTGCGGCACTTCAGCACGGCCTCGATGCGCCGCAGGATCGACTCCGGCTCCCAGCGGGCCGCCGCGGCTCGTACCATCTCCTCGACGTCGATGTGCACGAGCGGCACCGACGCACCGAGGCGCACCATGAGCACGTCGCGGTAGAACGCCGCCAGGTCGACGAGCGCGCGGTCCAGCGCGTCACGCTGCACCCGCGTCGTCCGTGACTTCTGCTTTTTCTCCAGGTCTTTGATCTGGCCGACGGTGCCGCGGGTGGCCGCGGCGGCGCCCTTGCCGGTGCCTCCGGCGCCGAGTGCGCGCTCGAGTGCGGCCTTCTCGTCGGCGTTCTGCGTCTCGGTGGCCGCCGCGGCTTCCTCGTTCGACGCCGCGATCAGCGCCGCGGCCGCGTTGTAGCAGGCCGCGATGCCGGTGAGCGAACGCGGGATGGCCAGCACGGCGCGGCGCCTGGCCTGCGCGTCCGGGTCGCGTGCCAGCCGCAGCGCGCGGCCCACGTGCCCCTGGGCGACGGACGCGGCCCACCGCGCGGTCGTCTCGTCGACGTCGTTGCGGCGCATCAGCAAGCCGGCGACCGCCTCCGCCGACGGCATGCGCAGCGGCACGACCCGGCTGCGCGAGCGGATCGTGACCGACACGTCGTCGGGGTGCGCCGAGGGCGCGCAGAGCAGGAAAACGGTGCGGTCGGTGGGTTCCTCGATCGCCTTCAGCAGCGCGTTGGAGGCCCGCTCGTGCAGCCGGTCCGCGTCTTCGATGAGGACGATCTGCCAGCGGCCGCCCGACGGGGAGCTGGCCGCGCGCAGCACCAGCGACCGCATCTCGTTGACGCTGATCCAGACGCCTTCGGGGGCGACGATGCGTACGTCGGCGTGCGTGCCGGCGAGCGTGGTGTGGCACTCGTTGCACTCGCCGCAGCCGCCGCGGGGGCACTGCAGCGCGGCGGCGAACGCACGGGCGGCGACCGAGCGCCCGGAACCGGGTGGGCCGGTGAACAGCCAGGCGTGGGTCATCTCGCCGGGTTGCACGGGTTCGCCGGCGACGATGCGCCCGGCGGCGGCCGCGGCCCGGGCCAGCACGGTGACGGCTTCGTCCTGCCCGATGACGTCCGCGAAGACGCCGGGCACCAGAGCGACGGTCATCGCGCCTCCGTCGTAGAGCTGGAATCGGCTTCCGACCCTACGCCGCCGTTCTCGTCCGCCTCGTCCGCCGAAGCGGCCGGGGCGGCGACCGCCGCCGGTGCCTGGGGCAGCGGCTCGTTGACGTCGGGGTGGACCTTCAGCAGCGGCGCGACGCGCACTTTGATGCGGTCGGCGAGCATCCCGGCCGAGCTACCGGCGTCGAGCACCAGGTACCGCCGCTGATCGGCGGCGGCCCGGTCGAGGAAGGCACGGCGCACCCGCTGGTGGAAGTCGATCGACTCCGCCTCCAACCGGTCGGCCGCGCCCCGGTTGCCGACCCGCGTCAGACCGATCGACGGATCGACGTCGAGCAGGATCACCAGGTCGGGAACGAGCCCGGCCGTCGCCCACCGGGAGAGCCACTCGATGTCCTCGGTGGCCAGGTCCCGTCCGGCGCCCTGATAGGCCAGCGACGAGTCCACGTAGCGGTCGCAGACCACCACCGCGCCGCGCGCCAGCGCCGGCCGGATCACGGTGGCGACGTGGTGCGCCCGGTCCGCCGCGTACAACAGCGCCTCCGAGCGGGACGACGGCGCGTCTTCCCGGTGGTCGAGGATCAGCGAGCGGATCTCGCGCCCGAGCGGCGTCGCGCCGGGCTCACGCGTGGACACCACCTCGAACCCGCGCCCGCTCAGCCAGTCGGCGAGGGCGCGGGACTGCGTGGACTTCCCGGCCCCTTCGCCGCCCTCGAACACGATGAACAGCCCGTCACCGGACCGGTCACCGGCGACGGGCAGCGAGTGCCCGCGGAGCGTCGAGTACAGATCACGGAGCAGTGGAACACCAGGTTTGTCGTCCATTGCCCGGAATGAGAGCACACTCGCGATGATCGCCAACAGGCCGCTCACGAACAGCAGCACGCGCGCGGCCGAAAAATCCAGCTCGAACGCGCCGAGCGGAATCTTCCGCCCGCCGCCGACCCCGACGAGCAGCGACGAGACCGCGATCGCCAGCAGCAGCACGACACGCACGGTGGACTGGACGAAGGCGAAGACCCGACCGCGCATCGCGTCCGGCACCTCGGCACCGAGCAGGGTCGTGCCGGCCAGGTACGCCATCCCGGCGCCGGCACCGGCCAGCACGGTGAGCGGGATCGCCATCGAGAGGTGCAGCGAGAACGGCAGCACCGCGACCGCCAGGCCGGACAGCCCGATGCTCGCGCAGAACCAGCGCCGCCGGGACAAGCCACGCACCAGCGACGGGCCCAGCCCCATCCCGCCGGCCAGACCGACGAACAGCGAGCCGAACAGCAGGTAGAACGTCGCGTCGCCCCCGCCGAGACCACGGGCGAAGAACTGCCCCACCCCGACGACCACCCCGCCGGCCGCGAACGCACCGAGGATGCCGAGCACCAGACCACGCACGAGCGGCGTCCGCCCGGCGTACTTCCAGCCGTCGAGCAGGGCGGTCGGCAGGCTCGGCTCGGGTACGCCGGCCGGGCCGGAGCGGCGCAACCGGCCCTCGCCGGTGCTGATCTCGCGGATCGTGAACACGACCACCGCCGCGACCAGGAACGTGAACGCGTTCAGGTAGAGCGCGGCGTCGTTGGGGTCGAGGCGCAGCCGGGACGGGTCGTCGCGGACGAGCGAGAGCAGCAGCCGGTTGAGCCCGGCGCCGATGAACACCGCGAGCAGCGGCGTGACACCGTACGTGACGACGAGGCTGAGCTGGTTGGCCGCCTCCAGCTGTTCGCGCGGCACGAGGTTCGGCACCGACGCCTCTTTGGCCGGGTTCCAGAACATCCCGACGACCTCGATCACGAACGTCGCGACCAGCGCCCACCCGACCGCGACCGGCGCCGAACCCACCACGGCCACCAGCGGGATCGACGCGAAGAGCACGAACCGCACCAGGTCGCAGACGACCATCGTCAGCCGCCGGTCGAACCGGTCGGCGAACGCCCCGGCCAGCGGCCCGAGCACGATCGTGGGTAACAGGCGCGCGATGACGACGCCACCGAACGCGAGCCCCTTGGCCGTCGGGCCGCTCACCTGGCCGGCCGCGAACAGGCTGGTGGCGAGCAGACCGAGCCAGTCGCCGAAGCTGGACAGGCCGAACGTGAGCCACAACCGGCGGAAGGGCCGGTTACGCAGGACCGCTGTGATCTGCGACGAGTCGGTCGCGAGCGGCCTGGGTTCGGGAGGGCCGGGTGGGCCCGGGTCCGCACTGATGGCTACTACTCCTGGCTACGTGGGGTTCGCCGGCGATGAAAGCGTAACCAAGCCCAGGTAGCCCGAGCAGATTTACGTCCAGGTGCTCCCGAGGCTGTGGAAAACACGACGCGGGCTGTACGACATTCGAACTCCTCTACGCAACGGAACGACGGTCGCGCCCGCCCCGGCGCTCGTCCCTGCCATTCTGCCGTGGTCGCGACCCTCCGTGACGAGTGGGGCGGAAGGGTCTGCGGTGACTGGTCAGTCATTGGCGCCGGATGGTTATCGCGCTTCGCCCGATCGGACGATCAGACCAGTGACGTGCAGGTATGCCGCTTATCGCGGCATTTCCACTGCAATTTCGGCCATTGCTTCCGATTGGCTAGCTGGAGTTGATTCCGACGCTCTGGAGGCGGTCAATGGCCGGCGAACCGTCGACGGTCCCCAGTTCCTACGTCCACCGGTCGATCCGGGTCACGCCCGTCCGCCAGGCGCCGGACATCCCGGCCTACCTGTACTTCGGCGGTATCGCCGGAGCGTCCGCCGGGTTGGCCGCACTGGCCGAGCTGACCGGTGAGCGGCGGCTGGCGACGGCGTCCCGGTTCGCGGCGGCCGGCTGCGCGCTGGCCGCGGTGGCCGCCGCGGCCCGCGACCTCCGCCGACCGCAACGGTTCCTGGCCGGACTCCGCGCACCCGACCCGAGTTTCCCGCTCAGCCTGGGGACGTGGCTGGTGGTGCCGTTCGCGGGGCTGGCGACCGTGACGGCCGGCGCGGAGCTGGCCGGCTGGCGGGTCGCGGCCGCCGTGACCGGCGCCGCGGCCGGCGTGCTGGGGCCGGCGGTGTGCACGTACACCGCGGTCGCGCTCGTCGACACCGAGGTGCCCGCCTGGCACGAGGCCTACCGGGAGCTGCCGTTCCTGTTCGCCGGGAGTGGCATCAGCGGCGCGGCGGGCATCGCGCTGATCGCGACGCTGGGCGGCGACCCCGCCCCGGCCCGGCGGCTGGCGGTGGCCGGAGCGGCGATGGAGCTGGCCGCCACGGCCCGGCTGCGTGCGGCACCGGGCTCGGCCGGCGTCTCGTTCCGGGGCGGCACCGCCGGACGTCTGCTGACCGCCGCGGCCGCGCTCACCACGGTCGGCGCAACCGTCGCCGCCCTCGGCGGCCTCGCCCCCCGGCGGGAGACGCTGAAGCGCCTGGCCATCGTCAGCGCCGGTCTCGCGCTGCTCGCCTCCGGCGCCCTGAGCCGGCTGAGCGTCCACTACGCGGGCCAGCACTCCGCCGAAGCCACCCGATTTGGTAACGTTACTTAAGCGTAGTTTGCACCTATTTGCACGGGGGAGCGATGCCCACCAACCCGATCCACGGGCACCACAACCCCGGGCTGGTCCGGCCGCACCCTCCCCTGCCCGGCACGCCACTGCTCGACCTGCTCGCCGAGCCCACCGAGGAACGGCCGCCCCCGCCGGAGCCGTCCGGGCGCGACCCGATCGCACTGGCGCTCGCCGGGGTCGCGGCCCTGTTCGCCACGGTCGCGCTCGGCGTCGCCGTGCTGACCTGGCTGAGCATGTCCGACCTGCAGACGATCGTGGCGATGTCGGAGGCCGACCAGCCGGACACCGGCCAGCAGCCGGCACCCTCCGGGCAGGCCGTCGCCCCGCTGCCGGGACAGCCGCTGCCCGACGACCAGTTCGCCGGCCCCACCCTGGGCGTCACCGGCTACTCCCAGGCCTATCGCGGCCAGGCCCTGCAGCTCACGCTGCCGCCCTGCGGCTCCACGATGACCCGGTACGTCGACATCGACGAGCCCAGGGTCGACGCGGACGCCTCCCGCGCCGACCTGTTCTACAAGCCGCGGATGGGCTGCTACGGCACCCCGCAGCTGCACTTCGTCAGCGGCGTGACCGCCGCGGTGGTGAAGAGTCCGACGATCCGCCCGGCGCAGTGCGCCACCAGCATCAAGAACGCACCGGCCGACAACCCGATCGCGATCGACGGCACCAAGGTGGTCTGCGTGCTCACGTCGTCGGACAAGGCGATCGGCGAGGACATCACGCAGAAGATGGCCGTGCTCGTCATCACCGCACCCAGCTCCAACGGCCAGACCACGGTCCGCGCGACGGCCTGGAACGCCACCAGCTAGAACTGAGGGCATGGCGAAGCGGGGTCGTAAGAACAAAACATCCGGCCCACAGCCCGGCACCCACCAGCTGACGGACGTCACCGCCGAGATCGTGCGCGACCTCGACACCGACGCCGGGTGGATGCTCCTCCTGGACGGCGTCCCGAACTCGTACCTGGATCTGGACGACCCCACCCACCTGGAGTTCGAGTACCAGCAGTGGATGGGCCGTGCCGTCGACCTGCACGAACCCGAGGCCGACGTCGTGAGCTTCGTGCACATCGGCGGCGGCGCCTGCGCGTTCCCGCGGTACGTGGCGGCGACCAGGTCCGGGGCTCGCCAGCTGGTGGCCGAGTACAACCCGGAGCTGATCGCGCTGATCCGCGAGGTGTTCGGGGTCCGCACCGGGCCCGGTCTGCGGATCCGGGCCGGCGACGGCCGGGACGTGCTGGCCGGCCAACACAGCGCCTCGGCGGACGTCGTCGTGCGTGACGCGTTCGTCGGGCCGGTCGTGCCGCCGCACCTCACCACCACCGAGTTCGTCACCGACGTGGCCCGCGTGTTGCGCCCGACCGGGCTCTACCTGGCCAACGTCACCGACGGGCCGCCGCTGGCGCTGGCCAGAGCCGAGGTGGCGACGGCGAGGAAGACGTTCGAGCACGTCGCGCTGGTGTCGGAGACGCCGGTCCTGAAGGGACGCCGGTACGGCAACCTCGTGCTGCTGGCCTCGCCGGCCCCGCTGCCCACCAGCGACCTGGCGCGGCTCCTGGCCCGCTCGGTCGCGCCGACCCGCGTGCTGGAAGGGCCGGACCTGGAGAAGTTCACCGCCGGCGCGGTGGTGACCACCGATGACGCGCCGCTGGTGCCGCCCGCGCCGCCACCGCACCTCATCCGGTGAGCGGCACCTGGGCGAACGTCCGCCCGATGAACGTCAGCGCGCCCGGCGCCGTCGACCGCCAGAACGTGGCGTCGTGGCACCCCGGCGACTCACGGACCCGGGCTTCGGGCAGCGCCGCCCTCACCGCGGGCATGACCGCCGCGTTCGGGTCGTGGGTGCCGTAGTCGACCCGGACCGGCACCCCCGCCAGCGCCGCCCCGTGCGCCAGCACGTCGTACCGGCTCCAGTCCGCGGCCGAGTCGAACGCCGACGCGCTCTCGCGACGCGCGTCGGCGTAGCTGCGCCAGATCGCCGGTCCGCCGACCGCGCAGGCAGCCACCCGGGCCGCGTTGAGCTCGGCGAACAGCAACGCGCCGTAACCGCCCATCGAGTAGCCCAGCAGCCCGATCCGCCGGCCGGCCCCGGTCTGCAGCCCTCGGCCGGCCAGCAGCGGCAGGAACTCGTCGGTGAGCATGCCGAGCGGGTCGTCGCCGTCGGCGCGCGGGTGCCAGTAGCGCGGCCCACCGTCGACCGCGGCCAGCGCGAACGCCGGAACGCCGTCCGCGACGACGTCGGCGAGGTATCCGGGCAGGGCGATCTCCGCGCCGAGCACGCGCTCGTCGCCGCCGTAGCCGTGCAGCACCAGGCAGACCGGGAGCGAGCTGCCGGCCGCGAAGCCCGGCGGGTACGCGATCTGGTAGCGCACCGTCGCGCGGCGATGCGCCGACCGGAACTGCCCGCCGACGACGTCACCGGGCTCCGTCTTCGGGTCCGGCGCGTAGACGTCGCAGGCTCCGAGCGCGCGGCGGAGCCGGGATTCACCGGGCACGACACCGGTACCGACCAGACCGACTCCACCGGCGGCGAGCAGCCCGAGTCCGGCGACGCCCGTGCCCAGTACCGCCCGTCTGCTCACCACGATGAGCAGACTAATGCGGCATATACTCCAAAATCAGTCCCGCCGGGCGCACCTCAAGGCCAACGTCGTCAGCCCGGAGGCGTCCAACCCGGGCCAGCCGTGGACGACCGAACGCCACTCGGCCGGCACCGCGGACGCCCCGTACGCCGCTCCCAGCAGCGCACCGGCGATGGCGGCCACCGTGTCGGTGTCGCCCCCACCGTTCACGGCGGCCTCGATCCCGCCACGCAGACCGTCGCCGCGGACGATCGCCGACCACGCCGCCTGCAGCGCCCCGACCACCCACCCGGACGACGAGGCGAACGCCGACGGCGGCTCCGCCTCGGCCTCGGCGATCCGCGCCGCCCAGTAACCGCCCCCGTCGACCCGCGACAACCCGACCCGGACGTCGAGCTCCCCGGTTCCGATCGCGTGATCGATGGCCAGACACCAGAGCGCGCACGCATCGCCGGCCACCGGGTCGTGATGGGTCAGCGCGCTCACCGCGCGGGCGGCGTCGACAATGGCGTCGGCGTCACCCCGGAACGCCAGCGCGACCGGCGCCGTCCGCATCAACGAACCGTTCCCGGCCGTACGCCCGGACACCGCGTGCAGCTCCGCGCCGATCTCGCGGAGCCGGGCCGCGCCGCCACCGGTCCCGGCCGCACGGGAGAGCAGCGAACGCGTCTGCGTCCCGACGTCGGTCGCCCCGCCGCCGAACCAGTCCACCACGAACCCGGCCGCGATCCGGTCGAGCGCCTCCTCGGTACGCAGGTCCCAGCCATCGGCGGCAACCTCGGCGACGACCACGGCCATCTGGGTGTCGTCGCTGTACTCCCCCGGCGCGTACGGGCCGTACCCGCCGCCGAGCATCCGCGGCCGGCCGTCGGCCGGGCCGCGTTGCTCCGGCTCGTACGCGACACCGAGCGCGTCCGCGCAGGCCGCGGCCAGCAACGTTCCGATGATCCGATCGTCCACTGTCCAACAGTACCCGGACCGTCCCCTTTGGAATTTAGCAACCGATAAGAGCCGTAAGCCCTGTTCGCGACTTGCGTTACTGGTGATCAGTCTGAGACGGTCGCCAAAGGTAGTCCCTGCACGACTAAGAGTGACTATCGAGAACACCGGGAGATAGTCGTGACGTACAGCGGTTACAGCCGAAAGCAACCGCCGCCGATTGACCCTCCGCCGCAGGCGCGGGTCCGTACCTACTGGCGTGGTTGCGTCCAGCTCTGGCAGGCACACCAGCCCGACGCCAACGGACGGTGCGCCGCCTGCGGCCGCCAGGGGGCCTGTCCGACGCTCACCGCCGTGGACGCACTCCTCGCGGACGCGCTGGGACGGTCGTCGGACTGACCCGGTACGTTTCCGCAGCGGGCGATCTTGGTAGATCCCGTAGGGAAGCGGAACGCTGGAGGCGGGTTATGACGATCCTGGGCATCGACATCGGCGGGTCCGGCATCAAGGGCGCACCGGTCGACCTCGACACCGGCGCCCTGACCGCCGAGAGGTACCGGCTGGAGACGCCGAAGGGCGGCGCGCCGGACGACATGATGCCGGTCATCGCCGAGGTTGCGAAGCGGTTCCCCGGCGACGGCCCGATCGGCGTCACGTTCCCGGGCGTGGTCGTCCGCGGCGTCATCAAGACCGCCGCCAACCTGAACAAGGACTGGATCGGCGTCGACGCGGGCACGGTCTTCACCGAGCTGACCCACCGGCCGGTGACCGTGCTGAACGACGCGGACGCCGCCGGCGTGGCCGAGATGGCGTTCGGCGCCGGGCGCGACCGGAAGGGCACGGTCCTGCTGTTCACGTTCGGCACCGGGATCGGCAGCGCGCTGTTCCGCGACGGCGACCTGGTGCCCAACACCGAGCTCGGTCACGTCGAACTGCACGGCAAGGACGCCGAGCTGCGCGCCTCCGACCGGGTCCGCGAGGAGCACGACCTGAGCTGGAGCAAGTTCGCCGGCCGGGTCAACGAGTACCTCAGCCACCTCGAGATGCTGTTCTCGCCCGACCTGATCATCGTCGGCGGCGGCGTCAGCAAGAAGGCCGACAAGTGGCTGCACGAGGTCAAGGTCAACGCCGAGATCGTGCCGGCCACGCTGCAGAACAACGCGGGCATCGTCGGCGCCGCCATGGCCGCGGCCACCGTCAAGTAACGCACTCAACCGGCCGCGAGGCGGTGCGCCGTGTGCCGCGTCGCCGGGTACAGCTCCCGGTAGAGCCGGTACAGCTCGTCGTAACGAGCGGCGGCGCCGGGGTCGGGCTGCACCACCGACACGATCGGGTTCCACCCGCTCGCGTCGGTGACCAGCCCGGTTCCGAGGCCGGCCAGCAGGGCGTCGCCGTAGCTGGCGCCGATCGTGTAGGTCGGCAGCTGCTGCGGCTCCTGCAACACGTCCGAGACGATCTGCGTCCACAGACCACCCTGCAGACCACCGCCGACGGCGACGAGACGGCGACCGCCGTGGTCCCCCATCACCTCGAGGTTGTGGCGGACGCCGAACGCGGTGCCTTCCAGCGCGGCGCGATAGAGGTGGCCGGGGCCGTGGCGCAGCGTCAGCCCCACCACCACACCGCGGGCGTCGGGGTCGAAGAGCGGCGTCCGTTCACCGGCGAAGTACGGCAGCATCAGCAGCCCGTCGGCGCCCGGCCCGGCCTCACGGGCGGCCTCGGTGAGGTCGGGGTACGAGCGGCCGGTGAGGCTCCGCAGCCAGGCGGTGATCGCGCCCGACGTCGCCATGCCGCCGGCCATCGTGTACGTGCCGGGGAACGCGCCGACCGTCCCCCAGAGCTTCGCCGAGCTGCGCCGTTCGGGCAGTACCTCGACCAGGAACATCGTCGTGCCGTACATCAGCATGACGTCGCCGGGGTTCCGGACCCCGACGCTGACGGCCTCGGCCCAGGCGTCGACGGTTCCGGCGACGACCGGGACGCCTTCGGGGAGCCCGGTCCGGTCCGCGGCCCGCGCGGTGACCCGGCCGACCACGTCGCCGGGCCAGGCCAGCGGCGGCAATTCCAGGCCCGGCGCGATGTCGTTCGCCCAGTCCTCGGCCCACGCCAGCGCGTCGACGTCGTAGAGCGGGCTCGACTGGCTGGCCGAGTGGTGGTCGAGCACGTACTCACCGGTGAGCTCGTGCACGAGCCACGAGCCGGCCATGAAGAGCCGGCGCGCGGCGGCCCACGTCGACGGCTCGTGGCGTCGCAGCCAGGCCAGCTTCGGTCCGACCGCCTGGGTGGTGAGCGGCGAACCGCCCCGGGCCAGGATCTCCTCCGCGCCGTAGCGGTCGGTGAGCTCGGCGATCTCGGCCGTCGCCCTGGTGTCGACGCCGTACAGGATCGCCGGGCGCAGCGGCCGGCCGTCGGCGTCGGTGACCAGGACGCACGGCCCGATCCCGGAGATGCCGACGCCGGTGATCTCGTCGGCCGCCGGAAGCAGTTCGGTGACCAGGGCCGCGAAATCGGCCCACCACACGTCGACCGCGTCGTGCTCCACCCAGCCGGGCTGGGGCGTCGAGACGCCGTGTTCACGGGTCGCCGACGCCACGAGAGTGCCGTCGGGGTGCACGAGCACACCCTTGGAGCTCGACGTGCCGATGTCGATTCCGAGCAGCATCAGCGCACCACCTCGATCGACGTCGTCGGGAGGGTGCCGCCGTGGACGTCGATCGAGACGTTCTCGCCGTCGACGGTGAACGTGCCCCACGCGGTACCCGCCACGAACGGGTAGGTGCCCGGGGCCGCGCTCACCCGGAGAGCCCGGGTCGCGGCGTTGTAGCGGAACCCGGTGACCGCGTCGAGCACCGACCAGCCGGCCATCGCCCTGGCGTAGTGGTCACCACATTCCACCTCGTTGAACGGGTTGCGCCGAGACCCGTCGTGGCGCCGCTGGAGTGCGGCGATCACTCGTCCGCCTTCGTCGTGCAGGCCCTCGGCCAGGCACAGCGCGGCCACCGTGTACTCCACCCCGGTCCACACCTCGTCGCAGTAGCGCAGCGGCACCTCGGGACGCCCGCCGCGCGGCCAGGAGCAGACGACCAGGCCGGTCTCGTCACCGTCGGCGAACACGCGGTAGCCGTGGTCCTCGAAGCCGGTACGCAGGTTGTGGCGGACGATCGACCGCAGGGCCGTGCGTACCCGGTCGGCCGGGAGCAGGTGGCCGAGGTCGAGCTGGTTGGCCCACCACTGGCCGAACAACTGGTCGGAGAGGCAGCCCGCGCCGAAGTCGTACGCCTCACCGGTCGGCGGCTGCGCGTAGTACTCGCCGTTCCACAGCAACTCGTCGTAACCCTTGGCGGCCAGTTCGAAGAGGGAGCGGTCGGCGTCCGTGTCCTCCGACAGCAGCCGACCCATCTCCTCGGCCGCGCGCAGAGCGGCCAACCAGAGGCAGCCGACGAACATGTTGGGCCCGTGCAGCGCGATGTCGTAGGTGACCGGCTGTTCGCCCCGCAGGACGCCGTCCCCGTCGGCGTCCCAGGTCTCGCGGACGTAGGTGAGCAGCTTCCGCAGCGCCGGCCAGTGGCCGCGGAGCCAGTCCAGGCCGGCGCCGTCACGCACCGAGCGGTACGTCTTGAGCACCGCGCCGAGCATGCCGTCCAGCGCCGGCTTCGCCGGTCCACCGATCTCGACGCCGTGCAGCTGCGGTAACCACGTCGGCAGCACCGCGCGGTGCGGCAGGTACCCCTCGGCCGCCGCGATCGACCACTCGGTATCGCGCATCGTGGCGCCGAGCTGCGGAAACAAGCGGGACAGGGCCTGCTCGTAGTTGTAGACGTGGTTGCAGTCGACCGGGCACGAGCCGCCGACGTCCCCGTTGAAGTTGCGGGTGGACGCGCCGAGACCACCCTCGAAGCCGTGCACGACGCCGTCCTCGGTGCGGAAGATCGTCGGCGAGCGGACGAGCGTGCCCTGCGCGGAGATCAGCTCGGCGAGCGGCTCGGCGAGCGTCCCGACCGCGTCGGCCCAGGCCCGGGACGCGACCGGGTTCGCGCGGTAGTGGTCGAGCACGTCGAGCACGCCGCCGAACCGGGTCGCGTAGTGCGTGCCGAGCCAGAGCTTCGACTTGCCGTACGGCCGCTCCGGTCCGAACTGGTCCCAGTCGACGTAGCGATTCGGGAAGTACCAGGCGTGGACGACCTCGATCGTGGTCTCCTCGCCCGGTGCCAGCGCGAACGGGATCGCGAGGACGGCGTCCCAGGTGTGGCCGGCCGGGCTGGGGCCCTCGCCGCCGGTCAGCGTGGGTGGGATCGACGTCAGGGCCTCGTCGATCGTGGCCCGGGAGAAGTCCCAGAGCTGAACGGGCGTGACGAGCTTGAGGGCCTCGGCGAACCGGAGGGTCTCGGCCGCCCCGCCGGAGCGGGGCAGCACCGCGGCCGGCCGGTCGGCCCAGAGCAGCATCTCGCCGGCACGGGGATCGTCGTCCGGGAGCGACGGGTTGTCCATGACGACGCCCTGGCGCCGGTACCGACGGTTGACGTTGCCGCCGTAACCCGAGGAGCGGACGCCGTCGATCGGCGCGACGCCGTCCCAGCCGACGCCGTTCTGCAGGCTCGCGATCAACCAGCCGTGCCGGAGCTCCGCCGAACGGTTGTGAACGGTAAACGCGTAACTGACCAACGGCAGCCCGGATTCGTCGGCATCGAGCGGGACGAACGGTGTATGAGCGCTCAAGCTGACGTCAACGGGAAGCGTTTCGTCGTGATACGTGACGTTTGCGAACGGATAGGTCGCGGTGAACGTCGTGTCGGTGACCGGGGGCCACGGCGGCAGATTCCCGGCGTCGGGCACGTGGTCGTCGTCGACGTTCGGCGCCGGGTGCGGGTGCGGCGCGATCGGCGCGGAGCGCAGCAGGCGGCACACGTCGTCGGGAGGTTCGATCGAGCTGACGCGCAGCGCGAAAAAACTGCCGGGCAGGAAACCCCGGTGGTTCGGCCGGGAGTGCAGCTGCCACTGACGCAGCGCGCCGTCCGCACCGAGGGCGACGTGGCCGGCGCCGAGCCCGCCGAGGGGGAACGCGACGGCGCGCCGCTGGTCACCCGTGTAGGTCCTCACTTCGCGAACTCCTTGGTCAGCAGGTGCACCTGGGCGGCGGTGGCGACGGCGACCACGCCGGGGAGCAGCAACAGGAACGGCGGCCCGACGAGCGTCGCGATCCCGGACGCGAGCGCGACGAGCGTCAGTAGCGCGAGGACGAAGGCCGGGCTGGCCGCGGTGAGCCCGGCGCCACGGCGCCAGCTGCCGCTCGCGTACGCGAACGGGGCGATGAGCAGCGTCGCTCCCAGCACGACGAGGTTCACCGCGAGCGAGGCGGCGAAGACCGGACCGGCGTCGCGGGCGAGCAGACCGGCGCACGCCAGCGTGGCCACGCCGGCGACCGGCAGTGCCCGCACGACGCCGGGTCGGTAGGCCCCCGCCGCTACCCGCGGCAACGCCCGCACCGCGACCGGCTCCCCGGCCAGCGTGGTGAGCAGCTGGAACGCCGGCCCGATCGTGAACGCGGCCACCGCGGGGGCGAGCAGCACCGCGCCACCGAGGGCGAACACCGCGGTGAGCGCGACCGCGACCACCATCGGCAGTGACGCCACCACCAGCACCGGCAGGCCGCGCCACAACCGCGGCCCGGCCTCCCGGAGGAGAACCGCGAGTGGCACCACGGGTACGCGCGGCGAAGTGAACGTCGACACGGCGATCAGTCCTTCAGACCCGAGCTGGCGATGCTGTCCACGAGCGTCCGCTGGAACACCAGGAAGATCAGCAGCAGCGGCGCGACCACGAGCGTGATCGCCGCGAACACCACCGCGGCCTGTCCCTCTCCCTGCGCACCCTGCAGCGACGCCAGTCCGAGCGGTAGCGTCAGCTTCTCCGGCGAGGAGAGGAACACGTTCGGCCAGAAGAAGTCGTTCCAGTACATCTGGAACAGGTAGATCGCGAGCGCCGAGATCGCCGGCGCTCCGAGCGGCAGGATCACCCGCCGCAGGATCGTCAGGTGCCCGGCGCCGTCGATGCGCGCCGCCTCGTCCAGGTCACGCGGGATCGACAGGAAGTACTGCCGCAGCAGGAAGATCCCGAGCGCGTTCACCATCCCCGGCAGGTACACCGACGCGTGGGTGTCGACGAGCTGCAGCTCACGCATGAGCAGGAACACCGGGATCACGGTGATCTGCGGCGGGATCATCAGCCCGGACAGGAACAGCAGGAAGAAGAACTCCCGGCCGCGGAACTCCAGGCGGGCGAACGCGTACGCCGCCAGCACCGACGTGAGCGTCGCACCGACCGTGATCAACGACGTCACCTTGACGCTGTTCCACGCCATCCGCCCGAGCGGGATCAGCTCCGAGACCCGGCTGAACGGGCTGAAGTCGAACGACGTCGGAATCCAGTGCGGCGGCAGCGCGAACCGGTCGTCGGCCGGGAGGATCGCGGTGACGAACAGCCAGAACACCGGCGCCACCATCAGCACGGCGAAGGCGCAGAGCAACGTCGTCGTCAACAGTCGACGGATGATCATTCGTGCACCCACCTGCGTCGGAGCCGGAACTGGACGAGCGTGGCCAGCAGCACGATCGCGAACACCAGCAGCGCGATCGCCGACGCGTATCCCACCTGGAAGTTCCGGAACGCGGTCTCGTACAGGTACTGGACGACGCTGATCGTGGCGTTGTCCGGCCCGCCCCGTGTCATCAGGTACATCGGTTCGAAGATCTGGAACGCGCCGATGAAGCTGATCACGGTCACGAAGAACAGCGTCGGCGAGAGCATCGGCAGCGTGACGTGCCAGAACCGTCGCCACGCGTTGGCGCCGTCGAGCAGCGCGGCCTCGTACAGGTGCTCGGGGATCGCCTGGAGACCGGCGAGGATCACGACGAAGGAGAACCCGATCGTGTGCCACAGATCGACGAGGATCAGCGCCGGCATCGCCCAGTGCGCGTCGACGAGCACGCCGCCGGGGAGCCCGATCTTGTCGCCGTAGTACGTGAAGACGCCGAACGCCGGGTCGTAGGCGTACTTCCAGATCAGGGCGGTGGCCGCCCACGAGATCAGGAACGGGAAGAAGTACGCGGTGCGCAGGAAGTAGCGGGTGACCCGCCACATCTTGCGGGTGACGCCCAGCGCCAGCAGCAGACCGAGACCGACGTGCAGCACGATCGACCAGAACGTGAACTCGAACGTGTTGCCCAGGGCCTTGCGCAGCGTCTCGTCGCTGACGAGCTTGGAGTAGTTCTCGCCACCGGCGAACGAGGGCTCACCGAGCAGGTCCCAGTTGAACAGGCTGAGCACGAGCGTCCCGACCATCG
This sequence comes from Cryptosporangium japonicum, assembly GCF_039524755.1. Taxonomy (NCBI): domain Bacteria; kingdom Bacillati; phylum Actinomycetota; class Actinomycetes; order Cryptosporangiales; family Cryptosporangiaceae; genus Cryptosporangium; species Cryptosporangium japonicum. Next base: position 97,590 of record NZ_BAAAGX010000023.1, read on the forward strand.
GCCCCAGCACGAAGATCAGGAACAACACGAGCGCCGGACTCAGGAACAAGTACGGCGCCACCCGCTCCCCCGTCGGCCGCTTGGCGACCGACGGGGTGACCGCCACTTCAGACATTCGCGGCGACCTTTTCCTGCATCTTCTTCATGCCGTCGGCCGGCTTCGTGTTGCCGGCCAGGATCTGGCCCCAGGTGTCCTCGATGTCCCGCTGGATCAGGTTGCCCTTGGCCGGTGCCGGGATGACCGTCGCGTAGTCCAGCGCGGCGTACAGGTTCTCCGTGCCGGTCGGCGAGTTGTCGAGGTAGGCCGTGCTCTCCGCGACCGACTTGCGCGCCGGCACGATCGTGCCGCCGAGCTGCGCGAAGAACGCGTCGCCCTCCTTGGAGATCAGGAACTTGAGGAACTCGAACGCCTTCTCGGGCTTGTTCGAGCTCTTCATCACCGGGATGCCGTTCCACCCGACCGGCGATCCCTGCTTGACCTTCCGGGGCCACGCGACGATGCCGAACTTCTCCACCGCGTTCGCCTGGCGGATGTTGACGATCGGCCAGCGCCCGCCGCCGAACGTGGCGAGCTTGCCCTGCGTCGCGAGCGTGAAGCGGTCGAACGATCCGCCGGGCGGCGGGCTGAGCTTCTCCGCCACGAGTTGCCGCGCGAACTCCGCCGCTTCGATCGCGGCCGGGGTGTCGCAGGTGGCTTTCTTCCAGTCGTCGGAGAGCGTGCTGGCGCCGTTGGTCAGCAGCCACGGCATCACGCCGATGAAGTACTCCGCCGTGGCCGGGTACAGGAACGCGCCGGTCTTCTGCTTGATCGTCCGCCCGGCCTTGAGGAAGTCGTCCCAGGTCCACTCGTTCGTGGGCGCCTCCACCCCGGCCTGCTGGAACACCTCCTTGTTGAACCAGAGGCACATCGTGTTGAAGTCGCCCGGCAGGAAGTAGGTCTTACCGTCCGGCGATCCGTACTGCTTGTTCCACTTGGGCAGGTTCGGGTGGGCGTCGGCCAGGAAGTCGTCGAGTTCGGCCTGGTTCTTCGACACCAGGTCGTCGAGCGGCTGCAGCAGGCCCTTCGACGCGAACAGCTGCATGCCCTCGGTGGCCACCTGGATCAGGTCGTACCTGACCCCACCGGCCAGCTGCGTCGAGACCTTGTCGAAGTAGGCGGCCCAGTTGTCGACCGGTGACCCGGTGGCCTTGAGCTTGATGTCGGGGTTCTTGCGCTGGAACTCGGCGAAGAGCTTGTTCCAGACCTGCTGCTGGTCGGCGGTTCCTAAGTAGCTGAGGGTGAGATCGGAGCTGCCGGCACCGGAGCCGCCGTCGCCACAGGCCGCGATCAGCGGTGCGGCGGCGAGAGCGAGCGCGCCGAAGCCGGAGGCGCGCAGCAGGTCCCGTCTGGTAACCATGGTTCTCCTCAACGTTGAAGGTCTGTCAGGCCAGGGGGCCGAGTCCGGCCCAGTCGATGTCGAGCAGGCGGGCGACCGCCCGGAGCTCCGCGACCCGGTCACCGGGCACCGCGTGGATGTGGTTCGCGCCGAACTTCGAGAGGAACTCACCCGCGTCGACCTGCAGGCGGGTGAACGCGTGCGGCCACTCGAACGTCGAGAGCCGGGCCAGCCGCTCGTTCTCCGCGTCGGAGTAGCTCTCGAACGCACCGCGGGCCACGTGCAGGCGGTAGCGGCCGTCCAGCCGGGTCAGCCGCGCGAACGTGGCGTCACCGGGAGCGGCGACATGGTGCACCGACGCCCCGCCGGCCGGGAAGAAGAACACCTCGGGGTAGAAGTGCGTCTTCGCGAGGTTCTCCAGCGGGTCCGCGCTGCGGGCCGCGTACCAGGTGGCGTGCTGGCCGGAGTTGGCCAGGTCCCAGATGTCCAGGTCGGAGTGGTAGTGCCGGACGTCGGCGAAGAGCACCGGGTCGCCGGAGATCAGCTTGAGGATCTGCATCGTCAGCGCGCCGTCCATGTCGGCCTCGGTCGCGGTGACGTGGGTGTCCTTCGGCCCCTCCCAGTCGTAGGGGTCGTTGAGGAACGCCTCGGTGATGTCCATCGTCGTGAAGTGGCTGGTCAGCTCGGGCTGGCCCTTGATGCCGGAGAAGTCGAGGTTCCACTCCTCGATCAGCTCGCGCATCGCGTGATACGAGCGGATCTGGCGCTCCAGCAGCTCCGGCGTCAGCTGCTTGCCGTCGTAGTGGACGCCGGCCGCGTGCCGCTCGAGCCACTCGCGTCCCGCCGTGACACGGGCTTGGGAGACACCCGACGACCGCCGGACGATCTCCCACTGGTCGATCTCCTCGACGTCGACGCCGAAGGTCGCCATCCACTGGTCGGTGTTCGCGGTCGCGGTGTTCATGCCCATCGGGCGGCCGCCGATCTTGCCGAACGTCGACCCGCGCAGCCGGCTGACCGCGGTGGCCGCCCGGATCTGTGCCGCCACGTCCTCGGTGAGCCCGCCCCAGGCCCGGCTGTGCACGCGGCCGATCTGGTCGAGCGCACCGCCGCCGGCGAGCATGCCGACCATGCCCGGCTGCACCGGGTCGAGGCTGGCGAGCAGCAGCAGCGGCCCGTTCGTCGACGCCGCGGCCAGCATCGTGAAGTGCGGGAACGCCCAGACCGGGTAGTGGAAGACCGTCAGGTCGGGCTGTGCCGCCGCCACGCGCCGGGCCTCCGACGTCGCCAGCTGGTTCGTCCAGATCATGTCGGTGCCGACGACGACCTCGTGCCCTTCGGCCTCCAGCGCCGCGACCAGCGCCTTCTCCGCGTTCTCGACGAACTCGCGGATGTCGTTCGCGACGTAGTCGCGGCCGTCCGACATCGTCAACAGCCCGATCCTCGCCACGGCGCCTCCTCCTGAAATCGTTTTCTCACAGGTCCGGTCAGTGCGATTGCCGAGCGGACGAAGGGAAGATATGGTGCGTGAAATCGATTTCTTGAAATCGATTTCTCAGAAGTTAAGGCTGACCCGGTGCTGTGTCAAGGCTCACTAGGCTCAGACGACGCCTCGCCAGGGGCTGAACCGGTGCAGGGAGAAACGCGTGCAAAACGTGACGATCGGCGATGTGGCCAAGGCGGCCGGGGTCTCTCCCGCCACCGTCTCGCGTGTCCTCAACGCCAACCAGGGCGTCGCCGACGAGTTGCGTCAACGTGTGGTGGCTGCCGTCGACCAGCTGGGCTACCGGCCCAACAGCCAGGCCCGCAGCCTGCGTACACGTGCCACGAGTGTGCTGGGGCTGATCATCTCCGACATCACCAACCCGTTCTTCCCGGAGATCGCGCGCGGGGTCGAGGACGCCGCCCACGCCGCCGGGTTCTCGGTGGTGCTCGCGAACACCGACGAGGACCTCGCGAAGGAGCAGCGCTACCTGGAGGTGGCCGCGGCCGAGCGCATGGCCGGGGTCGTGCTGGCGCCGGCGTCCAGTGCGGAGACCGACATCGACGTGCTCCGGAGCCGGGGCATCCCGGTGGTGACGGTCGACCGGCGGCTGCTCGGGCACCCCGTGGACAGCGTCACGGTCGACAACCTGGCGGCGGCGCGCGAGGCCACCCTGCACCTCGTCGGTACCGGCTGTCGGCGGATCGGGTTCGTCGGCGGTCCACTGGCCACCACCACCGCCGCGGACCGCCTGGCGGGTTACCGCGACGGGCTCGCCGAGGCCGGGCTGGCCTTCGACCCCGACCTGGTCGCCCACGGCGACTACCGGATCGACGGCGGCCGCGCCGCGGCGAAGCGCCTGCTCCAGCTGACGCCGGACGCCCTGTTCGTCTCCAACAACCTGATGACGATCGGCGCGATCACCGCTCTGGACGATGCCGGACTACGCCACCCCGAGGACATCGCGCTCGTCGGGTTCGACGACCAGACCTGGCAGACCGGGCTGCTCCCCCCGCTGACCCTCGTCACCCAGCCCACGTACGAGCTGGGCAAACAGGCCGCGACCGCGCTGCTCGACCGCATCCGCACACCGGAAGCACCACCGAACGACGTGGTGCTCCCGGCCACGCTGGCCGTGCACGAGCCCCGCCGCTAGTTACTCCTTGGCCGCCTTGGCCGGCGCCTTCTTCTTCGCCGGCGCCTTCTTGGTGGTCTTCTTGGCCGCGGTCTTCTTCGCCGCGCCCTCCGCCGCCTTGGCCGGGGCCTTCTTCGCCGCCGCCTTCTTGCGGGTGGTCTTCTTCGCCGGTCCGCGCGCCCGCCGGTCGGCCAGCAGCTCGGCCGCCCGTTCCGGCGTCAGCTCGGCCACCTCGTCGCCCTTGCGCAGGCTCGCGTTCGTCTCGCCGTCGGTGACGTACGGGCCGAACCGCCCGTCCTTGATCACCATCGGCTGACCGCTCACCGGGTCGTTGGCGTTCATCTCACGCAGCGGAGCGGCCGGCGCCGCCCGACGCCCCCGCTGCTTCGGCTGCGCCAGCAACGCCAACGCCGCGTCCAACGTCACCGTGAAGAGCTCGTCCTCGGAGCCCAGCGACCGCGACTCGGTACCGTGCTTCACGTAGGGCCCGTACCGCCCGTTCTGCGCGGTGACCGGCTCCCCGTCACCGGGATGTGCGCCCAGCGTGCGCGGAAGCGACAGCAGCTTCAGCGCGTCGTCGAGCGTCAGCGTCTCCAGCGACATCGAGCTGAACAACGACGACGTCGTCTCGCCGCTCTGCACGTACGGCCCGAATCGTCCGGCCTTCGCCACGACCGGCTCACCGGTCACCGGCGACGTGCCCAGCTCGCGCCCACCCTGCGGGGCCGACAGGAGCTCCTCGGCACGTTCCGGGGTCAGCGTGTCGGGCTCGAGGTCGTCGGGCAGCGACGCCCGGTCGCCCTCGTCGTCCGGCCCGGACGTCCGCTGCAGGTACGGCCCGTACCGCCCGACCCGCACCACGACGGTGCGCCCGGACTCGTCGGTGAACAGCGGGATCGAGTTCACGCCCCGCGCGTCGATGTCCCCGAGGTTCAGCGCGACCAGGTGCTTGAGCCCGCCGGCCCGGGAGATGCTGTCTTCCCGGACTTTCGCGTCGTCCGGGGCCCCGAAGTAGAACCGGGTGAGCCAGTCGACCCGGCGGCGCTCACCGGCCGCGATGTCGTCGAGGTCCTCCTCGACGTTCGCGGTGAACTTGTAGTCGACCAGGCGCGGGAAGTACTGCTCGAGCAGCTGCACCACGGCGAACGCGATGAAGGACGGCACCAGCGCGGCGCCCTTCTTCCACACGTACCCGCGGTCCTGGATCGTGCGCATGATCGACGCGTACGTCGACGGGCGCCCGATGCCCAGCTCCTCCAGCGCCTTCACCAGGCTCGCCTCGGTGTAGCGCGGCGGCGGCTGGGTGTTGTGGCCCTCCGCGAGCAGGTCGTGCGCGGTCAGCGGGTCGTCCTTGGCCAGGCGGGGCAGCCGGCGCTCTTCGTCGTCCTGCCCGTCGCCCCCGGAGCCGTCGTGCGACTCGTCGATGTCCTCGACGTAGGCCCGCAGGAATCCGGGCTCGGTGATCGTGCGGCCGGAGGCGGCGAAGTCGGCCACCTCGTTGGTGGACGACGTGCCCGACAGGCGGACCGACACCGATTGCCCCACGGCGTCGATCATCTGGGAGGCGATCGTCCGCTTCCAGATCAGCTCGTAGAGCCGGAACTCGTCGGTGGAGAGCTCGCGGGCCAACTCGCCCGGCGTCCGGAAGTGCTCACCGGACGGGCGGATCGCCTCGTGCGCCTCCTGCGCGTTCTTCACCTTGCGGGCGTACCGGCGCGGCTCGGCCGGCACGTACCGGTCGCCGTAGAGCTCCCGGACCTGCTGGCGGGCCGCGGTGAGCGCGGTCTCCGACAGGTTCGTGGAGTCGGTACGCATGTAGGTGATGTAGCCGTTCTCGTACAGCCGCTGCGCGACACGCATCGTCTGCTCGGCGGCGAAGCGCAGCTTGCGGCTGGCCTCCTGCTGCAGCGTGGAGGTCATGAACGGCGCGTAGGGCTTGCGCCGGTAGGGCTTCTCCTCGACGCGGACGACCTTGAACGCGGCGCCCTCGAGCCGGGCGGCCAGGCCACGGGCCCCCGCCTCGTCGAGCTGGATGACGTCGCCGCGCACCTCGGTCTTGAGCTGACCGGTCGTCGGCTCGAAGTCACGGCCCGTCGCCACCCGGTCGCCATCGAGGCCGACCAGCGTCGCCAGGAAGTCGTTCGGCTCGCCGGGGACCGATTCGGAAACCGCGAAATGGCCGCGGATGTCCCAGTATTCCGCGGACCGGAACTTCATCCGGGCGCGTTCGCGCTCGACCACGATGCGGGTGGCCACCGACTGGACCCGCCCGGCCGACAGCCGGGGCATGACCTTCTTCCACAGGACCGGCGAGACCTCGTAGCCGTACAACCGGTCGAGGATCCGGCGGGTCTCCTGCGCGTCGACCAGCGACAGGTTCAGCTCGCGGGTGTTGGCCACCGCCGCGAGGATGGCCGGCCGGGTGATCTCGTGGAACACCATCCGGCGCACCGGGACGTTGGGGCGGAGCTCCTCGACCAGGTGCCAGGCGATCGCCTCGCCCTCGCGGTCCTCATCTGTGGCCAGGTAGAGCTCGGTGGCGTCCTTGACCAGCTGCTTGAGCTTGGTGACCTGGGCTTTCCGGTCGGGGCTGACCACGTAGAGCGGCGCGAACTCCCGGTCGACGTCGACGCCGAGCCGCGCCCAGGACTCGCCCTTGTACTTCGCGGGCACGTCTTCGGCGTTGCGCGGCAGGTCGCGGATGTGTCCGATGCTCGCCTCGACGACGTAGCCGGGGCCGAGGTAATCGGCGATCTTCTTCGCCTTGGCCGGCGACTCGACGATCACCAGACGCAGGCCGTCGGCGCCGGCCGCGGTGCCGGTACGCCGGCCCCGCTTGGCGGCGGCAGCGGTGGTGGTGGGAGCGCTCACGAATCTCCAAGGTCAACATGGCTCGGTCGGACACAGCCGCTGGGCAGTGTGCAACCCAGCAGGCGTCCGCTGTCAAACGTAACGCGCGGACGTGGCCGTTCGATGTCCGCCCGTCCGTCGGTCGGGTAGAGCGCTGCGTCCGATCGGCCCAGAGGGACGTAGCACACAGGCTTTCCAGGGTGGCACTATGACGCGCCGAAATCCCCTATATCCACAGGGTCATCGACGTGGATACCCGACTCGCGCCGTGTCAGACCTTCACGCCTTTTTCTTCGCGGCCGCCTTCGCCTTGGCCTTGGCACGGGCCTTCACCCGGGCTTCCGCGACCACTCGGGCCTGCGCGCGAGCCTGCTTGATCCGCTCCTCGACCTCGGCTTTCTCGAGGACGGCGGCATCCTCCGGCGTCGGCGCGGTGCCACCCTTGGACGCCGGCAGCCACCACTTGTCGTCCGGACCGGTCGGCCGGTACGGGTCGGACTCGATCGCCTCCTCGAGCAGCACCGCCATCCGGCTCCGCATCTCGGCGGTGACCTCGGCCGGGTCGTCCGACGTCGTCGGGTTCAGCGGCTCGCCCACCCGGAGCAGCACCGGGTTGTTGCGGCGGGTCAGGTCGCGCGGATTCTCCTTCGACCAGTACCGCTGGGTGCCCCACACGATCATCGGCACCAGCGGGACCCCGGCCTCGGCGGCCATCCGCGCCGCACCGAACTTGAAGTCCTTGAGCAGGAACGACCGGCTGACCGTGGCCTCCGGGAACACCCCGACGACCTCGCCGTCGCGCAGCGCCTTCACCGCGGTGGCGAACGCACCGGCGCCGGCCGCCCGGTCGACCGGGATGTGCTTCATCCCGCGCATCAGCGGCCCGGAGATCTTGTGTCGGAACACCGACTCCTTCGCCATGAACCGCACCAGCCGCTTCGAGGGCTGCGCGGCCAGGCCGCAGAACAGGAAGTCCAGGTAGCTGACGTGGTTGCTGGCCAGGACCGCCCCACCGGTGCGCGGGATGTGCTCGCCACCCACCTCGTCCACCTTCACCCGAATTCCGGCAAAGGCTGCCTTGGCGAGGGTGATCACCGGCGGGTACACGATTTCGGCCATACAGCGCCCTCTGCTCCTCGGTTACTACGGACCCGTAGGTTACCGAACCGTAGGAAAGGCGTCGACCTCTCCGGTTGTCGCCGGATGAACGGCTCACAACCAATGGGGGTTCCCGTCTAGCCGTGAGCGTGTTCACGGGCCGCGAGCCAGGCCGCCGCGGGTTGACCGGCGGCGATCGCGTCGAGCAACCGCCGGTGCTCTTCGGCCAGGTCGGGCGAGAGCACGGGCACCGCCAGCCGTCCCATCCCGTCGTCGCCGACGGTCCCGCCGGCCCGCTTTCCGTTCTTTTTCATCGACGCCGAGCCGGACGCACCCTCGTCGCCCGGTTTATCGGCACCAGCGCCGCGACTCCCGTTCGCACCGTTCACGGCATGGCCGTTCAGGTCGAGTCCGTTCATCACGTCACCGTCGAACCCGGCGCCGACCGCCGCGGGCACCTTCGTCACCAGGTGGATGCCGTCCACCTTCTTCTCGATGTTCTTCAGACGCTCGGCGCGGGACGCGGCGGCGAGCCGGGCCACCTCGAGCCGATCGGCCAGCCGGTCGAGCATCTGGAGCGCCACCGGGTTGCCGGCGATCTCCGCGATCTGCCGGTGGAGGCGCTGGTCGTGCCGGTAGGCCTCGTCGGTGTCGCCACGCTCCAAGTAGGTCTGCGCGGAGGCCGCCGCTTCCTCGGCGGCACGCAGCGCCGCCGGTGAGACCTCGCCGGCTTTCTGCCGCCGAGCCGCGAGCTCGGCCACCAGGACGTCGAGCGCGGCGCGCACCGTCCGGGCGTGCCACGCCTCTTCCTCGTCCATCAGATCCACGATGACCCCCCGATCGGAGGCACGGACCAACCCGTCCCCGGCCAACCGCCGCAGCGCTTCCCTGACCGGGGTGCGTGACATGCCGAGCGTCTCGGCGATCTCCACCTCGGTCAGACGAGCACCCGCGGGGTACTGACCGTCGACGATGGCCTCCCGCAACCGCGCATACGCGGCATCCGCCTGCACGGGCGGAACTTAACATCCCTAAAGGGACATTCGGCCTTAACGACTCACGTTTCCGATACCGGAACTACCGGAATCAAGCGGTCGATGCCTGCGAGCGAGATCGTGCGCATCACGGAACCCTCGGCACCGGTCATCGTCATCTCGGCTCCGCGCGCGGACACCGTCCGATGCAGGCGGACGAACGTGCCGAGCACGCTGGAGTCGATGAACGTCGCGGCCGAGAGGTCCACGGTGACGTCCGACGGGTCACTGTCGGCGAGCAGCCCGAAGACCGGCTCCCACTCCACGGACATCGTGAGATCGACTTCACCGACCAGCACGATCCGGTAACCGAACCGGGAGGGTTCGCACCGGATCTGCCCGGCACTGTCCCACCCGGTGGACTCGTCTTCTGCGATGGGTGAGCGCCCAGTCACCCCGTGACCTCGGCCGCGGGGGAACCGGTCACGGCCGCGGAGGCGTCCTCCACCGACCGGTACACCGGCAGCGCACGGGACAGGTTGGTGATCGTCAGCAGACGCACCAACGCGGGCCGCGCACCGACCAGGGCTGCCGCGCCGGAGTTGTCACGCAGCCGGCGGTGCACCTCCATCAGCACACCGAGCCCCGTGGAATCCAGGAACGGCACTCCGGACACATCGAGCACCAGGTACTGGTTGCCCGCATCCACCAGACCGAGCAGCTCGTCTCGCAGCTGCGGTGTGGTGGCCATGTCCACCTCACCGACGATCTCGCAGCGCGCGACACCGTCGACGTGCTCCACACTCACCTGCAACGACACGCGAACCTCCGCCATGACGACTACCGTCTGGCCTCCTCTATCCAGAAAGCGGGGGACGCAAACCAGCTCGCGCCGAACAGTTACGTTTCGGCCGCGCCAAACGCTTATCGATATGAGGCCGTGAACCCTGGTGAGTACCCGCGGAGCGCCCGGCCGACCCGGTACACCCGGCGCCGACCTATCCTCGGTGACGCCGAATGAAGGAGTTGGGGTGAGCGCAGCCACCTACCCGCCCACGCACGGGCTGAGCGGGCGCCCGGTCGATCCGGCTGACGCCGGTCCGGTCCGGGTCATCCTGGTCGAGGACGACCACGGTGACGCGTTCCTGGTCGAGGAACTACTCGCCGGTGCACGGGTGGCGTTCGAACTCACCTGGGTGCAGAACCTCGCCGACGCCACGTCGGCGCTGGACTCCGGTGTGCGGTGCGTCCTGCTCGACCTCAACCTGCCGGACGCCACCGGCATGGAGGGGCTGACCAAGGTCCTCGAGCTCGCGCCGCAGGCCGCTGTGATCGTGCTCACAGGCCTGGCCGACGAGCACCGCGGCGTCGAGGCGGTCGCCGCGGGCGCCGAGGACTACCTGGTCAAGGGCCAGGTCGACGGCGAGCTGCTGGCCCGGGCGATCCGGTTCGCGGTCGAGCGCAAACGGGCCGACTCGGCCGCGCTGCGCCTGCGCGAGGCCGAGATGCTCGCCAGCGAGAACGCGCGCATGGAGCGGGCCCTGCTGCCCACGCCCCTGCTGCACGACGACCAGGTCCACTTCGCCCACGCGTACCGGCCCGGCCGCCGGATGGCGCTGCTCGGCGGTGACTTCTTCGACGTGATCGAACGTGACGGCACGGTGTTCGCGTTGATCGGCGACGTCAGCGGCCACGGCCCCGACGAGGCCGCGCTCGGCGTCTGCCTGCGCATCGCCTGGCGGACGCTGGTGCTCTCCGGCGTCCCGGCCGCCGGGATGCTGCCGGTGCTCGACATGCTCGTGGTCCGCGAGCGGCACAGCCCGTTCGCGTTCGCGACCGTCTGCATGGTCGTGATCGGGCCCGACCGCACGTCGGCCGACATGTACCTGGCCGGGCACCCCTCGCCGATCCTGGTCAGCGAGCAGGGCTTCGTCGAGGGCGGCGTGGGGCAACTGCCGATGGGGCCGCGCGGCCCGGCGCTCGGGTTCCTGCCCGAGGGCCGGTGGCCCGCGGTGCCGGTGCCGCTGCCGCCGTCCTGGGCGCTGCTGCTGTTCACTGACGGTTTGTTCGAAGCCCGCACCGGGAACGGGCCGGATCGGCTCGGTGAGGAGGGGCTCGTCGACTTGATCGCCGAGCACCACCCGGGTCTTCCGGTCCCCATCCGGTGGCCGGAGACGCTGCTGGACGCGGTCGAGGAGCAGAACGGTGGGGCGTTGGCCGACGACGCGGCCCTGGTCGTGCTCTCGTACGCCGCCGAGGGAGAGGTCCGATGAAACCCGGCACCGGTGAGTGGACGCTCCGACGGCGTCTGGTCATCACGTTCATCGTGGTCGGGGCACTGACCGCGGTCATCGCCGGACTCGCGGCCACCGCGCTGGGCCGGGTCATCACCCGCAACAACGACCTGCTCGACCGCATCGGGCCGGCCCGGCTCTCGGGCTACCAGTTGGAGTCCGCGCTCCTCGATCAGGAGACCGGCGTCCGCGGCTACGTCCTGACCAAGCAGGCGGCGTTCCTGGAGCCGTACACCGAGGGCCTGAACAACCAGCAGGGACACCTGCGGACGATCCGCGACGCGATCCCCGAGGACGACGGCCTGCGCGACGACCTGGAGCGGGTCGACAGCGCGATCACCGCGTGGCGCAGCCAATACGCCGACCCGGCCATCGCCGCCGCACGCACCGGGCAGACCACCGCGACCACCGTCGACGACGAGGGCAAACAACTGTTCGACGCGGTCCGCAAAGCGATCGCCAAGTTCCAGAACGACCTCACGGTCATCCGCAACGGCATCTACGACGACCTGCAGTCGGCGATCCGGACACTCATCGCGGTGGCGATCGTGGCGCTGGTGTGCGTCCTGATCGCCGGGGTCGTCCTGTGGCGTGCGCTGCGCCGCTGGGTGCTGCAACCGCTGGAGCGGATCGGCGCGGAGACCCAGCAGGTCGTCAGCGGTGCGCTCACCCACAAGGTCACGGTGGACGGCCCCAAGGAGATCACCACGGTGGCCGCCGACGTCGACGCGATGCGCCACTCGCTGGTGGCGGCGCTCTCCACCGCGGTCGCCGCCCAGGACCGGCTCAAGGAGCAGACCGACCAGCTGGCGGCCCAGACCGCCGACCTGCAGCGCTCCAACACCGAGCTGGAGCAGTTCGCCTACGTCGCCTCGCACGACCTGCAGGAGCCGCTGCGCAAGGTCGCGAGTTTCTGCCAGATGCTCTCGCGGCGGTACTCCGGCCAGCTCGACGAGCGCGGCCAGCAGTACATCGACTTCGCCGTGGACGGAGCGAAGCGCATGCAGCGGCTGATCAACGACCTGCTGGCGTTCTCCCGGGTGGGCCGCACCACGGGTGAGTTCGAGGACATCTCGCTCGACAGCGTGCTCGACCGGGCGCTCACCAGCCTCGGCAGCACGATCGAGGAGAGCGACGCCGACGTCCAGGCCGACGTGCTGCCGCACGTGAACGGCAACCCGATCCTGCTCACCCAGGTGTTCCAGAACCTGATCGGCAACGCGATCAAGTTCCACGGCATGGCCGCACCGCGGGTACGGATCACCGTCGAGCAGAAGGGCGACACGTTCGAGTTCGCCTGCAGCGACAACGGCATCGGCATCGAGCCGCAGTACGCCGAACGGGTGTTCGTGATCTTCCAGCGCTTGCACGGCAAGGAGCAGTACGACGGCACCGGCATCGGGCTGGCGATGGTGCGCAAGATCATCGAGCACCACGGCGGCCGGATCTGGCTCGACACCGAAGCCGCCGCCGGCGGTGGAACGACCTTCCGCTGGACGCTGCCGGTACCGTCGGAGCTCAAGGCCGCGACGACCGGGGTGGGCGCCGCGCGAACGGAGAGCAACGCGTGACAGAACCGCTACCCATCGAGGTCCTGCTGGTCGAGGACGATCCGGGCGACGTCCTGATGACCCGCGAAGCGTTCGATGACCACAAGCTGCGCAACTCGCTGCACGTGGTCAACAACGGCGTCGACGCCCTGCTGTTCCTCCGCAAGGAGGGCGAGTTCGAGGGCGTGCCGACACCCGACCTGGTGCTGCTCGACCTCAACCTGCCGCGCATGGACGGCCGGGAGGTGCTCGCGGAGATCAAAGCCGACGAGGTGCTCCGCCGGATCCCGGTGGTGGTGCTGACCACCTCGGAGGCCGAAGAGGACGTCCTGCGCAGCTACAACCTGCACGCGAACGCCTACGTGACCAAGCCGGTGGACTTCGAGCAGTTCGTGAACGTCGTTCGCCAGGTCGACGAGTTCTTCCTGACGGTCGTCCGGCTGCCCCCGGCATGACGAAGGGCCCGCCGCATCGCGGCGGGCCCTCCGACCGTGGTTAGACCCCCACCGGCTGGGTGGGGACCTTCGCCGGCTCTTCCTCGTCCTCGGCGATCGAGATCGGGCGGCGGCGGGAGACGATCACCGCGCCGACGATGACCGCGGTGGCCACGAGCGCGATGGCCACCCGGACGCCGACGTTCTCGTCCGCGCCGACCGACAGCGTGACGACGGCGGGCGCCACGATCAGCGAGACCAGGTTCATCACCTTGATCAGCGGGTTGATCGCCGGGCCGGCGGTGTCCTTGAACGGGTCACCGACCGTGTCGCCGATCACGGTGGCGTCGTGGGCCGGGGAGCCCTTGCCGCCGAACGCCCCGTCCTCGACCATCTTCTTCGCGTTGTCCCAGGCGCCACCGGAGTTGGCCAGGAACACCGCCATCATCGTGCCGGTCGCGATCGCGCCGGCCAGGTAGGCGCCGAGCGGCCCGACCCCGAGCCCGAACCCGACCGCCACCGGCGCGAGCACCGCCAGCAGGCCCGGCGTCGCCAGCTCACGCAGCGAGTCGCGGGTGCAGATGTCGACGACCTTGCCGTACTCCGGCTTGCCGGTGCCCTCCATGATCCCGGGGATCTCCCGGAACTGACGGCGGACCTCGAACACGATCGCTCCGGCTGCCCGCGTCACGGCGTTGATCGCCAGACCGGAGAACAGGAACACGACCGACGCACCGATGATCAGCCCGACGAGGTTCTTCGGGTTGGCGACGTCGAGCACGCCCGCGTACTCGCCGGTGACCCGCTGGCCGGCGTCCTCGGCCGCGGTGCGCACCGCGTCGGTGAACGAGCCGAACAGCGCGGTCGCCGCGAGCACCGCGGTCGCGATCGCGATGCCCTTGGTGATCGCCTTCGTGGTGTTGCCGACGGCGTCCAGGTCGGTGAGCGTGCGCGCGCCGGCCTCGTCGATGTCGCCGGACATTTCGGCGATGCCCTGCGCGTTGTCGGAGATCGGGCCGAACGTGTCCATCGCGACGATGACGCCGACCGTGGTGAGCAGGCCGGTACCGGCCAGCGCCACCGCGAACAGCGAGATCACCGTGACGCCGCCGCCGAGCAGGTACGCGCCGAAGACGCCGGCGCTGATGACCAGACCGGTGTAGACGGCCGACTCGAGGCCGACCGTGATGCCCGAGAGCACGACCGTGGCCGGACCGGTGAGCGCGGTCTTGCCGATGTCGCGCACCGGCCGGCTGCCGACCGCGGTGAAGTAGCCGGTGAGCAGCTGGATGGCCGCGGCCAGCACGATGCCGATGAGCACCGCGACAACCGCGATCAGGCGGGGGTCGCCGTCGTGCCCGGCGATCGACTCGCTCACGCCGGTGAAGCCGTCGAACGACGACGGCAGGTAGAGGAACGCCGCAATCGAGCAGAGCACCGCGGAGATGAGCGCGGAGATGAAGAACGCCCGGTTGATCGCGGTCATCCCGTTCTTGTCACTGGCCCGCAGGCGGGTGATGAAGACGCCGATGATCGCGGTGACGACGCCGATCGCGGGCACGATCAGCGGGAAGACCAGGCCCTCCTCGCCGAACGCGACGCGGCCGAGGATCAGCGACGCGACGAGCGTGACGGCGTAGGACTCGAACAGGTCCGCCGCCATGCCGGCGCAGTCACCGACGTTGTCGCCCACGTTGTCGGCGATCGTCGCGGCGTTGCGGGGGTCGTCCTCGGGGATGCCCTGCTCGACCTTGCCGACGAGGTCGGCGCCGACGTCGGCGGCCTTGGTGAAGATGCCGCCGCCGACCCGCATGAACATCGCGAGCAGCGCCGCGCCGAAGCCGAAGCCCTCGAGCACGGTCGGCGCGTCGCCCTTGTAGATCAGGACGACGACCGAGGCGCCGAGCAGGCCCAGGCCGACCGTGAAGAAGCCGACGACACCACCGGTGCGGAAGGCGATCCGCATCGCGGTCGGCGCACCGTCGGCCTCACGGGCCGCCGCGGCCACCCGGACGTTCGCCCGCGTGGCCAGCCACATGCCGATGTAGCCGATGAACGCCGAGAACAACGCACCGACGACGAAGAAGACCGAACGTCCGATCTTCACTCCGATGTCGTCACCCGGAACGGGGAGGACGAACAGAAGGATGACCGCGACGACGACGAAGATGCCGAGCGTTTTGAACTGACGGGCCAGGTAGGCGGAGGCTCCTTCCTGAACCGCCGCGGCGATCTCCTGCATCTTCGCTGTGCCCTGACCCGCGGCGAGTACCGCGCGCACCAGGGCGGCGGCTACGCCGAGCGCGAGTAGGGCGATGGCCGCAGCGATCACCACGTAGGTGATGTTGTCGCCGCTGATGTTTACGCCTCCGCCGTCGATGGCGGAGATGGACCCTTGCATGCGTCCTCCTGAACGGGCGAGCGCGGTGAGACGCTCCCCAGAAGCCTGCGCTGAGGGCCCGGCGGTAACGAACAGGGACGGGGGATCTCTCCGCCGGGATTCGGGGAGTCTAGGTGACGTTGACCACAGGTGGCATCGCGACCTGCGGTGCGAGATGAGTCACATCAACCGTGACCGGCATTAACGTCCGGAAGGTCAAAGCGTCGGAATCGATCCGGTTCGCGGGGATCCGTTCACCCACGGTAGGCGTGACGCCTAGCACGCAGTCGCAAGTTCTTCCGCGGGGTCGATGCGGTGCGAGTGACTCCTGCGTGCTAATGGCGTGAAAGCGTCCAACGTCCGCAATAGGCAGTTGCGGTAGGAGCGCCACCGGGCGCGAGCTTTGGGCCCTTCAGCGGGCCGCGCTCTCCCACGTCATCCGGACGACCGTGCCGTCCCGGTCCGTTGCGGGCGTGACCGTAACGTCGTCCACCAGACCGGTCAGCAGGGCGAGGCCGACGCCGGCCGCGACCTCCTCCTCGGACTCGGTCTCGGCGAACGCCGGACCGGCGACGAACGGGCTGGTCACCGCCAGGTCGGCGTGCAGCGCCTGGTCGGCGGGGGCGGAGTCGCGCACGACCACCTCGAACCGGGGCCCGTCGGTGAACTCGACCTCGACCAGCTCGGATCGTTTGTGCTGGACGTGCAGGCTGACCGCACGGGAACAGGCCTCACCCACGGCGAGCCGGATCTCGTCCAGGATCCCCTCGGCCACACCGGCGTTACGCGCCGTCGCGACGGCCACCAGACGCGCCGTACGGACATGCGCCGGGGTCGGGGAGAACGCCAACCTCACGGTGCGCATCAACCGGCCGCAACCGCCTCATCAACCGAGGCATGGATGTTGAAGACCTTCTCCAGCCCGGTGACGTTGAAGATTTTCAGGATCTTCGGCTGCGAGCTCACCAGCTCGACCGAGCCGCCGGCCGCGCGCGCCCGCTTCAACGCACCCACCAGCACGCCGAGCCCGGTCGAGTCGAGGAAGTCCACCCGCTCCATGTCGACGACGATGTGGGCGAACCCGGCGTCGGCGAGGCGAATCAGCTCCGACCGGAGCTGCGGCGCGGTGTAGACGTCGATCTCACCGCCGACCGCGAGGACCGTGTGACGTCCCACGGCCCGGGTCGTCAACGACAGCTCCACGAAGACCCTCCAGGATGCCCAAGGCCAGCTCGGCCCTGATTCAACCACGCCTCACACCGTCATTATCCAATTACGAAGAGTGCTAATTGGGCGTTGGGCGCGTTCGTACATACGTGGCACAGTTCTTGCGTGTCCACGCAGCTGTCCGCCGAGACCTCTCCAGCGCTCTGGTTGCAGCGGGTACGCCGGGGTCGCACGAGCGATCCCGTGACACACGTGGAGCATCTTCCCTCCCGCCCGGCGGTCCATGTCGAGTGGCCCACCTGGGTGCCGTCGTCTCTTCGCGACGCCTACGCCGCCCGTGGCGTGTCGCGGCCGTGGTCGCACCAGGTCGAGGCCGCGGAGGCCGCGTTCTCCGGCGAGTCGGTGGTCGTCGCGACCGGTACCGCGTCCGGCAAGTCACTGGCCTACCAGCTGCCGACGCTCACCACCCTGCTGTCGGACCAGCGGGCGACCGCGCTGTACCTCTCCCCCACCAAGGCGCTCGCCGCCGACCAGCTGCGCGGGCTGATCGACCTCGGCGAGGGCATCCGGCCCGCGCTGTTCGACGGCGACACCGTCGACACCGAGCGTGAGTGGGTCCGGGCGCACAGCCGCCTCGTGCTCACCAATCCGGACATGCTGCACCGCGGGATCCTGCCCCGGCACGAGGCGTGGGCGTCGTTCTTCCGGCGGCTGCGGTACGTGGTCGTCGACGAGTGCCACTCCTATCGCGGGGTGTTCGGCTCGCACGTCGCGCACGTCCTGCGCCGGTTGCGTCGGATCTGCGCGCGGTACCGGTCCTCGCCGGTGTTCGTGTGCGCGTCGGCGACGGTGTCCGACCCGGGAGCGTCGGCGTTCTCGCTCGTCGGTCTGCCGGTGCGTGCGGTGACCGACGACGGGTCGCCGCGCGGCGCGACGACGTTCGCGCTCTGGGAGCCGCCCGTCTCCCCGCTGGTGGGTGAGCGGGGCGTGCCGACCAGGCGGTCGGCGACGGCCGAGGCCGCGGACCTGCTGGCCGACCTGGTCGCGGAGGGTGCACGGACGCTGGCGTTCGTCCGGTCCCGGCGGGGCGCGGAGGCGGTGGCGCTCGGCGCGAAACGGGCGCTGGCCGAGGCGGTGCCCGAGCTGGTCGAGCAGGTGGCCGCGTACCGCGCCGGTTACCTGGCCGACGATCGGCGCGAACTGGAGAACGCGCTGCGCTCGGGGGCGCTGCTCGGCCTGGCGTCCACGAACGCGTTGGAGCTCGGCGTCGACATGACCGGGCTGGACGCGGTCGTGCTCACCGGTTATCCGGGGCGGATCGCGTCGCTCTGGCAGCAGGCCGGGCGCGCCGGGCGCGGCAGCCGCGACGCGCTCGCGGTGCTGGTGGCCCGCGACGACCCGCTCGACAGCTACCTCGTGCACCACCCGTCGGCGGTGTTCGGACGGCCGGTCGAGGCGACCGTGCTGGACCCGTCGAACCCGTACGTGCTCGGGCCGCAGCTGGCGTGCGCGGCGGCGGAACTGCCGCTGACCGAGGCCGACCTGCCGCTGTTCGGCGGCGACGCGGCCCGGTACGCCCTGGACGGCCTGGTGGCCGCGGGTGTGCTCCGGCGCCGCCCGGCCGGCTGGTACTGGACCTCGCGCGGTCGTCCGGACGCCGACCTGCGTGGCACCGGCGGCGAGCCGGTCTCGATCGTCGAGGCCTCGACCGGGCGGCTGCTCGGCACCGTGGACGCCGGCTCGGCCCCGTCGAGCGTTCACACCGGCGCCGTCCACCTCCACCGCGGCGAGACGTTCGTCGTCGAGGAGCTGAACCTGGACGACCTGGTGGCGCTGGTGCGGCCGGCCGAACCGGACTGGTACACCCAGTCCCAGGACGTCACGGACCTCGCCGTGGTGTCGGTGGAGGACCGGATCGACGCCGACGGTGTGCAGCTGTGCTTCGGCACCGTCGACGTCACGAACCAGGTCGTGTCGTTCCAGCGCAAGCGCATCCTGTCCGGCGAGGTGATCGACGAGCAGCCGCTCGACCTGCCGCCGCAGCAGCTGCGCACCCGGGCGGTCTGGTACACGTTCGACGATGCGGTGCTGGCCGCCGCCGACCTCGACCTCCCCGACGTCGGCGGCGCCGCGCACGCCGCCGAGCACGCGGCGATCGGTCTGCTGCCGCTCGTGGCCAGCTGCGACCGGTGGGACATCGGCGGGTTGTCGACGGCGTCGCATCAGGACACCGGCTTGGCGACCGTGTTCGTCTACGACGGCCATCCGGGCGGCGCCGGGTTCGCCGAGCGCGGGTTCGACGCGGCCGTCGAGTGGCTCACCGCCACCCGTGACGCGATCGCCGCGTGCGAGTGCGCGACCGGTTGCCCGTCGTGCGTCTACTCGCCGAAATGCGGCAACGGCAACGATCCGCTGGACAAAGCCGGTGCTGTCCGGTTGCTGACAGCAGTAGTCGACCGCGTGCGGCGCGCCGCGCCCCGACAGAGTACGTTTGGCCTCCAGGTCGGGGGGTCACACCCTCGGTGACCGACGGGTCGGTTGCCGGTGGGGACCGGGCTGATTCGGAGAGGACGCGGACCATGGTTCTGCTGGGCCTGCTGCTCGCCGCAGTGGCGATCGCCCTCGGGGTGGGGCTGGCATTGCAGCCGGGTGACACAGCCAACGTCCACTTCTTCGGTCTGAACATCCCGAACCTGAACGGCCGGACGTTGATCCTGGTCGGGATCGCGATCGGCATCCTGTTCATGATCGGCGTCTCGTTCATCCGCTGGGGCTTCGCGATCGCGCGTCGTCGGCGTCGGGAGCGGAAAGCCGCGAAGCGGGCGCCGGTCGAGGCCCCGGTGGCTCCGCGCGAGCAGCCCGAGCCCGAGCCCGACCACGAGGCCGCCCGCCGGGAAGAACTCGCCGCGTGGGAACGCGCCGAGACGGCCCGCCGGGAGGAAGCCGCGCGGCAGGAAGAGGCGGCGCTGCGGGCCCGCTCGGAAACCCACCAGCCCGACCCGTACCCGCCGGCGTCGCCCGACTCCTACCCGGGCCACCGGCCGCCGGAGCCGTACCGCGGTGACAACTCCCCCACCGACGCGTACCCGATGATGGGCGAGCACAAGACCGAGGAGTACCCGACGGTCGACCCCTACCGCGACGAGCCGCCGCGGACCACCGGAACGGTGTACCAGTCGGGTGGCCACTCGTACCCCGACAACGACCCGTACGGCAACGGCCCTCAGCAGCCTCCGCAGCACCGTCCGTACTGAAAGCGGTTCAGACGCTAGTCTCGGTCGAGTGGCGCACGAGATCGATCAGCGTTTCCTCGCCCTACCCCGCACCGCGCTCGCCGACGCAGCCCTGCAACGGGCTCGCGACCTCGGCGCGAGCCATGCGGACTTCCGCCTCGAACGGCTGCGTTCCCAGGGGCTGTCGCTGCGCGACGGCCGCCTCGAAGGCAGCCACGACGGCGAAGACGTCGGTTTCGCGGTCCGTGTCGTGCACGACGGTGCCTGGGGCTTCGCGGCCGGTGTCGACCTGACCGTCGACGCGGTCGTCGCGGCGGCCTCGACGGCGGTGCAGGTGGCGAAGGTCAGCGCGCGGATGAGCACCGAGCGGGTCGAGCTGGCCGACGAGCCGGTCTACCGGGACGTCGAGTGGGTCTCCTCGTACCTGGTCGATCCGTTCGACGTGCCGGAGACCGAGAAGGTCGCGCTCCTCGCCGACTACTCGGAACGCCTGCTGAAGGCCTCGAACGTCAATCACGTGACCGCGAGCCTCGCGCAGGTGCTCGAGGGCAAGTTCTACGCGGACACCGCGGGCACGGTCGTGACGCAGCAGCGGGTGCGGGTGAACCCCGCCATCCAGGCGCTGTCGGTGGACGCCGCGAGCGGCCGGTTCGAGACGATGGACAGCATCGCGCCGCCCGTCGGCCGCGGCTGGGAGTACCTCACCGGCACCGGGTGGGACTGGGACACCGAACTGGCGTCGTTGCCGTCCCTGCTGGCCGAGAAGATGGCCGCGCGGAGCGTCGAGCCGGGCCGCTACGACCTGGTGATCGACCCGTCGAACCTGTGGCTGACCATCCACGAGTCGGTCGGGCACGCCACCGAGCTCGACCGGGCGCTCGGTTACGAGGCCAACTACGCCGGCACCTCGTTCGCCACCCCGGACAAGGTCGGCACGCTGCGCTACGGGTCCGGCGTCATGAACGTCACCGGCGACCGCACCGTCGAGCACGGCCTGGCGACGGTCGGCTGGGACGACGAGGGCGTGGCCGGTCAGTCGTGGGACATCGTGCGCTCCGGCACCCTGGTCGGCTACCAGCTGGACCGGCGGATGGCCGCGCTGCTGGGTTCGCAGCTGGGGGTGTCGCGCTCGAACGGGTGCGCGTTCGCCGACTCACCCGGGCACGTGCCGATCCAGCGGATGGCGAACGTGTCCCTGGCTCCGGCCGCCTCGGACGTGACGACCGACGACCTGATCGGCGGCGTCGAGCGCGGGATCTACGTGGTCGGCGACAAGTCGTGGTCGATCGACATGCAGCGCTACAACTTCCAGTTCACCGGCCAGCGCTTCTTCGAGATCCGCAACGGCCGACTGGCCGGGCAGCTGCGTGACGTGGCCTACCAGAGCAACACGCTGGACTTCTGGGGCTCGATGGAGGCCGTCGGCGGCCCGTCGACCTGGGTGCTCGGCGGCGCGTTCAACTGCGGCAAGGCCCAGCCGGGCCAGGTGGCGCCGGTGTCGCACGGCTGCCCGAGCGCACTGTTCCGCGACGTCTCGATCCTCAACACGGTGCAGGAGGGCGGGCGATGACCGCCAGCGCGCAGGAACTCGTCGAGCGGGCGCTGGCCCTGTCGAAGGGCGACGGGTGCATCGTCATCGCCGGCGAGTCGACGAGCGCGAACCTCCGCTGGGCGACGAACACGCTGACGACGAACGGCGTCATGCGCTCACGCTCGATCACGGTGATTTCCACGGTGGGCGTGGGCACCGGCGTGGCGAGCGGCGCGGTGTCCCGGACGTCGGTCTCCGCGGACGAACTGGAGGCGCTGGTCCGCGCCTCGGAGGAGACCGCACGGGGCAACGGCGCGGCGGACGACGCCAACCCGCTGGTGCCCGGCGGCGCTTCACCGGACTGGGACCTGGCGCCCTCCGAGACGTCGATCGACGTGTTCTCGTCGGTGGCCCCGGCTCTGGGTGACGCGTTCGTGGAGGCCCGCGGAGCCGACCGGCTGCTCTACGGTTTCGTGGAGCACGAGGTCGACACGTACTACCTGGGCACCTCGACGGGGCTGCGGCTGCGCCACGTCCAGCCGCAGGGACACATCGGCATCACCGGCAAGGTCGGCTCCGACCTGAGCCGCTCGGCGTGGGTGGGCCAGGCGACACGCGACTTCTCCGACGTGTCGATCGCCTCCCTGGACGCCGAACTGGCCCGGCGGCTGGCCTGGTCCGCCCGCCGGATCGACCTGGAGCCGGGCCGGTACGACACGGTGCTGCCGCCGACCGCCGTGGCCGACCTGATGATCTACGCGTACTGGAACATGAG
This sequence comes from Cryptosporangium japonicum, assembly GCF_039524755.1. NCBI lineage: Bacteria > Bacillati > Actinomycetota > Actinomycetes > Cryptosporangiales > Cryptosporangiaceae > Cryptosporangium > Cryptosporangium japonicum. The sequence goes on from NZ_BAAAGX010000023.1 coordinate 119,870, forward strand.
CGCCCGCTCGGCCCACGAGGGCCGCACGGTGTTCTCCCGCCCCGGCGGCGGCACCCGGGTAGGCGAACGCCTGACCCCGCACCCCGTGACGCTGCGCTCCGACCCGGGGGCGTCCGGGCTGGCCTCCGCACCGTTCGTGCTGGCCCAGGCTTCCTCGGGCACCAGCAGCGTGTTCGACAACGGCCTGACCCTGGAGCCGACCGACTGGATGCGCGACGGTTCACTCACCGCGCTGCTCCAGACCCGCCGCTCGGCCGAGATCACCGACCTACCGGTGACACCCGCGGTTGGGAACCTGATCATGGAGGTCGGCGGCGCGTCCGGAGGCCTGGACGACCTGGTCGCCGGCGTCGACCGAGGGCTGCTCCTGACCTGCCTCTGGTACATCCGCGAGGTGGACCCGCAGACGCTGTTGCTCACCGGCCTGACCCGCGACGGCGTGTACCTGGTCGAGGGCGGCGAGGTCGTCGGAGCCGTCAACAACTTCCGTTTCAACGAGTCACCGGTTGATTTGTTGTCGAGGTTCTCCGGGGCCTCCACCACGGTGCCGGCCTTCTCCCGCGAGTGGGGCGACTACTTCCACCGCACCGCGATGCCCGCCCTGCGGGTGCCCGACTTCAACATGAGCAGCGTCTCCCCGGCCTCATGACCCCGGTCGAGGTGGTGCGGTCCTCGATGGCGGCGTATCGGGCGCAGGACCTGGACGCTGCGTCGGCGTTGTTGGCTGCGGATTACGTCTTCACCAGCCCGCAGGACGACCACCTGGACAAGGCCACGTTCCTCGCGCGCTGCTTCCCGACCGCGGATCGGTTCACGGAGCAGGAGATCGTGCACGTGGTTGATCTGGGGGGTGGTGAGGTTTTTCTGTTGTACGAGTACGTGGTGGAAGGTGGGCGCTACCGCAATGCGGAGGTGTCCCGGGTGAGGGATGGCTTGCTGATCGAAACCCAGGTGTTCTTCGGCGGCCGCCTCGCTTTTTGAGGTGGTTCGGGTGGCTCTGCTCGGCGTGGTGCGGGTGGGGATTGGTGCGTGGCGAGGGCTTGGTGCGCCGCCGCGCTTCGAACTCGGGTGATCTCGGGTCTGGTTGGGCTCGGTGCTTGGCGCAGTTTCGTACTCGGTGGAGCTTCGTGCTCGGCGGCGCTTCGTGCTTGGTGGCGCTTCGTGCTCGGCGGCGCTTCGTGCTCGGCGGCGCTTCGTGCTTGGTGGCGCTTCGTGCTTGGTGGTGGGCGGCGCTTTCAGTTCGGCTGGGCTGATGCGGACCGGGACTCCCCGCTCGGGTGGGCTGCCTGCGGGGTAAGGCTTCCTGCGTTGTTCGGTGCCATGAGCGGCTGGACATGGTGACCGCTCGACCTACCGACCTTCTGTCCTCGTTGGGATCTCCTTTCACGGAGGCTCCTGAAACCTGATTCGGCGGGGTTGCAGGCGCCGGGATCGCAGGCGCCGTGATCCTGGCCCCCGAGCTTTCACGGGGCTGGCATGCCGAGGCCGCCAAGTCAGGCGTGCGCAGTGATCGACCCGTTGGCTCGCACGGGGGCTGCCGACTAAAGCGCGGGGTCACCACACCGGACCGCGCAGCCTCGAGCCAACGAGCCTTCACGGGTCATCGAGCTTCATCGGGGCCGCCCAAATCACCGGGGTGCCTAAGTCACCGGGGTGCCCAAATCACCGCTGTGCCCAACTTTCACTTTGGCCGCCGAGCATCATGGCGCCGCCAACATGACCGGCTACCGAACTCGGCCGGGCCGCTACACGAACCCCCGCCGCCGAACGAAACCCCGCCGAAGAGCGGGCCGCCAACCTGGGTGGGGCTCAACTTCACGGGCGCCACTGAACTTCACGGGCGCCACCAGGCTTCACAACGCCACTGAGCTTCACAGCGCCACTGAGCTTCACAGCGCCGCTGAGCTTCGTCGGAGCAGCATGGGCCGCCGAGATCACGCGGCCACCGAGATCCACCGGCGGCAGCCCTGAGATCCACTCAGGCGCCTTAACTCCTCCGCAGAGCTCCACCAGCCCTCGAAGGCTCACCAAGAGACAGCGAGGCTCTGACGGGAGCCGCGCTCACTAACAGGAGCCGCGCTCTCCGGCCGAACTCCAACCCGGGCCGTAGCGCTGTTCACGGCGGCTGCAGGGGTGGGGTAACCGGGCCGGCGTGTGCGGTGGCGGTGGCTTGGCCGATCAGGGCCGCTGGGCCGGTCGGTGGGACGGCGGTGCTGACGATCACGTGCGTACCCGTCGTCCGGCAATCGGTGAGTGTGGCTCCGTTCTCAGAAGCGATCGCCGCAGCTCGAGCACAGGCCGCCGGAGCGCCTTCCGCAACATGTAAAGCGCCGGAGAGCGCAGCCAGATCGGCCGCCAGGCCAGCGCGATGACGAGCGACCGCGGCAGCACCAACGGTTTGGAAGCCGAGCCCCACCAGCAACAGGGCCAGCCCGACCGCCAGGGCGAGCACCGAGGCACTACCCCGCGCGTCAGTCACGGCCCCGCCTTGAGCCGCGCCCCAAGCGGAAACCGGAACCCAGACCCGAACGCTGCCTGCGAGTCGGGCTCGAGCTCGGCCACGGCCGTAGCCGTCACCTCCCCGGGCCACGCACGACCCACCGCCGGCATCGGGGCGGAAACAACCACACGCACGAGCCCACCCTCATGAACGAGCCGCACCCTCGCACCCGACGGCGCCACCCGCCGGCCAACCGCCACCGCCTCCGGATCGCCGCGTGACGCTGCGCGGGCGGCCTCCCGCGCAGCGTCGACGCAACGGAGGTGCGCGGTAGTGGCGGCCAGCACCGTCAGCCCAGCGGTCAACAACAGCACCACGATCGGCAGTGCCGCCGCCAACTCCGCGGTCACCGACCCGCGCGCTACCCCTTCAGCGCCTTCGCGAGGATCGCGGTCAGCGCCGACTGCACGGCCGGCGACGTCACGACCTTCAACAGCACCCCGGCGAACGCCACCGCGGCGATCGTTCCGACGGCGTACTCGGCCGTGCTCATCCCGGCCTCTCCCACCAGCCGGACCCGTCGCATCGCGCCCCGAAGGACCGCGTTCATCGGCATCTCCTCTCGTCGGCCGGGCCGTCCCCGGCAACTTTCCGCCGACGCCCGCCGCGCTCCGCCGACCGCGCTCAGGTGAGCAGCTCATCGAGCACCCCCAGCACGATCGGCACCACGCCGACCAGGACGAACGCCGGTAAGAAGCAGAACCCCAGCGGCAGCACCACCCAGACGGCCGCGCGGTGCGCCGCTGCCTCCGCTCGTGCTTCGCGGCCCTCTCGGAGGTCGCCCGCGCAGCGGGTGCACGCGGCGGCCAACGCGGAGCCGCTGTCGGCCGCGCGTATCGCCGCGGGGACGAACCCCTCCGCGCCGGGGACGTCGTCGAGCGCGCGCCAACCGGGTTCGCCGACCACGCCGAGGCGGAGCGCCCGGCCGACGAGCGCGAACCGCTTCCCCAGCGGCCCGCCGATCGCCGCCCCGACCAGGGCCACGGCACGGTCCAGCGGTGCGCCGGACTTCAGTACCGCGGCGAGCAGGTCGACCGCGTAGGGCAGCTCGGCCGCCGCGGCTTCGCGCTCGCGGTTGACGGCCGGGGACGGCATCCGACGCACGAGCCGATGAACGCCCACTCCGACGGCCGCGCCGACGATCAGCCCCCACCACGACCCGACCATCCCCGCGGCGGCCAGCCCCACCAGCCCGGGCACCACCCACCGCGAGACCAGCTCACTCCTGCTCCCGGGCGCGGCTGCTCCGCCCGTCCGACTCGAGCCGCCGAAGGTGCGGCCGAGGCGGGTCAGGCGTCGGCGGGCCGTGGGGCGGGCCGCGAGCAAGGCGGCGCCGAGAAGCACCGGCACCGCGGCGAGGAAAACGCGGTTCATGTGAGCACCACCCGGCTCAAGCGACGCGCGAGCGAAAACCCGATCAGGTGCAGGGCCACGGCCGCGGCCGCGCACGCCGCCCCGCCCGGCGTCCGGGTGAGTACGGCCAGCGGTGCGGCGCCCAGGAGCTGCCCGATTCCGAGCCCCAGCACCGGGAGCCCGGCGACCAGCCGGGCCGTGGTCCGCGCCGAGGCGGTGTGCACGGCGGCCCGCTCGCTCAGGCGACGGAGCCGTCGCAGTTCGACGTCCAGCTGTCCGACCACGTCGGCCAGAGGGATGCCGCAGTCGGCAAGGGTCCACGCGGCGGCGAGCCGGCCGAACGCGGGCTCGAGCGGGCCGGGCACGGCCCGCAACAACGCCGCGACGTCGCCGAACGGGTGCCGCACCACCGCGACCCTGGCGGCGGCCAGCGCGGACGCGACGGGTGCGGTCACCGGTCCGTCCTCGACGGTGACGATCGCCGCGTGCAGTGCCGCCGACGGCGTCCGGCCGGCGCGGAGATCGTCGGCCAGGCCGGCCAGCGCCACCCCGCCGAGCGCACGGAGCTCGTCGGCGGCCCGGGTGGCGGCCCGCTGACCCAACGCGCGGCGGCCGGCGAGACCGTAGGCCAGCGCCGCACCGGCGACGACCGGCCCCACCACCACCGCCGTCAGGAGCGCGGCAAGAGCCAGCAGGGGCACCACGAGGCGCCGCCTCGGCAGCGCGCGCCGACGACCGGCTCCCAGCAGCCGCGCACCGGGCCCGGGCCCGCTCGCCGCCCCGGCGGAGCGGGCGACCACCCGCAGCCGCCCACGCGCACTCCCGGGCACGGCGACCATCGCCGCCGCCCCGAGCAACGCGAGCGCGGCGACCACCGGCACCACCCCGGTCACCATCGGACCGCCGCGTCGAGCAGCCCGCGCAAGAACGCAAGTCCCGGCGTCGCACCGCCGTCCCGGCGCCACGCCGGCAGCACCACGACGCGCCCTTCCGCCCCCACCCGGAAGACGCCGATCTCCGTCAGAACCCGCAGCCCCGGCCGACCACCCCCAGGCATCCGGCGCACGACGTGGAACACCACCTGCAGCGCATCCGCCAACTGGGCGTGCACCGCGTCGCGGCTCAGGCCGGCGAGCAGACCGAGCGCCTCGATCCGCGTCGGCACCGCGTCGGGGGTGTTCGCGTGGAGCGTGCCGGCGCCGCCGTCGTGCCCGGTGTTGAGCGCCGCGAGCAGCTCGGCGATCTCCGGCCCCCGGCACTCGCCGAGCACGATCCGATCCGGACGCATCCGCAGCGCTTCGCGGACGAGTGCGCGCACCGGGATCTCCCCGGCGCCTTCGGCGTTGGCCGGACGGGCCTCCAACGAGACCACGTGCGGATGGACCGGCCGGAGCTCGGTCGCGTCCTCGACGATCACCAGCCGCTCGTCCGCGGGCACCTCGCCGAGCAGGGCGGACAGCAGCGTCGTCTTGCCGCTGCCGGTTCCGCCGCTGACCAGGAAGGCCAGCCTCGCCGCCAGCACCGCGCGGGCGATCGCCGCCGACTCCGGCGTGAACGTCCCGGCCGTGATCAGGTCGTCCACCGTGAAGCCCTGCGGCCGGAACGTACGCAGCGACAGGTGCACCGTGGTGGCCGCCACCGGCGGCAGGGCCGCGTGGATCCGCGTCCCGTCGGGAAGTTTCGCGTCGCAGAACGGCGACGCGTCGTCCAGCCGGCGCCCGCACGCCGCCGCGAGCCGCTGGGCCAGCCGACGCACCGCGGTGTCGTCGCCGAGATCGCAGTTCACCCGCTGCAGACCGGCGCCCCGGTCGACCCAGACCTCCTGCGGCCCGTTCACCAGGACGTCGGTGACGGTGGGCTCGGCCAGCAGAGCGGTCAGCGGACCGGCGCCCACCAGTTCGGCGTGCAGCCGCGCGGTGAGCGTGAACAGTGTCCGGTCCCCGATCGGCGAGCCGTACTCGGCCCGCACCGCGGTGGCCACGGCAGCCGGTGTCGGCGGGTGCCCGAGCGTGATCAGGCGGCTGCGGACCCGCTCCGCCAGCGCCTCCGGATCCGTCGCGGACGTGGTCATACCGGCGCCTCCAGCTCCGCCAGGAAGCTCCGGCAGAAGCCGGCCAGCGGCCCTCGGCCGGACCCCGCCGGTACGTCACCGCGTTCGAGGGCACCGGCGAGGCGGGGCTCCGCCCTGAGCACCCCGGCCAGCGGCAGCTCCAGCGCGGTCGCGAGGTCGGCCGACCGCAGCCCGGCCGGGGCCGGGCCGCGGACGACGCACGCGAGCTGAGCGCAGTGCGGACGCACCGCCCGCACCACCCGCGAGGCCGCCGCGCAGGCCCGGACCTCGGCCGGAACGACCAGGAGCGTCACGTCGGCGGCTTGCAACACCCGCACGGCCGCGTCGTCCGGGCGGCGCGGCAGATCGACCACCAACAGGTCGGAGAAGCGGCGCCCGGCCTCCAGCGCGGCCTCCGCGGCCTCGGGTGGTACCGCGAGGACGTCACCGCGGTCCCAGGAGAGGACGCTGAGTTCACCGACGCGGGGCAGCGCGTCGTGCAACGCGGGTGGGCTCACCCGGCCGGCGGTGTCGACGAGGTCCGGCCAGCGCAGCCCGCCGGTGTTCTCGCGGCCGAGCAGCAGGTCGAGGCCGCCACCCAACGGATCCGCGTCGACCAGCATCGTGCGTGACCCGTTCCGCGCCGCGGTGACGGCCAGCGCCGTGGACAGGACGCTCGCACCGGCCCCGCCGCGACCCCCGATCACCGCGACCACCCGGCCGGCGCGCGGTGGCCCGCTGACCGCCTCGGTGAGACGGTCGACGAGCCACGCCTCCGCGGTGGGCAGGAACGCGACGTGCGCGGCGCCCAGCTCCGACGCGACCCGCCAGACGGCCGAATCGTCGGGACTGAAGTGGCGCTCGTCGGCCGCGAGAACGACCCCGGGCCGATGGGGCAATCGAGCCGCTACGTACTCGGCGACGACGTCGGTGCCGACGACGACCAGCGGCGCGCCGATCCACAGTGGGCGAGCACCGATCGGATCGACCGGAACCTCGACGTCCGCGCCGGCCGCGGCGGCGAGACGAAGGAGGTGGTCGGTCAACTCCGGGTCTCGTACGCAGACGAGCGGGCACACCTCGGGCGGCGACATGACTTCCTCCGGCGGGTGATCGCGATATCGACCCGATCACCGTCGCCGACCCGGAGGCCCGCGAGAACGTTCTCCACAGGAGGCCCGACGACCACCCCGCCCTGTGGACAGGCTTGCTATTTCGCCAAAAGTGAGAACTAACGAGAAATAACGCCTCAGACAAAAAGGGGACGGTCACCGCCGGGGGGGTGGGCGGTGACCGTCCGGGGTCCGGCTCCGGGGGGGCCGAGCCGAACCCGCCCAGATGACCGCGGGGGGGGTGCGGTCAACCAGGCCGTCAAAAATTAGGGCAGCCGAGACTGGTAAGTGTAATCCCCCTCCACACACTCGGCCCAGAACCCAATACATTGTCTAGCAACCGACCGCTGATCTGCAACCGAGTGGGCCCGGAAAGAAGATCCGTAAGTGTTTTCTTAAGCTCACGCGCAGCGGCTAGCGCATAGGTACCCACTCAAGGGTGCCGGAAACACGCCCCGGCGTCGAGCGGGTCCTAGACTTCGAGCCATGAGCGTGAGCGCCAACGTAGGCGACGAGCGACCCGCCGAGCGCCGGCCGCATGTGGACAGTGACCTCCCGCACGGGGCGGATCCGGCGGCCCCGGGCGCCCCCAGCACCGTCACGCCGGCCCACGCTCGAAGCGCCGCGTTCTTCGATTTGGACAAAACGGTTATCGCGAAGTCGAGCGCGTTGGCCTTCGGTAAACCGTTCTACCAGGGCGGATTGATCACCCGTCGCGCGATGTTGCGTAGTGCTTACGCACAGTTGATGTTTCAGCGCGCCGGTGCCGACGAGGCCCAGATGGTGCGTATCCGTGACTCGGTGACCGCGATGATCACCGGTTGGAACGTTAGTCAAGTGCGTCAGATCGTCGCCGAGACACTGCACGAACTGATCGAACCGACGATTTACGCCGAGGCCGCCGCACTGATCGGCGAACACCGCGCCGCCGGTCGTGATGTCGTCATAGTCAGTACGTCGGGCGAAGAAGTAGTCGCTCCGATCGGCGCTCTTCTCGGCGTCGACCGCGTGGTTGCGACTCGGATGGCAGTCGTCGACGGGCATTACACCGGCGAGATCGAGTATTACGCCGCCGGCCCGGCGAAGGCCGCCGCGATCCGCGAGCTGGCGGTGAGCGAGGGATACGACCTCGCCGACTGTTACGCCTACTCCGACTCGATCAGCGACGTGCCGATGCTCGAGACGGTCGGCCACCCTTTTGCCGTCAACCCCGACCGCGGCCTGCGCAAAGCCGCGCTCGAGCACGACTGGCCGGTGCTGGTGTTCCGTCGTCCGGTGACGCTGCCCACCCGATTCGTCCGGCCGTCGACACCGATCCTGGCCACCGCCGCGGTCGGCTTCGGCGTCGGCGCGGCCGCGCTCGCGGGCATGGTCTGGTACGGGCGGCACCGCGCGAAGCCGGCTCCGGGGGTGTCCGCGGGAGTATGAACGTACTGCTCAGCGCCCCTTCCGTGCGCCGCGGAACGAGCGTAGAAAGAGGTCACGGGCTCCGCCCGGACGGCACATCCGACGGACGAAGCTCGGGCACAGCTCCGGGTACCCACGCGCGACCAGCCGCGCGAGGCGCGTCGAGGCGGGTTCGACGGGATCCGCGCTCGTCGATACAGGTGCACGCTTGGTAGCCCGGAATTCCTGTGCGTGACGGCGCCTCCTCTGGGGGCGCCGTCGTCTTGTCGGCAGCGGATTTGTCACTTCCGTACATACTCGACACTGCTGGTGTCGTCGCTGCCCGCGAGGTCCGATTGACCGGAGTTCTCGCGTTCTGCCCGACGACTATGCTGCGGCCAGCGTCGAGGGGAGCACCACGATGAGTTCGCCGGACGAGCCTCGCCGGACGACGGCTCCTCCGTGGTCGGCCGTGACCGGGTGGTCGGCCCGGCCCGACCAGCAGCGCTCCGCCTCTCATCAGTTAGGGCACGCCACCTGGCACGGCCCGGCCTTCCAGTCCGGCGGCCCCGCGTGGCCGCCACCGGACGTCGACGACGTTCCCGCCCCGCATCCGCCGACGTACGACACGAGCGCGGCCCCGCCGCCCATCTACGGCGGCGCACCGGCGTTCCTGCCCAACCACCCGACGGCGGAGCCCCCCGAACAGCACGTCACCGAACCGATCCCCACCCACCGCCCGCCGACCGCGCGCGGTACCGCGCGCCCTGGCCGGCACAAAGGCCCCACGGTGACGCTCGGCGACGTGCTCACCGTCCTCGGCGGTGTGCTGGTCCTCGCGTTCTCGCTCCTGCCGTTCGTCTCCTACACCGACGAGCGATTCGTGGCGGTCGCGAACCGGGAGGAACTGGCGACGTCCTGGACGGCCTGGTCACCCAGTACGTTCCTGGCCCCGCTGAGCTGGGTGGCGATCCTGGCCGCGGTGCTGGTGGCCACGCTCGGCGTCCTGCGTGTAGTGGAGCGCGGCCAGCTGGCCCTGTTCGGCTTCACCGGTGCGCAGATCCGCGGGTTGCTCGCCGGGCTGAGCGTCCTGATCCTGTTCTCGCTCGCCGTGTCGTCAAAAACCGTGCTGTTCGGCGACGGCCGGCCCCAGGCCACCGAGGCCGGGGTCATGGTCGACTCCACGCTGTCGCTGGACAGCGGCGGTTACCTGATGCTGTTCGCCGCGGTGGCGCAGCTGGCCGGAGCCCTCTGGACCACCGGTGGCCCGACGGTGTGGCCGCTACCGGATTCGGTCCGGAAGAGGCGTTAACTCATCGCCTCGCAGATCGCGAAGCCTTCGTCCGCGCCGAGCGCGACCGCCGCGCAGTAATGCTTCAACCAGGAGCGGACGCCGTCCGCAGTGCCCGTGGCGTACGCGTTCGTCGCGCCGATGTACTCCGGTTCGCGGGCCAGATGACCGGCTTCGGGTACCGAGACCGCCTTCGGGTCGAGGCCCTTGGTGATCAGCGTCAGGCGGGCCGCCGCGCGGGCCACCAGCCCACCGGGCCCGTCGAACGGCGCCAGCGCGAGTAGCTCGCCGTGCACGATCGCGGCGAGGACGACGGCCGGGGCTTCGGTACCGCCGGTGAGCAGGTCGCTGAGAGCGGACAGACGCGCCGCGACCTCCGGGTCGGTGCGGGGACGGCCGAGCGCGTCCGGCGGCAGCACGTCGCGGGCCGCGAGGACGTGCAGGCGCGCGAGGACCTGCAGCGGCGCCTTGGACCAGGTGTCGACGAGCGAACCGAGCGCACCCGCGACCCGCAGCGAGCCCTGCACGACCGGGTCGGTGACCGCGCCGGCCCGGATCGACTCCAGGTCGTACCGGGCGCCCTCGAGCGCCGCCGACGCGTGGGCCCCGCGCAGCGCGGCCTCGACGCTCACCGGCCCGGAGTTGCGCCGCAGGAGCTGGTGCCCGAAGAGCTGGTCGATCTGCTTGCGTGCGTCCGCCGCCGCGTCGGCGACGTCGGGCAGGTCGAGCAGCGGCGCGAGGGGATCCGACACGGTAAGACCGTATCCGCTCACCGAGGAAGGGCCCAGTCCGACGCCGGTACCCGCACCGGCGGAGGCGCAGGCGTCGGCGGAACCGGCGGGGACTGCACGTATGCGGGCGAAACGAAGCGCGGATTCGCCGGCAGGGGCGGCGCCACTCGCCGCCCGGCGGCCCGGCGCCGCAGCACCATCGGCACCCCCACCGCCGTGGCCACGACCGCACCCCCCACCGCGACGACGCCCCCGACGGTCACCCCGATCACCGCGCGCCACCAGGTCGGCGTCGGGCCGCCCGAGAAGTTCCCGTCGCGCCCGACCGCGGTGGCGATCAACCCGCTGGCGAATTCGGCCGAGTACGTCGAGTACCCGAACGTCATGAGTCGATCGCCCCGGCGCTGCGCGTCGACGTCGAACGCCTCCACGACCAGCGCCCCGTCGTCATCGGTGCCGGAGAGCAGCACCTCGGAGGGGCTCCGCCAGCCCACCGGCGTCGGCAGGGTGAAATCGACGTAGTCGAACGTCACCAACCGCGTGGCGTTCTGCGACGCGACGTCGATCGCCAGCAGCGACGTCGCGCCGGTGACGTCGTTCGTCTCGTCGCGCGTCACGAGCACGCGCTTCCCGTCCGGCGACCAGGCGGAGGGGCCGGCCAACCAGACCGCCTTGTCGGTGAGCCGCACGACCGGGCCGGCACCACCGAGGGGATAGACCTCGATGTCGACTCCGTCGTCGTACGCGATCGACCGCCCGTCGGGCGAGAACGCGGCCTGGATCTTGGTGATCCCGTCGACGGTCTTCGGCGCCGCCACGCCCCCGCCCGTCGGCATCGGCGCCTCGCCCGGCAGCAGGTCGGTCTTGGGCGTCGTGCTCGTGCTCGGGGTCGCGACCCGGCTGACCGAACCGGTGTCCAGGTCGAGCACGTCCAGCGCGTCCGACGAGACCGCGAGGCGCCGACCGTCCGGCGACCACGCCAGAACGTCGGTGGAGCCACCCCCGACCGCGAACCGCTGCGACGCCCCGGTGACCAGATCGAGCACCAGGACGTCGTCGAACGTTCCGCTCAGATCTCCGACGGCCAGCCGCCTGCCGTCGGGCGACAACCGCGTCGTCGCCGCCCCGTAGTCGGAGTTGACCCGCTCCTCGATCGCCGAGACGTCACGGACCCGGTCGGAGTCGGCCGAGAACAGCACGTGACCGTCGGTGAAGGCGCCGGTGGTCTCGGCCAGGACGATCGAGCGCCCCGGCACGGACTCGGACACGTCGGAGATCAGCGTCGGCAACGATTCCGCGCTCCTCGGGTAGGAGGGCTGGGCGAACTCCTCCGCGTCGTCCCCGGTTCCGACCAGCAGCGCGGCCACGACCCCGGCCCCCACCGACAGCAGCACGGCGACGAACACCGCCACCAAGACCACGAGCACCGGTCTCTTACGCATCCGCTGTTTCCTTCGGGAGAGAGCCACCGACCGTACGACAGCGTGCCATCGACCGCCGACAGAAGGCCGCTCAACGCCGGAACCCCTGCCCACGTACTGTGCCGCGACGTTCGCGGCACTACGTTTGAGTCTGGCGACGGCTCACCGAGGAGGTCCCGCACATGACCGATGAACCCACAGAGGCCACCCTCTCGAATCTGCTCCGGGAGGAGCGCACGTTCCCGCCGTCGGCCGAGTTCGCCGAGCAGGCCAACGTCAAAGCCGACGCGTACGAGAAAGCCCAGAACGACCGCATCACGTTCTGGGAGGAAGCGGCCAAGCGGCTCGACTGGTCCGAGCCCTGGCACACCGCCCTGGAGTGGAACGCCCCGTTCGCCAAGTGGTTCGTCGGCGGGAAGCTGAACGTCGCCTACAACTGCGTCGACCGGCACGTCGAGGCCGGCAACGGTGACCGGGTCGCGATCCACTGGGAGGGCGAGCCGGGCGACACCCGCACGATCACCTACAGCGACCTGCAAAAAGAGGTCTCCAAGGCCGCGAACGCGCTGCACGAGCTCGGTGTCCGCACCGGCGACCGGGTCATGATCTACATGCCGATGATCCCGGAGGCCGCGGTCTCGATGCTCGCCTGCGCCCGGCTGGGTGCGGCGCACAGCGTGGTGTTCGGCGGGTTCTCCGCCGACAGCCTCCGCAACCGGATCGACGACGCCCAGGCCAAGATCGTCATCACCGCCGACGGCGGCTACCGGCGCGGCAAGCCGTCCGCGCTCAAGCCCGCGGCCGACGAGGCGATCGCCGGTACCGGCGTCGAGAAGGTGCTGGTCGTCCGGCGCACCGGCGAGGACGTGCCCTGGACCGAGGGCCGCGACCTCTGGTGGCACGACGTCGTCGACCGCCAGCCGGAGACCCACGAGCACTCGACGTTCGACGCCGAGAACCCCCTGTTCATTCTTTACACCTCGGGTACGACGGCGAAGCCGAAGGGCATCCTGCACACGAGCGGCGGCTACCTCACCCAGGCGTCGTACACCCACCACGCGGTCTTCGACCTCAAGCCGGAGACCGACATCTACTGGTGCGCGGCCGACATCGGCTGGGTCACCGGCCACAGCTACATCGTCTACGGGCCGCTGAGCAACGGCGTCACGCAGGTGATGTACGAGGGCACTCCGGACACCCCGCACCAGGGCCGCTTCTGGGAGATCATCCAGAAGTACAAGGTGACGATCCTGTACACCGCGCCCACGACGATCCGCACGTTCATGAAGTGGGGCGCGGACATCCCGGCGAAGTTCGACCTGTCGACCCTGCGTCTGCTGGGTTCGGTGGGCGAGCCGATCAACCCCGAGGCGTGGATCTGGTACCGCCACCACATCGGCGGCGACAACGCGCCGATCGTCGACACCTGGTGGCAGACCGAGACCGGCGCGATCATGGTCTCCCCGCTGCCCGGCGTCACGTCGACGAAGCCGGGAAGCGCGCAGAAAGCCCTCCCCGGCATCTCGGCCGACGTCGTCGACGAGAGCGGCAAGCCGGTGCCCGACGGTGGCGGCGGGTACCTGGTGCTCACCGAGCCGTGGCCGTCGATGCTGCGCGGCATCTGGGGCGACGACGAGCGCTTCAAGGACACGTACTGGTCGCGCTACTCCGACCAGGGCTACTACTTCGCCGGCGACGGGGCGAAGAAGGACGACGACGGCGACCTCTGGCTGCTCGGCCGCGTCGACGACGTCATGAACGTGTCCGGGCACCGCATCTCCACCACCGAGGTCGAGTCGGCGCTGGTCAGCCACCCGTCGGTGGCCGAGGCGGCGGTGGTGGGCGCCACCGACCCGACCACCGGGCAGGGCATCGTCGCGTTCGTCATCCTGCGTGGCGAAGCCGAGGAGGGCACCGACACGGCGGCCGAGCTGCGCCAGCACGTCGCCCGGGAGATCGGCCCGATCGCGAAGCCGCGTCAGATCCTGGTCGTGCCCGAGCTGCCCAAGACCCGGTCCGGCAAGATCATGCGCCGCCTGCTGCGTGACGTCGCCGAGAACCGCTCGCTGGGTGACGTCACCACGCTCGCCGACCCGACGGTGATGAACCTGATCAGCGCCGGCCTCACCGGCGGCAAGGAAGACTAGCGCTACCGCAGGTCAGCGGGCCCGGCTCAGGCCGGGGCCGCTTCCGTTTCCCAGGATTACGCCATTCGGCGAACCCTCGTCGCTATTGCGCAGTGCGGTCTTTACGGAAACTCTTCCTCATCGCACCGGTCATGCGCTGCCAGCGCGGCGGAACGCCGAGGTCCACCGGCTCGCCGTCGGTGTTGGTGCGCACCACCTCGAGCAGCCCGGCCGCGGCACGAACCTCCCACACCGAGCCGTGCAGATGCGCCAGCGTCTCGATCTCCGAGCCGTCGAGCCCCCGCACGACCAGCCGGAACGGCTCATCGAAGCGGCGCTCGAGCAGCAGGATCGAGTTCATCGAGCGCCACCCGACGAACGCACCAGCGACCACTCCGACGACGCTGACCTGAGCCGCCGGCCGGAACCCGCGCTCGGTGTCGAGCGCGGTGACGACCAGGTCGAACCCTCCCCGCTGCTCGCGTGACGGCGTGATCTCGCGCCCGACCGCGAGCAGCCGCCCGTCGGGTGACCACCCGTGGGCACCGAGGGCGGCGTCCTCGGGCAGCGGGACCCGAACCGGCGGCCCGCCGGCCAGCGGGGCGATACGCACGTACGCGCCGACGTCGACCGCGATCCGGGCACCCTCGGGCGCGACCGCGACCTCGCGCGGCTCCTCGCCGGACAGGTCGTAGGCGTCACTGCGACCGGTCTCCAGGTCGAGCAGGTACATGCCTTCGTCGTTGCCGTAGAGCAGCCGCCGCCCGCTCGGCAGCCAGGACAGCACTTCGGCGCCACGCACGGTAGCCGGGAACCCCCGTCGGCTGCCGTCACGCAGATCCAGCACGGAAACCGTGGGTACCGGCCGGTCGACGACGAGGGCGAGCCTCGTGCCGTCCGGCGACAGCTGTCCCGGGTCGTCCAGGCGCTCGGCCCCCACCATGCGGATTCGTCGCCCGTCGGCGGCCAGCAGCAGAGTCTGCTCGCCGTCGTCCACGGCGAACGCGGCCCTTCCCGGCGGGTCGGCGTCCCACGACATCGTCCAGTCGGGGCACCGGGGGACCTCAGCTGGCGCGTACACGTCGATCACGGATACCTTCCTCTCCCCGGCGTCGAAGGTAGCGTCTGTCAGCCGCGTTAGCGCAATAAACATGCACGCGAACGATGGGAAGATCCGCGCCGGGCGCCGGGCGCTCTACGCTGGCCGTCATGGCCAACCCGCCGGACGACGTGGTCGTTCTCCATGACGGACCGTGGAGTCACCGCTTCGTCAGTGCCAACGGCAGCAGATTTCACGTCGTGGAGGTCGGAACGGGCCCACTGGTCCTGCTCCTGCACGGCTTCCCCGAGTACTGGTGGACCTGGAGACACCAGCTCGAACCACTGGCCGAGGCCGGCTACCGCGTGGTCGCCGTCGACCTGCGCGGTTACGGCGCCAGCGACAAGCCGCCGCGCGGCTACGACGGGTTCACGCTGGCCAGCGACGTCAGCGGGCTGATCCGCGCGCTCGGCGAACGGGACGCGATGCTGGTGGGCCACGACTGGGGCGGTGCGCTCGCCTGGGCCACCGCCACGTTCCACCCGCGCCAGGTGCGGCGGATGGTGGTGATCGGTTCGCCGCACCCGCTCCGGCTGCGCGCGGCGATCGCGGGTGACCCCCGCGGCCAGCTCGCCGCGAGCCGAACGTTGTTCACGTTCCAGACGCCCCGCTACGAGCACCGCGTCACCGCGAACGACGCCGCCTACGTCGAGAACCTGTTCGCGAAGTGGGCCGGCCCGCGGTGGCGCGAGACCGACGACTACGCGGAGTACACCCGGGCGTGCCGCACCGCGATCCAGATCCCGCAGGCCGCGTTCTGCGCGATGGAGTACTACCGCTGGTCGCTCCGGTCGCTCACCCGGCCGGCCGGGTGGCGCTACGCCAAGCTCATGCAGGCCGACGTCACCGCGCCGACGCTGCAGCTGCACGGCGCCGACGACACCTACCTGCTCCCCCGCACCGCCGAGGGTTCCAGCCGCTACGTCACCGGTGGGTACGAGTGGCAGGTGCTCGACGGCGTCGGCCACTTCCCGCAGGCCGAGCAGCCGGACCTCGTCACCGAGGAGCTTCTCCGCTGGGCGAAGGCTTCCTGAGCGCGGCCACCACCGGGTGGTCCTCGAGCTCGGCGAGCTGGAGCAACGCCCACGGCGACAGGCCCACCTCGGACCGCCCGGCCAGGCCCTCGGTGACGAACGTCGGCCAGTCGACCCAGCGGTACTCCTCGACCTCGTCCGGGTTGGGCACCGGCTCGGCGTCGACGCGGAGGCCGAAGACCGGGCAGATCTCGTTCTCGACGACGCCGTCCAGCTCGGCGCGGTAGCGGAAGTCGGGCAGCAGCGGCACGATCTCCTCGGCCGTGACCGACAGGCCGAGCTCGTGGTGCAGCCGGCGCCGTACCGCCGACACCGCGTCCTCACCCGGCGCCGGATGTCCGCAGCACGAGTTGGTCCAGACGCCGGGCCAGGTCTTTTTCGAGAGGGCGCGCCGGGTCAGCAGGAAGCGACCATCGCGGTCGAACACGTAACTCGAGAACGCCGCGTGCAGCGGTGTCTCCCGATGATGACTCGCCAGCTTGGGAGCTGTTCCGATCGGCCGTCCGTCGTCGCTGAGCAGGACGATCAGCTCGTCGTCGACCACCGGATCGGCTTGAATCCCGTCGGCGGCCGGCCCGTTGGTACTGTGCCGTTCCTCACACCCCAGGACCTGGGACCCGCCCGATTCGGCCCTGTCTGTGTCGGCGAACCCCACGAAAGCCTCTTCCATCCACGGCGCTGCACACATTCCGCTCTCCAGTCTGCCCGGGAAGAGATGAGTGCGCCTCTCGGGACCGACGGGGCACGGGGTGTTGTTTCGCCGTACCGTGTCAATCGACGCCACGACAGTGAACTGCGGAGACGCGCTTTGGTCCACGACCGGGACATCGGGCCACGGCCCTTCCTCCGGCGTGCCCGCACCACGCTGGCGTCGTTCCTGGCCGTCCTCGTGCTGGTCGGGGTCGGGGCACCGGCCGCGCCGGCCGCCGCCGACACGGTCCGCGCCCAGCAGTGGCAGCTCTCGTTCCTCGACGCCCAGGCGGCCTGGCGGTACTCCACCGGCAAGGACGTGACGGTCGCGGTCATCGACTCCGGTGTCGACGCCACCCACCCCGACCTGGTCGGCCAGGTGCTGCCCGGCACCGACTTCGTCGACGGCTCCACCGACGGGCGCACCGACGTCGTCGGGCACGGCACCGCGGTGGCCGCGTTCATCGCCGGGCTGAACGACACGAACGGCGTCGTCGGGCTCGCGCACCGGGCGAAGATCCTGCCGATCCGCGTGCTCGACCCGCGCAACGAGTACGACTCCGCCGCGACGATCGCGAAGGCCGTGCGCTGGGCCGTCGACCGCGGCGCCGACGTGATCAACCTGTCGCTGGGCAGCGCCGACACCGCCAAGGTGCTGACCGACGCGCTCGCCTACGCGTTCTCGAAGGACGTCGTCGTCGTCGCGTGCGACGGCAACCTCTCCAACGACCGCGGCGCCAAGGTCTGGCACCCCGCGCGTGAGCCCGGCGTCGTCGCCGTCTCCGGCCTGGTGCGTACCGGCACGTTCTGGACCGGTTCGCTGCAGGGGCCGGAGACCGTGCTGTCCGCACCGGCCACCGAGCTCACCGCGGCCGGCCTCGACCACGGCTACTGGAAAGTGCAGGGCACGAGCTTCGGCGCGCCGATGGTGAGCGCCACCGCTGCCCTGATCCGGTCGCGTTACCCGGGCATGTCCGCGGCCAACGTCGTGAACCGGCTGATCCGCACCGCCGACGACAAGGGGCCGGCCGGGCGGGACGGCCAGTACGGGTACGGCACCGTCGATCCGGTCGGCGCCCTCACCGAGGAGGTGCCGTCGGTCAGCAGGAATCCCCTGCTGACCAGTCATGCGTCCAACCAGGGCGGCAGCGCACCGTCAGCGACACCGGCGCCAGGCGTCCCGTCGTCCGATCAGTCGGCGGTGACGGCACCCGGGCCGGCCACGACCGCGGAGTCCCCGTCGGCACAGCCCGTGCTGGCCAGCCGGATCGACAGTCTCCGGACACGAACGCTCCTGTTCGGCGGTGCGATCGCCGCCGTGCTGATGCTGGCACTGGGCACGGTCGGCCTCGTCCTCGTCCGTCAACCACCGAGGACCCGCCGGAAGGGATGGGACATTCCTCCGGACGATCACCGTCCGCCGCCCTGGTAGACGGCGAGCACTCAGCTCGCGGCCCGCGCGAGCGCGTCCCGGTAGGCACCCCGGACCGTCTGCAGCCGAGGACGCCGGAAGCGACCCGGTTCGGACTGCCGTAGCGTGCGCCCGCGGTCCGACCAGAACCCGGCGCGCGGCACCTCGTCCTTGTCGGGCGGGATGAACTTGAGCACCTCGTCCATGGCCGCGACCGCGACGATCAGCGACTCGCGGGCCTCGGCGCTCAGCACCGGGCCCGGTTCACGGCCCGGGCCACCGGCCGCGGCCTGCGCACAGACGTCGGCCACGTAGAGCCATTCGCCGGCGTCGAGCAACTCCGACGGGTCGTCACCGCCGAACAGAACGACGTCGCCCGGACCGGGGAGCAGCGGCCGCTCGGGCAGACGGAAAACGAACTCGCGCGGAGCCCGGCACCCAGGGCAGGAGCCGCTGTAACGCCGAGCCGGAGCCCCTTCGTCGGACGTCAGGGCACTGTCCCATTGGACGTCGCTTTTGCCACAGGCGGGACACGGGCGCATATCCATGTAGAGATGAGCTTCGTCCCGAGTTCGGGCCACCGGTAATGCCATACCGGCAGAGTACCTAAATGCGAGGTTCGCGCGACCCCGCTCACCTGCGAAAACAGTTAGCTGACGTGACAGGCGCACGTCGTCGCGACTCAGTCGAGATGGGCCACCGAATTGAAGGTGGTCAGCCGGAGGCTCCACCCGCGCCGTTCCCACCGGGTCACCGATGCGTTCCTGATGCCACCGGAGGCGGCGATCGCGGCCACGTCCGCTTCGACGAGCCCTTCGATCACGTAACGGAGCATCACCACGACCGAGTCGTGGGCGACGACGAGCACGCGCCGTCCGGCGGCGGCCTCCCCCAGGTCGGTGAGGAAGCTGCGGAGGCGGATCGCCATGTCGGTGTGGGCCTCGCCGCCGGGCGGACGGTAGTAGAGGAAGCCGGTGGCCTCGCGGCGGGCCACCTCTTCGGGGTGGTCGGCGCGGAGCCGGGCCTCGGTCAGCAGCGTGAGGACACCGATCTCGCGGTCGCGGACCCGGTCGTCGAGACGGAACTCGGGTGCGCGGCCGACGGCGGTGAGCGCGTCGACGGCGGCCTGCGCGGTGTGCTGGGCCCGCAGGTACGGCGACGCGATGACCAAGTCGGGCGGGTTGTCGAGCGACGCCGCCCAGCGCCCGACCGCGGCGGCTTCGCGCTGGCCGCGGGCCGAGAGCGGCACGTCGGCGTCGCGCGCTGGCAGCCCGGTGACGTCGGCGATGCCGGCCTGGTTGGCCGCGATCAGAAGTTCGTTCGACCGGCTCTGGCCGTGCCGGACGACGGTCAGCTCGGCGACGTCGACCGCGGGCGCGGGAAAACCGGGGATGCTCATACGGATCCGTCCGCGCGGACACGCCGGGGTTTGCGGCCGAGGACCAACGTGGTGAGTGCTTCCTCGATCGTGCGGCCGAGCAGCCACTCCGCAGTGTGGTCGAGCGCGAACACGCGGCCGGTGGTGTCGATCGCGAGGATGGAGACGCCGTCGTCCTCGACGCCGAGCGGGAACAACCCGACGTCGAGCGCCGCACCGAGGCCACGCAGCGTGAGCCAGGTGTGCAGCGCCAACTCGGGGTCGAGCGTGAACGTGGTGCGGGCGACGTCGACGCCGGGGCCGTCCTGGTGCACGGTGAGGCCGCCGAACTCCGCGAGCGCCACCGACGCCTTCGGTGAGAACGTGTGCTGGTGCCCGGCCGGGGACGCCCAGGCGCTGAGCGTGAGCCCCCAGTGGCGGGCACGCTGGACGTCCTTGCGGTCCGGCGCCCACCCGGAGGCACGCAGCACGGTCTCGACCTGGTCGGGAAAACGTGTCATGCGCTCACCGTCGTGATGCCGAACTCGTCGAGCAGCACCGTGCACGACCGGCACGGTGGCTGGAACTGGCCGTGGGTGGGGTCGCCGTCCTCGCGGATGCGCGAGATGTGGATCTGGCCGCCGGACAGCGCTGCTCTGGCTTCCTCGACGGTGATCGGACGCCCGGCGTTCTTGTCGGCGTCGTGCAGCCGGTCGGAGATCAGCGCGACCTCCGCGCACCACCCGGCGTACCGCTCCCGCTTCTCGGCCGGGAGCTCGTCGAGCAGGCGCGCCACCAGCGGGTGCAGGTTCGGCGCGACGTCACCACGCATCGAGGTGTGCGAATGCACCGTCCCGCCGACGATCAGCGCACCCGCGGTCATCGGCAGCGGACGTGGTGCAGCGGGCGCGGGCATGCGGTGGACCCTACCGTCCGGTTCTTCGCCCCGGCCGAGCGGAGTTGTCGTCGAGTGCGCCCTCACCACGTGCCGTCGTCGGTGACGCGTGGCGGTTCGAGACCGGTGATCAGCGTCGTCAGCGCCGCGTCCAGCGTCGGGCCGAGGAACCACTCGCCGGCGTGGTCGACCGCGAAGACACGCCCCTGCTCGTCGATCGCGAGCACCGCGTCGCCGTCACCCTCCACCCCGAGGGGAAACAGTTGGACGCCGAGCAGCCGGCCGAGGTCCGCGAGCGTCGCCGCGGTCGCGGCCGCCATCGTCGGGTCGAGCGCGAACGGGCGGCGACGGAGCTGGAGGCCGGGTTCGTCCTGGCGGACGAAGATGCCGCCGAACTCGGCGAGGGCCGCCTCCGCCGCGGGAAACGGAACGTGCTGCGAACCGTCGGCACCCGGCTGGGCACACACGATCCGTATCGCCTCGGCGCTCGACTCCGGCACCTGACGGCCCTCGTCCCAGCCGCTGGCGCGCAGAACGGCCTCGACGTCGGTGGGGAACCGGCTCACTCGTCGCTCCAGAAGTCTTCCGGCGGCGCTACGTCGAACCCGAAGTAGGCCATCATCGCGAGACACGACAGGCACGGCGGGCCCGGCACCGCGTCCTGCGGGTCGGCGGGCTCACGGACCCGGTAGGTCACCAGTTCCGCGCCCCGGAACACCCGCTTGCGGGCCTCGTCCAGGGTGGCCGGCTGAGGGCGCCTGGCGTCCTCGGCGAAGAGCGCGGCGGACAGCGCGAAGATCTCCGAGCAGCGCTCGTAACCACGTTCCCGGAACTCCAGCGGGAGTCGCTGGAGCGCGTCACGCACCAGCGGGTGGTGCTCCGGCGGGGTGTCGCCCTTGACGCTGCGCGCGGTGACCGGCGGGCCGTCGAGCAGCAGGTACGTGATCGTGGCCGGGGTGCCGACCCGGTTCAGGTCCCGGCGCACCTGCGCGAGCTGCGAGCTCTTGCGGGTGGCGCGGTACTGCTGAGCGACGACCTCGACCGGCATCGCCGGCCACACCGACAGCTCGCCGGTCTCCCGATCGATGACCCCTCGTCCGGCGCCCAGCTGCGGCTCGTCCGTGACTCCCCAGACGACGAAGCCGGCGTCGAACTCGTAGAGCTTCGGGGAGAGATCGGGGTTGCTCTCCGCGATCCAGCGGGCCGCGATCCGGCGTGCCTCGTGACTGGTGATCACAGCAGGACTTCCAGGGACCGGACCCACTCCGCCGGCACGGGCTGGTCGGAGACCAGGCCGAGCTGGGGATCCACCCACCGGATCGTGTCCTGGTGGTTCACCGCGGCCGACGCGCGCGCGGTGCCGTCCACCCAGCCGATGACGAGCGCGGCGAAAGCACCGTGGCCCTTCCGGCGGAGTTCCGCGGCGACCCGGTCGAACGCCTCCTGCGCGGTGGCCGGCGACTCCGACTGCTGGAACCAGGTTTCCAGGCGACCGTCGAGCGCCTTCTCCAGCCGCTCGCGTCCGGCCGGTTCACCGCGCAGCGGCAAGCGCGTGGTTCCGCTCCGGTGCGCGTCGACGATCCGCGGCACGGCGACGCGCGGACGCCCGCGGACGTAGGTGTCGAAGAACGCCAGCGTCGCGTCGACGCAGTTCTGGGCCCGGCTCTGGTCGGCACGCATTCCGACGCCGTTGAGCCGCGAGAGCCACGCCGCGGTCGGTTCGGGCGCCTTGCCTCCCGGGAGCGCCTGTTCGAGCGCGTTGTGCTCGGCCTGCAACGGCCGCCGGTGGCCGGGCGGGATCTCGTAGTCGCCTACCAGCGCCACCGCGGCCCCGTTGACCCAGCGGCAGAGCTCCGGACGCAACCCGACCAGGTCGATCAGCTGCTCCCGGCAATCCAGCCGCGACCTGATCGCCTCGGCGGCGCACCCGGCGGCCTCCCGGTCCATGCGCTGGGCGTCGCTGCCGAGCCGCTGGTACGCCTCGACGAGCGCCTGCTGCCGAGTGGCCAGCTCGACCGACTCGGCGACCCGGGCGTCCCGCTCGTCGGCCAGGGTCTGCAGGTGGGCGCCGAGCTGCCGGAACCGCTGCTCGGCGCGGTCGAGCCACTCACGCAGTTGCCCGACCTGGTCGGCGTTCTCGTCCGGCTGCTGCGCGAGCCACGCGTCCCAAGCCGCGATGTCACGCATGGCGCCCTGCGCCTGCTGCGACAGTTTCTGCTGCTCACCGGCGACCGTGTTGGCCTCGGCGGTGATCTGCTGCAGCTCCTCGGCGAGCGTCGTGCGCCGATGGGCGGTCCACTGCCAGGTCGCGCGAGCCTCGTAGGCCTGGTCGCGCGCCTGGGCGGCCTGACGACTCAGCTCAGCGGCCCGATCCTCCGCCGCGATCGCGTCCCGCCCGGATCGGTGGGCCTGCACTTGGAGCTCGACGTCGGACCGGCGACGCCCGGATTCGAGCGCTTGAGTGCGCGGAAGGGTGTCCGGGGGTGGGACGGGAGGCGGCATGAGGAGCCGGATGGCGCGCGGAAGCCGGTCAGCGACGGCCTGCCGGTAGTCACGCTGCCCCCCGAAGGGGTCCCGTTCGAGGGTGGTGGCGGTAGGGGTGGGTTGAAGGAGCGCGAAGAGAGGGTCGTGATCAGCGGGGTTTGTGGGTGGTTCGGTGGGGCTGGCGGTTACGCGGGTAGTCGCTGCGAGGCCGGTGTTCGGGGCGCTGGGATTTGAGGTGCCAACAGCGGGCGCGGTCTTCGCGACGTCCTGGGCAGGGATGGTCGCCCGGGGAGTCGACGCCGGAGCGGTCGCTGCGGCAGTCGACGTGGGGGCGGTCCGCGTGGGAGCGCTCCGCGTGGGAGCGCTCGGCGTGGGAGCGCTCGGCGTGGGAGCGCTCGGCGTGGGAGCGCTCGGCGTGGGAGCGCTCGGCGTGGGGGCGCTCGGCGTGGGGGCGGGCCGGAGGGCTGGCGCGGACGTGGCTGCGTGGGCGGGGGCGGTCGCTGGGGGTTTTGTTGTGGTTGGGGCGTTCGACTCGGCGCGGTCCGGCGTTGGGGTGCTCGTGGCGGAGCTGCGGCGGGTGCCTTGCCTGGGGACGCTCGGGGCTGCGGAGTCGCTCGAGGTCGGGTCGCCCGGGGCCGAGGTGTCTTCTGGTGTGTCCGGCGCGAAAGCACGAGCCAGCGAGCTGGTCGGGGGGCCACCCGGCAGAACGGGCGCAATCGGAGTACGCGGCGACGGGCCGGCTCGCCTCCGACCACCCAGTTCCCGCACCGACGACTCAGCGGCGCCCGAACGCTCCGGCGCCGCTGCGCCCGACCTCCGCCGCGAGCCGTCCACCCGGCTGCCCGATGCCACCGGCTCCGTCTTGGTCCCGGACTTCAACGAAGGCGCAGCCTCAGCTCCACTCGAGCGCGAGCGGCGTCCCGAGCGGGAGCCCTCTGAGCTGGGGCGACTCGAATCAGGTGCAGCCGAAGCAGAGGCATTCGAAGCAGAGGCACTCCGACCGGGGCCGCCCGAAACCGCGCGATCCAGGGCAGAAGCGCCCGAGCCCCGGCCGCCCGACCCAGGCCCGCGCGGACCAGAACTGCTCGAGCCGAGCCCACCCGATTCCGCGCCATCCAAAGCGGGAGCACTCGAAGCGGAGCCGCTCGAAGCGGAGCCGCTCGAAGCGGAGCCGCTCGAAGCGGAGCCGCTCGAAGCGGAGCCGCTCGAAGCAGAGCCGGGCCGATCCGTGCCAATCGAAGCGGGGCCGGTCGGCGAGGTCTTGGGCTCGGACGGCTGCGCAGGCCGCGGAATCATCGACGCGGACAGGAACTCATCCGACAAGATCGGGAGCAACGTGGTCGGCGCGGCCGCCGGAATCGCCGCCGAAGACGGCGCCCGCTCCACGGTCCGCGGCGCCGGCACCTCCGCCGACGCGTCGTCGGCACCCTGCCCTTCGTCCGCATCAACCGAAAACGCCTGGGCAAGCGGGACCCGCGACGGACCCTTCAACGGCTTTTCCGGAGGCGCAGCCTCCGACGCAGGCGCAGCCTCCGACGTAGGCGCAACCTCCGACGTAGGCGCAACCTCCGACGTAGGCGCAACCCCCGATGCAGGCGCAGACTCCGACCCAGGCGCAGACTCCACCGCCGGCGCGACCTCCGCGAACGGCGCGCTCACGAACTCCGGCGGGGTGAGCAACTCCGGCGGCGTAGGCCCCGGCTCAAAATCCGCCGGATCGGGCATTCGGTACGGCTGCGTAGGGTCGTCAACAAACCGTCGCCGCCGATCGGCAATCATCCGCGCAGTCGTGTCCTGCAACGCAGGCGTGTTCTGCAGCAGAGGCGGGCCGGCTTCCACGTCCGGATCCGCAGCCAAGCGGAAATCCGACCGGGTCCACCGCGACCGCTGCCCGCGCCCGTCACGTTCTCCACGGACGAGCAGCAACGCACGCGGCATGCTGGTCGGCGACGCCGGACCCTCCGGTAAGGACGGTTCAGCCGTGCTGGCCGGGAGCGCAGGCCCCGCTGACCACCGGGTAGCACCCGGGTCTTCCTCCGGAGCACCGAGACGCTCGACGTCGGGATCACTGCCCTGTTCGGTCACGCGACCGTCGACGGCGGAGGATTCCACGTGCACACGGTACGCGTGTGGCATCCGCTGCGTCCGGTCATCGTGACGCGCGGGGCAGCAATATCCAGTTATGAGGGCCTATTTTTTCGTAGCGGCGAGGCTACCCCACGTGGTCGCCACTCCCTTCGATCTCACGGGCGCGTCGCACGAACTTGTTCTCGGCACCGGGCGGCGGGTCGATGTCGACGTGGTGGACGAGGTAGTCGGGGGCGTCGTTCGGCTGCGCCTCGGCTCCGGCGTGCTCGAGCGTCCACTCGTGATGCAGGCGCGCGAGCGCAGACAAGCGCTCGACGACGTCGGGGTGCGGCGGTTCCACGGCTGACTCCTCTCAGTGCTGCAACCACTCCGCCAGCAGCTGCTCATCGCTGCGCGACCCGTGCCCCCCGGCCCTGGCCGGCACCGCGCTCCGGAGGTCGAACTCGGCGACCCGCCGGTCGAGCTCGTTGGCCGCGGCGTAGACCGCGGTCCGTCCCGTTTCCGGCCCGGCACGCATCGCCATCCGCACCACCGCCGTCACCGCGTCCCGCGCCGCCATCCGCTGCGCCCGAGTCATCGCACTGGCATCCGGCACCGGACCGTGCAACCGCGAGACCACCCGACTCCCCGGCGCAGACGGCGACAACAACTGGTGCGCCTCCGAAAGCGTCGCGGGATCATCGGTAACCAGCATCGACGGATGCTGTGCGTTCAGGTGCCGCCATCCACTAGGCGTAGGCGGCCACTGCACCCACAACGCATGCCGACGAGCAAAGTCCGGCGCGAGCCGCCCAACGATCCACGGCACCACATCGTCCGCGGTGACGAACAGGAACCGAGCGTCCCCGGTGGCGAGCGGGTTGAGTCTCCGCAAAACCCGATCAACGGCCGCGACCAAATAAGGAGCGGTCCACCGACTAGCAACCTCATGAGCCGAAGCGATCGCAGCAAGCTCGCCAGGCTCCCCCAACCGATAGGCCTCCGCAGCTCCCCGCACAGCACCCTCCCGCTCTGGGTCAGATGTCAATCGCTCTGGTCGTACAGGGCCAGAAACGTTGTCTCGGCCGGCAGGTCCACCGCCATGCGCTCCTGGAGAAACGCTGCCGCTTCCTCCCGGGGCACCGGCCGGAGAATTGAGAGGTACCGGTCCTGGGCCAGGTACTCGGCCGAATCGGCCTCCCACTCCCGTCGAAGAGGCGTCGGAGTCACCGATCGATGCCCCTTCGCCCCGCTGACCAGCACCGTTACTCCCGATGCCGGACGATCGAAGCCTTGGTAATGGTCCAGGTAGTAATGCACTGCCGTTCCGTCCGACGGGGTGGGAGCCAGGCGCTCCGCGTTGGCCCGCGGGTCGGGCGGGGGCGGCTCCGGATAGATCTGCGCCCCTCCGGGGTCCCGGCCTTCCGCTACCGCCGCCAGATATCGGTTGATGATCACTCGGGGCGGATAGGGCCCATGCGATGTGATTCGGCCGGTGCTCTCCTCGAGCACCAGCGTCGCCTTGCCCGGTTGTCGCGCCCGCTCGGCTTCCTCCGGCGTTCCCGGAATCGACCGAAGCGCCCACCCGTGCGGGAACCGGTGCATGCTCCACCGCAGGCCGGGACGGAAGACGCGATCCAGGTAGGCCTGCGCCGCTTCCCTCGTATCCAGCGGTTCCGTCACCGTTGACCCTCCCATCCAGCTCGACCGTGATGTAGGACAACTCGACCGTGTCCGACACCAGATCATCCGGCGGCGTATCGGACGTCGCGCCTTCTTGCGGGTCCCACCACACCGGGCCATCCGCACCCAGGGGAAAGACCACGACTGTTGCGTGCGATTCCCCGTGAAGTGGCCGGTTCTCAGCGTCGAACAGCAGACCGTTCTCGTCGGCGTCCTGCCAGACGTTCACCACCAGCGCCGCTGATCCTGGACCCAGTTCCGCGACGTGATCGTGCAAAGCCCAGAACTGCTCCGTCATCGACGGCAGGTGATCGTGGTGCAGCCATGTGTCCGCATCGAGCCATCCCATGGCCCGCTCGATCCCGCGCAGCTCCCCCATGGTCGTTCCGTCCGGCCAGCGCGCCATCGAAACCTCGGGACGCCCGTAGAACGACGAAATCGCGGCCAGCGAGCAATCCAGGCAGTTGATGTCACGTCCCGGCTGGGTCGGACCACCGTCGTTGATCAACGCACCGTACGGGTGAAAGCGCGGGTCTGCGCCGACCAGAATGCCGTCGGCCGAGCTCAACACCTTGTCGACCGCCGACTGGTACGCACGGTTTTCCAGCCGCCGCAGTCGCTGCTTGCCAAAACCGCGGGTCAGGTCGAGCGGGAACGCCGGATCCTCCCGAGCAAACGGCCCGGCCGGCCCAGACCACGACGCCCCGCCAGCGGGATCAGCGGGCGGAACTACAGCGGATCCAGCCCCGGCGGCTCCCCCTTCCACCGGAAGAGCCACCGAATCGTCTCCTCGTCCGGCAAAATCTCCCCGCCCGTGATCCCCGGAGTCAAACCCTCCGCCTCCGTCCGGTCCACCTCCCGGAAGCGATCCCAGTTGTCCTGCTCGAAGAGAATCCGCTGCGCCGCTTCCGGGTCGTAGACCCATGCCTTCTGGCGAAGGTTCCACAACAGAGCGTCCGACGTCATCGGGTCCAGGATCACCACGCTCGTCGGCTCGCGATCCGCCGTGGAGTTCCTGTAGAGCGTGTAGTAAGTCAGGCCCATCCGGCTTCCACCTCTCCAATCGTTCGCGTGCCTCGGCGGGAATCGGAAGATCCCGTTCCCCTAGACCGTATTCCGCGATGACGTCCCCGAGCTGCCACCCTTCGCGACTGAGCCACCGCTGATACTCACTGAAGACACCAGGAAGCTTCGCCACCCAGGCAGCGAGGCTGTCGTCTTGATTCACCCAGACATTCGCGAGTACGCGCGGCGGTGGATCGATCTGATCCGGAATCCTTGAGCGCGCTACCCGACCGTTCAGCATGAGGCGTCGCAGAATCACGTGGATCTTCCGTGCTGCGGACTCATCCGGGTGAGCAAGGATCTGGCTCCAACCCGTCGTTTCCTCAACGATCCGGGCGGACCAGTCGGTCGGCAGCAGAAGGTCGATGACCCTGTCGCTGTGAGGCGAGCGCCACGAGATGCGGAGACCTTGCGTCGCGTTCCCTTCGCCCCACGTATTCGTCGCCCGCAGCGCCTCATATCCGAGGTCTTTCAGCGCCTGGACCACATCTTCGAGAGCCCGCCCGTACTGTTCTCCACCGGGAAGTTCGAGCGAGAACGTAGAAGGGATCTCGGTCGGCTTGGTGCCGAAGTAGTCCTCGGAAATGTCGCGGTTCAACGCCGATTCGTCCGAGCGCCGCGCTAGACGCAGTTCCAGCTGGCCTGCGACACTCGCTAGATCCCGTTCGACCGCAACCATCTCATCGCTGGTGACCTGAACAATGGCAGAGCGCGCATTCGCTCGAGTGGGCGGAGAACCAACCCTTACTGGCAGCGTGTGTGAGCCAAAAAGGATCCCAGGGAGCAAGTCTCGGCCGAGAGCAGCGCGGAACAGCGCAATCTCGCCAAAGGTCTGCGGCACCGCGCCAGCCTCGTAGACCACCTTCCCGACGTCTCCGCCCACTACCCAACTTCCATCTGGAAGCTCACGAATCTCAGTGCTCAGGGCAGCCTTCCGCCGACGCCTTCGCGGCCAGTCGTGACGCCACCTCTCGTCGAGGAGCGACTCGGTAGGCGCATGGGGAACAAACGGAACGGCAGTAATTCCTGCCCGCCGGGCGGCGGTCAGCCTCCGGTTGTCGATGCTCACCAGGGAGCCGTCCCCCCATTGGACACCGTGAAGGGGTTTCCCGCGCCAGGCTGTGATCATCTGGACCAGGTCGTCAATATCGATCCGATCGCTCGTGATTTCGCTAATGGATCGCTGAGTGAACGCAATACGAGTGGGATCGACCATCCGAACATAGGGAAAGGCGTTCTCGATCGAAAGCCGGATGTCCGAGGGAACTTCATCCACATTGGCGAATCCGAGATCGCTCCACGCGGCAGCCCGGGTTCCCACCGGCACCGTCGCAGTCGGCTTCATCATCTGCCGCGGCAACACCGGCCCAACATCCGACGACTCAGCCCCAGCCGGCGCATCCGGCCGAAGCGCCGCATCGAGCCACCGCACCCCCTCCCACTTCGCCCCCACCAACGCCCGCCGCCCGGCCCAACCACTCCCAACCCCTGACCACCCGGCCAGCGCCACCTCATTCGGACTCGGATATCCCGGCGAACCGAACTCCGCCCGCCCAGCCCGGAGCAAAATTCGATCAACGGCAACAACCTGCCGCTCCAAATCCGCGAGGACCGCCTCCGGCGCCACGCCGCGATAATCGGCGGCCACCGCCTCGAGCTCGTCCTGCGGAACCAACTCCCCAGCAAGCCATCGCCGAACCACAGAAGCCTGCGCAGCCACCCGACCGCGCTCGACGCTCAGTCGCGAGAACACTGACTCAGCCGACGCCCGCGACCCCCAATAAAAGCCCCGACGCGCCCACGCAAAAGCCCCCGCGTCCACGGCGCGCACCTCGACCCGCGAAACCCCGGACTCAACCAGCCACGACTCCAACGCCGAATTGAACGTCGTCACGAAACCAGCGCCGCTCTCGTTCATCCGGAGCTGTTCCAGCCGCGCATAGAGCGCGCCGGACGCATCCCGATTCACCGAGAAATGCACGATGCCGACCTGCCGCCCGGCCGCGTTCACCACATCGAGCCGCACGACCACCCGATCCGACCCCGCGTCGACCGCCCCGACTCGGACTCCGAACCCGGCGTAACTCGCCTGCGCCAACCGCGACGAAACCGCGGCGGCAACAGAATCCCGATCATTTCCGGCCACCGGAACCAATGCTGGAACCGGCCGCCGCGGCAAACGCCGCACTCCAGCATCCGAGAGATACCGGTCCAACTCGTCGAGCTCCCGAGACAACTCAGCGCTGCCTCCCCGACCCAACGCCCGAACCAGATATCTCCGCTCACTGAGCCGCGCCTCGAGCAACGCGTCCGCCCCCGCACCACGACACAAAACCCGCTCCAACGCCCTGCGGAAGAATCCACGCGGAGCCTTCTCCTGCAGGGCCACCGCAATTTCGTGTACCCACACCCGCGCGAGTTGCTCCGGCGCAACCCGCACATTAACCGTGACAACGTTTCGGTTCCGTCCCACCGCAGTCGCCGCCACATCCTCCATTCCGGAAGCGACCGCCGCCTCGAACCGAATCGACCGCCCGTCCCGCAGCCGAACCGTCACGGCCTCCCCGACGTCGACCGACTCGACCAGCCGCCCTTTGAAGTCCTCCGGCCGCACCAGCGCGGCCGCAGCCAACAACTCCGCCGGCTCAAGGTCGGGTAGGTGGTCGGCTCTCCCATCAGGCGCGAACGAGGTCAGTGGCACCGTTGGTGCCGCCGGTGCCCCACCCCCCGCCTTTCCGTCTTCCTCGATCGACGCCATTCCCCGTACCACCGTAGGAATGTCACCAGCCCGGACCGCCCGCCCACTCGGATCCAGCACGATCGACCAGACCCCATCAACCGCATACTCAAAAAGCGGCCGTGTAGAAACGGCACCGATCTGCGCATCGATCCAATGAATAGTCCCGTGGTGGTTGACCGCATTCCACGCGTGCGAGCCGCCACCATGCCTAGGCGCGACACTGGTGATAAGCACCGCCGAGGCCCCGTGTCCAGCCGCGAGGAGCTGCGCACTGAGCGCCGGAAACGCCGCATCGGCCGACGCCCCCTGGTACTCGAACTCAGCCCCAAGCGTCTCCTCAGCGCGCTGCCGCCCATCAGTCTCACCCGCCGTCGAAGGCGTGTCGTCGGCGTAATACTCAGCCTTCCGAGGCGCCGATACCTGCGGCTTCCCTTGCCAGGTACCGAGCAGACTCAACGCAGTATCAAGGCAGTTGTTAGCACGGAAGGGCGTGGCCGCCGGCCCTCCATCGTTGACCAGTCCCAGCCACCGACCCAACGGATGCGGAAACCGCACCGGCCGCCCGCGACCGTCACGCGGCACCGCGTCCTCGAGCGCCCGCTGATCAACGGGGTCCGGCTCATCCAACCCACCCGGCTCCCCAATCGGCCGCTCACCGCCAGGCGCTAACGGCGGTCTAGATTGCTCTGCTCGGGTCTTATCATGACTCTTTCTGGCGGGTTTTGATACATCCTCCGCCGATATCTGTTCCACCCCGAGCCGCTCAAGAAGCTTTTCGCACGTGAAGCATGGGGGCCGTACTTTATCCTCCCCGTTTGGAAAGTCTGACCATATCTGTATCGAGATAATCTGCGCGTTTCGCAATGCAGCGAGCTGCGCATCGAGTCGGCCAGGCTCTGGACCCGTGTATTTTTGGTCAAAATCGAATAGGAAATCCGACAGCAACGCTACCTCTGCACAGAATCCGTGCCAGAGCGGAAGCCTCGATCCACCCAACCCGTCTCCGGCGCGACCAGCCCTCTCAGCTAATCTATTCCGCGCTACCCTTTCGACCTCGTTGTTTCTTATCTCGTTCAAGATTTTCTGGATCGTTTCGTGGCGCGTCGGCTCTGGAGCGCCCTCATCAGTCTTGATGCTGGTGTGCGTGCGGACGACCCCATCCGCGGTAACCAAAGAGCCCGATATCCTCGGAGCAAAATCGGCTTTAGCAGCTTCGTCCCAGCGCTGGTCGGCAATCTCGCTACGCACGACCACCGCCAATTCGCGCGCCTTTTGCGCGGCCCGTTCTTGCAAATTTTCTGACGGGTCAAATTTCGAATCCTGAATACGATAGCTGTAAGTGTTCTGCCCGGTCGCTGCTGTGGAGGTTTGGCGAGGTGGTGGAAGAGAGGGCGACGTCCGCCCTTGTTGCATACCCTGACCAGCGGGTGATGCGGGTACAGCCAGCCGATCGGGGCCTACCAGGGTCCGATTTCTACTGACACGGGCTGACCTATCTGCATCGTTGGTCCTTAGCCCGGTGCGCTGCCCGCTGGCCTCCTCTTTCTCGATACCGACAGCGGACTCCGGACCGGGGGTGGCCGCTGTCTGCTGAGAGGGAGAGACCTGGTGCAGCTGCGCAGTGGCTCCCCGTTCGACTGTGGTTGGCGCCGACGCCGGAGGCGCCGCTGGGCTCGCGCCCCCAGTGCGCGACTCATCCAGTAAGTGGCCAACTGGGCGATGCGACGGGTTAGCCGAAGGTGCGGGCGAGTTGGCCATCGGCGTGCTGCCAATCGGGGTCTCGTCCCTTGAAGAATGTGTAGCGACCTTGGTCACTAGAGGGCTCGCCGGTTCGCCGACCAAGCTTGGCGCCATCGATGCGACAGATGCCTTGGAAGCCGGCATCGGTGCAGTCGGATCAAGGTTGGAAAATGGCGCGAGCGCAGCCGCTATGGAACTCGATGGCACTGTTGAAGCAGAGGTCGATGCGGAGATACTCGTATCAGTCGAATTACCTGGGCTTGATCCCGCGAACGAAAGTGGTACTTGCGCGGCTACCGAACCAGAGGCATTCGTCGGCGAATGGGACGAAGCTCCCAGACCCAATGAGTCGTTCGACCCGGGTAGAGAGAGGTTGGAGTCGGGCGTAGTGGGGACACCCCAGCTCAGGGCGGCTTGATGGGAGCCCAGGAGGGTTTCGCGGAAGGCGGTCGGGCCGCCGGTCAGGTACGCGGCGGCTAGCTGTGCCGGGGAGATCGTGTTCGCGCGGCTCGCGCCGGCGAGGGCTGAGCTCATGATCGAGTCGGCCGGGTACTGCCAGTTGCCGTAGACGACTCCGTTCGCGATCCAGCTCGAGGTCGGTGACGTCACTGCGTTGACGAGACCGACGGACACCGCCTGACCCGGAGTCCCGGCGAACTGCTTTCCGAGACCACCGAACCTCGTCGTCGGCGAGTTCGTGCGGTCGATGCCGCGGTTGATGCGATCGATCGTGGCGTCGGAGAGGCGGTCTGTCACCAGACGTCCGGCTCGGTTCTTGGCCCACCGCACGGCGGGGGCGACGCCCATTCCGATCGGGACGCCCGCGGTCGCCCCTATCGCCGAGGCCGCCGTCTTGGAGCCATCCCAGCTGGTCCGATGCCCACCAGCCATCTGAATGGCCTGGCTCAGGCCATCGACCAGGACGACCTCCTCGAGCACTTCCTCGACGAGTTCCTCGGCCGCTTCCTTGCCGAGCTTACGAAGGCCCTCACGGGTGACCGCCTTCTTCAGCAGTTCCTTGCGCAACTCCTTCTCGACGACCTTGCGCGCGATGTTGCGGACCAACTGCCGGAATGACTGCTGAACCGCGATCCGACCGCCGGTCATGATCGGCTGGATCGCGGCAGCCGAGCCGCCGCCGGTGAAGAACGCGCCGATCAGCGCCGTGAACACACTGATGATCGTGATGATGACCGTGATCAGCGTCGTCAGCTTGTTGTACTGCAGCTCCAGAGCGGCGTGGTCGCTCATGTCCGCGAGCGAGCTCGCCATTTCGGCGACCGCGCCCAGGCCGGCCTCGGACGATTGGCCCAGTACCTCCCACAGCCCTAGAAACGCGTAGCCGGAGTCGCCTCCCCAGGCCGCCATGAGGTCGTTGACGACTGGGCCGGCGTCCTGCATGGCGTCGGATAGCGCTTGGGCGACCGCAGTCCATTCCTCGGCCAGGGCCCACAGGTCGTCTTCGTTGCCTTCCGGCCATGGGTTGCCTGCGGTCACTCCACAGATGAAGTCCCACACGTAGTCGTATTCGCCGAAGTCCGGCTTCCAGACGGCCATCGGCTACTGCTCGATTCCGGTCATTGCGCCCCCCAATGCGCCCGGCCTCGTCAGATGTCAGTCGGCGGTTTTCCAGGCTGGCCCGTCAGCTTGGAAATCGCCTCACCCACTGCCATGTCGACGTCGACGGTTCCGTCGATGGCTTGGGTGACGATCGGTCCGACGTCGGTGAAGACGTCGGCATAGCGCGTCGCCGCGTCAAGCGTGGCGCTAGCAGCTCCGTCGCCGCCCTTGTTGTAGTTCTTCACGAACTGGGTGCCGGGCTCGTCGTCACCCCAGACCTGCGTTCCTCTGGCTTGGATCGCCTTGATTCGCTCTACCGATGCGTCGAGCTTGGCCTTCAAATCGTCGGCGATGGTGGCGAGCTGTATCGCGGCCCGCGCCGCTTGCTTCGGTCGCAGGAAAGTGCTGCCGTCGGTCATCGGAAGGCGTCTCCGCCCATCACCTCGTTGTCGAGGCGGGTGAAGAACGAGTCCAGGTCACCGTCGAGCTGCGCTCGAATGTCCTGCTGCGGAAGGAACGGCCGGCACAACTCGAGCGTTCGATCGGCGACCTGGCGAGAGCCTTGCTGGATGGTCTCGGTGATCGTCGATGCGAGCTTCCGCGAGTTGGGATCTCGATAAACCCGCGGATCGAGTTCGAGCTTGATGAGCTGACCGCGAGGACCGACCGTCGCCGTGACGAGCCGGTCATCGGACTGGACGACCACTCGGATCGCTTGGAGCTGCTGCTGCAACTCGGTGACACCGGAGCGCAAACGATGGAACTCTTCCATCAATTCGTCGGCCCGCGCCTGTAAACCACGTGCGTCCACGACGTGATGCCCTTCTGTGCGCGGCCCCGCCCTATCAGGAAAGCAGGCGGATGATCTTTCCGGGCCCAGTTCGCTTTCCTGAGTAGTGCACGTGTGACTGTCGAATATCAGTGAGGATTGAAGAGACTCGTGTTCTTCGCTTCCTGCGCCGACATGATCTCCGCCGAGCGCACAACGGCACCTTTGATGCTCGTCAACAGCTGTGTCAGGTCGGCGGACGCGCCGTCCCACTCGCGCTTGCGGACGAGGTAAGCGGCTTTCGCTGGTCCGTCCCACGTGGCGACCAACGGTTGGACGCCCCGCTCCAGCGCGTCCAACTCGGCGTTCAGCTTGTTGACGGCGCCCTGGATGTCCTCCGAGGCCTTCATGAGAGAGGCGAAGTTGACCGCGATTTCGTCGGATTGGTACGGCATGGCGTCTCCCCGGCTCAAAGCTGCAGCGCAGCGGTGATCGAGCCGGCCGTGGCGCCGGCGGCATCCATCTCGGACTTCATCTCCTGGTCGCTCACGTTGTAGTTACGACCGGACGTGCCGACCGCTTCGGCAAGCGAGCGCAAGGACTTGTTCAGACGGCCCATGTCCTGGTCGAAACGGTCGCGGACCTGCTGGAACGACGCGCCGCCCTGGCCGAGCCACGCCGACTGCAGCGGCGTCAACTCACTCATCAAGGTGGTCAGCGTGTAGGTGAGCCGGTCGGCGACGTCATCAACGTCCTTCTCGGACCTCACCATCGTGGCGGTGTTCGCGCGCATGTTGCTCCTCACCCCGTCGGATCGCTGGCGGCGACGGTAGTGAACCGGCCGCACCAGGAGGCGGCTATCCACCGCCACTCCGCAGCTACACGCAGGGCTGTGGAAAACGGTTCACAGCTACGACAGGCGCGCTAACTTTCTGTCAACCACTAGGGCCGGAGCAAGCCGTAGATGCCGACGCCGGCGAGAGCGAGGACGGCAACCATGACACTGGCGAACGCTGCACCCGCGAGACGGCGGAACGGCATCTGCGCTGGGTCGGTCTCCCGCATGACCAGCGCGGACACGAACCGCTGAACAAGGAACTGGTACGACTGCAGCTGGTCTTTCTTGGAGGCCATCGCACGCTCTCCTCTCGGTGGCTCCGGCCCGGCGCGGTGGAATCACCATAAAGAGTGGGGTTCTCGGACAACCGGCAATCGCGAGGATCGGCCGAGGTGGAGACTGGGGTGGTTGGTTTCGCGAGGGAGGGAGGAGCCATCGTCAGCCGCGATGAAGCTGCGGAGTTGGCGTCTCGGTGGCTCGGGGTGCCTGGGGATGTCGTCGAGCTTCGGGAGTTCGACGAAGGGTGGGTGGCTTTTCGGGGGGTGGCTGATGCGGTGGCGGGGGTGCTGCCGGATCGGGTTGGGGATGCGCGGGTGGTGGTGGATCGGGTGACGGGGAAGGTCACCAGTTGGCCGCCGCTGCCGGTAGAGGAGATCATCGCGCGAAGCCGGGGGACTGAGATGAGGCGATTTCCGACAGATATCGAGGATTATTTGCGGAAATCGGGCTGGCATCCTGGTCGCTCTATACCTGACGAGGATATTGACCGGTTTGCCCTACACCTAGGCGGCTTGCCGGCACGACCTCGGGCGACATTCGGTGTCGTGGACGAAACGAGGGCGGTTCTTCGCGAATTCGGCGGGCTGGTGATCGATCGACCTGGCTGGGTCACGTGGGCGATGCAGCCAGCAGATTTTGATCCCGATATGGCCTTGGTCGGCGGCTTGGATTCGAAGATTGGGCAAGCCATTACACCAATCGGTGCCATGATCTCACCCTTCAACACGGAAATTCTCATGTCGGAGGATGGACGCGTCTTTTACGCAAGCGAAGCGGGCCACAGCCACTATCTGCTAGGCGAGACCTTCGACTGGGCGCTGGTCAGAGCGCTACAAGGCGATGATCGCATTCTGCCGTGGGTAGGAAGAGACGGGCAGATCCACTACACCGACTTCGCGGGGGAGCCCATTGATCCAGCGACTACGAGGGGTCCGTCAAGCGGCGAGGGACTGGACGTAGCCGAAGAGGCCCAGCACTCCACAGATCAACGGGACGACGGCTAGCACCAGCGCAACGTCCAACAACTCAGCCAGCCGACCGAAATACGGCGACGGCGGCCGCCGGCTGTAAACCACCCCGGCCGCCAACGCCACTCCCCCCACCCCCACGAACACCAATGGCCCCACCGACGCGTCCAGCACGAACAGCGTCACGCACCCCACCCCGACAACCCCCGCCACCAGCAGCGGCACCCGCTGCCGAACGGTCGCCAGCAGGCGCGCTCGCAGCATCAACGCCAACGCGACCACCCCGACGAGCACCGCCGCCGTGACGTCACGAGTGCGCGCGAGCACCACGAACCCCACGCCGATCACGACAGCGATCCCGAGCAGCGCTCCCGTCAGCACGTCGTCGGCTCGAGCCACGGCCGCGTACACCGCCCGGCGACTCGGTCCTGGCGACACGTCCGCCATCAGTTCGTCCGCCGACCGCGGCAACGTCGGCAGCGGCACCCGACCCATCCGCATCGCCACCAGCGGCAACATCGGAACGACGAGCAGCGCGACCCCCACCACCACGGCCGCCGCCCCTCGGGGCGGAGTTCCGGGCAAACCGCCGCCCAGCACGCCGAACAACCCGGTCACGAAAGCGCCGACAAAAGCCCACCCCACATCGCCGACCGCCAAGTAGCCGAGCGCCGCCACCACCAGGAGGCACACCGAGCCGAAGAGCACCTGCTCAGTGGTGAGCCATCCCATCCGCGTGGACCCGGACGCCAGCACCGCGCCGCCGACGAACCCATAAGGCAGGCCCACGATCGACACAATCGCACCAGCGACCGAGTCGGAGAGGACCCGCGACAGCAATCCACCGATGCCGACGAACGCGACGGCCATGGCCAGCAGCACCGCACCCACCGCGGAAGCCGGACCCGCGGAGAGCACCGCGACCAGCCCCAACAGGAACAGCGACGCCGCGAAGATCAGCCCGGTGAGTCGCGTGGCCGCCGGGGACCACGCCCGCCCCTGCCGACGCGCGCCGGCCGCCACGGCGTCGGCGAGGTCGTCGTAATCCAGCTCGGGCCACTCGGTGCGTTGCGGCACGAGGTGCAACACCTCGCCGTCGCGAATGCCCTGCTCACCCAGGGTTTTCTCCGGGTCCAACGGCCCGCCGTCCGATCGCCGGAGCAACCAGCCGCCGTGCGCCTGCCCGTCGTCGGCCAGCCCTTCGCCGGCGTGACGTAAGAGGGTCGGAAGCAGCTCCGCCAGTGACGGCGCCTCCGGCAACGCGAGGTCGACGCGACGGCGTGGCGCGGCGAGCGTGATCCGAGCGAGCCCGTCTGCGCTGGTTGTCGACACCGGACGCTCCTTTATCCACAACCCTGTTCACGAGCGAGACGCCCGTCACCGCACTTCTTTACGATAGGTGACACCAGAATCACACGGAGGGAGGATCGGTGGGCACGGTCATCGTCAAGCGGCCACCGCGCCGCCCTGCGCCAGGATTCCCCGAGGGCGAGCTGATCCTGGACGCGCCTCCAGCGATCCCGCCGCCCAGCGGCCGCGCGTGGGGCCAGGCCATGATGATGTTGCCGATGCTCGCCGGGTCCGCGGCGATGGCGCTGATGTTCGCCGGCACCGGCGGCGCGGGCAGCACGCTGCGCTGGGTGACCGGCGGCCTGTTCGGCCTCTCCGCGATCGGCATGCTCAGCACTCAACTCGGGTCGTACTCCGGGCAGCCGGGCAAGCAGCAGATGGCGTCGCAGCGACGCGAGTACATGCGTCACCTGGCCCAGCTGCGCCGACGCACCCGCACCGCCGTGCAGACGCAGCGCGACGCGATGTTCTACCGCCATCCGGAGCCGGCCACGCTGTGGGCCACCGTGTCGAGCTTCCGCCTCTGGGAACGCCGCCCCGCTGACGACGACTTCGGAGTCGTCCGCATCGGTATCGGCCCGCAGGATCTGGCCACTCCGATGGTCCCTCCGGCGATCACCGCGTCCGACGATCTCGAGCCGCTCTGCGCCCAGGCTCTCCGCCGGTTCGTCACCACGTACGCCGTAGTTCCCGACATGCCAGTGGCACTGGCTCTGAACGGCTTCGCCCGCATCTATCTACGGGGCGACAACAACCACGTGCACGGGCTGGCCCGTGCGTTGCTGGCCCAGGTCACTACTTTCCACGCTCCGGACGACATGCGCGTGGTCATTTGTGCCGCACCCGACCGGATGGCCCGCTGGGAGTGGGTCAAGTGGCTCCCGCACGCGCAGCACCCTGAGCGCACGGATGCGCTCGGGCCCGTACGGCTCGTCGCCCCGACCGTCGTGGCCGCGGAGGCGATGCTCGACGACCTGCTCTCCGGTCGACCTCGCTGGAACCCGACCGGCGCGGGCCAGGAAGTGGCGCCACATCTGGTTGTTCTCTTCGACGGTGCCGATCCAGCTGGGTCCGATCATCTGGCCACCGATACCGGCATCGAAGGCGTCACGCTCATTGACCTGGCGGCCCCGCCGCCCCGGTTGCTCGACGCCTCGGCGCTGGTGCTCGACGTCGATCGGGCCGGCCGGCTCCGCAGCACCACGATGGAGGGTGACGCCGACATCGGCACCGCCGATGATCTGGGCGCGGCGCAGGCCGAAGCGCTGGCGCGACATGTCGCTCCGCTGCGGCTTTCCGCGGTTACCCGCGGCGAACGTCCGCTCACCGCGGAGATGGAGCTGGCGGAACTCCTCAATCTGGGTGAGCCCCGGCAGTTCGATCCGGTCAACGCCTGGCGTCCCCGGCCGAGCCGCGAACGGCTCCGGGTTCCGATCGGCGTCGGGCAGAACGGCGCCGTGGTCGAGCTCGATCTGAAGGAGTCGGCGCAGGACGGCATGGGCCCGCACGGTCTGCTGATCGGCGCCACCGGTTCGGGCAAGAGTGAGCTGCTGCGCACGCTCGTGCTCGCTCTCGCCTCCACGCACTCGTCGGAACTGCTGAACTTCGTCTTGGTCGACTTCAAGGGCGGCGCGACGTTCACCAAGCTCGATCGGCTGCCGCACACCAGCGCGGTGATCACGAACTTGGAGGACGAACTGCCGCTGGTCGATCGCATGACCGACGCGATCAATGGCGAGATCCGCCGTCGCCAGGAAGTGCTCCGGGCCGCCGGCAAGTACGAGTCGGTCCGCGATTACGAGAAGGCCCGGGCCGCGGGTGCTCCGCTCGATCCGCTGCCGAGCCTGCTGATCATCTGCGACGAGTTCAGCGAACTGCTCAGCGCCAAGCCTGACTTCATCGACATGTTCGTGCAGATCGGCCGGTTGGGTCGCTCACTCGGCGTCCATTTGCTGCTCGCCTCCCAGCGTCTCGAGGAAGGCCGTCTCCGCGGGCTCGACGGGCACCTCTCCTATCGCATCGGTCTGCGGACTTTCTCCTCGATGGAGAGCCGCGTGGTTCTCGGTGTGCCCGACGCGTACGAACTGCCCCGCGCTCCTGGCCACGGCTACCTGAAGTTCGGCACCGAGGAGATGACGCGCTTCCGTGGCGCGTACGTCTCCGGCGTCTACCGTGAGGGCGGCCGCCGCGCCAAGAGTCCGAGCGTCGAGAGCACGCCGGTGCGGCTGTTCTCCACGGCCTACCAACCATTACGCGGCGAGCAGCAGGACGCGATCGAAGCACCCGCTCCGGACCCTGACGAAGGCGTCGGAGAGAGCCTGCTCGACATCCTTGTCGAGCGGTTGCATGGCCGCGGAGTTCCGGCACACCGGGTCTGGCTCCCGCCGCTCGACGAACCGGCGACGCTCGACCAGTTGCTCCCACCGCTGGCGGTGGAACCCGGCCGGGGATTGACGGTCACCGACCCCACTCGCCGTGGAGCGCTCCGGGCCGTCGTCGGCCTCGTCGATCGTCCGCTCGAGCAGCGCCGCGACCTGCTGACGCTGGACTTCTCCGGTAGTCAGGGGCATGCCGTAGTGGTCGGAGGGCCACAGAGCGGCAAGAGCACGCTGCTGCGCTCGATCGTCGCCGCGCTCGCGCTGTGCCAGACGCCGCAGGAAGCACAGTTCTACTGCCTCGACTTCGGCGGCGGGGCCCTCGCCGCACTGCGCGACCTTCCGCACGTCGGTGGAGTGGCGAGCCGTCTGGAGCAGGGCCAGGTACGTCGAACCGTCGCCGAGCTGCGAACCCTCCTGCTCGATCGGGAACGCCGATTCGCCCGGTACGGCATCGACGGCATGGCCACCTACCGGCGGCGGCGCTGGCAAGGCGAGTTCGGCGACGACCCGTTCGGTGACGTCTTCCTGGTGGTCGACAACTGGCTGACGCTCCGCAACGACTTCGAGGAGCTCGAAGCCCAGGTCACCGACCTGGCCAACCGTGGCCTCTCGTACGGCATCCATGTGCTGATCAGCGCCTCGCGGTGGATGGACGTCCGACCGGCGCTGCGTGACGTCCTCGGTACGCGCCTCGAACTCCGCCTCGGTGAGCCCGCGGACTCCTACCTGGATCGCCGTACCGCGCTGAACGTTCCCGACAGCACGCCCGGGCGAGGTATCACCGCCGACAAGTTCCATTTCCTCGGGGCACTTCCGCGTGCGGACAGCCGGTCGGAAATCGCCGACCTGAGCGACGGCGTGGCGAAGCTCGTGCAGGACCTGGCGAATGCCTGGTCGGGTCCGACGGCTCCCCCCGTCCGTTTGCTTCCGGCCGAGGTGCCCTACGCGTCGCTCAGCGGCCCGGGGACACTCATCGGAATCGCGGAGGCCGACCTCGGTCCGGTCTCCATCGACTTCACCGTCGACCCGCACTTCCTGGTGTTCGGCGACTCCGAGGCCGGCAAGACCGCGTTCCTGCGCCAGCTCGCCCGGAGAATCACCGACTCCCACGCGCCCGACGAAGCTCGGCTGATCGTCGTCGACTACCGCCGGACGCTGCTCAACGCGGTCTCGCCCGACCATCTGATCGGATACGGCTCCTCCGCGCTGGTCACCGAGCAGATCGTCGACGAGGTGGCCACCGTGATGCGCAACCGGCTCCCCGGGCCGGACGTCACCCCCGAGCAACTCCGTGACCGCACTTGGTGGCGCGGTCCGGACCTGTATTTCCTCGTCGACGACTACGACCTCGTGTCGTCGGGGTCGACCAACCCGCTCAGCCCGCTCTTCGAGCTACTGGCGCAGGCCCGTGACATCGGTCTGCATCTGATCGTCGCCCGGCGAAGCGGCGGGGCCGGGCGGGCTCTCTACGACCAACTCCTGTTGCGTCTGCGTGAGCTCGGCTCGTCCGGCCTCGTGATGTCCGGCGACCGGGACGAAGGTGTCCTGCTCGGCAACGTCCGCCCGCAGGCGCTGCCTCCCGGGCGGGCCTGGTTGGTGACCCGAAAAGAAGGCTCCCGGCTGATCCAGCTCGGATGGCTTCCGCCGTCCAGCTGACGCCCTCCGTGAACCTGCGGCATGGGTCAACCGTGGTAAATCCGCACGCTCAGCGACAGCAGAAATGGGGAGCGTCATGGCTGACCGCGATGAGACCGTCCGCGCCAGCTTGCCGGCGCTACGCCGGTTCGGCGCAGACGTGAAATCGACCGGACAGGACGACCTGGTGACCGGACTCGGCAATAACTTCGCGGCCTCGATGTCCCAGCACGTTCTGGGGTTCATGGGAACCGGAACGGGCAGCGGCACCTACCCGGTGGCTCCGCTGGGCGAGGCCGTTCACTTCGGCCGCCTGATGGCCGACTACGCCCAGGCGGCCGGGCGGTTCGCCGGGGACGCTGTCCTCGGCCTGGTCTCGCTCGGGTTGGCCGCCGAAGGCATCGCCACCCAGTACAGCGACGGTGACGCGCTGAGCAGCGCCACGATCGAACAGGTCGCGGACGCATTCGTGCCGCAACTCGGAGATCCGCAGCCGGCCGCCGAGTCGCACGAGGAGAAGCCGGCGGATTCGAAAAAGGCGACGGATGACCTGACGGGGCACCACGCGGGCGCACCGGAGCGGGGCGAGCGCCCCAAGCTCCCGGGCGGCGGCCCGGACGTTCCCGATGCGGACTCCGCCGAGTACAAGAACCGGCCCTTCCAACTGTGACCGGAGGGGACATGGAGGACTACTACGGCTACACGTGGGAGCCGGGCAGCGTCCGCGTCGCGGAGCACGACACCTACGTGCCGGAAGGCACCACGCACCTGCAGCAAGCCACCGACTTCACCGACGAGGTGAAGGTCGCGCACATCCGCGTGCTCTGGCCGATGATCGAAGGCCTCGACGCCACCAAGATCGCCGACCTCGCCGGCAGCTGGCGAACGCTTTCGACGCAGCTCACCAGCGCCAAGAACGGCCTGAGCGGCGCGGGTGGGCGGCTGGCTCCGCAGTGGACCGGAGAGGCATCCCGGGCCTTCCTGGAGCGGGTCGGTGGCTCGTTGTTCTCGCTCGATCAATGGATCGAGGCCGCGTCCACCAACGCCGCAACGATCGGTCGGCTCGCCGACGACGTGCGAACAACGCAGCCGAAGGTGCGGCGTATTTACCAGGATTGGCTCACCGAGTCGGCGAACGAGCGCGCCAAACGCGACAAGGATGCCCAGGCCATCACCGGGCAGGATTTGAATGACCTCGTCGGCATGCTGAGCGAGAGCAACTCGATCGCCGACGGCGGATTCCTGTACCGCTGGGCGCGCGATTCAGTGCCGCAGGACGAGATCGACCGGAAGTACACCGCTCTGGCGCTTCCGCTGGTCAAGAAGCTCGCCGACCACTTCTCGTCGGCGGCGACGACCGGGATCACGCTGCCGGGCAAGTTCAAAGGTCCGACCACGTTCAAGTCCGTTCGGCCGACGTTCCCCAGCGCTCCCGGTCTGCCCGCAGTAAAGCCCGCCACGCCCGCGATTCCGGTCGTCGCGCCCCCAACGGTTCCCTCGGTCGAGGCACCATCGGGCGCACTGCCGGGCCCGCCCGCGCTACCCGGCGCACGGCCCCCGGCCGTTCCGGTTCTGGCAGCGCGGCCACCCACTGCCCCGGTCCTGGCTGCTCGACCGCCCATCACCCCAGTTCTGGGGGCTCGACCGCCCATCGCGCCGGGAAGTACGCCCATCGCCCGGCCGGCCTCGGCGCCTGCGCTACCGGCGTTGCCTGGTCGCACTGCACCCCGGGCTGCTCGCCCCACCGTGCCGCCGGTTTCCGGTCAGGGAAGACGGGGCCCAGGCAAGCCCGCTGTGCCCGCCCTCCCGGGCCGCACCCGTGGGATGCCTGGTGTCCCGCGAAAAGGATTGACTCAGCGCGCGGGCGCCCTTCCACCCGCGGTCGGGCCGCGCCTTGGCGGCCGATCCGCGCCGGTCGGCTCGAGCCGCACTGAAAAAACACTGCCCAAGGCAGCTCCGCCACACCTTCCCGGCCGAATCGGTGACCCACTAAAGCCCATATCGACGTCCGGCAGCGTGCCCTCCGAGTTCCGGCGCGCCCGGTCGACGGCCAACGAGCCAGGCGCGGATCCGTCCGCGATCGTCCCGCGCTCTCCAACCCCGCCCTCGCTCGGAGGCCGCCGCGGTTCGACGCCTCTCGCGGCGTCCGCTCCTGCCATGGCGTCCGCTCCTGAACTCACCG
Organism: Cryptosporangium japonicum; assembly: GCF_039524755.1. NCBI lineage: Bacteria > Bacillati > Actinomycetota > Actinomycetes > Cryptosporangiales > Cryptosporangiaceae > Cryptosporangium > Cryptosporangium japonicum. Next base: position 164,064 of record NZ_BAAAGX010000023.1, read on the forward strand.
GGCGAGCCGCTCCGCACGGAATCCAGCCACCCGACACCCGTCCGGCCGTGGAGGGCCGTCGTACCGGCCCCGACTTGGTGTCCATGCCGGAGGAGTCGTTCGCTCCGGCGGAGTCGGCGCCTCCCGTGATCGAGCGCCCGACTGCTCCCGCTGCCCAGCCGGCCGGGCCTGCTCTCGGCCGAGCGTCGGAATCGTAAGGAGGGACCATGACCGTCGATCCGAGTACGCCCGAGCGTTCCAGCGGTGGCCGTCATGCCGCTCCATCGCCGGCGGAGACGCCCGGTGCTACTCGCCTCGGCATGGTGGCGCCGGGTTGGGACGTTGCCGCGTCTGCTCCTACGGGGGCTGACCCGTCTCCCGGCGGAGACTCAGCACCACCTGGGACATCAACGTGGCCCATGCGGCCGACTACCCCCGGCCAACTGCCAGCCGCGGCAGCCCACTCGGAGACTGCGTTCGGTCAACCAGGTCAAGCGGGGGTTGTCGCTGGGCCCGTCCTTCCCGCTCTGCGATCAGACCTCAGTGGGGACCAAGTCCCGGCACCTCACCGGCTTGCAGCTGCGCAACCCGATCCCGCCACCCGCTCCCAGGCGGCGCGGCACCAGGGCGCGCCGCATCCGAGCGCGCCTTACCAGACCGCGTCGCATCCGGGCGCGCCCCACCAGACCGCGCCCCACCAGACCGCGCCCCACCAGACCGCGCCCCACCAGACCGCGCCGCACCAGAGCGCGCCGCATCCGAGCGCCCCCCACCAGACCGGACACCACCAGGAGATGGGTTTCCAGGCAGTGGCGCCCCGCCCAGAACTGAGGCCGCAGCGCCCTGAGCTGGCACCCCGCGCACTCGAGCCCCATCAACGACCAGCGCCCTTCCCCGGCGTCAATCCGGCTCCGCGCCCTTACGCGGCGCCGTACCCCGGGTCGGGGGTGTCGCGGGAGCTGGAGCCTCACCCAGCGGTGGGTTCTGATTCGGCGCCGCGTTCCTGGCCAGTGTCACCGGCGGAATCGGAGTCCCGCCCCAGCCCAGCGGCGCATGCGAACTCAGTGCCTCCCACGAGCGGAGTTGTGCACCCGGACGAAGAATCGCGCTCGAGCCCGGCGGCTCACGTGTCTTCAGACCCGCGCTCTGCCACTAGGGCGCACCCGGAGGCGGCATCTCGTGCCAGCGCTACGGCGTATCCCGCATCGGCAGGCCATCCCGGCGCCCAAGTGCACACAGGACCAGTGCCTCCTTCCAGCGCTGGACCGCGGTCAGACCTGGCACCTCACCCAAGCGCTGGGGCGCGCATGGAGCCGGCGCCTCATCTGAGTTCTGGCGCGCGTTCACAGTTGGCACATCATCGCGGCGCTGCAGAACGTTCGGAACCAGCGCCTCACGGCAGCGCTGGGGCGCGTTCAGATCTTGTGCCCCACCTACGCGCTGGAGCGGGCATGGAGTCGGCGCCTCATCCCGGTGCTGGAGCGCGGTCAGAAGTGGCGCTTGCTCTCGGCGCTCACATGCGGTCGGAGGTGGCACCTAATCTCGACGCTCACATGCGGTCGGAGGTGGCACCTAATCTCGACGCTCAGATGCGGTCGGAGGTGGCGCCTCGTCCCGGCGCTGAAGCGCGTTCTGAAGTGGGACCGCATTCCGCCGCTGGAGCCCGTCGGGAACCGGCTACTTACCCAAGCGCGGGCGCAGGCGCAGGTGCTGGCTCGGGCTCGGTGGGTCGCGCGGTGGTGCAGCCAGGGCCGGTGGGCGGACATCCGGCGCAGCCACGGCTCGGAGCGACGGCGGCTCCAGCGGCCGGGGGCGTTGCCCGCCCGGTCGCAACCGGTCGCGTGGTAGCTCCAGCCCGCGCCACTACAGCCGTCCCTCACGCCGCCGCAACGCCGTTGATCGCCGCCCCGCGCACGACCGCACCGCGCGCCGCGGTCCCGCAAGCTTTAGCGCCGCACACCACCGCATCCCATGGCGCCGCATCCCATGGCGCCGCACCCCACACCGCCGCATCCCATGGCGCCGCACCCCACACCGCCTCACCCCACACCGCCGCATCCCACAGCGCCGCACCCCACACCGCCCCAGCCCACAGCGCCCCAGCCCACAGCGCCCCAGCCCACAGCGCCCCAGCGCACGGCACCGCACCCCACACCGCCGCAGCCCATGCCGTCGCGGCTCGAGCGACCGCGGCTCGAGCGACCGCAGCTCGAGCGACCGCAGCTCGAGCGACCGCAGCTCAAGCGGGCGCAGCCCGCGCTGCCTCAACCCATCTCGCCGCAGTCCACCGCGGCTCAGGTCGACTCGCCGCTCCTCACCCCGCGGCGTCTGCTGCCGCGGCGGCGGCTACTACCCCACGCAAACCGACCACCCGAAACGTCCGTGTCCACCTGGGGCAGATCGCCTGTTGGCAGGCCATCGCTGCGGCGCTCGTCGCGACGATTGGCCGCCCCTTTGGTCTCGCCGTTGCGGTCGCTGGCCTTTCAGGGCTCGCGCTTGGCCTCACCGCAGTTCGGTTTCGGGGTCGTTGGGGCTACGAGTGGCTCGGGTTGGCGGCCCGCTACTCACTCCGTCGGCGTAGCTGGCGACGGACCGATGAGCTCGAGCCTTTGGTCCTCACTGCCGTCTCTCCCGGCGCGCGCATCGGCGAGATCGACCTTCCGAACTGCACCGGTGGTGTTATCGCTCATGAAGGCGGCCTCACGGCCGTGCTTGAGATCGAACCGGAGCTCGATACACCGGCGCCGCTTCCGCCGCTTCTTGCGCTGCTGCCGATGGCCGAGGTGGGGGAGCCGCCGATCACAGCGCAGATCGTGGTCGAGACCGTTCCGGTGTCGGATTCAGCAATACCCGCCCGTCGTCATGGCTGGGTTGCTCTGCAGGCCGTGCGCACCAACGATCGGTCTGGTTCCGACGTCGACGAGCTTCGGGCCGCGCTTACTGGTGCGATACGTCGTACGCAGCGGCGGCTCGGCAAGTCGGGGTTCAGTTCTCGCGTGCTCGGGGCGCAGGAGCTTGCCGGCACGATCGAGGAACTCGGGTACGACGGGGAGGCGATCGTCGAGGAGTGGGCGCACTGGCGTACGCCTGCTTGCGTTGCGGTCACGCTTTCGGTGGTCGCGAGCGGTGATCTGTCGGTGATCGATCGCTTGCCGGAGGTCGCGGGGGTGCCTACGGTGCTGGCGCTCGGCATCCGGCGCGTCGGTCGGGGCGCCAACGCCAACGCCACGGCCGGCGCAGCAAACACCAGCATCGAGAGCGGCGACCAAAGCGGCGTTGAGGTCGAGGCCTCGGTTCGGCTTGTGGCGGCCACTCAGCGCGACGCCGACCGAGCCGCCTCGGCCGTGAACGCGGCGGGTGCGGCATGGGGGCTTCGGCTCCGTCGGATGGACGGTGAGCACGTCCACGGCGTGGCTTCGACCCTTCCGCTAGGAGCGTTCCTCCGATGACGCGGCGGCGACCTCCGCTGGCTGAGCGTCGGCCGGCCTCCGCTGTCTCCCCGGGACACGTGCCCACGCACGTCGTTTCAGGCTCCGGCTCGGCGCTGTCCCTTCGAGTCGGTGGCGACGGCGTAGTGCTCGGTCATCAGCAGAGCGCACCGCTCAGCGTTCGCCTCTTTCGTTCCGCTCACACCCGAGCGTTATTCGTCGGCTCTCCGGCTTGTGCACAGCTCATCGCCTACCGCGCCCTGGCTACCGGCGCACACGTCATCGTCAATACGGCCCGCCCACGCGTCTGGGCACCGATCGCCGCCCACGGCGCACTCATCCAGCCGTTCGACGCCCACCCGGAAACCGCCGACGGCCTACCCGTCCCGCCGTTCGACACCCACTCGGAAACCGCCGACGGCCTGCCCGTCCCGCCCACCCACAACGGCGAACCCGATCTAACCAACCAGGACACCCGAAACAAACCCACCCCTGAAGCCGCCCACCGCACCCAACCACTTCTCTACATCAACGACGCCCCGACACCACCCGACCTACCCACCACCCCCTGGACCACCGTCCTCACGATCCGCGAAGCACTAACCCCTCGAGAAACCACCCTCATCGACCACGCGGACCTCCTCCTCCTGCAACCCCTCACCCCCCAAGAAACCGCCCTGATCCCCCAGAAAATCAGCCCCCACCAACCCCCAACCACCCTCACGATCGTGGATCGTCACCGCGTCCGTTCCGGGCACCTCCACATCACGCCGGTCGAGAACCACTATTTCGGGCCAGCTCTTCGAGGTCGATGACCACCTCGTCCTCCCGGACGTCCACCAGCTCCAGGGCACGCGCCCGAGCCCGATAGACCCCCCTCAAAACCCGCTCGCACCCCAACCTCTCGGCCACCACCGCGTTGCCCCCGGTGTACTCCACCAACGCGAAGCCGCCGTCAGCGAACGAGCGCACCAGCACCGGCTCACCACGCCACACCCCGACCACCCGCACGTACGTCAGCCGCGACACCGAGGACAGCGGAACCACTCGGCGCCACCGGCCCTCGCCCACGAGTTCGAAACCGTCCACCGCGGCGTCCGAGTACAGCCGGATCTCCGGTGACGGTGGTGCCGGGAACGCCTCGTACGTCTGGCCCTGCCAGACCGCCCGGTAGTTCATGAGCGCCGCACCATCAGCCAGCGCCGGTGGTCGGCGTCGAACACCGCGATGCGCCGCTCGGGGCCGTCGGCCGGGAGGTGGAAGATTTCGCTCCCGTGCGGCGGCAGCAGCCCGTCCACCTTGTACTCGCGGATCACCAGCGCCGGGCCGGCCACGAAACCGGTGCCACGGAACGGCGGCGGCTCGACGACCCAGCCCGACATCGCTTCCGCTCCGGCCTCGGAGGTCCAGCCGTACGGGATCCGGTACAGCGCCGGGTCGACCGAGAACCACCGCAGCAGATAGACGTCGTCAGAAGCCGGAAGACCGAGAGCTTCCAGCAACGAACCAGGAGACCCCGGCAGTCGAGCGTCGTCGCAGGCGTGCGCGAAACCGCTGATGTCGAGGGCCTCGCCACCGAGGTAGCCGGTCACCTGGTCGAACGTCACCACCATCTGCAGCAAGCCACCGCCGGTCGGCTCGCGGGCCAGCCTCGCCACCGTTCCCGCCTCCAGCAGCAGCTGCGACGGCAACCCCGGATCGACGGCCAGCCCCCACCTCGGATCCGGCCAGAACGCGGCGAGCTGCCGGAGCGCGATCGGCCGCGACGGTTCGGCGACCAACTCCGCCGACGAGAAGGCCGGCAGCCACGTCCGACCCGAGACCGACACCGTCGCCCACGTCAACGGCTCGACAGGCGGCACCGGCACCACGAGATCGGCGTCCCGCAGCGCGGCGAGCGCGGCACCCAGTTCGTCAGTCACAGCCCTGCGTGCTGACCTCCTCGGTGGCGCGCTTGCCCTGCACGGCGGCGTCGGAGACCTGGTCGACGCTGAGCGCGAAGCCGGTGTCCTTGTCGTCGACGGCGGCGGCGAAGACCACGCCGTAGACGGTGCCGTCCTTGGCGAGCAGCGGACCACCGGAGTTGCCGCTGCGAACCTGCGAGCGCAACATCAGGACCTCGCGCGTCACCTGCCCGGACTGGTAGATGTTCGGGCCCTTGATCGTCCGCTCGTCGCGGATGCGCGCGGCCGTGGCGGTGTACGGGCCGTCCTCCGGGTAGCCGACGACGATCGCGTCGTCGCCGCTGGACGCCCGCTGGTTGAAGTTGAGCACCGGGGCGTCGAGACCGTCGACGTCGAGCACGGCGACGTCCACGTTGGGGTCGTAGTAGACGACCTTCGCCTGGAACTTCTCGCCGAGGGACTCCACCTGGACGTCCTCGGTGCCGGCGACCACGTGGGCGTTGGTCATGACCCGGCCGTCGCTGTAGACGAAACCGGTGCCCTCGAGCCGGCGATCGCAGGACGGTGCCTGGCCGATGACCTTGACGATCGACTGCTCGGACGCCCGGACCACTTCCGAGCGCGTCAGCGCGTTGTCCGGCGGGGCGACCGGGCGCACCTCGGTGGGCGTGAGCGGGCCCAGCACCTGCGGGAAGTCGCCCTGCTCGACGACGTCACCGAAGCGGTCGTAGAGCGATCGCACGGTGTCGGGCACGGCGTCGTTGACGGCGGGGATGATGACCGACCGACGCACCTGCCCGGCGAGCCACGGCGAGGACGACGACGCGAGCGGCGTCGCCACCATCCACGCGACCAGGAGCAGCGCGATGACCGAGACGATCGACCCGCCGAAGCCGTCGACCACCCGCAGGCCGGACGAACGCATGCCGGCACGCACGCGGCTGCCGATCGCGACGGCGAGTACCTGACCGATCAGCGCACAACCGAAGGCGACCGCGAGCGCGGTCGCCACTTTGCTCGTCTGGCTCGCGAACTGGTTCGCGATGACCGGGGCTAACTGGACACCGAACAGCGCTCCCCCGAAGAACCCGACGAACGACAGTGCCCCGACGACGAACCCCTGGCGGTAGCCGCTCACGGCGAAGCCCACGATTCCGACGAGCAAAGCGAGGTCGAGGAGGCTTCCGTCCACTCGAGGTCCTTCCGGTGCGGTTTACGTCGCGGGCTAACTCATATCTCAACTCACGTCGATGACACCGACCATGTTCGACGTGAGGTGGAATGTGCAGACGAAGTCATAGCGCCCGCGACTGAGCGTGACCTCGATCGACCGTTCCTGGTCCTTGGAAACCAAGCCGGTGTTGATTTTGGCGGGACGGACCTCCAGATCGTGGGGCGTTCCGCCAATTGTCCGGAGGGTTATCCGCAACTTGCCAGGTTTGGCCCTGATTACTGACGGCTCGTAACGGAGCTGGTCGTCACCGGTAACCGTGATCGTCTGGATCCCGTCGGCGCCGGCTGTCGCGCTCGCCATCGTCGTCGGCGACTCTTGTGCCTCGCCGCCCGGCCCGCCGTTCGAGCAGGAGCCGACGACGAGCACGGAGAGTGCGGCGGCGATCACCGGCACCACGACGGCCGCCAGTGGGGTCAGAGCCCCGGGACGACGCGACAAATGCACAAGGCCACCGTAGCTAACTGCTACCAGGTCACCGGACGGCGTCCGGCGGACGTGTCCGCATCGCCAGCGCGAGATCCTCCGCCGGCAGATCACGCATCGAGTTGCGGTTCCACGGCTTCGCCCACCCGCCAAGCTCGAGGACGAACGAGATCAGACCCGCGGTGAAGCCCCAGACGAACATGTCGCAGACGTCGAAGCCGGGGCCGGCGATCCCGCTGGGGTGGCGGACGCGGAAGCGGTTGGACGGGTCGACGAGATCAGCGAGGGGCACCCGGGCGACGGTGGCGACCTCGGCGGGATCGGCCGGGCCGACCGTGTGCGGCCGCTCCCACCAACCGAGCACGCCGGTGACGACGAAGCCGGAGACCGGGATCAGCACGGGCGGGAGTTCGCCGATCACGTGGACCGAGGCCGGGTCGAGACCGACCTCCTCGTTGGCCTCGCGCAGCGCGGTGCCGACCGGCCCGTCGTCCCCCGGGTCGGTCGCGCCACCCGGGAACGCGGGCTGACCAGCGTGTTTACGCAAGGTCGCCGCGCGCTGCAGCAGGAGGACATCCGGCCCGTCCGGCCCATCGCCGAACAGGATCAGCACGGCGGACGGCCGGCCGCTCCCGTCGGGAGGTGGCACGAACCGGGAGATCTCTTCGCTGCGGACACGCGGCAACGCGTTCACCAGCTGGTGCAGCCACGGCGGGAGCTTCTCGACTCCGGGTTCGGGATGCCCGGGAGTGTCCGGACCTATGGTCGGGAAGCTCACTCCGGCACCGCTTCTCGCGTCGTCACCACACCAGAGTGCCCCCGCGGCGCGTCATCGCACAGTCGCCGACGGTTTCGCATGAGCAGAGCAACGGCGCGGACGGCCCCGGTCATTCCACCGTCACCCCGAGATGTTGCCTGACCAGAGCGGTCAACGTCGCGTCGGTGAGCGGCGTACCGCGATAAACGTGGACGACTTCCCCCGTCGCGGAGACGAACACGGTGGCCGGGAGCGCGGTGACGCCGAGCGCCCTCCGCACCTCCTCGCCCCGGTCGAAAACGTTCGCGAACCGGACGTCGAGTTCGTCGGCCGCGGCGACCGCACGCGCGGCGTCGTCGGACGTGTTGACCCCGACGACGCTCAGCCGGTCACCCGCCGCAGCCGCGAGGCGGACGAACGACGGCATCTCCTTCCCGCACGGCGGGCACCAGGAGCCCCACAGGTTGAGCACCACCGGACGCCCCGTCGGCGCGCCGATCGTCACCTGCTCGCCCGACGGATCCATGCACAACAGCGGCTCGACGCTCCGCAGTGGGCTGTCACCGGGCACCGCGCCGACTGCCGCCGGGCAGGCGGCGAACTTGCTGTTCGCGAACGCGTTCGACGTCGGAGCCGCTGCCGGTGCGGACCCCCCGCCACCGCCCGAGCACGCCGCCAGCAGCAGCACCAGCGCGACGGCGAGGACCCGCCTCATGCTCCGGCCATCGCGGCGAGTTCGTCGACACGCGGGCCCTTGAGCAGCTTCACCGCCGCCGGCAGATCGGTGGGGCCGGTGCCGTACGACGGGCACAGCGCCTTCAGCGTGCAGGCACCGCAGGCGGGCTTGCGGGCGTGGCAGACCCGGCGGCCGTGGAAGATCAGCCGGTGGCTGAGCATCGTCCAGTCTTTGCGCGGGAACAGATCGCCGATGATGTGCTCGACCTTGACCGGATCCTCCTCGGCGGTCCAGCCGAACCGTCGCACCAGGCGCCCGAAGTGGGTGTCGACCGTGATGCCGGGGACGTCGAACGCGTTCCCCAGCACGACGTTCGCGGTTTTGCGGCCGATACCGGGCAACGTCACCAGTTCGCCGAGCGTGCGCGGCAACTCGCCGTCGAACCGCTCGACCAGCGCCTGGCCCAGCCCGATCAGCGAGTTCGTCTTGGCTCGGAAGAAGCCGGTGGGCTTAAGGATCGTCTCCATCTCGGTGCGATCGGCGCCGGCGTAGTCCTCCGCCGTGCGGTACTTCGCGAACAGCGTCGGCGTGGTCAGGTTGACCCGCACGTCGGTGGTCTGGGCGGACAGGATCGTCGCGACCGCCAGCTCCAGCGGCGTCGTGAAGTCGAGTTCGCAGTGCGCGTCGGGATGGGTCTCGGTGAGGATTCGGTGCATCCGGCGCGCCCGGCGCTTCAAGGCCAGCGGGCTCTCGGGGGCGGCGGCAACTGTCACGCGGAGAAGACTAGCCATCCCCTCCGACAGTTGGGCGTAGCCGCGGGAGGCGGGCGGTGGGCTGATCGGCCAGATCGTGGTCGGCCCCGGGAGCGCCGGGGTCGGAGATCCGGTCCGGCGACGCACCGACCGTGACACGCGCGGATCGCAGCGCGTCCCGGAGCACACCGGCCGTGGGCAGGCGCTTCTCGGGCTCCCGGGCCATCCCGGCACGCAGCACCGCGATCACCGAGTCCGGCACGCCCTCGATCCCCGGGATCGGCGCGGCGTGCAGCGCCGCGATCTCGGCATCGGTGGGGTTCGCTTCCGCGAGCGGCCACCGCGGTGGATGCCCGGACAGCAGCGCGTACAGCGTCGCGGAGAGCCCGTACACGTCGACCGCCGGTGTCGGGCGCCGCGACCAGAACATCTCCGGGGCCGCGTAGGCGGGGGTGAGCACTTCCAACGTCGACATCGACTCGGTCGTGGGGTCGTACCGGGCGGCCAGGCCGAAATCCGCGAGCTCGGGATGGCCGTACCGGTCGTAGAGGACGTTCGCGGGTTTCACGTCGCGGTGCACCACCCCGTACCGGTGCGCGGCCGCCAGCGCGTCCGCGATCGCGACGCCGATGTCCAGCACGCGGTCGGGCGGCAACGGACCGTGCTGACGCAGGTAGTCGGCGAGCGACCCGGCCGGGCAGAGTTCCATGACCAGATAGGCACGTCCGTCGGCCGTGATTCCGGCGTCGTGGATGTCGATCACGTTCGGATGGCCGGAAACCTGGCCCGCGGCGCGAACCTCCGCCCGGAATCGGGCGCGGTCGGCTTCGTCGAGCAGAACACGGTGGTCGATTTTCACCGCGACCTCGCGGCCGATCGACTCCTGCAGCGCACGGTAAACGGTGGAAAAACCGCCTCTACCCAGCACCGACAGCATCGTGTACCCCGGGACCGGGAAAGCGATCTCCACCCGGCCTCCCGTCGTCCGACCACCGGACTGAAAGCCTACGGTGCACCGGCGCTCGCACGAGTCGGACACCGGACAGCACCACCATTTCAGGCTATCCGTCCGTCTTTTTCCGATGCCCTAAAGTGCGGAAACCGAAACGATCAAGGGAGTCGGGAGCGGGTCATTGCCTGTCCCGTCCCACGCGCCCCATAGACTCAAGGCCAATCGGCCGCTGCTGGAGGTGGGGTCATGGACGAGGTACTTGCCCGGTCAGGGCTGTTTCAGGGGGTCGAGCCGGAGTCAGCTGAGGCTCTCGCGGCCCACCTGGAGTACCTCGACATCCCGAAGGGGCACACGATCTTCTCCGAAGGAGAGCTCGGTGACTCGCTTTATATCGTGATGTCCGGGAAAATCAAGGTCGGTCGCCGCGCTGCCGACGGTCGCGAAAACATGATCGCGGTGATGGGTCCGTCGGACCTGTTCGGCGAGCTCTCACTGTTCGACCCCGGCCCGCGGACGGCGAGCGCCGTCGCGGTCACCGACGCCAAGGTCGCGCGGATGCGGCAGCAGTCGCTGCGGCCGTGGATCACCAACCGGCCCGAGATCGCCGAGCAGTTGCTGCGGGTGCTGGCCCGGCGTCTGCGTCGCACCAACGACGCGCTCGCCGACCTGATCTTCACCGACGTGCCCGGTCGCGTCGCGAAGAACCTGCTGCAGCTCGCGAAGCGGTTCGGGACGCGTGAGGGCAGCGCGCTGCGCCTCACCCACGACCTGACGCAGGAAGAGATCGCGCAGCTGGTCGGGGCGTCCCGGGAGACCGTGAACAAGGCTCTGGCCGACTTCACGTCGCGCGGCTGGCTCCGCCTCGAGGGCAAGAGCGTCGTGCTCCTCGACCCCGAGCGCCTCTCCCGCCGCGCCCGCTGAGAAGTTCTAACCTGGAGCCCGTCCAGGGCGACGCCGCCCGCTCGGCAGCGTCGTTCTGGACGGGCCGTGCACTACTTCACGAAGTAGGCCTGCTTTAGCTCGTCGGTGCCTTTGCCGGCCAGGCAGCGGAACTTCGAGGCGCCGTAGGCCGACACGGTCGTCCGCCACCCGCTGGCGTCCTGACCGGTCGCCGTGAGCGCTGCCTCCAGGACGGCCGGCGAGCACAGGAGCCGGACGTTCGGGTCGTTCCTGATCGCCTTGGCGTCGGTCGCGCTCGACGAGAGCGTCCCGATCACGTAGGTCTCCCACGTGTGGTTGTTCGTGCAGCCACGGGCCCGGATGCCGCCGTCGGACTGGTCGCGCCAGCACTCGGGCTTCGCCGGGCACGACGCCTGCGCGGAGGTGCCGCTCGCCGCGAGCACGGCCACCTCGCACGCGCTCGCGAACGCGCCGGGGGTGGCGGAGGCCGACGGCAGCCCGTCGAGCGGGAAGCCCGGTAGTTCACCGGACTGGCTCGGGCTGGGGGCCGGCGTCGCGTCGGCGCTCGTGGGGCCGGTCGGCGTCTCTTCCTCCACCGGCGAGTATTCCGAGCTCGTGTCCGAGTCACCCACGACGGCCAGCAGGGCGGATCCGACGACGCCGCAGATCAGCAACGCGGTCGCGACGGCGATGATGATGACCATCAGACGCTTGGTCTGCGGCGAGAGCCCCTGCTTGACCGGCTGGGGGGCGTGGAAGCCGTGCGGTGGCCCGTAGGGCGGTCCACCGGCCGGCCGGCCACCGGAGCCCCCCGAGACCTGCTGCACCGGGCTGAACGGGCTGCTCGAGAACGCCGAGGTGGGGCTGGGCGGCCCTTGCTGCCACCCCGTCCCCGGCGAGCTGTAGCTCCCCCCACCGGAGGACGTCGCTCCGAACGAAGGCCCCCCGGACGAAGGCATCCCGAACGAGGGCCCACCGGACGAAGGCCCACCGGACGGGCCGCCCGAGGACGGGGTCACCGGCGGCGTGCCCCCGAACGACGCGTGCCGCGACCCGGTGTCGGACTCGAGGTCGAGCGACGCCAGCGCGTCACGCAACTCGCCCACCGTCGGGTACCGGTCCTCCGCGTACGGGGCCATCGCCTGCCGCAGCACGGCCGACAGGTTCGCCGGGATCCCCGGGATGTCGGGAATCGGCTCGTCGAGCATCATCACCATCGTGGCGAGGCTCGGCGTGCCGGTCTCCGGCCACCGCGGCGGACGCCCCTGCAGCAGCGCGTACAGCGTCGCGCCGAGCGCGTACTGGTCACCGAGCGGCGACGGTGGCTCCATCCGGAACACTTCCGGCGGCGCGTACGCCGGCGTCAGCGCCTCGATCGTCACCGACAGTTCGCGGCTCGGGTCGGGCAGCGCGGCCAGGCCGAAGTCCGCCAGGCCGGGCACACCGTACCGGTTGATCAGGATGTTGCCGGGCTTCACGTCGCGGTGCAGGATGCCGTTGTCGTGCGCGGCCTGCAGCGCGTCGGCGATCTTCACGCCGACGTCGCGGACCTCCACCGGGGAGAGTGGCCCCTGCTGTCGCAGACGGCTCGCGTACGAACCGCCGGTGCAGAGCTCCATGACCAGGTACGGATGGTTGTCCTCGGTGACCCCGGCGTCGTAGATGTTGACGACGTTCGGGTGCCCGGACATCCGGCCGGCCGACTCGGCTTCGCGGACGAAACGACGGCGATCGCGCTCGGACTGCAGGGCACGGGTGTCGATTTTGAGCGCGACCTCGCGTCCGATCGAGTCCTGGCGCGCGCGGTACACGGTTGAGTAACCACCACGGGCCAAAACTGACAGATCGGACAGACCGGCCACCGGGGATGCCGGCTGGGTTCCGGACGCCTCACTTCGCACGTGGACGACCGTACCGAGTTCCCGCTAACGATGGGCCGTGAGCTGCCTCGCCATAGCTGCTCTTAACTAACCCGACGGTCGCTCCAGTGCGTGAGCTAGGGCAACTCGGTCACGAACGGTATCGGTGGCGGCCCGCTCCGACGCCTGTTCGGTGCCGTAAGCGAGCGAAACCGCCTCGTCCGCGGCGGCCATCGCCTCGGGCAACGCACCGGTCGCAGCCAGCGAAACCGCCAACGCCCGCCGGGAGACGACCCGGCTGCGGACGTCCTCCGCGGGCACCTGCGACGCCCGGCGCGCCCACTCGAGCGACTCCTCGGACTTGCCGGCCTCGAGCAGCACGCCGGCGTAGTGCGCCAGCGCCTGCCTGCGCGGGAACAGCAGCGACGGCCCGCTCGGATCGTTCACGACCTCGCCCAGCAGCTCCAGCGCCCCGTCCCGGTCACCGGACAGCCGCCGCGCCTGCGCCTGCAGCACGAGCGGCCCGACGCGGGTGGACGGATCGACCTCCAGCGGCTCGATGAGTTCCAGCGTGCGCACCGCGTCGGCTTCGGCCGCGGCCAGCTCACCGGACGCCAGGTAGCAGTAGCCGCGCACGGTCAACGCGATGCCCGCGGTGAGCGGGTGCCCGACCTGCGCGCCCATCTCCAGCGCCTCGCTGAGCAGTTCGACGGCGTCGTCGAGCCGGTCCATGCCCCTGGCGATCACGCCGCGGACGGTCAGCGCGAGGCTGGCCCCCCACGGGTCGTGCCCGGTGAGGAACGCGGCGTGCGCGAGGTCGGCCTGCTGGGTGGCGTGGGTCAGGTCGCCGAGCTCGGCCGCCGCGAACGCGTCGACGATGCGCAGCGCGGCCACCGCCCAGCCGTCGGCGACCCGCTCGGCGTAGGGGACGAACTTCTCCGCCAGTCGGCGCGCTTCGTGCAGGCGTCCCTCGAGCAGACGGACGAACGCGGTCGTCCCGCGTACCCAGGAGCGCCCGGCCGGGTCGTCGAGCCGGGCGAACACCGCCCGTGCCTCCTCCAGCACCCGGTCGGCCCGGGCGAAGTCGCCGCGCGTCGTCGCCGACCACGCCAGGTGCTGCAGCGCCCACGCGGTGCCCGGCCCGTCGCCGCACGCCGACGCGACCCGGTACGCGGCGGTGAACCGACGCTCGGCCAGCGGCAGCCGCCCGCCCAGGTAGTCGAGCATCCCGAGCCGGCGCAGCGCCTCGCTCTCGCAGTGCGGCAGCTCCGCCGCGCGCGACTTGCGCAGCGCGAGGCTCCACGCGGCGACGGCCGCGCGCGTCTCCCCACCGGCACGCAGCGCCTCGCCTTTGACGAGCAGCGCGGCCACCGCCACCGGGCCGTCGCCCCCGGCCACCGAGGAAGCCAGCGAGCGGGCCTCCTCGGTACGGCCGCTGGCCAGCAACGCACGCGCTCGCAGGAGCCGGAGATCGTCGGCGCCGACCGCGCCCCGGGAAGGAGGCAGCGCGAGTGCCCGGTCCAGCAGCCGCAACGCCCGCGCCGGCTCCCCGACCGCGATCGTGCGCTCGGCCAGCCGGTGCAGTGCCGCCACGCCGATCGCCGCCACCCGCCGGGCCTCGTGCGACGGCGGCAGCGACATCTGGTCGGCCAGGCGCAGCGCGCGCTCGGCGTGCCGGGCGACGAACTCGTCATGCTCCACGTCGGACAGGCCGCGGATCGGGCCGGAGTCGGCCCAGCGCGCGATCCGGGCGTGCCGGGCGGCGAGGTCGGCGTGGCCGATGCCGCTGTAGGCCGCCTCACGCATCAACGCGGTGACGAAGCCGTAGCCGCCGCTCGCGGTGCGCCGGAGCATGCGTCGGCTGATCAGGTCGCCGAGCGCGCGGTCGAGGTCGGACGTCACGGTGACCGGTGCGCGTCGGCTGCCCTGCAGCTCCTCCAGCGCGCCGGCCGGCACCCGGTCCCCGACGACGGCCGCGTCACGCAGCACGGCCCGCGGGTACGTCGGCAGCGCGTCGATGCGTGCGGTGAGCACGGCGGCCAGGTCGGACGAGAGCAGCCGGCCGCGGAATCCGCCCGGCGCGAGCCGCCACCCGCTCGCACCTCCGGTGAGCCGGCCCTGCTCGACCAGCAGCGAGACCAGCTCGGCCAGGTAGAAGGGGTTGCCCTGGGCCGTGGCGAGCAGGCGCGTCTCGTCGGCCCGGTCCAGCGGCCCGCCCAGGTACGACCGGAGCAGCCGCGAGACCGCGGCGCCGGTCAGCGGCGGCAGCGGCAGCGGCTCGGCCCCCGCGAGGCGGGTGAGCAGGCCGTGCGTACGCACCAGCTCGGGCCGCCCGAGCAGCAGCACGAGCACCGCGCCGTCGAGCCGGTCGACGAGGCCACCGAGCGCGTCGAGCGTCTCCGGCGACGCGTTGTGGACGTCGTCCACCACGACGAGCACCGGCTCGCTGACGGCCAGCCCGCCCAGCAGCGCGGCCATCACCTCGGGCACCCGCGCCCGGCGCCCGGCCGCGGTCGAGATGCCCGGTACGCCGGTCAGCGCGTCGACGTCGGATTCGACGTCGACCAGGTCGAACAGCACCTCGACGCCGCCGGGGCCCAGCCCGGGGTCGGGCAGGTCGGTGGCGACCCGGCGGATGCGTTCGGCGATCCGGTCGTCGGGCTCGTCCGCCTCGACGCCGCAGGCCTGACGCACCAGGTCGGCCAGCGGCGCCAGCCGGCCGGTCTCGCCGAACGCCGGGCAGCGCGTGGAGAGCGCGCGGGCGCCGAACGAGTCGCCGACCATCCGCGCGACCTCGGCCGAGAGCCGGGTCTTGCCCGCGCCCGCTTCGGCGGTGACCACGACGACACGCGGCTCGTTCTCCTCGGCGACCTCCGCGAACCGGCCGAGCAGCCGGCCGCTCTCGACCTCGCGCCCGACGAACGGCGCCTCGTCGCCCAGACCGGGCCGGATACCCGGCGCGTCACGCAGGCCGAGGAGTTCGTACGCCTCGACCGGCGCCCGTTTGCCCTTCAACCGCAACGGCGGCAGCCGACGCCACGCCGCGCGGTCCCGAGTCGCGCGCTGGGTCCGGGCCCCGGCGTAGACCGCGCCCATGCCGGCCGCGTCGGAGAGCCGGGCCGCGGTGTTCACGGTGTCGCCGATGACCGTGTAGGAGAGCGCGGCCTGCACCCCGGCGACGACCTCACCGGTGTTGACGCCCACCCGCAGGCCCAGCCGGCGTCCGCCGCCCAGCTCGTCCTCGATGACCCGCTTGACCGCCCGCTGCATGGCCAGCGCCGAGCGGACCGCGCGCTCCGGGTCGTCCTCGTGAGCGACCGGAGCGCCGAAAACGGCCATGATGCCGTCGCCGGTCAGTTTGTCGACGTGACCGCCGAAGGCGGTGACGGCCTGGGCGCACGCCGCCAGCACCCGGTCGGTCAGCCGGCCCACCCGTTCCGGGTCGAGGTCCTCGGACCAGGCGGTGAAATCGGTCAGGTCACCGAAGAGCACGGTGACGACACGACGTTCGGTCGCGAACCCGGTCGGCTCGACGTCCGGCAAGCGCGTACCGCAGTGGTGGCAGTACCGCGCGCCGGGCACCGCGACCGTGCCGCAGACCGGACAGGTCATGGTCGGCCAGACGCCCGTAGGTAGTCGAGCTGGGCCCGCACGGAGAGCTCGGCCGCCGGCCAGACGGAGCGGTCGACGTCGGCGTAGACGGTCTCGACGACCTCCATCGGGGTGGACGCGCCGGCCGCCACCGCGGCCTCGACCTGGGCGAGCCGCTGGGCGCGGTGCTCGAGGTAGAACGCGGCGACCGCCTCGGCGTCGGGCAGCACCGGCCCGTGGCCGGGCAGCACCGGGATGTTCCCCAGGCCGCGCAGCCGCTCGAGGCTGGTGAGGTAGTCACCGAGGATGCCGTCGGGCCAGGCGACGACGGTCGTGCCCCGGCCCAGGATCGTGTCGCCGGTGAGCACGGCTTCGTCGTTGATGACGAACGACACCGAATCCGCGGTGTGCCCCGGCGTGCCGAATGTCCGCAGGCTCAGGCCGGCGACGTCCAGCGGCTCGCCGTCCGGAACGAGCGGCTGACCGTGCCGCGGGTCGAGCGCGAGCACGTCCGAGCCGGTCATCTCGGCGAAACGGGCGGCCCCCTCGGCGTGGTCGGGGTGGCCGTGCGTGAGAAGCGTGGCCACTACCGGGCCGTAGCCGGCCACCTTCTCGAGGTGTGGCTCCAGCAGCGGCCCCGGGTCGATGACCACGCACCCGGCCGAGCCCGCCGCACGCAGCACCCAGGTGTTGGTGCCGTCGAGCGTCATCGGCGAGGGGTTGTCGGCACGGACCAGCGTCGCCCAGGACGGGACCCAGTCGGGCAGCGTCACGGCTGTTCCCCCTCGACCGCCGGTGGACGGCCGTGCCGGGCGATGCCCGACATCAGACCCGCGATGAACTCCGGCGTGACGCCCTCGGGCAGCAGCTCGCGCGACTCGGGCGGCAACGTGAGCCGCGGGCCCTCGGCGTCGCCGCGGTAGACCGGCCGGATGGGCCGGATCGTGCGGTTCCCGGCGGCAGCGAAGACGTCCGCGAGCGTGCCGTACTCGACCAGCCCCAACAGCGTCGACGCGGTCGGCGGCAGCATGCCGAACTCGCCGCGCTCGACGGCCGCGAGCGCGGCGGCCGGTGACTGCCAGAACCCGCGGGTGGCCTCGCCGGACGGCTGCTGCGCGTCCTGACCGGCCGGCAGGCCCGCGACGAAGAAGCGGGTGTCGAAGCGGCGCTTCTCGGCCTCCGGGGTGATCCAGTGCGTCCACGGCCGGATCAGGTCGGTGCGGATGACCAGCCCGCGTGCCGTGAGCAGCTCGGGCAGCGTGACCCGGTGATCCTCCAGCGCGGCGCGGTCACGCTCGAGTTCGGCCGCGGACGGGAACGAGGCGCCCTCGGCCAGCAGGACGCCGATCTCCTCGAACGTCTCACGCACGGCCGCGGTGACCAGCGCGCGGGACAGGCCGGGGTCGGCCGAGAGCGGCCACTGCGCGGGATCGGGGCCACGCCAGAGCCCGTCCGCGACGTGGTCGCCGGGGTCGACCGAGCCACCGGGGAAGACGGTCAGACCGGCGAACGCGGACAGCCGCGTCGACCGGACCATGAGATACGCCTCCAGGCCACCGGGAGCGTCCCGGAGTAGGACCGTGGTGGCGGCGTCGCGCACTCCGGAAACCATGAACGCATCGTAGGTTGTTCCGGCCGGTCGTCGACCTGCTGTCGGCGATCCGAGGTGCCGTCTTGGAGTACGGTGCCAGCTGTGACGGGGCGCCACCGCGGAGAACACGGAGAGTCTGACACCACCCCAATCTCCGCGTTGCCCGCTCAAAAACGGACACTGCCCGACGAACTGAGCGTCGAACAGCTGGCGGAACACTGCGGGGTGACGGTCCGGTTGGTTCGAGCCCACCAGTCGCGCCGGCTGCTCCACCCGCCGCGCCGCGTCGGGCGCCGCAGCATCTACGACCACTCGCACATCGACCGGCTGGCGCTGATCCAGCGATTACAGAAGGCCGGTTTCTCGCTCGCCGCGATCCGTGCCCTGCTGCAGACCGGGCACAACGCCCCTGAGCTCGCGCTGGCCTGGCACGCCGAGGGCCTCGCGATGCGGTTCCCGACGCTCACCGACGACTCCGACCCCGACCTGCAGGTGGAGCCCGAGGGCGTCGCCGAGCTGCACGCGCAGCCGGGGGCGTGGGAGGCGCTGCAGTCGTACGGGCTGGTCACCCGCGGTCCCGACGGCAACTGGCACGGCACGCACCCGGTGTTGGTCGCGGTCGGCCGGCGGGCCCGCGAGATGGGTATGCCGTCGACCGAGATCACCCGCCTGCAGTTGCAGGTGGCCCGGGCCGCGTTCGACCTCTCCCGGGAGATCCTGGACTCGTTCAACCGCATCTTCGCGCAGCGTCCGTCCGGAAACGGCCGGATCGAGAACTACGCCGGCATGTCCGCGGTGGCGACGGCGCTGGTCACCGCCACGTTCGAGGTGCAGCTCAGCCGCGTGGTGCGGGGCGTCGTCGGGATACCCTCCGACGCCCCGTGACTCACCGCACCTCGACGATCAGCTCCACCTCGACGGGCGCGTTCAGCGGCAGCACCGCCACCCCGACCGCGCTGCGCGCGTGCTTGCCCGCGTCGCCGAAAACGGCACCGAACAGCTCGCTGGCGCCGTTGACGACGCCCGGCTGACCGGTGAAGCCCGGCGCCGACGCGACGAAGCCGACGGCCTTCACGACCCGCACGACGTCGTCCAGGTCGACGACCGAGGCGACCGCGGCGAGCGCGTTGAGCCCGGCGACGCGGGCCAGTTCGTACCCGGTCTCCGCGGAGACCTCGGCGCCCACCAGCCCGGTGACGCCGAGCTTGCCCTCGACGATCGGCAGCTGCCCGGACGTGTAGACGTACGACCCGGTACGCACGGCCGGCACGTACGCGGCCACCGGAGCCGGCACGGTGGGCAGCGTCAGCCCCAACTCGGCGAGCTTTTCCGCGATCTTGCTCACTTCGGGCGCTTCAGGTACGCGACGAGCTGTTCGGCGTTCGGGCCGGGCACGACGGCGACCAGTTCCCAGCCGTCTTCACCCCAGTTGTCCAGGATCTGCTTCGTGGCGTGCACGAGCAGCGGAACCGTTACGTACTCCCACTTCGTCATGGCCGCACCCTACTGGGGACGCTTTCGCGACCGGCGTCGACAGGCAACTTGCTGGGTTGCGTGGTTACGCTCGTAATGTGCCCGAGGACTTGATCGCGTTCCCCCAGGCGCGGCTGCACATAGTCACCGGAAAGGGCGGCACCGGGAAGACGACGGTCGCCGCGGCGCTGGCGCTGGCGCTGGCCGCCGGTGGTCGCCGCACCTTGCTCGTCGAGGTGGAGGGCAGGCAGGGCATCGCACCGATGTTCGGCCTGGATCCGCTCCCCTACGCCGAGCGGCCGGTGGCGGTGGCACCCGAGGGTGGCGAGGTGCGCGCGCTGGCCGTCGACGCCGAGGAAGCACTCCTGGACTACCTGGAGATGTTCTACAAGCTCGGCCGGGCCGGCCGGGTGTTGAAGAAGCTCGGCGCGATCGACTTCGCCACGACGATCGCGCCGGGCATGCGCGACGTCCTGCTGACCGGGAAGGTCAAGGAGGCCGTCACCCGGGCCGACCGCGGTCGGCGCGTCTACGACGCGGTGGTGATGGATGCTCCGCCCACCGGTCGGGTCGGGCGGTTCCTGAACGTCAACGCCGAGGTCGCCGGGCTGGCGAAGGTCGGGCCGATCAAGACCCAGTCCGACGGCGTGATGGCGGTGCTCCGCTCGCCGATGACGGCCGTGCACGTCGTCACGCTGCTGGAGGAGATGCCGGTGCAGGAGACCGCCGACGCGGTCACCGAACTGGCCGAGATCGGTCTGCCGATCGGCGCCGTGCTCGTCAACGCGGTGCGCGGCACGTCGCTCGTCGACGCGAAGGTCACCCAGGCCGAGCTGAAGCGTGGCCTCGCGGCGGCCGGGCTGCCCGCCGACCGGGCGACCGTGAAGGGCCTCGCCGACGAGGTCGCCGACCACGTGCGCCGCGCGGGCCTGGAACAGCGTCTGCGGGGCGAACTGACTGAACTGGGTCGTCCGGTGGTGGATCTGCCGTTCGTGCCCGAGGGAATGGACACCGACGGGCTGTACGAGCTGGCCGATGTGTTGCGAAAAGCGGGGGTGCGCGCGCCATGACGGTTCTGGACGTCGAGACGCTGCTGACCGATCCCGCGACCCGCATCATCGTCTGCTGCGGGTCGGGTGGCGTCGGCAAGACCACGACCGCGGCCGCGCTGGGGCTCCGCGCCGCCGAGGCCGGTCGGCGCACGGTCGTGCTGACGATCGACCCGGCGCGACGCCTCGCGCAGTCGATGGGGCTCTCGGAGCTCGACAACGTGCCGCGGCGGGTGAAAAGCGCCGGGGAGAACGGCGGCGAGCTGCACGCGATGATGCTCGACATGAAACGGACGTTCGACGAGGTCGTGCTCGCGCACACCGACCCGGCCCGGGCCGAGGAGATCTTCGCGAACCCGTTCTACCAGGCCATGTCGTCGTCGTTCTCCGGCACGCAGGAGTACATGGCGATGGAGAAGCTGAGCCAGCTCCGCGCCGCCGACGAGTGGGACCTGATCATCGTCGACACGCCACCGAGCCGTTCGGCCCTGGACTTCCTGGACGCGCCCCAGAACCTCGCGCGGTTCCTCGACGGGCGGCTGCTCAAGCTGCTGCTGGCGCCGGCCAAGACCGGCGGGCGCGGTGTACTGAAGGTGATGTCGGGCACGTTCTCGCTGTTCAGCCGCGTCATCACGAAGATCCTCGGTACGCAGCTGCTGGACGACGTCTCGACGTTCGTGTCCGCGCTCGACTCGATGTTCGGCGGCTTCCGTGAGCGCGCCCAGCGCACCTACGACCTGCTGAAGACGCCGGGCACGGCGTTCGTCGTGGTGGCCGCGCCCGAGCCCGACGCCGTGCGGGAGGCCTCGTACTTCGCCGACCGGCTCACCAGCGAAGGAATGCCGCTGGCCGGTCTGGTGCTCAACCGCGTGCACGCCACCGAGGTGCCGAACCTCTCGGCCGCCGACGCACTGGCCGCCGCGGAGAAGCTCGGGGACTCGGTCACGGCCGAGGTGCTCCGGATGCACGCCGGGCTCTCCCGGCTGGTGGAGCGGGAACGGCGGATCGCGGCGGGGTTCACCACCGCGCACCCGGACGTCCCGGTTGTCGAGGTTCCCGCCGAGGCCGAGGACGTCCACGACCTCGACGGTCTCCGTCGAGTCGGGGCGGCCCTAGCCGGTGGGCTGTAGCTCGTGCGCCTTGCGCGCGGCCTCGAGCAGCTTCCACCACGAAGTCACGTCCGGGCGGCGACGTAAGAGCGCACGACGCTCGCGCTCGGTCATACCGCCCCAAACACCGAACTCGACCCGGTTGTCCAGCGCGTCAGCCAGGCATTCGGTGCGAACCGGACAGCCCATGCAGACCGTCTTGGCGCGGTTTTGAGCCGCACCTTGGACGAAGAGCGAGTCCGGATCGCTGGCACGACAGGCCGCACGTCCAGCCCAGTCAGCGATCATCGTCATCTCCGGCCCCCTTCAGCGTCACGCCGTCCCGGCAAGGCTCGTCAGGCACGCATATCCGTGTGGGCGACGCCGTGTCGGTCCGGCATGCCTGCCCCAGGACGGTAAGAAAGCGACAGCGTTGGTTGGCAGCGGCCATACGGGTGATCTTTTAACAGCACTAATGGGCAGTGGCCATCCACCGAACAGGGGAAGCTACCCAGCTCAAGGGCAGTGCCTCCCGTCACACCAACTCACGAGTAACCACGCCGCCGAGGATTCTGGAGAACGCTGCGTACTCTGGGCGCCGTGAAGTTGCCTCAGGACCGCACGGTCGCCAACGTCGTCTCACTGGTGCTCTGCGGAATCCTCGCCGGCGTCGTGATCGCCGCTGCGGCTTTCCCCGCAGTCGGCGTGTCCGGATTAACCGCTAAGTCCGCCTCGGATTCGTTCAGTGACCTTCCGGCGGAACTCAAGATCCCGCCGGTGCCGCAGATCTCGACCCTGCTGGCGAGCGACGGCAAGACGGAGATCGCCCGGTTCTTCGAGGAGAACCGGCGCAACGTCAAGCTGGCCGACATCGCGCCGGTCATGCGCCAGGCCGTCGTGGCGGCCGAGGACAACCGCTTCTACGAGCACCAGGGTGTGGACGCCCGAGGCATCGTCCGCGCGTTCGTGAAGAACCAGAGCAACGGTGAGACCACCCAGGGCGCGTCGACGCTGACCCAGCAGTACGTGCGGTGGATCCTGAAGTACGGCGCGAAGAACAAAACGGAGAAGAAGCTGGCCACCGAGGACACGGCCGGCCGGAAGCTGCGTGAGATCCGCTACGCGATCGCGCTCGAGAAGGAGCTCTCCAAGGACCAGATCCTGGAGAACTACCTGAACATCAACTTCTTCGGTAACCAGGGCTACGGCATCTACGCCGCGTCCCAGGCGTACTTCAGCAAGCCGCCGTCGCAGCTGACGCTGCCCGAGGCCGCGATGATCGCCGGGATGGCGCAGAACCCGACCCAGTACAACCCGGTCAACAAGCAGAACGGCACCAAGGCGGCGCTCGACCGCCGCGAGTACGTGCTCAACCAGATGGTGAAGCTGAAGTACGTCACCCAGGCCGAGGCGGACGCGGCGAAGAAGGCCCCGCTGGGTCTCAAGCCGAAGGCTTCGTCGGGACGGTGCGAGAACGGCAACACCAACTTCGGCTTCTTCTGCGGCTGGTTCCTCGACTGGTGGAAGTCGAACCCGGCGTTCGGCAAGACCCGCACCGAGCGCGAGGAGAACCTCAACAAGGGCGGGTACCGGATCATCTCCTCGCTCGACGTCCGCATGCAGAACGGGGCGCAGAAGGAGATCGACAAGCGGCTGGAGGCCGGTAGCCGGTTCGCGACCGGCATCGTCATGGTCGAGCCGGGCACCGGCCGGGTGAAGGCGATGGCGATCAACCGCAAGTTCGGCATCAAGAAGAACCCGGGCGGCAAGACCTACCCGTACACGACGAACCCGCTGCTGTCCGGTTCGCAGGTCTCGCCGGGTTACCAGGCCGGTTCGACGTTCAAGATGTTCACCGCCGTGGCGGCGCTGGAGAAGAACATCCCGCTGAGCCACTCGATCTACGCGCCCGACCGGTACACGTCGCAGTACACCGGGTCGTGCAAGACCGGCGGCAACAAGTACTGCCCGAAGAACGCGTCGCCCTCGATGAAGGGCCTGCAGACGATGTCGAGCGCGTTCGGCGAGTCGGCCAACACCTACTTCATCCCGCTGGAGGAGCAGGTCTCGGTCAAGTCGGCGGTCGACGCGGCCGAGAAGGCCGGCGTCGAGTTCCGGGCCAGCGTCGACATCGACAACAAGGAAGCGGCGCAGACCGACCCGACCGCCTGGGGTTCGTTCACGCTCGGCACCGCCCAGGTCTCGCCGCTGGACATGGCGACGGCCTACGCGACGATCGCCGCGCGCGGTAAGTACTGCGCGCCGCTGCCGCTCAAGTCGATCACCGACCAGGACGGCAAGCAGCTGACCGAGGTCGCCAACCCGACCTGCAAGCAGACGATTCCGCAGCAGGTGGCCGACGCGGCCGCCGACATGGCCCGCTGCCCGGTCGGCGACAACTCGATGGTCGGCCTCAACTGCACGCACCCGGGCGGCGGCCGGACCGCGGCCAGCGTCAGCCGGACGATCGACCGCCCGGTGGCCGGCAAGACCGGTACCACCGACGACAACAACGCGGCCTGGTTCGTCGGCTTCACGCCGAACCTCGCCGCGGCGGGCTTCATCGCGAACCCCGACAAGTACAACGACGAAGTGAAGAGCACGCAGATCCCGATCGACGCCACCCGCGAAGCAATGAACACCGCACTCCAAAAGCTGCCGGTGAAGAACTTCGTGGCGCCGACGAACAAGCTCGCGTTCGGCGTCCGGGTGACCGTGCCGTACACCACCGGCGACTCGGTCGATGCCGCGACGAGCAAGCTCCGTTCGGCCGGCTTCGAAGTCAGGGTCTCCCCCACCAGGGAGAACTCCGATCAGGGTGAGGGGCGGGTCGCTCGCACCGACCCGGCGGGCGGCAGCAGCAGCACCAAGGGCGGCGTCGTCACGATCACGGTGAGCAACGGGCAGGCGCCCGAGCCGGAGAAGCCGGAAGACGGGCAGGATCCCGGCGACGGGATACGCGACCAGATCTGCGCCGCCAACCCGGATCTGCCGATGTGCCAGAACTGACGTCAACGGGGCCCCCGACGGGGCCCCGTTCGCGTTCTCAGGCGGAGAGTTGGCGCTTCACCTCGGCGGCCACCCGGCCGCCCTGGGCGCGCCCGGCCACCGCGGTCTGAACCGCCTTCATGGCCTTGCCCATCTGCTTGACGTCGTCGACGCCGGCCTCGGCGAGCGCGCCCGCGACGACGGTGGCGAGTTCCTCGTCGCTCAGCTGAGCCGGCAGGTACCGGTTGAGGACTTCACCCTCGGCTCGTTCGCGCTCCGCACGATCGCCCCGTCCGCCCGATGCAAAGGCCTCAGCGGCCTCAACGCGCTTCTTGGCTTCCCGGGTAAGCACCCGGAGCACTTCGTCCTCAGAGAGCTCACGAGCGGCCTTCCCGGCCACCTCCTCGTTGCGGATGGCGGTGAGCGCCATCCGGATGGTCGAAGTGACGATTTCGTCCTTCGCCTTCATCGCGGTCGTGAGATCGGTCGTGAGGCGGTTCTTCAAGCCGCCCGCAGCAGTGCTCATGAGTACGACGCTACTCCCGGGGCGGGAAGGATTTTGGGCGTCGGCGGGTACGCTCCCGGACATGAAGTGGGGTACCCGTCTGTCACTGGGTGTCGTCGGCGCGGGTGCGGCGACGCTGCTGTACGCGTCGGCCTACGAGCGCCGGCACTGGACGCTCCGCCGGTACGACGTACCGGTGCTGCCCCAGGACGCCGAGCCGCTCCGCATCCTGCACATCTCCGATCTGCACATGCTGGCCGGTCAGCACAGCAAGCAGACGTGGGTGCGCGGCCTGGAGGCGCTCGACCCCGACTTCGTCGCGCTCACCGGCGACAACCTGTCCTCCGCCGACGCCGTGCCGGCCGTGCTGGACGCGCTCGGGCCGCTGCTGAACCGCCCCGGGGCGTTCGTGTTCGGCTCGAACGACTACTACGGCCCGGTCCCGAAGAACCCGTTCAAGTACTTCCTGCGCAACCACAAGCGGGTGCACGGCCCGTCGCTGCCGTGGACGGACCTGCGTGACGCCCTGGCCGAGGCCGGCTGGGCCGACCTCACGAACGCGAAGGCCACCGTCGTAGCGGGCGGCCGGTTGCTCGAACTCGGCGGCGTCGACGACCCGCACCTGAAGCTCGACGACTACCCGGCCATCGCCGGCGCGCTGGATCCCGGCGCCGACTTGCACCTCGGGCTGGTGCACGCTCCCGAGCCCCGGGTGCTCGACCAGTTCGCGGCCGACGGCTACGACCTGGTGCTGGCCGGCCACACCCACGGCGGCCAGCTCCGCGTCCCCGGCTACGGGGCGCTGGTCACCAACTGCGGCATCGAACGTGATCTCGCTCGCGGCGCCCACCGCTGGAACGGCGACACCTGGATCCACGTTTCCGCTGGTATGGGCACCTCTCCGTACGCCCCGATCCGGTTCGCCTGCCCGCCCGAGGTGAGCCTGCTCACCCTGGTCCCCCGCCCCGAACACGGCGCACGCGATACCCGTGCGCGAGACGCTGCCGGAGTCAGCTAGTATTTGCTCCGTGCCGCCGGGGTGTGGCGCAGCTTGGTAGCGCGCTTCGTTCGGGACGAAGAGGCCGTGGGTTCGAATCCCGCCACCCCGACCACGTAGGTGCAGCTAGATGGCCAGTTTCCCCTCGCCGGGAAACTGGCCGTTCTGCTGTTCCACCGTCGTTCGACCCTGGCCCTCCGGGTCGGTTCGTCCGAGCTACCCGCCGACGGCTCGGGTGAGCCGTTCCTCGTCGACCGCGATCGCGTAGGCCTGCAGCAGATAGTCGAGAGCGAAGCGCCCGGGTGCCTGCTCGGAAAGCAGGTTGGCGAGCACGAGCTCACGCAGCAGTTCGCCGACCCGCCGCCGCGGTAGCCCGGTCAGATCGCTGATTTCCGGCACCGTCAGGTGTCCGTCATCGGCGGTTCCGAGCCGGACGAACAGGCTGGCGGCATCCGGGCTGAGAGCCCGGAGCGAGCGCCCGAGTGCGGTCCGCAGGTCGGTAGCCGCGTCCTCGCTGTGCAACCCGTCGAGTGGGTTCGGCGACTCGTCCAGTTCGTCGGCCAGCGCGGTCAGTGAGAACGTCGGATGGGCGGCGGCCCGAGCGGCGAACAGCGCCAACGCCAACGGGAGCCGCCCGCATCGGGCAATGATCCGGTCGACGGCCTCCGGCTCGGCCGCGATCCGGGACGATCCGAGTCTTCGGCTGAGCAGCTCGCGCGCCTCGCCGACGTCGAGCTGCCCGACCGGCACACGCCGAGCCGCCTCCGCGGCCACCAAGCCGGTGAGCTGCAGCCGGCTCGTCACCAGCACCACCGACCGCGATCCGCCCGGCAGCAGAGGCCGCACCTGCGTCGCGTCCCGGGCGTCGTCGAGGACGATCAACAGCCGGCGGTCGGCGACGAGACTGCGGTAGAGGGCGGCGACCGCGTCCAGTCCGTTCGGAACCAGGTGCGGCGGCCAGCCGAGGGCGACGAGGAAGCTCGTGAGCACTTCCAGGGCGGACCGCACCGATTTCGACGGGTGGAATCCGCGTAAGTCGGCGTAGAGATGGCCGTCGACGAATTGATCCGCGACCCGATGCGCCCAGTGCAGCGCCAGCGCGGTCTTGCCCGTCCCGGCCACACCCGAGAGCAGCACGACTGCCGGTGAGGCAGGTCGCGCCGCTCCCAGCGCGAGGCGATCGAGCAGGAGCACCGTGTCCTGACGCCCGGCGAAGTCGGGCCCCACGATCGGGAGCTGAGCAGGGTCCTTCGGCGCATAGACCGATGCGCTCGTCCCGACGCCCGCCACCGCCGCGGCTCGCGCATGGAACTGCACGCGCTCGATACCGACCAGCCCGAAGACGTCGGCGAGGCGGTCAACCGTACTGGGACGCGGGCGAGCGACCCGTCCACGCTCGAGTTCGCGAAGACTTCGCACGCTCAGCCCTGCTCGATCAGCGACCACCTCCTGAGTCAGCCCCATCCGCAACCGATGGCCGCGCACAGCACCACCGAACACCAGCACCACCTGCCCCCGTGACAGATCGAGCCTGAATTTCATTCCCGGCCATGCGCCGAACCGGCGGCAAACCCAGACGTCTGAGCTGCGGCTTCCTTGACGAAACCGACGGCGAAGTTCTTTCGGCAGTCTCCTGTTTAGTCCACGAGAGACTAAAACAGCCTCTTCGCCGGTGAACTGCCGGGTAACCGCCGTTCTTCCTCCTGTTGCCCGACCTCGCCACCACCGATGCTCGTGGCAGCGCCGGATGAGCCTGCGCCGCAACGGAAGGAGGTGGCCGAATGCGTGACGTCGTGTGGACGCGCAAGCGCGACATCGTTTGGACCTGACGAAACACAGCCGGCTACCACGGGGGTAGTCGGTCGGTTCGGGTCCGGCCACCGACCCGGCTGGTGGCCGGGCCCGGCCGACCCGAAAGGTGACAATGAGCCGGCACGGAGCGTTCCGCGACGCGGAATTTCGAGCTTTGTGGATCGCTCAGATCCTCTCCCGAGCAGGTGACCAATTCGCCCGAGTTGCGCTCACCGTCCTCGCGTTCCAGGTCACGGGGTCGGCGCTGGCTGCGGGCGCCGCCTATGCGGTCACTCTGCTGCCGTGGTTGATCGGTGGCCCGCTGCTCGGCTGGATCGGCGATCGGTATCCCCGGCGGGCGGTGCTGCTCTGCTGCGACCTCGCGAGCGCCGCACTGATCGCGGTGATGGCGGTGCCGGGACTGGCGCTGCCACTGCTCTACGCGTTGCTCTTCCTCGCGACGCTGCTCGACGTGCCGTTCTCGGCCGCGCGGTCCGCGCTGGTACGGGACGTGTTCCCGGACGACGACGGGTATGCGTCGGCAACCGCGATCGGGTCGGTGACAGCCCAGTTCGCTCAGGTCGTCGGCTTCGCGGCGGGGGGCCTCGTAGCCGCGGCCACGACACCGGGACAGGCGCTGCTCCTCGACGCGATCACGTTCCTCCTGTCCGCAGCGCTGGTGCGGCGATACGTCCGGAAACGGCCGGCGGCGCGGGATGCTCACCTCGAGAAGATTTCGCTGCTTCGGGGCGTCCGACTCGTGTTCGGTGATCCACGGCTGCGCAGGCTCACGTTCTACGCGTGGCTGGCCACGTTCCTGGTCGTGCCGCTGGGTGTCGCCGCGCCGTACGCGTCGGATTCGGGCGGTGGCGCGCGCACGGTCGGACTGCTGCTCGCCAGTAGCGCCACCGGCACCGCGGTCTCGATGATCGTCTTGAGCCGATGGGTACCGGCCGAACGGCGTCTGCGGTTACTGGAACCGCTCGCGGTCGCCGCCGGCCTACCCCTGGTGCTCTGCGCGCTGCATCCCGGACCGGTGGTGAGCGGACTGCTCTGGGCCCTGTCCGGGGCCGGGTCCGGTTACCAGCTCGCGGCGAACGTCGCGTTCGTACGGGCGGCACCGAACACCGACCGCGCACAGGCCTTCGGCGTGGTGTCCGCCGGTCTGGTGGCCGGCCAGGGCATCGGCGTCGTCCTCGCCGGAGGGCTGGCCACGGTGGTGCCCACGGCCGTGGTGGTCGCCGGCGCCGGGTTGCTGAGCACGCTGTGTGCGCTCGCGCTCTGGGCCGCGCAGGCGTTCAGCCCTCGAACAACGTCACCGTCAAGACCTCGAGCGCGATCCGAGGCTTGACGCTCGTCAACCACTCAGCGTTACTACCGATCAACCCGGCGTTGCCAGAACGCTTGACAAGAACCGGTCGCGCGGTGCAATGATCGGGACTGTCCACAAGCGAATATGAATGCGTCGGCACGACCTCAACGGGGGAGGTTATGGTGCCTGAATTCGTGCGTGCCGGATACCGGAGTCAATTGCGGCGCGATCCGTTCGAGTACCTCACGACCCTTCGACGCCACGCGACAACAGGTATGTTCCGGTTCCCCTGGGGCGGTTGGTGCGTCAGTGATCCGGAGCTGGCCAACGCACTGTTACGCGGCCCGGAATTCAACGCCGGTCGGTCCGGCTTTTTCGGTGACCTGCTCCCGACGCGGGCGGCGCAGGTCGACGTCGGCCAGGCGGCGCGCGACGTCGTACGGGAGCACCTGCCCGACTTCCGGGACGCGCTGGCCCTGGCCGTGGCCGAGTTCCCCTCGACCAGCAGCTGGCCGGCCGCCGCCTCCGACCTGGTCCACCGCAGCCTGGCCGACGTCCTGCTCCACCCCGGGACCCCGGCACCGGCGCGCCGGTTGCTGCACCGGGCCGTGCACGGCGGGGTCGTGTTCCGGGCGCCGTTCGTCTGGCAGCGGATGCGAGCGGAGCTGCTGCGCGAGAAGCTGATCGCCGCCGTCGCCGACGAGGCGGGGCGTCGCGAGCGTGCAACACGACCGGCGGACGTGCTGGACGCCGTCCTCGGTGCGTGCCCGCCCGACCTGAACGACCGGGCCGTCGCCGAGGTGTTCCTCGTGCTGTTCCGCTCGATCGTCGCGCCGGTCAGTTCGACTCTGGCCTGGTCGGTGCTGCTGGCCGGCCTCGATCACCGGTCGGACGCCCCGTGGCCGTGGCCCTCCCGCTGGATCGTGCGGGAAGCGATGCGGCACCGCCCGATGGTCTGGATGGTCGGTCGCACCATCGAGCGGCCGACGGAGTTCGCCGGGGAGGCCGTCAGCCCTGGCGACGTTCTCTCGGTCAGCCCGTTCCTGCTGCACCACGACCCGGACCGCTGGGCCGACGCCGAGGTCTTCCGGCCGGATCGATGGGCGGAATCGGGTCATCGCGGTCCGTACGTGCCGTTCGGCGCCGGCCCCTACACCTGTCCGGGTTCCTCGGTGGCGCTGACGCTGATGACCGAAATGCTCACTGCGCTCACCGACGACGCCCGGTTGACCGTCGCCGGGGCCGATCCGCGGCCGGTGATGGTCGAGGGCGCCGTGCCCCGACCCTTCACCGTCCTCCGTTCTCCTCTGCGATAAGGCGGAGGAAATTGCTATCGGAAGGGGGTGTTCGACCATGAAGGCAATGCTGCGACGCGTGTTCCACAGCAAGCCGGCCCGACTGTGGAAGTGGTAACAGCCACTTTCGCCGCGGGGCTCGGGCGGGTCCGGTGGCGGCGGTAATTCGTCATCGGGCCCACCCGGGCACCGTGAATCGACGTTTCCCGGTCCGGATGAAATGCAGAGGAGAAACGATGACGTCGGCGGCCGTACCCAGCGATCGCGGAGAGCGCACTCTTCGCGAGCTATCTGATCTCATCACTCCGATGGCCATTCGCGTTGCGGTCACTCTGCGTATTCCGCAGCGGATCTCCGCGACCGCAGCCACCGCGGCGGAGCTGGCCGCCGACACGAACTCCGACACCGACGTGCTGGAACGCGTGCTGGCGCATCTGGCCGGCGCGGGAGTGCTGACCCGGGACGAGAACGGCCGGTTCGGCCTGACATCGCTCGGGACCCAGCTGCTGATCGACGACGGCAGGCCGGAGTTCCTCGATCTCACCACGGTCGTGGGCCGGGCCGAACTGTCGTTCGTGCACCTCCTGGACGTGGTCCGGAGCGGCGACGTGGTGGCGTACGCGGCCCGGTACGGCACGAGTTTCTGGGCCGACCTCGGCGAAGAACCCTCGTCAGCGGTCCAGTTCGACCAGGTGATGGCCGACGGCATGAAGAAGCGGGTCGACGAGATCGCGGTGGCCTACGACTGGGCCGCGCTCGGCCGCGTCGTCGACGTCGGCGGCGGGAACGGCACCCTGCTGGTGGGCCTGTTGCGTGCGCACCCGACGCTGCGGGGCACCCTGCTCGACCGCGACGCCGGGCCCGCGACCCGGGCCCTCGACGAGGCCGGCCTGAGCGACCGGGCGACGGCGCTCAGCGGCAGTTTCCTGGAGCCGCTGCCTCCGGGGGCCGGCGGTTACGTGTTGTCGCGCGTTCAGAGCGACTGGAGCGACGCCGACGTCCGCATCATTCTCGGCCACTGCGCCGACGCCGCCGGAGCGCACGGCCGGGTGCTGGTGATCGACGAATTCACCGCCGACGAAGGCGCTGACACCGACACCGAGACCGACCTCCGCATGCTGATGTACTACGGGGGCAAGGAACGCACCCTGGAACAGGCCCGTGAGCTGGCGGCATCCGTCGGCCTGACGCCACGGTCGATCCGTCGCGCCGCCGACTGGACGATCATGGAGCTCGGAGCGAGTGGGCCAGCGCGCCGCTGATCACCCGGCGGGTGTCGGCCGGGTCGATGACGTCGTCCACCTCGAACACCGTCGCGACGTTCAGCGCCTTCCCCCGCTCGTAGTAGTCGGCCACCAGCTCGTCGAAGCGCGCGCGGCGGGCCGGCGGATCGGCGATCGCGTCCAGTTCGGCGCGGAAGCCCAGCCGCACCGCGCCCTCCAGGCCCATGCCGCCGAACTCGCCCGTCGGCCAGGCGACCGTCAGCACCGGAGCGTGCAGTGAACCGCCGGCCATCGCCATCGCGCCCAGGCCGTAGCACTTGCGCAGCACCACGGTCACGAGCGGCACGGTGAGCCGCGCCCCGGCGACGAACAGGGCGCTGAACCGGCGGACGGTGGCCGTGCGCTCGGCGTCGGGGCCGACCATGAAACCGGGGGTGTCGCAGAGCGACACCACCGGCAGCCGGTGCGCCTCGCAGAGCTGCAGGAAGGCCGCGGCTTTGTCGGACGCGTCGCCGTCGATGGCGCCGCCGAGATGCTCGGGGTTGTTGGCCAGCACGCCGACCGCACGGCCCTCGAGGCGCGCCAGCGCGGTGACGACACCGGCGCCGAACCCGCCACGCAGCTCCAGCACGCTGCCGGTGTCGAACAGCGCGTCGAGCACGGGGCGGATGCGGTACGCGCGCAGCCGGTTCTCCGGCACCAGGCGGCGCAGCACGCGCTGGTCACCGGCGGCGCCTTCGGCCGCGGCCGCAAAGTACGAGAGGTACCGACGCGCGTGCGCGACCGCCGCGGCCTCGTCGGGCACCAGGCAGTCGACGACACCGTTCGCCCACTGGACGTCCATCGGGCCGACGTCACCCGGTGCGACCACGCCCAGGCCGCCGCCCTCGATCATCGCCGGTCCACCCATGCCGAGGCTGCTTCCCTCGGTGGCGATGATCGTGTCGCAACTGCCGGCCAGCGCGGCGTTGCCGGCAAAGCAGTACCCCGCCACCACCGCGAGCGTGGGCACCACCCCACGCAGCGACGCGAGCAGCCGGAACGTCTCCACGTCCAGCTGCGCGACGGCGGACGTGTCGGTGTCGCCGGGGCGCCCACCACCACCCTCGGCGAAGATCACCAGCGGCAACCGTTCCCGGGCGACGAGCTGGAACAGCCGGTCGGTCTTCCGGTGGTTGTGGATGCCCTGGGTGCCGGCGAGCACCGTGTAGTCGTAGGTCATCACGGCGACCGGTCGGCCGTCGACGGTTCCGGTGCCGGTGATCAGCCCGTCGGCGGGGGTACGTGCGATCAGGTCGGCCAGGTCACGGCGGCGGCGCTGCGCGGCGATCGTGAGCGCGCCGTACTCCACGAAACTGCCGGCATCCACCAGGTCGGCGAGGTTCTCCCGTGCGGTTCGACGCCCGCCGGCGTGCCGCCGCTCGGCCGCGGCCACGCGCACCGCGTCGGAACCGAGCCGTTGTCGTTCGAGGACCTCGGCCAGGTCCGGACGGATGCGGTCGGGATCGGCGGTCTCGGCCGCGGCGGGAATCGCAGCGGAAGCCGCGTCGGAGAGGAACACCACCGGCGCGCCGAGCGCGACCGTGTCGCCGACTTTCACGGCCACGTTCTCGACGCGACTCGCGCGCCCGCTGCGAACGACGTGCTCCATCTTCATGGCTTCGAGGACAACGAGTTCCGCGTCCGCGGGCACCACGTCGCCCTCGCCCACCGACACCGCGACGACCACACCGAGCACCGGGCTGACCACCGCACCGGCCGCCGCGACGGGCGCCGGATCCGGTACCTGCTCGTCGACGAACGTCGTAGTGAGCGTGCCGTCGGTATGCGCGAGCACGGTCGCCAGCTGCACCGTGTTGACCGGCACTCCGTCGAGGTCGAACTCGGCGAGGGCGCGGGACACCCGGGCGACGGCCGCCTCCAGCGTGGGCCCGGTGCCGATCACCTTCGCCAGCAGCGAGTCGTACCGCGGCCCGATCTCCCAGCCGACGTAACCGTGCGTGTCGACCCGGACGCCTCGGCCGGTCGGCGGCTGGAAGCGGGTGAGCGTTCCGCCCCCTTCGGTGTTCACGCGTGCCTGCACGGCGAACCCGCGGCTGGGGACCGGCTCGGGGCACGGCTCACCCTGGGCGACCCGCAGCGAGAGCTCCACCAGATCCAGGCCCGTCACCTCCTCGGTGACCGTGTGCTCCACCTGGATCCGGGGGTTGACCTCGAGGAACGCGAACTCCGATCCGGCCACGAGAAACTCGACGGTCGCGAGGCCCCGGTAGTCGCTCACGAGCCGTACCGCCGCTTCGTGGAGGGCGTCGCGCAGCGTGTCGGGCAGTGCGGGCGCCGGCGCGATCTCGACCAGCTTCTGGCGTCGCCGCTGCGCCGAACAGTCCCGGTCGCCGAGCACCACCGTGCTCGCCCCGTCGCCGACGACCTGCACCTCGATGTGCCGGGCCCCGACCATCAGCTGCTCGAGGTAGACCGCGTCGTCGCCGAACGACGCGCGCGCTTCGGACGCGCACCGGCGCAGCGTCTCGTCCAGATCTTCCGGACGTGTCACCGGGCGCATTCCCCGGCCGCCACCACCGGCGCGTGCCTTCACCATCACGGCGCCGTGCCTGGCGAGGAAATCGCGCGCGGCCGCCGGGTCGGACGTGCTCGCGAGCACCGGGATGCCCAGCGCTCGGGCGCGTTCCCGGGCCGCGACCTTGTTGCCGAACAGCTCCAGCGACTCCGGCGACGGCCCGACGAACGTGATCCCGGCCGCGGCGCACGCCCGGGCCAGCGCCGGGCTCTCGGACAGGAAGCCGTAGCCGGGGTGCAGCGCGTCGCAGCCGGTACGGACGGCCGCGTCGACGATCGCGTCCACGTCGAGATACGCCGCGGCGCCGGCCTTCGGCAGGCGAACGGCCCGGTCGGCGCGGGCGACGTGCGCACAGTTCGCGTCGTCGTCGGGATGAACGGCAACGGTTTCGACGCCGAGCGCCGCGGCCGTCGCGCAGATACGGACCGCGATCTCGGCGCGGTTGGCGATCAGCAGTCTCATCGGTCGCTCCGGCGCAGCACGATTCCGGCGGCTCCCCTGCCCTGCGTCCGGTCGGACACCTTCGGTAAGCCCACCTGCGCCACTCTAGGACGACGTGTTCCGCGCGCTGGTGCGATTGGTGGGCATCGCCGACGGGTACGGCTGTTCCGTGAGCGCAGGAGAGCTGATCACGAGCATTTGCTGGCTGCTGCTGATCGTGGGATCGGTGGGGTGGCTGGCCTTCGGTCTGGTGCGTGTCAACCGCCGACGTCATCACCGCCGCTGGTTCCGCCCGGCGCGCTGACGCCCGCGGTCAGGTCGTGACGAGTTCCCGCGGGGAGCTCTCCTGCTCGCCGTCCCCGACGATCGCCACGAACCGGTTCCCGACGGCCGCCAGATCACGCACCACGCCGGTCGGCGGCACCGCGTAACGCCAGTCGTCGACCTTCCAGTAGCAGAACACCGACCTGTCCGCCGACCCGAACGCGACCACCCGTCCACCGTCCGGACCGGCCACCACCTGGGCCCACTCCGCTCCGCCGGCCATCTCGGGAGCAGGTAGTTCGCGAGCGGTCTCCCCGATCTCCCACACCGAGAGGCCCTTACCCGGCGTGCGTACCGCGACCAGGCACACCGCCCCGGCGCAGGACAGGTCGAGCGCGCGTGCCACCGGTGCGTCCCCGAGCGGCACGGCCCGCCACGAGCGGAGGTCCGTCGACCCCAACCACACGGTCGG
The DNA here is from genome assembly GCF_039524755.1 of Cryptosporangium japonicum. NCBI lineage: Bacteria > Bacillati > Actinomycetota > Actinomycetes > Cryptosporangiales > Cryptosporangiaceae > Cryptosporangium > Cryptosporangium japonicum. The sequence goes on from NZ_BAAAGX010000023.1 coordinate 199,586, forward strand.
GCGCAGCGATCCCCCCGACGTCGAGTGCCCGACCACCACCGGTCGGCCGCCGAGCACGCCGAACCCGCTGGCCAGGAACCCGGTGAGCGTGGTCGGCGCGCGTGCCCACCGCGCCCCGGTCGCACGCCAGAACGCCGGGCCCGACGGCCCGTCGGCCCAGTTGCCCAGCAGCAGCGGCTCCCCGGCGACCGTCTGCAGCCCCACCAGCCCCAGGCTGTCCGGCCCGCCGAACGTCTCGAACGTCTGCGGAAGGTCGTCGGCGCCGCCCGACACGGTGCCGCCCCAGATCGTCCAGCGCGGTATACCGTGCGCGCCGCCCGCGCGCTGCCCGACAAACGTCACGGTGTCACCGGAGAGCGTCGCCGCCACCAGGTCGGCGGTGGGTCCGTACCCCGAGTGGGGACGCAGCGCGAGCGCGGTCACCGAGCGGTCGACGACCCAGGCCGCCGGCTCGTAGCGCCCCTTCTCGCCGGCCACCAGCACCCGGTCCCCGTCGACCGCGAGCGTCCGCGGGAACGCGCCCGGGAGCGCGATCGTCCGCCAGCCCAGGTCTTCGGCCGCACGCTCCGGCGCCGTGCACGCGGACACCACGAGGAGGACCATCGTCAGCACCACGGCGCCCATGCGGAACACTCATCTACTGTACGGATTCGGTACCCGGTGTCCGATCCGGTTATCCTCCGTCTCACCGGCCACAGTGGTCAGTTAAGGCGGGTAGGCATGAAGACGGGGTTCGCGCGCGCTCTCGTAGCCGCCACGCTCGTGTTCGTCACCGCGTGCAACTTCTCGCCGACGGACCCCGATCCGGTCCCGAGCGCCAAGCCGTCCCCCTCCCCGACGCAGGAGGAGGCCGATCTCGTCGCCGCGTTACGCCGCACCCAGCGCGTTCCGCACCACTTCGCCGTCGACGCCGACCTGCCCAAGAACGAGCACCTGACCGCCAGCGGCGAGTTCGACGTGACGAAACGGCTGTACCGCTCGTCGACCGGAACGCTCGACCGGATCGTCGTCGGCGACGACTACTACCAGCGCGAACCCGGCGACAGCTGGGTGCACGTCGACCTGGAGCGCCTCAAGGCCGACAGCCAGCTGCACTTCGGGATGGCCGACGCCACCGGCCTCCTCCAGTTCGCCGACGCGATCACCGACGCGCACAAGACCGGCCCGAACACCTACAGCGGCCGGTTCCAGCCGGACACCGAGAACTTCAAGGAGCCGTTCCTGCCGATCGGCGCACCGAGCCTGTGGTCGATCGGGATGCGGGTGTCACCGTTCACGGTCACGGTCGACCCGAAGGGCTGGGTGGTCGGGGTCTCGATGGAGCTGACGCCGACCGACAGCCCGACGCTGCGGATGGACGCCACGCTGAGTGCGCTGGGGCAGCCGCTCGACGTCGAGAAGCCCGACGCCCAGGAAGCCGACGAGGCGTTCTACGAGTAGCCGCTCAGCGGAACGCGTCGTACCCGAGCCAGGCCGCCAGACCGAGGCCGGCCACCGCGATCACGACCCGGAGCGCGTCGGACGGGGAGTGCCGCACCACGATCGGACCGATCCGGGCGCCGACGAGACAGCCGATCGCCAGCGGCAGCGCCGCCGACCACACCACCGGTCCGAAGAGCGCAAAACCGATCGCGGCGACGCCGTTCGCCGCGCCGAGCACCACGTTGCGGTAGGCGCCGGCCCTGGCCAGCGTGCCGGTGCCGATCGCCAGCAGAACCGCGAGCATCAACACCCCCGCGGCCGCCCCGAAGTACCCGCCGTAAATGCCGATCAGGAAGATCGAGAGCAGGGTCGGCCACCCCGGCCGGCGTTCGAACTCGGCGGCCTCACCCGGGCGACGCACCAGGATCGCCACCGACGCCCCGGCGATGAGGAACGGCACGATCTTCTCGAAGGCGTCGGACGGTGTCCACAGCAGCAGAGCACCGCCGACCATGCCGCCCAGCAGGCTCACCGCGGCGAGCTCCAGTGCGCGCTTCCAGTGACCCCGCAGTTCGGGGCGGGACCCGGACACCGCGCCGACGGTGTTGGCGAGCAGCGCCACCGAGTTGGTGACGTTCGCGGCGACCGGCGGTATACCGACGGCGAGCAGCGCCGGGTAGCTGGCCAGCGAGGCCAGCCCGGCGATCGTGCCGGTCAGCCCGGCTCCGAAACCGGCGACGACGAGCAGCAGGAACGTCATACGTTCTCGGACAGCAGCACCGCGCGCGTCCCCGCCTCCACCGCCTCGAAGACGTGGGCAACGTCGCCCGGGTACTTCACGTAGTCGCCGGGGCCCAGTTCGACGGGATCGTCGGTCAACCCCACCAACGCCCGGCCGGTACAGATCACCACGTGTTCGATGGTTCCCGGCAGGTGGGGTTCCGATGCACGCGGCCGCCCCGGTTCCGCTGACACCAGGTAGATGTCCCGGCGTGCGTTCGGCGGGCAGGACGCCAGCAGCGTGGCGACGTACTCGGCGTGCTCGGAGGCGATCGTCGGGCCTTCGCCGGCTCGGATGACCTGCACTTTCGGGATCGCCGGTTCGACCAGTCGGGAGAACGGCACGTCGAGCGCGACGCTCAGCGCCCAGAGCGTCTCCACGCTCGGGTTGCCCGACCCGGACTCGAGCTGGGACAGCGTGGACTTGGCGATGCCCGCCTGTTTCGCGACCTCGCTCAACGACATCCGGGCACGCGCGCGCTCCCGCCGCAGTGAGGCCGCGATGACGTCCAGCGGGGCTCCCCGCCGCGGGTTGTCGGTCACTGGGTTCGCTCCATCGGTCTGATCGTTCGTCTTGACGAACGCCGCTCCAGCGTTCATCGTAGCTTGCTATGCGTTCGATCTACCGAACACTCGGTCCGGAAGTGATCCGGAGTATCACCCTCGTCTGCCTCGCCGACGCGTTGGTCGGGGTCTCCTTCGGGGCGATCGCGGTCAGCGCCGGCTTTCCGCTGTGGATCCCGATCCTGCTGTCGGTAGTGGTCTTCGCCGGTGCGGCGCAATTCCTGTTCATCGGACTGGTCGCCGCCGGCGGCAATCCGCTGGCCGCGGTCGCGGCCGCTCTGCTGGTCAACGCCCGCCATCTCCCGTTCGGTTTCGCGGTCGGCGACGCGTTGGCGCGCGCCGGTTTTCTCCGACGGTTGATCGGCTCACACCTGATGACGGACGAAACCGTGGCGTTCACGCTGGCCGAGGACGATCCGCGGCGTCGCCGCGCGGTGTACTGGGCCACCGGGAGCGCGCTGTTCGTGTGCTGGAACGTCGCCGTCGTCCTCGGCGGACTGGCCGGCACCGCGATCAGCGACACCGACGCGCTCGGGCTGGACGCGGCGTTCCCGGCCGTGCTCCTCGCGCTGGTGCTGCCGTCGCTGAGCGATCCGCGGACACGGTGGGCCGCGCTGATCGGCGTCGTCGTCGCGCTGGCCACCACGCCCGTGCTGCCGGCCGGCGCGCCCGTGCTGTTGGCGCTGGTCGGCGTCGCGGTCGTCGAGCTGGTCCGCCGGCGCGAACGGACACCGGCATGACCGGGCTGCTCGTGGCGATCGCCGTCCTCGGCGTCGGAACGCTCGGGTTCCGGCTGGCCGGGCCGCTGCTGCGGGAGCGGCTGACGCTCTCGCCCCGGATCGAGTCGCTGATGGGGCGGCTCACGGTGGTGTTGCTGGTCGCGCTGGTCGCGACGACGGCCACGCTGGAGGGCGGCGGGTTCGCCGGGGTCGCCCGGCCGGCCGGCGTCCTCGTGGGTGGCGTTCTGGCCTGGCGGAAGGCACCGTTCGTCGTGGTGGTGATCGCCGCCGCCGCGACGGCCGCGGGGCTGCGACTCCTCGGCGTGCCGTAGCACGCGTACGTCCCCGGGCGCCGGGGAACGCGCAGCAAGGATCGCAGCGCTGCGAGAGGAGCACCACGTGAGTTCGAACCAGCGGCGGACGCTCGTCCTCGGGGTGGCCATCGCGCTGGTCGCGGCCAACCTCCGACCGGCGTTGGCCAGCGTGGGGCCGGTGCTCTCCGACATCCGCGACGACCTCGGCCTGTCCGGCGTCGGGGCGTCGCTGCTGACGTCCCTGCCGGTGATCTGCCTCGGCGCGATCGCGGCGTTCGCGCCGTCGCTCTCCCGCCGGTGGGGCAGCGAGCGGGTGATCGCGCTGGTGGTGGCCGTGATCGCGGTCGCGCTGGTGCTCCGCGTCACCGACGGCCGGGCGGTGCTGTTCGTCGGCTCGATCGTCGCCGCGGGTGCGATCGCGATCGCGAACGTGCTGATCCCCGCCGTGATCAAACGCGACTTCGCCGGCCACACCGGCACGATGACCGGCGTCTACACGATGTCGCTCTCCGGCGCGGCGGCGGTCGCGGCGGGCGTCACGGTCCCGCTGAGCGAGGCGACCGAGCAGGGGTGGCGGGGCGGGCTCGGGTTCTGGGCGATCCCCGCGGCCGTCGCGTTCGCGGTCTGGACGCTGCTGGTCTGGATACCGGCCCGGCGGAAGCCCACCGTCGCGCCACCGCCCGGGGGCGGCGGTTCGCTGGTCCGTGACCGCCTCGCCTGGTTCATCACCATCTACTTCGGGCTGCAGTCGCTGTCGTTCTACAGCGTCCTGTCCTGGCTCCCGTCGATCTACCGCGACGAGGGCTACGACCCGGCCACCGCCGGGCTCCTGCTCTCGATCTCCGCGTTCGTGCAGATCCCGATCTCGCTCGTCCTGCCACCGATCGCCGCCCGCGCCCGCGACCAACGTCTGCACACGCTCGCGTGCACCGTCGCGACGCTCGCGGGGTTCACCGGCGTGATGCTCGCCCCGGCCGGTGCGCCCTACCTCTGGGTGGTGCTGCTCGGCATCGGCCAGGGCGGCTCGTTCGGTCTCGGACTGCTGCTGTTCTCCCTGCGTACCCGCACCACCGCGGCCACCGCCCGACTCTCCGCCCAGGCCCAGACCGTGGGTTACCTGCTGGCCGCGACCGGGCCGCTGCTGGTCGGCGCCGTGCACGACGTCACCGGCTCGTGGTCGGTTCCGGTGGGGCTGCTGATCGTGCTGCTGATCCCGCAGGCGGTGTTCGGGCTGCTCGCCGGTGCGCGCCGCTTCGTCGGGCCCGAGGTCAGGGAGACCGCAGAAACTTCGCGGTAGCCGCGTCGGCCGGGTAGAACGACTCGATCGCCAGCTCCGCGACCGTGACGTCGAGCGGGGTGCCGAACACCGCGGTCATGCTCAGGAACGACAGCTCCTGGTCGCCGTGCCGGTACCGCAACGGTACGACGACGTCGTGCGGCTGGGGTGTCGTCTCGCTGTCGCGCCCGCCGGGATAGGCGGTCAGCTCCGCGAGCAGTTCGGCCACGGCCCGGTCGCCGGTCTGGGCGACCTGACGCTCGAGCCGGGTGAGCAGGTGCGCTCGCCACTCGCCGAGGTTGACCACGCGCGGCGCCATCCCGCCCGGGTGCAGGCTCAGGCGGAGGACGTTGACCGGGGGTTCCAGCAGCGCGGGTTCGACCGACTCGGCGAACAGACCGAGCCCGCTGTTGGCCTCGACGAGGTTCCAGTGCTTGTCGATCACCACCGCCGGGTGCGGTTCGTGCCCCTCGAGCACCAGACGCAACGCGCTGCGTACGGCGTCGAGCGAAGGATCGTCGAGACCGTGCTCGGGGAATGCCGGTGCGTACCCGCCGGCCAGCAAAAGCGCGTTGCGCTCGCGCAACGGGACGTCCAGCTCGTCGCAGAGCCGCAGGATCATCTCGCTGGTCGGACGCGACCGGCCGGTCTCGATGAAGCTCAGGTGCCGGGCGGAGACGTCGGCCTGCAGCGACAGGCTCAGCTGGGTGAGCCGACGCCGCTCCCGCCAGCCCCGCAGCAGTTCTCCTACTGCGGGGCGGCGGGTCATGCTGGAGAAACTACTGGATGAGCTGCAGACCGGTGTCTTCGAGCACTTCGTTGATCGGCTGGAAGAACGAGACGAAGCCGGGGGTCTCGCAGTCACCGATCGAGCCGCCGGAGACGATGCCCTGGCCCTGGTCACCGGCGAACAACGAGCCGCCGCTGTCACCGGGCTGGCTGCAGACGTCGGTCTGGATGAGGCCCTGCACGGCACCCTCGGGGTACACGACCGTGGTGTCGAACGCCAGCACGACACCGCAGGTGGTGCCGGTCGTCGAACCGGTCTTGCAGACCGGCGAACCGACCGGGACCTGGTCGGTGCCGGTGATCGGCTGAGCCTGGTTCTGGTTGATCACCGCGGGCTGCGGGTCGAGCGCCTGGGCGTCGTCGACCCGGATGACGCCGTAGTCGTTGCCGGGGAACTGGGTCAGCGCCGACTGACCGATGACCTCCTGGCCGTCGGTCCAGGTGTCGATCGCCGCCGTGCAGTGTCCGGCGGTGATGATGAACGCGTCCTGGCCGGTCGTCGCGTTGAACGCCGAGGAGCAGCGGCCGGCGCCGCCCTCGGCCTCGATCGCCTGTCCGCCGAAGAAGGCCTGCGTGGTGAAGGCGGCCGTGGTGCGCTGCACGTTCACCGCGTCGCCGTAGCCCGCGAGCTTGTCCAGCCACGCGTCGGCCCGCGGGTCGGCCGCGGCCTTCCGGGAGACCTGAACGGTCACCGCGTTGCTCGACGGGTCGATCGCCCACGACGTGCCGGGGATGCGCCCGATCGCGTCCAGCTGGGACTTGACCTGCTGCAGGTCGTTCAGGTCGCGGCTGACCAGCTTCGGCGTCGCCCCCGCGGCCTGCACCGCGTCGGCGGCCTTCTGGTCGGTGACGCCGACCATCAGCTCCCCGGTCGTCTTGCTGATCCAGGTGCCGGCGCCGCGGTCACCCAACGAGTTCTGCAGCGACACCGCGGTCTTGGTGCGCTTGTCCAGTTGGTCCAGTCGCGCCGCCGCGTCCTCGTCGGAGATGCCGAGCTGGGCCGCGAGCGCGCTGATCGCCAGCTTCCGGATCTCCGCGGTGTACGCGCCGGGACCGGTGTCCGCAGCCTCGACCGCCGGCCGGCCCGCGTCGGTCCCAGTCTTGTCGGACGCCCCAGCCGTCGGCGCCGTGGCCATGAACGCGGCTAACGCGGTGGCGACAGCACCCGCCACGACGGACGAGATGGTGATGTTCCGTCGGCGAGCGCTGGGCGAACGACGGTGACGGGGAGTAGGCATCCGGCCTCCTAGGTATCGGCTCCTACTGATGCGACCAACACGGTTCACCGTCGTGAATGGTTCAGGGTGGATTCCGGGGGATTTGGACGGTCGCCCGACCCCTTACCTCGTAGGTAATCGACGCGAGCGCCGCACGAAGCCAGGATTTTGATACCGAATCCCCGGCTACAGGGAGCACAACCCGTGAGCGACATCGAACAACTCGTCACCCGATACCTCGAGACTTGGAACGAGACCGACGCCAAACGCCGGCGCGACGCGATCGACGCCGTGTGGTCCGACGACGCTCTGTACATCGACCCGCTGGCGGTGGCCGAGGGCCGCGACGCGATCGACGCCACGATCGCAGCGGTGCAGACCCAGTTCCCGGGTCTCGTCTTCCGGCTCGCCGGCGCCGTGGACGCCCACCACGAACAGGCGCGCTTCCAGTGGGAGCTGGGTCCGGCGGACGGCGACGCGCTGGTGGTCGGGTTCGACGTGGCGGTGTTCGCGGACGGCCGCATCAGCCGCGTCTACGGCTTCCTGGACCAGGTGCCCGGCTGAGCTCCGGTCAGGCGGTGAGCGAACTGTCGACGCTCGGAACGGTCGCTCGCCGCCCGGCCGCCGCCACCGTCAGCGGGCTGCGCAGCCCCCACAGTGGTTCGCCGTGCGAGTCGGCGAGCGGGTCGGGAAGCGGGCTCATCACGACGGTCGGCGCCGGGATCGTGCGCATGCCCGGATCGGCCGTCCCGGTCAGCGTCAGGTGCAGCGAACCGAGCAGTTCGCCGAGCGGACGGCCGAACGGGGCACGTGCCAGCCGCCTGCTCCAGGCCTTCCGGTCGTGCCGCCAGCTCTCGACGAAGCGGGCGCAGGTGAGCGGGTCGAACGCGCGGTGAGCCGCCACCGCCGCGTCGAGAGACGCTTCGATCCGCCAGTGCAGCGACAACGCGTCGCCCATGACGTCGACGTTCGCCCGCACCTCGTCGATGAAACGGAGCCGGCGGCGCATCGCACCGGCCCAGAAGTCGGCATCGGCGTCGCGGAGGGAACCACCCAGGTCGAACAGCCAGAACAGGCTTTCGGCGAGGACGTCTCCGAACTCCTCGCCACGGGCGCGCTGTGGGCTGGAGAACGGGTCGTACGGGCGCTGCACCGCGGTACCGACCGTGGCGACCGCTCGTTCCGCGGCGCTGTCCAGCAGGAAGAACCAGTCCTCGTTGTAGACGTTCGGGAAGAACCCGTTCGCCCGCTGGGCGTCGACCATCAGCGCCCCGCCGCCCACGAACGTGTCCTGCTGCCCGCCGCTCAACCGGTTGGCGTGGCACACCACGGAATTGTCGGGGTAACCGTCGACGAACAGCCCGGCCGCCCAGTGCCCGTGCTCCACAGTGGTCGCGGCCCGGCAGACGTCGACCCAGTCCGGCACGATGATGTCGTCGTCCAGGAAGAACAGCGAGCGGACGCCGAGCGACCGCGCCAGCACCAGCGCGAGGTTGCGCTTCACGCTGACGTCGCTGGAGCGCGCCATCACGGCGGAAGCCACGGCATCGGCGCGGAACCGGAACATCGACTCGCCCTGGGCGTAACCGGTCGGGACGTCGACCACGATCAGCCGGTCGTCCAGGCGAGCACCGTAGCGCCGCACGACTTCGGACGCCGAGCACCGGCCGCTGGCCAGCACCAGCAGCGTGCAGTCCAGGCGCTCCGCCAGCCGGACCGCGTGCGCGAGATAGGAGACCGGCCGGCTGGTGGGCACCGCGATCATGTCGACGCGCGCGTTGCTCGGCGCGGACACCCGAACCGGCCGGAGCAGCTCGCGGTGCGAGCCGTGGTGATGGCGGGAAACCCAGCGGGTCCTCCCGGTCACGACGCCTGTCCCGCCGTCCGCGACCACTCGTAGAGCCGGTTCTCCTCCAGCGTCCAGTCCGGCGTCAGGGTGTTCCCGGCGAAGACCGGCACCCGGATGAGCAGCAGGAACTCCTCGGCGCCGCCGAAGCGCTCAGCCAGGTAGTCCTCGTTGCGATCGCGGAACCAGGCGTCGGTGAGCGCGCGCACGGCGCCGAGCGTGCCGCGCCCGAACATCGCATTGCAGATCGTCACGGTGCGGCGGCGGTTGAGCGGGCTCGGCCCGCGGTAGAACATCGCGACGTCTTCGACGAGCTCGGCCGCGCCCTGGTCGGTGCTGACCTTCGGACGGAACCGTCGCCGCTGGTCTCCCTCGACGACCTCGAAGTACCCGTTCTGGGCCCGGTCGTCGGCCGACACCTGCCGGATCGGCAGGTCCAATCGGCGCAACAGGTCACGGGTCACCGGGTTCCAGTCGACACCGCCCAGGAGGACGAGGTGACTGGCGAAGTCGTCCCGGGTCAGGGCGCTCGCCCGGCGGAAACGGACCCGGTTGTTCTGCGGATTGGCGGCCCGGATGTGCCCGTAGGCCTCGACCATCGAGTCCAGGTCCGCGTAGCGGAACAGCTCGACGTAGTCAGGACTGGACGGATCGGCGTACTCCGGCCGCTCGTCGGTCGGCAGTTCGCTCGCGACGATGACGACCGGACGCTGGTCTTCGAAGTGCCAGGTGCCGTACCCGACCGCTCGGCCGATGGGTGGCTCCGCGGCTTCCGCGCCCGTGGAGGGTTCCGCCTCTGCGCCGACCGCTTCCGAGCGCAGCCGGACGAGCTCGCTCTCGAGTTCGTAGAGGTGGTCCTTCTCCTCGTCGGAGAGGTCGTCCTCCTCGAGGATCCCCGCCTCGAGCGAACGCCGGGTCGCGAACACCCGGGCGTAGGCCCGCACTCGGCTTTCCGGTGGCACCGTCGGCCCGTTGTCCCGCTCCCAGGACGAGATCAGCGGCGCGCTGAGCGGCTCGGCGCCGCCGAGCAACTGGCCGAGCTGCTCCTGCGTCAGTCGCCGCCCCAGCCCTGATCGCCGGAGCTCACGCAGCCTGCGCGCGAGACGCACCGGTGGCGACGTCGGGTCCTGGCCTGACATGTTTCAGCTTTCTTCACTGAAGTAGAGAAGCAGGTTTATGTCCTGACGATAGAGCAGCCCGCAAGGGCTTACCTCAGCACCTCATTGGCCTCAATAGTCACAGAAGTAACGGTTTTGCGCAAATATTGTGGGTACAATAGATTCAGCTATTGTCAGCCGTTCAGCTGAATGCTCTACTCGTTAGTAACGGTATTCGACGATCTCCCGCTCCGGTGCGGGAGCGTCAGGTGAGCGAAGGAGGCTAGCCGTGGGACTCCCGACATCGTTGAGGCGCACGTGCCGGCCGAATTCGTCCGCATAAGACGATAAGTCCCGCACTTCGCGGCAGCGTCGCCGCTAACGACCCCGAGCCGGGCTCGAACCCGGCCCGACGATCCGGCTGACACCAGCGGACCGTCCCGGCCTTTTAGGCAATTGCCAGGCAGCGTCAGCTTCTGGTTTCAGCTGACGGCCCGCGCCTACGCTGGCCCGACTCTCGTCGGCGCTCCACGACGTGATCCCTGTTTCCGCGGCCCCTGGGAGGCCGAGACGACGCGACTCTTCGAACAGATCTCGAATCGGTCGGTCGCCGCAACGGCGCGGCATACGGCGCACCTGTGAACGAACACCCCCGGCTGTCCGTTGGCGCGAAGGCCAGGGGTGTCCGTGTTCCCTGCTGGCGGGGTCTCCGCCGGCACCGCAGTGCCTTCATGGGGGTGACCCACCATGCTCAAGGTAAGCACTTTTACGGACGCTCGGCTACGGATCCCGAAGGCCGCCGAGCTCGTCGCCGCGGGCGCGGTGGCGATTGCCCACGAGATCGCCGGCTGGCTGCTGATCGTGTTCGCGATCCTCATCGTCGCGGTCGCCGGGCCGAAACGCGGCTCGCGTGTCTTCGCGGTTCTCTTCGCGATGGTGATCGTGCTCGTCGTGCTCTCCGGCTGCTCGCCGTCGAACGCTTCGGCCGGCACCGACGCGACACCCTGGCTCGCGACCGGGGTCGCCGGAGCAGTCGCGGGTGCGGTCGCCGTGGCCGCCGCCGTCGTCGTGACCGCGGCCCGGCTGACCGCGACAGCGCTCAGCGCGCTGGCCGACGTCGTTCGTGTGCTCATGTGGACGGTGCTCGTACTGGCCGTCTTGGTCTCGGCACTCATCGAGTCCGTCTGAGACCGCGCCGGCCGTTCTGCGGGAGGGGGCAGGACGGCCGGCGCCTTCGGCGGGGAACTCAGCCGCGGCGGCGAATCGCGTAGCGGCTGCGGTCGTGGACGACGTTCTTACCCCGGCCGGGCAGCACCGCGGGGCGGGGCGAATCGACGGGGTTCTTGCGGCCGCGGGCCGCGGCTCGACGCTCGGCCCGACTCGGCCCGGATTCCGAGAGTTCGTGGGAAGAAAGTGCACGCATGAGGCGACCTCCGAACAGGGGGGTGCCCAGCCGCGAAGAAAGAGACGATCAGCTGAGCACGGTGGACGACGGACCGCGGTGTAGTCACGCGGCGTAGGTGCTCGTCAGCTGATCACGGAAATGACATTACCTGGGCGCGCTACTGATTTATGACGTGCGGAGTTGCACGTCCTCGGCGCGGCACACCTGCGCTCCCATGTTGAGCTCCATCATCTCCAGCGCGGCCTCGGCGAGGTGCGGGTGGATGCACGCCACCGCGTCCTGCGGGATGACGACCTCGTGGTGGCGGATGTGGGCGTCGAGCGCGGAGTAGAGCACGCACTGCTCGGTGACCTGCCCGGTCATCACCAGCCGGGTCACCTCGAGCGACCCCAGCAGGTACTCCAGGGGTGTCTGGAAGAAGATCGAGTGCCGCGCCTTCACCACGAACATCGTCTCGTCGGCGGGCCGGAGCGGCTCGACCAGGTGCGGCGCTTTGCCGTCGACCGCCTGCTGGTAGATCGAGTCCCGGTTCGACGTCCACGACCCGAAGTTGTCGTTGACGTAGATGACCGGGACGTCATCGGCACGCTCGATCAGCCCGGCGATCGCCGGCACGACCTGCTCGGCCGACGAGAGCAGCCGGTCGGCGTCCGGATAGTCGTACGGCGTGATCATGTCAATCACTATCAGCGCGGATTTAGGCACAGACGTGGACTAACCGCCCGCGACCCAACTATGCGTGCCGGTGAGTGCCGACTCGTGGAGCCGGCACTCACCAGGGACTTCAGCTGAGTTCGGCGGCGATCAGCTCGGCGATCTGGGCGGTGTTCAGCGCGGCACCCTTGCGCAGGTTGTCGCCGGTGATGAACAGGTCCAGCGTGTTCGGGAAGTCCAGCGCCTGCCGGATCCGGCCGATGAACGTCGGGTCCGCGCCGACGGTGTCGGCCGGCGTCGGGAACTCGCCCTTCGCCGGGTCGTCGACGACCACGACGTTCGGTGCCTCGGCGAGCGCCTCGTGGGCCTCGTCGACGGTGACCGGCGACGCGAACGTGGCGTGCACCGCGAGCGAGTGGGTCGTCACGACCGGCACCCGCACGCAGGTCGCCGAGACGCGCAGGTCCGGAATCCCCAGAATCTTGCGGGACTCGTTGCGGACCTTCAGCTCCTCGCTGCTCCAGCCGCCGTCCTTGAGCGACCCGGCCCACGGCACGACGTTGAGCGCCAGCGGAGCCGGGAACGGCGACGCCTGGTCGCCGAGCTTCTCGGCCAGCGCGGCACGCACGTCACCGGCGCGGACGCCGAGGTCACGACGCCCACCGACCACACCGAGCTCGTCGTAGAGCCGGTCGACGCCGGGCTGCCCGGCGCCGGACGCCGCCTGGTACGACGCCACGACCAGCTCGGTCAGCTGCCACTTCGCGTGCAGCGCGCCGAGCGCGTCCATCATCGTCAGCGTGGTGCAGTTGGGGTTCGCGATGATCCCCTTGGGGCGCGAAGCCGCCGCCGCACCGTTCACCTCGGGCACCACCAGCGGAACGTCCGGGTCCATCCGGAACGCGCCGGAGTTGTCGACCGCGACCGCGCCGCGCGACACCGCGATCGGCGCCCACTGCGCGGACACCTCGTCGGGCACGTCGAACATCGCCACGTCGACGCCGTCGAACACCGACGGCTCGAGCAGGCGGACCTCCACCTCTTCACCCCGGACGACGAGGCGCTTGCCGGCCGACCGCTTCGAGGCGACGAGCCGGATCTCGCCCCAGACGTCGGCGCGCTCGGACAGGATCGAGAGCATCACGGTGCCGACCGCACCGGTGGCGCCGACGACGGCGAGGGTGGGCTTCCTGGTCATCGTCCGCTCCCCGCGTAAACAGTGGCTTCCTCGTCGGTGCCGAGCTCGAACGCCTCGTGCACGGCACGCACCGCGGCGTCCAGGTCGGTGTCACGGCAGACCGCGGAGATCCGGATCTCCGACGTCGAGATGATCTCGATGTTGACGCCGACCTTGGCGAGCGCCTCGCAGAACGACGCGATGACGCCCGGGTGCGACCGCATACCCGCGCCGACGACCGACACCTTGCCGATGTGCTCGTCGAAGATGAGCCGGTCGAAGCCGATCGTGGGCTGCACCTTCTGCAGCGCGGCCATCGCCGCCGGGCCGTCGGCCTTCGGCAGCGTGAACGAGATGTCGGTGCGCGCGGTCGCGGCGGCCGAGATGTTCTGCACCACCATGTCGATGTTGATGTCGGCGTCGGCGACCGTGCGCAGGATCGACGCGGCAATACCGGGCTGGTCGGGCACGCCGACGACGGTGATCTTCGCTTCGCTCCGGTCGTGCGCGACGCCGGAGATGATCGCCTGCTCCACGGAAGGGTCCTCCATCGACCCGGCCACGATCGTGCCGGGCTTGTTCGAATACGACGAGCGGACGTGAATCGGGATGTCGTAACGCCTGGCGTACTCCACCGACCGGAGGTGCAGGATCTTCGCGCCGCAGGCGGCGAGTTCCAGCATCTCCTCGTACACGACCGTCTCGAGCTTCTTGGCGTTCTTCACGATCCGCGGATCCGCGGTGTAGACGCCGTCCACGTCCGTGTAGATCTCACAGACGTCGGCTTTGAGCGCCGCGGCGAGCGCGACCGCCGTGGTGTCGGAACCACCGCGGCCCAGCGTCGTGATGTCTTTGGTGTCCTGGGCGACGCCCTGGAACCCGGCGACGATGGCGATCGCGCCCTCGTCGACCGCGCCCTGGATCCGTCCGGGCGTCACGTCGATGATGCGCGCGGCGCCGTGCCGCGCGGTGGTGAGCACACCGGCTTGCGAACCGGTGAACGAACGGGCCTCGTACCCGAGCGAGTGGATCGCCATCGCGAGCAGCGCCATCGAGATGCGCTCACCCGCCGTCAGCAGCATGTCGAGCTCGCGTCCCGGGGGTACCGGGGCGACCTGGCCGGCCAGGTCGAGCAACTCGTCAGTGGTGTCGCCCATCGCGGAGACCACGACGACGACGTCGCTGCCGGCTTTCCGGGTAGCGACGATGCGCTCCGCTACCCGCTTGATCCGCTCAGCGTCGGCGACCGAGGAGCCGCCGTACTTCTGTACGACGAGTCCCACGTCGCTCCTTCCGTACGGCCCGGCGGGTCGCACCCACCAGGCAGAGTTCCGTGCCCAGGGTACCGGCGGTCGCAGCCCCTTTAATCAGCCGCAGCACCCCGGGTGGTATCCGATTGACCACTCGTGGGAGACTCGTCACGTCGCGCCATCGTCAGGTCGCCTTCCGTCAAGACACCACGGAATGTCACGTTTACCTGTTACTGGTGTGACCACATGCGCGCCACCTCCCACGTTCGGAGGATTCCGCAACGCCGGGTAGACGAGATTCTCACCCGGTATCAGGTCATTGCGGGACATCTGGCCCCACTACGAACCGTCGCGCTTTCCACGTCGTCTGGATCGTGGTGCAATGCCACAGCGAACACCGCCGGTGGGTGAGAATGGCTCATCGGCCGCGGGGGCGCGTTTCGCCAGTAGCGACAGTAGACGGAGGAGTCGTGCCCACGTCCCTCAAGGGCTTACGTCCGGCCGCCACCTCAGAGGGGCCGGTCAGGCGGGTCCCGAACGCCGGAACGCCCTCCGAGGACCGGAGTAACTCGGGCAACGAGCAGCCGGTCAATCGGCCGCTCACCCGCAGCCAGCGCTTCCTCGGTAACGCTCCCATCCGGGTCAAGGTTGTTCTCATCACCTTGGTCCCGCTGATGGCTATGTTCCTATTCGCGGGCATCCTCACGTACATCGTGACGGACGAGGCCCAATCGGCCCAGCAGGTGCAGCAGCTCGCGCGCCTCGGTAGCCAGTCCTCGACGCTCGTGAACGATCTTCAGCTGGAGCGGTCCGCGGCCGCGTACTACGTCGCGGACCCCGGCAACAACGAGAACCACCCGCCGCTCCGCCGCTTCATCGATGCGGCCGCGGCGACCGACGCTTCCCTGCGTCAGTTCCTGAGCGAGTCCGGTCGCCTCGACGCCGACACCAAGGCGCCGATCCAGAGCGAACTGCAGAGCGTCACCCGTGGCTCGACCACGCTCGTCAACCAGCGCAAGAACCTGCTCGAGCAGGCACGCAAGGGCGGCGTCTCGGTCGGCCTCGCGGCGCAGAAGTACGACACGCTCATCGGCGACCTGCTCAAGATCGGCGACAACCTCGCCGGCGCGGCCGACGACCGGCAGCTCTCCGACCAGCTCACCGCCGTAGCCCTCTTCTCCAACTACAAAGAGGCGATCGGCAAGGAGCAGGTCCTCGTCCTCGACGTCCTGGTCGAACAGAAGAAGAAGTTCACGAACGACTCGTTCAAGGAAGTCGACCGGGCCGCCACCCAGCAGGAAGTCTTCAACAGCCAGTTCGGTGAGACCGCGACGCCGACGCAGCGCGAGATCCGCAACGACACGGTCAGCCAGGAGAGTCAGTACCGCTCCTCGGCCAACCGGGTCCGCAACACCGAGATCGGCCAGCCGATCGGCACCACCCAGGTCCAGTGGGTCGCGGACAGCACGCAGCTGAACTCGGTGCTCCGCAACGTCGAGGAGAAGCTCAACGCGGACGCCGTCAAGGCCGCCGCCGACTTCCGCGACGACGCGATCCGCAAGACGATCATCGTCATCACGGTGGCGCTCGCCGCCCTGGTCATCGCTCTGCTGGTCTCGCTGGCCGTCGCCCGCTCGATGGTCCGCCCGCTGGTCCGGCTGCGGTCCTCGGCCCTCGAGGTCGCGTACCAGTCGCTGCCGGAGGTCGTCCGCAAGCTGCAGGACGCCGACCAGCAGACCGCCGCCCAGGCGAGCGCCGAGACCAGGGCCCGCACGCTCGACATCCGCTCCGGCGACGAGATCGGCCAGGTGGCCCAGGCGTTCAACGCGGTCCACCTCGAGGCCGTCCGGGTCGCGTCCGAGCAGGCGCAGCTGCGGCAGAGCGTTTCGACGATGTTCGTCAACCTCTCCCGCCGCTCGCAGCTCCTGGTCGACCGCCTGATCCGCTTGATCGACGGCCTGGAGCAGGGCGAGCGCGACCCCGACCGCCTCTCCGAGCTGTTCAAGCTCGACCACCTTGCCACCCGAATGCGGCGGAACGACGAGAACCTCCTGGTCCTCGCCGGTGCCGACGCCGGTCGCCGGTGGACCCGCCCCGCGCCGCTCGTCGACGTCCTCCGTGCCGCCACCGCCGAGGTGGAGCAGTACACCCGGGTCAAGCTCGGTTCGATCGACGACTCGGTGGAGATCTCGGCCTCGGCCGTGAACGACCTCGTGCACCTGGTCGCGGAGATCCTGGAGAACGCGACGTCGTTCTCCTCCCCGCGCACCGACGTCGTCGTCGACTCCCGCCGGGTCGGTGACCACGTGATCATCGAGATCGAGGACCAGGGCATCGGCATGAGCCGCGAGCAGCTCGCGGAGTTCAACGAGCGCCTGGCCAAGCCGCCGGTCTTCGACATCGCGGTCTCCCGCATGATGGGCCTGTTCGTGGTCGGCCGGCTGGCCTCCCGCCACGGCGTCAAGGTCATGCTGCGTGACGCCTCCGGTGGCGGTGTGCTGGCGATCGTCACGCTCCCGTCCGGTGTTCTCCACGGCGACCAGCCGGTCGTCCCGGCGCCGCTGCCGGCCGCCGAGAGCGACGAGCACGGCGACCGTCCGGTGGAGCGGGTCACGTCGGAGCGGGTGGACCGCACCGGCGAGCAGCCCGCGTTGCCGGCCGCGAACGCCCCGTACGCCCCCACCGGGAACTTCGGCGCTCCGGCGCCCGGTCAGCCGCCGTTCGGTGGTGCCCCGCAGCTGCCCCCGACCCCGTTCGGTGGCAACCAGCCCCCGTTCGGTCAGCCGCAGCAGCCCGAGCAGCCGTTCGCTCCGGCCGCCGAGCAGAACGGGTCCGACCCGTGGGCGCAGCGCAGCGCACCGCCGTTCGGTGGGGTCCGCCAGGACGCCGAGCAGCACGACATCCAGCGCGAGCAGTACGGGCCGCCGTCGCAGGGCCAGCCGACCGCACGGGATCTGTTCGGTCCGGTGACGCCGGAGCCGCTGCCCCGCCGCGACGAGCGGGACGACAACGCCGCGCAGGGCTTCCCGTTCGCCCCCACCACGCCGACGCCGGCCCAGCCGCCGTTCACGGCGCCGGGCGCGGTCGAGGAGCAGCCCGACCCCAGCTGGTCGGAGCCCACCCGGCCGGTGCCGATCATCCGTGACCCGGCGGCCGCCGCGGCCACCGGAACGCACAGCATCCTCGGTGACCTCCGGCCGGAGCCCGCACCGAACGAGGCCCGCGAGCCCGACCTCACCTGGAGCACCGGCGGGATCCCGCGTCCGGTCGCCGACGAGCAGTCGTCGTCGAACGCCGCGCACACCCAGCCGGGCTTCCCGGTGGCCCAGCCGAAGCCGGCCGGCCCGACGCCGGGCGCTCCGACGCCGCTTCCGGTCCGCGACCCGTTCGCGAGCCGCGAGGCCCAGGTGCCGCAGCAGCAGACCCGGCCGATCGCCCCGACCGGTCCGCTGGCGCCGACCAGCCCGGCCGCGGCTCCGGCGGCCCAGGCCGCTCAGGCACCGGCGCAGAAGGCTCCCGAGGCCGCTCCGACCTCGCCGAGCCGGGCGGGTGGCGGTTCCGCCGCCGACGCGATGGCCGCGCTGCGGCGCGAGGCCACGGCCGACCGGTCGAACACGACCGGTGCGCAGAAGATCTTCCGCGCCGGCCCGTCGGACCCGCCGAACTCCGACCCGACGATCGAGATGCCGCTCCCGATCTTCGACGCGATCGAGTCGGAGTGGTTCCGGTCGCGCACCACCGCGGCACCGCGTAACGGCAGCAGCAGTAACGGCTCCTCGTGGTCGCCGCCGCGGGTGCCGGAGGCGCCGGGCGCCACCCGGGCCACCGTTCCGGACGAGAAGGAAGCGCCCGAAACCACTCGCCTTCCCGAGGCGCCGGTCTCCCCGGTGGTCGGCGGCGAGGTGCCGTTCGCGCAGAGCGCAACGGCGGCTTGGAGCCGTCCGCGCCCGAACGGCGCCAACGGGAGCAACGGCACCAACGGGAGCCACGCGGACGAGCCGGCCACCCCCAGTGGCATGGAACGGCAGGAAGAGCCGGTCAGCGTCGGTGCTGCACGCCAGCCCGCGACGGCCGCATGGGAGTCTCCGGCGGACGCCGGATGGCGCGCTGCGCAGGCAGTCGCCGAAGCGGCTCCCAGCAGTACCACCAAGACGGGTCTACCGAAGCGTGTTCCGATGGCACACTTCGTGCCGGGCCGTGTGGAAACGGCGGCGAAGAAAGCTCCTCGCCCGACTTCCCACCGGTCTCCCGAGGCGGTGCGGGGCGTCCTGTCCAGCTACCGCAGCGGTCTCGAGCAAGGGCGTCAGGCCGGACGCCCGTCCCCGACCGGTACGACCCTTGCCGGCTCACCTGAAACGCAGGAGGAGATGTGAGCTCGCTGAGCCACGATGCCCAGAACCTCAACTGGCTGGTGGCGAACTTCGCCAACCGAGTCCCCGGCATCGCCCACGCCGTGGCCGTGTCCGCCGACGGACTGCTGTTGGCGGTCTCCGACGGCCTGCCTCGGGACCGGGCCGACCAGCTGGCAGCCATCGCCTCGGGCCTGGTGAGCCTCACCCACGGCGCGGCGCTCTGCTTCGAGGGCGGCAGCGTCAGCCAGACCGTCGTCGAGATGGACACCGGCTTCCTGTTGGTCATGTCCATCAGCGACGGCTCTTCGCTGGCCGTTCTCGCATCGCGTGCGTGTGACATCGGTCAGGTCGGGTACGAGATGGCACTGCTCGTGGAGCGAGTGGGACAGGTGCTCACACCTGCCCTACGCTCTGAACTCCACGCCAGCCTTCCGCGCTGAGGGACGACAGGAGACGTCGCGCGATGAGTACCGAGTACGTCGACCAAAGCGGGCCGCTGGTGCGCCCGTACGCGATGACCGGGGGGCGAACCAGATCCCGGGTCGACATCGCGATGGAGGCACTGGTCACGGCCACCGCACGCGGTGACCGTGAGGCCGGATCAGCCCGGCACGAGTGGCAGAGGATCGTCGAGCTCTGCCAGCAAGTGCAGTCGCTGGCGGAGATCGCGGCGTACCTCGGCACACCTCTCGGGGTTGCCCGAGTAATCGTCGGCGACATGGCCGAGGCCGGAATGCTGGACGTGCACGAGCCCGGCAGGCTCGACGACCAGCTCGGAACGTATCTGCTGGAAAGGGTGCTCAGTGGACTTCGGAAGCTCTAGCCCCGGCCGCCCGCCGCGGGTGACGGCGAGCCGCGCCACCTCGGCCAAGATCGTCATCGCGGGCGGGTTCGGCGTGGGCAAGACCACGCTCGTCGGGTCGGTTTCGGAGATCCGTCCGCTCACGACGGAGGCGGTGATGACTGCCGCCGCGATCGACGTCGATGACGCTTCGAAGATCCCGGGGAAGTCCACCACCACGGTGGCGATGGACTTCGGCCGTATCACGCTCGACGAGGACCTGATCCTGTACCTGTTCGGTACCCCCGGACAGACACGGTTCTGGTTCATGTGGGACGAGCTCGTGCGTGGCGCCATCGGTGCGGTCGTGCTCGTCGACACGCGTCGGCTGGCCGACTGCTTCGCCGCCGTCGACTTCTTCGAGCAGCGTGGGCTGCCCTACGTCGTCGGTCTGAACTGCTTCGACGGCATTCAGCCGTACACGACGCAGGACGTGCGTGACGCACTGACGATCGGCCAGGAAGTGCCGATCATCAACTGCGACGCCCGTGGCCGCGAGTCGACCAAGGCGCTGCTGATCTCGCTCGTCGAGTACGTTTTACGTCTGCGTGGCGCGGCTCCGGCCGGCGTCGGCAGCTGATCCGTCTCCACCCGGAAGGGCGCGGCGATTTGCCGCGGCCTTCCGTGCTGCTACGGTGAAAGACGTGCGGATGGTGGGACTGCTCCTTCTTTGCCGCGGCGAGGCCAGTTAACGAGCCGGCTTCCTCGTCGCGGCGCTTGGCGTGCTTGCCGGCTTGCACCAGCCAAGACTTCAGGAGCACCCAGCAATGAACCGCAATCCCCAGCGCCCCAGCGGGATGCCGATCCACCGCTATACGCCGTTCACCCCGATCGATCTGGCCGACCGCACCTGGCCGGCGAAGCAGACCCTCGAGGCGCCGCTGTGGTGCGCGGTCGACCTGCGTGACGGCAACCAGGCCCTGATCGACCCGATGAGCCCCGCGCGGAAGCGCAAGATGTTCGAGCTGCTCGTCAACATGGGTTACAAGGAGATCGAGGTCGGTTTCCCGGCGGCCAGCCAGACCGACTTCGACTTCATCCGGCAGATCATCGAGGACGACCTGATCCCGGACGACGTCACGATCCAGGTGCTGACGCAGTCACGCGAGGAGCTGATCCACCGCACGTTCGACGCCGTCCGCGGCGCGAAGCAGGCCATCGTCCACCTGTACAACTCGACGTCGACGTTGCAGCGGCGGGTCGTGTTCGGCCTGGACCGCGAGGGCATCACCGCGATCGCCACGAACGGCGCCCGGCTGTGCCAGAAGCTGGCCGAGTCGATGGGTGACACGTTCATCCGCTTCGAGTACTCGCCGGAGTCCTACACGGGCACCGAGCTGGAGTACGCCGCCGAGGTCTGCAACGCGGTCAGCGACATCTGGGAGCCGTCCGACGACCGGCCGGTGATCCTGAACCTGCCCGCCACCGTCGAGATGGCCACGCCGAACGTCTACGCCGACTCGATCGAGTGGATGAACCGGAACCTGGCCCACCGCGAGAACATCATCCTGTCGCTGCACCCGCACAACGACCGCGGTACCGCGGTGGCCGCCGCCGAGCTGGGCGTGCTGGCCGGGGCCGACCGCGTCGAGGGCTGCCTCTTCGGCAACGGCGAGCGCACCGGCAACGTCTGCCTGGTGACGCTGGGCATGAACCTGTTCAGCCAGGGCATCGACCCGATGATCGACTTCAGCGACATCGACGAGGTACGCCGCACGGTCGAGTACTGCAACCAGCTGCCGGTCAACGAGCGGCACCCCTGGGGCGGCGACCTGGTCTACACCGCCTTCTCCGGATCGCACCAGGACGCGATCAAGAAGGGCTTCGAGTGGATGGAGCGGGACGCCAAGGCCGCCGGCGTCGACGTCGACGACTTCCGCTGGGCCGTCCCCTACCTGCCGATCGACCCCAAGGACATCGGCCGCACCTACGAGGCGGTCATCCGGGTCAACTCGCAGTCCGGCAAGGGCGGCGTCGCCTACGTCATGAAGACCGAGCACCAGTTCGACCTGCCGCGCCGGCTGCAGATCGAGTTCTCGCAGGTCGTGCAGAAGATCACCGACAACGAGGGCGGCGAGGTCAGCCCCGAGGCGATGTGGTCGGTGTTCCGCGACGAGTACCTGCCGAACCCCGACAACCCGTGGGGGCGGCTGGCGCTGCGTGGTTACCACAACGTCGGTGACCAGGTCTCGTTCGACATCGTGCTGGACGGCACGGAGAAGACGATCGAGGCGTCCGGAAACGGGCCGATCAACGCTTTCGTGACCGCGCTGGACGCGGCCGGCATCCCGGTGCGGCTGCTCGACTACACCGAGCACACGATGTCCGCCGACAGTGGCGCCAAGGCCGCGGCGTACATCGAGTGCGCGATCGGTGAGGACCAGGTGCTCTGGGGCGTCGGCGTCGACACGAACATCGTGACGTCGTCGCTGAAGGCCGTGGTGAGCGCCGTCAACCGGGCCTACCGGCCCTAACCGCGTTCCTCGGTGCGGTAGGCCCGGAAACCGCGCGCCTGGTAGTTGGGCAGCGCGTTCGGGTGGTCCTGCGTCGACGTGTGCAGCCACACACGGGTGACGCCGGACCGCAGCGACCAGGCCTGCCGCACCGCGAGCGTCAGCACGTGCCCGCCGATGCCGCGCCCCACCGCCTCGGGCACCAGACCGAACGTGTAGATCTCGACCTCCGGCGGGGCGTCGATCATGTCGACGAGCCCCACCGGTTCGTCGTGGTGGGTCACCGCCCAGCTGTGCAGCCCCGGCTTCGCGAATTCGGCCGCCCACTCCTCGTCGGTGCGGGTGACCGTCCGCCAGCCGTGCGGCTCCCCGATCCGGACGGCCAGTTCCCGGACCAGCTCGGGGCGGTCGGAGATCGGCAGCAGCGCCACGCCGTCGGCCTCGCGCCCCGGCCGCAGCTCGGCGGGCGAGGTCATTTCCACGTACGTTCGGGTGTAAGTCATCGCTGTCCGTAGGTCGCGAGACGCGCGGTGGCGTCATCCAGCTCCACGCCGTCCAACAAGCGCGGAATCATCCCCGAGGACAACACCCGCAGCGCGACCTCGCAAACCCATTCCAGGTAGACGGCTCGCTCGTACGCCTCCGACAGCGACTTCCCGACCGCTACCGCGCCGTGGTTACCCAGCAGGCACGCCGTGCGGTCCTCGAGCGCGCTGACGGTACCGGCCGCCAGCGCGTCGGTGCCGTACTCGACGTAGGGCGCCACCCGGGGCGACCCGCCGAACAGCCCCAGGTAGTAGTGCACGGCCGGGATCTGCGGCACCAGGCACGACAGGGCCGTGGCCGCCGTCGAGTGCGTGTGCACGACCGCGCCGACGTCCGGGCGCGCCGCGTAGATCGCGAGGTGCAGCGGGAGCTCGCTGGTGGGCTTGAGCCGCGCGTCCACCGGGGTGCCGTCCAGTGCGTACAGCCCGACGTCTTCCGGGCACAGCGAGGCGTACGGCACGCCGGTCGGCGTCACCGCGACGACGTCCCCGTCCCGGGAGGACACGTTCCCGGCCGTTCCGACGACCAGACGGTCGGCGACCATCCGCTGGCAAACTTCGGCGATCGCGCCCCGCTCGGTCACGATCGGGATCTTCTCACCCCACCGCGACCGTTTCGTCGTGGGAGTACATGGCGTCCTGGCGCCGCTGCTCCTCGCCCTGCGCGATCGGGGCGTCCAGCCAGTCCTCCGGAATGCCGAAGCCGTCGACCAGGAACGACGCGTGCGGACGAAGCTCACGGCAGAGCTCGTTGACCGTGCTCGTGACGCGCTTGGCCCGGCTCGGCGTCATCCGGCCGTGCCCGAGGAACCAGGCCAGGTCGGCCTCGATCGTGGAGAGTGCGTACAGCGCCCGGACACGCTCCAGCAGCTCGCGCAGGTCGTCACTCACGTCCGGAACCACGAAGGCTTCCAGCAGCACCCGCTCGACGTGCACACGGGCCAGCCGCAGCACGTGGTCCTGCGCGTCGTTGAACACCGCGAACGCGTCCGCGTCCGGTTCGCCGGCCTTGCGGAGCCGCTTCGCGAGTCCTTCCAGGACGTGCTTCTCCCGGTCCTCGAACAGCGCCAGGTGCCACTCGTGGTCACGCAGGTCGCCCTCGCCGAAACGACGCAGCACCGACGTCCGCTCGGTGACCGCGTCCCACACCTGATCGGCGAGGAAGCGCACCATGCCCAGCGCGTCCAGATCACCGAGCTGGTCGCGGTAGCCGGTGAGCAGGCCCTTGGCGACCAGCTGCAACAGCACCCGGTTGTCACCCTCGAACGTGGTGAACACGTCGGTGTCGGCACGCAGCTGCGGCAACCGGTTCTCGGTGAGGTAACCGGCGCCGCCGCAGGCCTCCCGGCACGCCTGGATCGTCGCCGACGCGTGCCAGGTCGCCACCGCTTTCAAGCCCGCCGCGCGGGCCTCCAACTCCCGCTGCTCGACGCCGTCGGGCGCGTTCCCGTCCGCGAGGCCGTCGGCCGGCTGGAGCTCGTGCAGGGTGCGCACGAGATCTTCCTGCGCGAACCGCAGCGCGTACGTCTTCGCGAGCGCGGGCAGCAGCGCACGCTGGTGGGCGAGGTAGTCGAGCAGCGCCACCTCGCGGTCCCGGCCCGGTGCGGCGAACTGCCGCCGCACGTCGCCGTACCGGACGGCGATCGCCAGCGCGGTCTGGGTGGCGCTACCGGCTCCCCCGGCGACGCTCACCCGGCCACGCACCAGCGTGCCGAGCATCGTGAAGAACCGACGGCCGGGGTTCTCGATCGGGCTGGAGTACGTGCCGTCCTCCGCGACGTCGCCGTAGCGGTTGAGCAGGTTCTCCCGCGGGATCCGCACCCGGTCGAACCAGAGCCGCCCGTTGTCGACGCCGTCCAGGCCGGCTTTGCCGCCGCAGTCGCCGATCCGGACACCCGGGCACGGGTTGCCGTCCTGGTCCCGGATCGGCACCAGGAACGCGTGGACCCCGTGGTTCTCGGTGGTGACGAGCTGGGCGAACACGACGGCCAGCCGGGCGTCACGGGCGGCGCCGCCGATGTAGTCCTTGCGCGCGGCCTCGTGCGGGGTCTCGACGACGAACTCCCGGGCCTGCGGGTCGTAGGTGGCGGTGGTGCGCAGGTGCTGGACGTCGGAGCCGTGGCCGGTCTCGGTCATCGCGAAGCAGCCGGGCAGCTCCAGGCTCATGACCGCCGGGAGGTACCGCTCGTGGTGCCGCTCGGTGCCCAGTGCCTGGATCGCGCCGCCGAACAGCCCCCACTGCACGCCGGACTTCACCATCAGGCTCAGGTCGCCGTAACCGAGCATCTCGAACGACGCGACCGACCCGCCCGTGTCCCCCAGGCCGCCGTAGCGCGTCGGGAAGCCGAGCCGGGAGTGCCCGACCGTGGCGAGCTGCTGGAGCAGCTCCCAGACGCGCTGACGGTGGGCGTCCCGGTCGAGGTCACCGGCGAGCCCGAACTCGGGCCGCCGGAGTGCCTTGCGGGCCTCCTCGCGGACCTCGGCCCACTGTCCGTCGAACACGCGTCGAAGCTCTGCCGGATCGCTCATCCTGGGCTCCTCGCCTCCGTCCCGATGTTACCGGCGAGTACCCCCCGATTCGCTGAACCATTCGCGGGTGTGACCGCTACCCACTTCCGGGAGGAGGTGAGCGGGTGGGGAGCGACACCGAGTTACTCCGGTCGATCGCCGCCGGCGACGCGACCGCGTTGCGGCTGCTCTACGAGCGGCACTCCGGCGCGCTGTTCGGGTACCTCCACCGGCTCGCCGGTGACCGGATGGTCGCCGAGGAGATCCTGCAGGACACGATGCTCGCCGTCTGGCGGTCGGCCGGCTCGTTCGAGGGCCGCGCGCGGGTGACGACGTGGCTCTTCGGCATCGCCCGGCGGCAGGCGCACAACCGGCTCCGCCTGCGGGCCGGGCCGCCGCCCGCGGAGATGAGCGACCGGCCCGACGTGAGCACCGGCCCCGAGGAGTTGGCGATCGCGGCGGCCGGTGGCACGCCGGTGGCCGCGGCGATCGACCGGCTCCCCGGCCATCACCGCGACGTGATCGCGCTGGTCTTCGTGGCCGGGCTACCGCTCGCGGACGTCGCCGAGGTGCTCGGGATCCCCGTCGGCACCGTGAAGAGCCGGCTGTTCCACGCCAGGGCCGCCGTCGCCGCGGCGCTCGCCGCCCAGGAGGTGCCCGAATGAACGAGTTGCTCCCCGCCTACGCCGCCGGCTCCCTGCCCGCGGCCGATCGCGCCCGGGTCGACGCCCACCTGCTGGGCTGCCCCCGCTGCCGCGCCGACCTGTCGACCTGGCAGGCCCTCGCCGCCGCCGCGCCACCGGTCCCCGGCGCGGCCCCGCGCGCGCCGGAGGCCGGACGGATGGTGCGTGAGGTGTTGGCCCGCAGTACGCTCGAGGAGCCGGTCGGGCGGCCTCGCGGTGGGACGCCGACCCGGCGGCTGCGGCACCTCGCCGGGCTGCTCGGCGCCGAGGCCCGGCTGATCCGGCTCGCCGTGCCGATCGCCTCCGCGCTCGTGATGGCGGTCGGTGTCGCCGTCGTGCTGGTCCAAGCCGACCTCGGCGGCCCCGAGCGGATCGCCGACGTGGCGCTCGCCCTGATCGCCCCGATCGTCGCCGCCGCCGGGGTCAGCGGCACGTACCGCTCCGCCCGCGACCCGGTCGCCGAACTGGTCGCCGCCACCCCGACGTCCGAGCGGCTCCTGCTCCTCGTCCGCCTCGCGCTCGTCGTCGGCTACGACCTGGTGCTCGCGCTGGCCGCGTCGGCCGTCCTGACCGTCTCCGGCGCCGCCGGCACCGCCGACCTGAACACGCTCGTCAGCGCCTGGCTCGGCCCGATGATGCTGTTGACCGCGCTGAGCCTGCTCGTCGCGGTCCGCTTCGGCCCGGACGTCGCCCTCGGTGTGGCCGCCGGGCTCTGGGCCGTGCGGGTACTGGCCGTCAGCGTCCTCACCGCGGACGCCTGGCCGGCGCGGGTGATCGTGCCGGCCTGGTCGACGAACGCACCCGTACTGGCGCTCAGCGCCGCGCTCGCGATCGCGGCGGTGCTCCTCGCCGGACGCAGTGAACCTCACCGCGACCACCGCGCTACCCACCCGTTGTGAAACCACTGACCCTCTGGCAGTACGAGGTGCGCCGGGCCGGCTGGTCCGCGCTCCTCGGGCCACCGATCGCCGTCGCCGTCGGCATCGCGGCCGCGCTGGCAAACCCGATGCCGAGCGACACCACGACGGCACGCATCCTGCTGGGCACGCTCGAGATGGCGATCCCGCTCGCGGCCGGTGTCGCCTGCGCCTCGCTCGTCGGCCGGGATCCGGCGGTGGAGCTGCAGCTGACCTCGCCCACGTCGTACCGGGTCACGCTGCTGCGGCGACTGGGCGTGACGCTGGGCTGGGCGGCGGCGTTCGCCGTGCCGACCGCTGCCGTGCTGATCGGGACCGGCTGGTGGGCGCGATGGCCGGCCAACCACGGGGCGCTGGTCGGACAGCTCACCTGGGTGGCGCCGACGCTCGGGCTGAGCGCGCTCGGTTTCGCCGCCGCCGCGGTGTTCCGCAGCCCGGCAGCCGCCGGCGCGCTGGTGACCACGATCTGGGCGATCCAGCAGTTCTTCGCGGGCGCGGCCCAGGAGCACCGGGCGGGCCGGCTCCTCTACCTGTTCGCGACGACCCGCGGCGCGGCGCCGGACGACTGGACCGCCAACCGGCTGACCCTGCTCGGCGCGGCCGCCGCACTGATCGCGCTCGCGCTGGTCGTGCTGGGCCGCGCGGAGCGTCTCATCGGCGAGGAGGACGAATGACCGGCGCGTTCGCGGCGAGTCTGCGTTACGAGTTCCGCATGCAGGTCCGGAAACGCTCGGTGTGGATCGTGCCCGCGCTGACCCTGGTGCTGTTCGTGCTGATCGGCGGCAGTCTGCTGCGTGATCTGTTCGACCCGGCCGAGCGGCCGCCCGAGGCGCGTACCGCCGTGGTCGGCCTGGCCGTGCAGCTCCACGGGCTGCTCGCGATCGGGTTCGGGTGCCTGCTCGCCGACCGGCTGGTGCGCGACGACCGGCTGCGCGTGGCGTCGATCCTGGACGCCACCCCGGCCGAGCCGCGGGCCCGTCTGCTCGGCAAGTACCTGGGCGCGGGCGCCGCGACCGCCGTCCCGATCCTGGTCGCCTATCTCGGCTTCGCACTCGCCTACGCGGTCGACAGCGGCGGGCCGGGCGCGATCGGGTGGGCGCTCGTCGCCTTCGTCGTGGTGTTCGTGCCGGGGCTGCTGTTCGTGGCCGCTCTCGCGCTGGCCGGGCCGCTCGTCGTGCCGGCCCCGCTGTTCCGGGTGCTGTTCGTCGGCTACTGGCTCTGGGGCAACGTCGTGCCCCCGGACACGATGCCGACGCTCTCCGGCACCCTCGTCCACCCGCTCGGCGGTTACGCGCTCACCGCGCTGCTGCACTTCCGCGGCATCGACGGGGAGGACACGCTGGCCGGCCCGGTGTCCGGCGCGACGCTGAACTTTCTCCGGCCCGACCCGACGCCTGCGGTCGCGGTGCTGTCCATCGGCGTGCTGCTGGCACTCGCGGTCGCCGTCCTCGCCTGCGGTCACGCGCTCCGCGTCCGCCGGGCTCGTTGAAGGGAGTTCGTCGTGCGGATCGAGATCTCCGGTCTGACCAAGACCTACCGAGGCGGCGTCGCCGCGCTCGACGGGCTCGACCTGACCGTCCCCACCGGGATGTTCGGGCTGCTCGGCGCGAACGGGGCCGGCAAGACCACGCTGATGCGCATCCTGGCCGGTGTCGTGCGGCCGTCGTCCGGCCGGGTGACGGTGGGCGGCCACGACCTCGCGACCGGTGCCGGGCGCACCGCCGTGCAGCGTGAGCTCGGCTACCTGCCGCAGGACCTGGGCGTCTACCCGGATCTGACGGCCCGGCAGTTCCTCGACTACGTGGCGCTGCTCAAGGGCATGGACGACCGTGCGGTGCGGCGGCGACGCGTCGGGGAGCTGCTCGAGGTCGTCGCGCTGACCCCGCACGCCGACCGCAGGCTCCGCGGTTTCTCCGGTGGCATGCGTCAACGCGTCGGGATCGCGCAGGCGCTGCTCGCCGACCCGCAGCTGCTGATCGTGGACGAACCGACGGCGGGACTCGACCCGGAGGAGCGGATCCGCTTCCGGACGCTGCTGTCCCAGTTCGCCGGCCGGCGCACCGTGCTGCTGAGCACCCACATCGTCGACGACATCGCGCAGACCTGCCGGGAGGTGGCGGTGCTGGCGAAGGGGCGGCTCATCTTCCGCGGCACGGCCGACGAACTGGTCCGCCGGGCCGACGGCCGGGTCTGGTCGGTCGTCACCGACGGGCCGCCCCCGACCGAGGGCACGGTCGTGTCCGCGTTGCCGCACGAGAACGGCATGCGGTACCGGGTCGTGGCGGCCGACGCCCCGGGCCCCGGGGCCCGGCCGGTCGACCCGGCGCTCGAGGACGGCTACCTGGCCCTGACCACCAACTGACGGTGGGGCGCCCGGCCACCCGGGCGCCCCACCGGTCAGTGGCCGGGCGGGAGGGTGCCGGCGATCTCCGCCGTCACCGTCTGGACGCTCGACGCGCCCAGCGCCTCGGACGCCTCGACGAGCTCCGGACGCACCTCGTGCGGCTGGATCTTGCCGTCGCGGATGTCCTCCGCCCAGTGGCACGCCACCCGGTGCCCCGGGCCGAGCTCGCGCATCTCCGGGCGCTCGGTGTCGCAGCGCGTCTCCTGGCGCCACGGGCACCGGGTGTGGAACCGGCAGCCGCTCGGCGGGTTCGCCGGCGACGGCAGGTCACCGGCGAGCAGGATCTGCTGCCGGTTGTCCTCCACCAGCGGGTCCGGCACCGGCACCGCGGACAACAACGTCTTGGTGTACGGGTGCAGCGGCTCCTCGTACAGCTCGGTGCTCGTCGCCTCTTCGACCAGGCCACCGAGGTACATCACGCCGACCCGGTCGGACGTGTGCCGCACGACCGCGAGGTCGTGCGCGATCAGCAGGTAGGTGAGGCCGTAGCGCTCCTGGAGGTCCTCCAGGAGGTTGAGCACCTGCGCCTGCACCGACACGTCGAGCGCGGAGACCGGCTCGTCGGCGACGATCAGGTCGGGCTTGAGCACCAGGGCCCGCGCGATACCGATGCGCTGACGCTGACCGCCGGAGAATTCGTGCGGGTACCGCCGGAGCGCGCTGGCCGGCAGACCGACGGCGTCCAGGATCTCCTTGAGGGTCTGGTGGCTGTCCTTGCCCCACAGACCGTGCGCCTTGAGCCCCTCCGACAGCGTCGACTCGACGTTCTGCCGCGGGTCCAGGCTGGACAGCGGGTCCTGGAAGACCATCTGCATGCGACGCCGCGCCTTGCGCAGCTCTTCGCCCTTCAGCTCCCGGAGGTCCTCGCCCTCGAACAGCGCGGAACCGCCGGTGGGCTCGACCAGCCGGAGCAGACCCCGGCCGAACGTCGTCTTGCCGCAGCCGGACTCGCCGACCAGGCCGTAGGTCTCACCACGCTCGATCGACAGCGAGACACCGTCCACGGCGTGCACGTGCCCCACCGTGCGGTCGAAGAACACTCCGCGCTTGATCGGGAAGTGCACCTGCAGGTCTTTGACGTCTAGAAGGACGCTCACTGAGTTACCTCCTCGACGACGGCCGGCTTCTCGACCGGGTTGAAGCACCGCAGCAGCCGACGGCTCTCGGCGTCCGGCTCCAGCTGGGGCGTCGACGACACGCAGGTGTCGATCTTGTTGTCGCAGCGCGGAGCGAACGCGCATCCCTCCGCCCACGGCAGCGCGTCGGCCACCGAACCGCGGATCGGGGTGAGCGCCTGGCCCCGGGGGGCGTCCAGCCGCGGCACCGACCCGAGCAGGCCCGACGTGTAGGGGTGCCGGGGCTGGGCGAACAGCCGGTACCGGTCGGTGTTCTCGACGACCTTGCCCGCGTACAGCACGTTCACCGTGTCGCAGAGCCCGGCGACCACCCCGAGGTCGTGCGTGATCAGGATCAACGCGCTGCCGACCTCGTCGACCAGACGCTCGAGCAGAGCCAGGATCTGGGCCTGCACGGTGACGTCCAGCGCCGTGGTCGGCTCGTCCGCGATCAGCAGACGCGGACGACAGGCGAGCGCGATCGCGATCAACGCGCGCTGACGCATACCGCCGGACAGGTGGTGCGGGTAGTCCTTGAGGCGCCGCTGCGGGTCGGGGATGCCGACCGCGGTGAGCAGGTCGGTGGCCTCGGCCTTCGCCTCGCCCTTGTGCATCTTGCGGTGCCGCTCGAGCACCTCGGTGACCTGCTTGCCGATCGGCAGCACCGGGTTGAGCGAGCTCAGCGGGTCCTGGAAGACCATTCCGATGTCGCGGCCGCGCCGGTCGCGCATCTGGTTCGTCGACAACTTCAACAGGTCGACGTCTTCGAACTGGGCCGATCCGCCGACCTCGACACCGCGCTTGGGCAGCAGGCCCATGATCGCCAGCGACGTGACCGACTTACCGCAGCCGGACTCGCCGACCAGGCCGACGGTCTGGCCCGGTTCGACGCTGAAACTGACACCGTCGACGGCACGCACGGGCTTTTCGCCGCGGCGTCCGAACGTGACGGTCAGGTCCTTGACCTCGAGGAGAGCCATGGAGTTACCGCCGGTTCTTGGGATCGAGAGCCTCACGGAGCGACTCACCGAACAGGGTGAAGCCGAGCGCTACCACGATGATGCAGAGCGCCGGCCAGATCGCCAACGACGGCTGGATGTCGAAGTAGGTCTGGGCGTCACCCAGCATCGCGCCCCACTCGGCGCGGTTGGGGTCGGCGTCGCCGAGGCCCAGGAACGACAGCGCGGCGGCGTCGATGATCGAGGTGGCCAGCGTCAGCGTGGCCTGGACGATCACCGAGGACAGCGAGTTGGGCAGCATGTGCCGCAACACGATCGACCGTTCCGGGACGCCGAGCGCTCTGGCGGCCAGCACGTGGTCGGCATGTCGTTGGGCCAGCATCGCGCCGCGCAACAACCGCGCGAAGATCGGCACCGACACGATCGAGACCGCGGCGATGACCGTCCACTGGTTGGCGCTCTTGAAGACCGCGGCGATCGAGATCGCGAGCAGCAGGCTCGGCACCGACAGCAGGATGTCGACGAAACGCATCAGCACGGTGTCGACCCAGCCGCCGACCGCACCGGCGACGCCACCGAGCAGCATGCCGATGATCAGCCCGGCCAGCGTGGCCACGACACCGACGATCAGCGACTGACGTGCGCCGACGATCAGGCGGCTGAGCACGTCCCGGCCGTTCTGGTCGGCGCCGAGCGGGAACCCGTCCCGCGCCGGCAGCGGCGAGTTCTGGCGCACCTCGTCGATCAGGTAGCGGACGTAGGGGTCCTTCGGCGCCAGCAGCGGAGCGAAGATCGCGACCAGGACGAACAGGAGCACGATCACCGCGCCCAGGATCGCCACCGGGTTGCGTGAGAGCCGGCGGAACGCGTCCCGGCTGAGGCTGTCGCCGTGCTCGGCGAGCTCGTCGATGCGGTCCTTCTTGCGGGTCAGCAGACTCGTCATCGCACACGCACCCGGGGGTCGATCAGTGCGTAGGAGAGGTCGACCAGCAGGTTGACCAGCACGTACGTCAACGCGGCGACGAGGATCAGCGCCTGCAACCGCGGGTAGTCACGTTTCTCGATGCCTTCGGCGAGCAGCGAGCCGATCCCGCCCCAGACGAACACCTTCTCGGTGAGCACCGCGCCCGCGAGCAGCAGGCCGGCCTGCAGACCGATCGTCGTCGACACCGGCAGCAGACCGTTACGCAGCACGTGCCGGTTACGGATCGTGCGTGACCGGAGGCCCTTCGCCTCGGCGGTGCGGACGTAGTCCTCGTTCAGGACGTCCAGCACGGAGGCGCGGGTGATCCGGACGATGACCGCCAGCGGGATCGTGCCCAGCGTGATCGCCGGCAGGATCAGGTGCTTGAGCGCATCCCAGACGACGTCCCACTCGCGGGTCATGATCCCGTCGAGGATGAGGAAGCCGGTGATTCTCGTCTGATCGAGGCCGGCGGTGACCCGCCCGGACGGCGGCAGCCAGCCCAGGTCCACCGCGAACCACGACTTGAGCATGTAGCCGAGGAAGAACACCGGCACGGCGACGCCGATCAACGTCGCGATCACCGTCGCGTTGTCGAAGAAGCCACCGCGGAGCTTGGCCGACAGATAACCCAGCGGGATACCCAGCGCCACCGCGAACAGCAGCGCGGCGAAGCTCAGCTCGATCGTGGCCGGCAGCGCGTCGGCGAGCTCGGCGCCCACCGGGCGCGAACTGGCCAGCGACGACCCGAAGTCACCGGTGAACACGCGCCCGATGAACTTGGCGTACTGAACCCAGATGGGCTGATCCAGCCCCAGCGTGTGGTTCAGAGAAGCGATCTTCTCCGGGGTGGCCTTGTCGCCGAGGAGTGCTGTCGCCGGCCCGCCCGGCAGCGAACGCAGCCAGATGTAGAGCAGGAACGACAGCACGAACAGCGTCGGGATAACGCCGACCAATCGGCGCACGACGTACCGAAGCATTTAGGTCCTTAAACGGGAGCGTCCCCCGAGTCGGGCTGGATCAGCCCACACCCGACCCGGGGGACGATGGAACTCAGCTCTTCGAGACCGTGTAGAACCGCTCGTCGGTCAGCGGGCTCGCGACGAGACCGTCGATGTTGCCCGCGGTCGCGATCGCCGGCGGCGAGTGCGAGATGGGCAGCGCCGGCAGGTACTTGCCCAGCAGGTCACGGTTGACCTGCTTGTAGGCCTCCTCGCGCTTCGTGGCGTCCGGCTCGGCGTCCGCGGCCGCGATCGCGGCGAACGCGGTCTTGTCGGTGAAGCCGAACTCCGGCTTCTCCCGGCCGAAGAACGTACCGACGAAGTTGTAGGCGTCGTTGAAGTCGCCGGTCCAGCCGAGCAGGTGCAGGTCGTGCTTACCGGCCTGCTGGATGTCGTCCTTGTAGCCACCGTTCCACGGGCGAGCGACCGGCTCGACCTTGATGCCCACCGCGGTCAGGTCCGCGGCGATCGAGGTGTAGATCGCCTTGGGGTCCGGCATGTAGGGCCGGGTGACCTCGGTCGGGTAGTAGAACTTCAGCGACAGGTTCGACGCACCGGCGGCGGCGAGCAGCTGCTTGGCCTTGGCCGGGTCGTACTTGTACTCGGTGACGTCGTCGGCGTACCCGGTGAGCGTCTTGGGCATGAACTCCTTGGCCACCTCGGCACCCTCGGGCAGCTTGGTCTTCACCAGCTGCTCGCGGTTGACCGCGTAGGCGATGGCCTGCCGGACCCGGAGGTCCTTCAGCTTCGGGTTCTTCTCGTTCATACCGAGGTAGAGGACGTTGAACGCCGGGCGGACCTCGACCTTCATGCCCTTGCCCTCGAGCGCCTTCCAGTCCTGCGCGGCCGGGAAGTCGATGATGTCGACCGCACCGGACTCGAGCTCCTGCTTACGCGCGGACTCCTGCTCGATGGTGCGGATGACGAGCTTGGCCGTCTTGGCCTTCTCGCCCCAGTAGTCCTCGTTGCGGACCAGCGTCGTGGTGCCGTTCGAGGCGTCGTACGACTGGAACTTGTACGGGCCGGTGCCGACCGGGTGCTCGGTCGCGTAGGCGGCGTAGGTGAAGCTGTCGCCGGACTGCGTGACCTTGTCCGCGTCGTACTTCTTCAGCGCGGTGGGGCTGGAGATCGAGAACGCGGTGAGCGTGAGAGCCGCGGGGAGAGCGCCCCGGAACTTGTTCAGGCTCATGACCGCGGTCGTCGGGTTCGTCGCCTGGCAGCTCTTGTAGTACGGGTCGCCGGCGGCGTCGGTCTCGTTCTTGGCGAAGCCGCCGAAAACGTCCGTGTAGTAGATCATCTGGCTCTGGGCGGCAGCGCCCTTCATGTTGAACCAGCGGTCCAGGTTGAAGCAGGCGGCCTCGGCGTTGAAGTCCGTGCCGTCCTGGAACTTCACACCCTCGCGGAGAGTGAAGGTGATCTGCTTACCGTCCGGGCTGACGTCCCACTTCGTCGCCAACGCCGGCTCCAGCTCGGCGGAGCCCGCCTTGTTCTGGATCAGCGTGTCGTAGATCTGACGAGCCGGCCGGAAGCTTTCGCCGTCGTCGTTGAAGATCGGGTCGAAGTTTTTCGGCTTCCCGGTTCCGGCGATGGTCAGGGTGGCATCGCTCTTGCCGTCCCCGCCTTCACCTCGCTCGCTGTCCGCACAAGCCGCCAGCGAGACCGCTAAGCCCACGCTCACTGCGGCGGCGAGTGCCCGTCGGACTCGGTACACGTAACCCTCCCTCAACATCCTTTGACGTGCGGGGACGCTACCGTCGAAAAGGAGCATCGAGGATGGTTGTGCCTGCCTCGTAATGTCACGTATTGGCAACAGCGGAACTTATCCTTGACGTGACGCGTGCAACTGCGCAGGTCGCAAATCCATCTGGAACGGTTCCGTCACCGAGAGTCGCATTTCTCCGCTCGTGGTAGGCACCTGCCAGTACGAGCCGAGTGGGCGATTCGAGCGGTCGCTCGTTGGAATGTCGTCAGATGTCGAGCGAACGACGACCGGAGAACGCGCGACCCAGAGTGACCTCGTCGGCGTACTCGAGGTCACCGCCGACCGGCAGGCCGCTGGCGAGCCGCGTCACGCGCAGACCCATCGGCTTGACGAGCAGCGCCAGGTACGTCGCCGTCGCCTCACCCTCGGTGTTCGGGTCGGTCGCCAGGATCAGCTCCTTGACCAACCCCGACTGCAGCCGCGTCATCAGCTCCCGGATGCGCAGCTGATCGGGCCCGACACCCTCGAGCGGATTGATCGCGCCGCCGAGCACGTGGTACTTCCCGCGGAACTCGCGGGTGCGCTCGACCGCGACGACGTCCTTCGGCTCCTCGACGACGCAGATCACGTCGTCGCCCCGGCGCGCGTCACGACACACCCGACACTCGTCGGACTCGGCGATGTTGAAGCAGATCCGGCAGAACCGGACCTCCACTTTGACCCGGTTGAGCACCTCGGCGAGCCGCTTCACGTCGACCGGGTCGGCGTTGAGGATGTGGAACGCGATCCGCTGGGCGCTCTTCGGGCCGACGCCGGGCAGCCGACCCAGCTCGTCGATGAGGTCCTGAACGGCCCCTTCGTACAACGGGTACCTCTACATCCCCAGGCCGGGCAGGCCGGGCAACCCGCCCGCCAACGGCCCCATCGAATCGGCGGCGGCTTTCTGCGCCTCGGCGTTGGCGGCCCGGACCGCCGCGACCACCAGGTCGGCGAGGGTCTCGGTGTCCTCCGGGTCGACCGCGGCGGGCTGGATGGCCAGCCCGGTGAGCTCACCGGTGCCCGTCACGGTCGCGGTGACCAGGCCGCCACCGGCGACGCCGGTGAACTCGGCCTCGGCCAGCTGGGCCTGGGCTTCCATGATGTGCTGCTGCATCTGCTGCGCCTGGGCGAGAATCGCCTGCATGTCGAGCTGACCACCGGGTTGCACGACGGACTCCCTCTTCGGCGACGGACGACGTTTTCCAGACTACTTGCTGGGGCCAGCGGCCCCGTACTTCAGTCGATCTGACGCGCACCCAGGTGCTGTTCGAGCAGCGCGATGGCGTCCTTCTCGGAGTCGACGGCCTTCGCGGTGCCGGCCTCGTCCTCGTCGTCGAGCGGCTCGTCGCCGGGGTCGAACCCGTCGTACATGGGGTCGCTGGGTTCCGGCGGGAGCGGCACGTCGTCGTCCTCGACCATGACGCCGACCGAGCCTCTGGGCGGGGTGTTCGCGCCGCGGGAGGCCGGGGCGGTGGCACCGGAGCCGCCGTGACCACCGGCCGGACCGCCGTGACCACCGGCCGGACCGCCGTAGCCGCTTTGGCCATAGCCGCTCTGGCCGGCGCCGCTCTGACCGGAGGCGCTTTGGCCATAGCCGCTTTGGCCATAGCCGCTTTGGCCGGAGCCGTTGGGGCCGTAGGCGGAGCCGCCCGGTGCGGAGCCACCGGTGCCGTAACCGCCGGGCGCGGAACCAGCGGGCGCGGAACCGCCGGGCGCGGCGCCGCCGGCGCCGTAGCCGGTGTCGCCGGAGCCGTGTGTGGCGGGAGAGGCGCTCGTCGGGGCGTTCGACGCGGGGGCCACGGGCTGGCCGCCGACCGGAGCGATCGTCGGCCAGTCGCTACCGCCGGACGCACCCGCGGGCGCGGACGCAGCGGTGGGCATCGGCGGCATCGCCGGCATCGGTACCGGCCCCGGCGGCGGAGCGGGCCCGCGCCGACCAGCGCCACCCCCACCGGAGCCACCGTCGACCTCGGCCTTGATCCGCCACCGCACCCCGAGCACGTCGAGCAGCACCTTCTGCAGCACCGATGTGCACTTGTCGTCCGACAGGCGCCGCACCTCACCCTGGTGCTTCACCCCGACGACGAGTTCGTCCCCCCGCACCTCGCGCGGGGTGGCGTTCTGCACGAGCGCCCAGACCATGCGGCTGTGCTGTTTGGTCTGGTCGACGATCTGCGGCCAGACCTGACGCACCTGC
This sequence comes from Cryptosporangium japonicum, assembly GCF_039524755.1. Lineage (NCBI taxonomy): Bacteria > Bacillati > Actinomycetota > Actinomycetes > Cryptosporangiales > Cryptosporangiaceae > Cryptosporangium > Cryptosporangium japonicum. The sequence goes on from NZ_BAAAGX010000023.1 coordinate 236,776, forward strand.
GCCGCATCCATCCCGCTGGTGGCCGCCGCCGCAGCCGCGACCGCCGGCCCGGCCACCCCGGGCCGCGGAGCCGCCCCGTGCGGCGCCACCGGCTGGCCCGCTGCTACCGGCCGGCTCGCTGCTACCGGCTGACTAGCCGGCGCGGGCTGGCTCGCCGCCACCGCGGGGCCACCCGCCGAGCCCGCCGCGGGACCGGCCGCAACCGCGGAGCCACCAGCCGCCGAGCCACCAGCCGCCGAGCCACCAGCCGCCGGGCCACTTGCCGCCGGGCCACTTGCCGCTGGGCCACTTGCCGCTGGGCCACCGGCAGCGGCGTGGCCACCGGGCCCCGAACCGGCCGAGACCGAACCAGCCGCCGGGCCACCGGACACCGGAGCCGCCGCCGGAGCCGGCGACACCGGGCTGGCCGACACCGCATCGGCGACCGCCTCACCCGCGCCAGGAGCAGCCGGGGCGGGCCGGGAGATCGGAGCCGGAGTCTGCGTGGGCACCACCGCCATCGGCGCCGAGCCGCTCTCCGCGGCGGGCCGCGGTGGCGTGACCGGGGGCGGCGTGGGACGCGGAGGCTCAGCGACCGGCGCCGACTCACCCGACGTCGGCATCGGGGCGCGAACCGTGGCCACCGCCGCCGGCGGGAATCCACCCTCGGCCCCGATCGCGAGCCGCCGCTCCAGGCGCTCGAGCCGCTGCAGCAACGCGGCGTGGCTCTCGTCGGCGGCCGGCAGGATCATCCGCGCGCAGACGAGCTCGAGCAGCAGCCGCGGCGACGTGGTGCCACGCATCTCGACCAGCCCGTTGTGCACGACGTCGGCCATCCGGGACGCGGTGGCCACCCCGAGCTGGTTGGCCACGAGCGTCATCCGCTCCAGTTCGTCGGCGGGTGCGTCGACCAGGCCCTTCGCGGCGGCGTCGGGCACGGTGGCGAGGATCACCAGGTCACGGAGCCGCTCGAGCAGATCGGACGCGAACCGCCGGGGATCGTGCCCGGCCTCGACCACCCGGTCGACGACGCCGTAGAGCGCGGCGCCGTCGTCGGCGGCCAGCGCGCCGGTGGCCTCGTCGAGCAGGCCCGAATCGGTGACCCCCAGCAGCGCGACCGCGTGCTGGTAGGTGACGCCGTCGGTGCCGGCGCCGGCGAGCAGCTGGTCGAGGATCGACAGCGAATCACGCGCCGACCCACCACCGGCCCGGACGACGAGCGGCAGCACGCTCTTCTCGATCTGCACCTTCTCGTCGGTGCAGATGCGATCGAGCAGCCCGACCATCGTGCTCGGTGGGATCAGCCGGAACGGGTAGTGGTGAGTGCGCGACCGGATGGTCTGCAGCACCTTGTCGGGTTCGGTGGTCGCGAACACGAACTTGACGAAATCGGGCGGCTCTTCGACGAGCTTGAGCAGCGCGTTGAAGCCCTGCGACGAGACCATGTGGGCCTCGTCGATCACGTAGACCTTGAACCGGCTGTTGACCGGCGCGAAGAACGCGCGCTCGCGCAGATCACGGGCGTCGTCCACACCGCCGTGGCTGGCCGCGTCGATCTCGACGACGTCGAGCGAGCCCGGGCCGTCGGGCGCCAGCGCGAGGCAGGAATCGCAGACCCCGCAGGGATCCGGCGTGGGACCGTTAACGCAGTTGAGCGACCGGGCGAGAATCCGGGCACTGGACGTCTTGCCGCAGCCGCGCGGGCCGGAGAAGAGGTAGGCGTGGTTGAGCTTGCCGTTCTTCAGCGCCTGGATGAGCGGTGCGGTGACGTGTTCCTGACCGATGACCTCGGCAAACGTGCGAGGCCGGTACTTGCGGTAGAGAGCGCGGTTGGCCACGGAGCAAGCCTCCCACGCGGGTCCGACAAATGAAGGACCCCTCGTGCACCCGCCAGAGCCCGCTTATCCTTGCTGCCTTCCGGCCCTGGGGAGGTTCACAGGTTACGCGCCGCACGAGGGGCTGGGTTGGAGTCTACCCGTAGCGGGTCGGCTACCCGGGACGGCCCCTCACTGGAGCACGCCCTGGAAGATCGACGCGAACGCGTACTCGTCCTGGTCGACGCCGCTGCAGTTCGCGACCGGCTGCTTCGTGACGTCGGCACCGCATTGCGTGTCGCGCCCGGCCGACCAGTAGCTGAGCATCCCGACGCTGTTCTTGGTCGCGAACTCGGTGACGGTCTTCGCGTTGTCCAGCGAGAACGTCTCGGTGGTGAGGTCGTTCACACCGATCATCGGCGTGATACCGACCATGCCCCAGGCGTCCGCGGAGTCGATGCCCTGGATGGTCTCGATCTGCGAGTGCAGACCGGTGGCGGCCGCGGTGGCCGCCGCCGCCATGTCCTGGGGCGCGACGGTGCCACCGAAGTTCATCGTCATCAGGTTGATGCGGTCGATCGCCACGCCGGCGTCGACGGCCGCGACCCACGGGGCGGTGTTCGCCGCACCGGCGGCCGTGGTCGCGTCGGTGGGCGACGCCGCGGCGAGCGTGAACGACACCTTCAGGTCGGGGTTCTTCTGCTGCAGCGCGAGGATCGCCTTGGCGCGCACCTCGTTGGCCTCGGCGTCGGCCACCCGTTCCTCGCCTTCGACGTCGAAGTCCAGGTACCGGACGCCGAGGTCGACCAGCTTCTGCAGCTGCTCCTGCGTGGTCTCGGCGTCTCCACAGGCCTGGGCGACGTCACCTCCGCTGGCACCGCCGGTGGACACGATCACCTCGATGCCCTTGTTCACCGCCGCGGCGATCTCGTCCTGGTACTTGTCGAGCGCGGTCGTGCCGTCCCAGGTGAGGTCGCACTCGTCGCCCTTGGTGATCGCGAACCCGAGGTGCAGGCCGTTCGCACCGGTCTTCTGGGCGATCTCGCTGAGCGACGGCCGGTCGGCCAGCGTGACGTAGACGTAGGGCGCGTAGACCGTGCCCAACTCGGTCTTCGCCGTGACGGTGCCGCTCTTGTCGTCGTCCCCGTTGCGCAAGAAGACGACCGCCGTGGCCGCGGCCGCGAGAATCGCGACGACCGCGACCCCGATCAGCACCCACCGGCCGTTTTCGTTCCGCCTCCGCTGGCCCCTCGCCACGAGTCCTCCTGCCACTGCCGGGCGCTACCCGGGCTGCCCAAGCCCGCCGGCGTCATCGTGTCATCGAGCGAGCACGGACGGAGACCTGGGGTCATCGGCCTTGTCGACACCGATCGTGGCGGGTCCGGGCAAGAGCGAGCTGTGCGCCGGGGACACCGGCGTACGAACCACGGCCGCGCGTCCGGTAACCTGTCCGGCGGAGGATTCGCCTAGAGGCCTAGGGCGCACGCTTGGAAAGCGTGTTGGGGGCAACCCCTCACGAGTTCGAATCTCGTATCCTCCGCCAGCCTGGCTGACCAGGCACAACGAAAGGCCCGGTCCACGGATGGACCGGGCCTTCGTGCTAGCCGGGGTGTCAGCCCGCCTTACGGGGGCGACCCCGGCCGGGCCGGTCGCTGACGAGACCGATCGCCACCGCGGCCGGGCGGGTACCGAGCGCAGCGAGCGCCTTGTCCTGGCTCGCCAGGTGACGGAGCACCTTGTCGATGGCCGGTTCGTAGTTCGACCGCGTCGCACCGCCGGTACCGGCACGCCACGCGCCGATCTTGGTGTCGTACGACGTGGACGCCAGGGTGCCCTCGAAGAACTCGTGCACCTCGACCTTCTGACCGTTCTCGTCCTTCGCGGCGCGGAGGGCGGTCCGGTCCCAGGGCAGCTTCGCCAGCCCGTCGACGACGAGGTGCGGGCTGAGCCCCTGTGAGCGCCCAGCCGCGATGACGTTCGCGATGACGTGCAGTCCGGCCGCCGACGAGTGCACGTACTGCTTCTTGAACTGGGCGACGTCGATCGTGCGGGCGTGCAGCTGCCGCCAGCCCGGGATGCGCTCGTAGGCGTAGTCGAGCGTGGCGATGATTTCCTTGCCGATGGCGTCGATCGCGCCGTTCTCGTCGAGCCCTTCGATCCGGGCCTTCTCCTCGACGATCGCCTTGAGGATGTTCTCGCGCTGCTCGGGCGACCGGTCGCGGACACCGACACCGGCCATTGAGGCGGCAGCGGACCGAACCGCGGCGGCGGGGTACAGGTCCTCGAACTTTCGCCCCTTCTCAGCGGCGAGCTTCTTCGAGGCCGTGGTCGAGAGGTAGGACACCCGGTCGCTGAGCAGCCGGGAGTTCCGCGTGACGTAGAGCCCGAGCCGGTTCTGGATCGTGCTCCGGTCCATGACCGCGATCAGGTTCGGCGAGATCGGCTTCGTCGACCCCATCCGGACGAAGATCGTTCCCAGCGCATCGGCGTCGTCCTCGAGGAGAACCGTCATCTCGAGCGACGTCTTCTCCAGGAAGTGACGCACCTCGGCGTCGTGTCCCTCGACCGCGTTCTTGACCAGCGGCCACAGCTCCGTGGCCATCTTGATGCGGTGCTGACCGTCCTCGATCAGCGGGTTCGGCGCGTTCTCGTAGACGGTCACCATGACCAGCTCGACGTAGTCGGAGATCTTCTTCAGGCTCTCGATGTGGCAGTGCTGCTCGTCGAGAGCCACCGTGAGCGTTCCGAGGTAGGGCCGGTCGGTCGACTTGATCCCCTCGATGATCTTCTTCCAGTGGGACTCGGTGATGTCCCGGTTGCCCGGCACGTCGGTGCTGTCGAGGTCGTAGTCGTGCCGGTTGAGCAGTCGGTTGAAAGTGAACTGCTCCGCGACCTCCTGGAAGGTCACCGGGAAGGTCACCTTCTTCATGACCCCGGCGTAGGTCATGAAGGCGAGCTTCTGGAACTTGATCCCCGAGGGGATGTCCAGGCCGCGCAGGTCGGAGACGTCGAGCGGCGCGGTGTTGGCCGGGGTGGTCAAGGGTTAACCTCCAAGTAGTGCGAACGAGGCGTTCGCGCGATGCGGCCCGGCGAGCGCTCTGGACAAGTGATGCGCCGGGCCGCGCTGTCTTTGTAGAGATTAGCAGTTTATTCGCGGAGAAAAAGGCCTGGCCTATTTTCTGCCCGGTGGCACCCGTCCGCGCCCACTGCCTCCCCCGACGGCGATGTCGATCCATCGAGGCATCGGATGCGGCAGCCCCGACCTGAGCCGAGGCGCGGCCGCAGCAACCCGTACGAGAAAGCCCGGACCCACGGACGGGGTGCCAGGCCTTCGCCGTTTCCCGCCTACTTGCCGGGCGCGAACAGCAGGACCTCGACGCCCGGGAGATCTCCCAGGGCCTCGTCGATCAACGGACGGACCCGTGACCACGGCAAGCCGCCGTTTCCGCACCCCAGTGCGGGAACCGCGACCGACTGGACGCCGAGTTCGAGGACGACGCGGCGGAGGTCGCGGAGGCCGGCTTCGACGTCGGCCAGTGTTGATTTGCTCCGCCAGTGGGCCTTGGTGGGGAAGTTGACCACGTACCGGGAGTCGGCGTAGGCGCGGAAGTTGGACGGGAACGCGCGCTTGAAGTCCAGCGCGATTCCCTTGCCCATGACGCCGACCGTGTTGACGGCGTTGACCAGCGCATCCGCGCGGGTCTCGAGCAGATCACCCTCGACGTCCACCAGCATCTCGCCACGGTAGGACCCGGGTACGACAGGAAGCCGGGTCCGGCCCCGGGCATCAAGGCCGGACCCTGCGCCACCCCTGACGCACCGTCGGGTCGGGGTGGGCCCCGGCCCGTCGGCTGCCACCAGCGTGCGCCGTTCGTCGGTGCGCGTCGTTCGTCGCGGGCACGCAGCGAGTGTTCGCCTCACGACAAAAGATCACTGCTACCGGTACGCAACCCGGTCGAACCCGTTTGAGCACTTTCGCGGCCGTTAAGTGTGACGCAGACGACGAACACCCCCAACGGCGGAGGTCACCATGTACGGCAACTCGATCGACAGCGCGTACGAGGTCGACCGGTACCTGGAGCTGGCCGCGCGGATCGAATGGGAAGAGCAGGGCTCGGTCGAGCGCCCGCGTTCCGTCGAGACCGCGGCGGCTTACGCGCTCGCCGGCGCCGACCACGCCGGAGCCTGAAAGCGCTCAGCGCGGCGCCCACGCCCCCGGGGCCGCCACCATCTCGCTCACGTGCGACGGGAAGGTGCCCGACAACACGTCGGCCAGCGTCACCTCGTCCAGCACGTTGCGGACCGCGGCACGCACCGCCACCCAGACGGTCTGCAGGTTCTGCGCCGCACCCGCGTAGACCGCGGCTTCCGGCCGCTCACCGCGGACGCCGGCCAGCGGTCCGTCGACCACTCGGAGCACTTCACCGATGGCGATGGAGTCGGACGGACGCGCCAGCCGGTACCCGCCTTCGGCGCCGCGTTGGCTGCGCACCAGTCCACCCCGACGAAGGTCGGAAAGGATTGCCTCGAGGAACTTCCGCGGTAGCCCCTGTTCGTCCGCGAGAGCCTGGGCAGTTGACGTCGTGGGATCGTTCGCGGCCAGCGCCAACATCGCGCGTACCGCGTACTCCGCCCGAGCCGATATCTGCACCAACCCATCATGCCGGTTCGCGGGCCGCGCGTCCCACTCACCCCCGACCGAATGCATGGGATTTGCCGGAACACTCCGGAATGATTCCGGCTACCCAGCGCGATCGGCACTGCTCAGGTGCGGTCGGAGTCCAGTCCCCAGCGCCGCCGGAGCGAATTGTTCGCCCACCCGAACACGCCGTCGGCGATGATCCCGATGATCAGGATGACGATCATGACGCCGAGCATCTGGGCGTACTCCGACAACTCACGGGTCACCGTGAGCAGGGTGCCGAGCCCGCCGGCCTCGCCGATCGGGACGATCAGCTCACCGGCCATCAGGCTGCGCCAGGAGAACGCCCAGCCCTGCTTGAGTCCGGCCAGGATCGCCGGGAACGACGCCGGGCCGATGACCGTCCGGTACAACCCGAACCCGCTCGCGCCCATGTTGCGTCCGGCGCGGACGAGCAACGGCGGCACGTAGTCGACGCCGGCCAGGACGCCGTTGGCGACCGACGGCGCGGCGCCGAGCACGATCACGAAGAAGATCGCCGAGTCGCCGCCCTGGAACAGCACGATCGCCAGCGGGAACCAGGCGATCGACGGCATCGTCTGCAGACCGGTGATCAGCGACCCGAACGCCGCGCGCAGCACCGTGAATCGGGCCACCGCGAACCCGATGACCAGACCGATCGCGACCGCGACGGCGAACCCGAGGATCGCCCGCTGCATCGTCGTGGCGACCTGGCCCCAGAACGTGCCGGTTTGGATCATCTCCCACAGCGACGGGAACACCTCGGTCGGCGGCGCGAGGATGCTGCGCGGGCGCCATCCGGTCTCCACGACGATCTGCCAGGCCGCGATCCCGATGGCGATCGCGAGCACCTTCGGCCAGGTGCTCCGCCAGAGACGTCGGCCGCGGTCACTGCGCTCCGGCGCGGCCTCCAGCGCGTCGAGCCCGGCGAGTTCCTCGGCTATCGCGTCCGGCTCGCCGCCGGTCCGGCCGGCGGAGACATCAGCCGACATGGCGTCGCACCTCTTCCTTCAACCGCTCGGTCACCCGGCCGGCCAGCGCGGCGACGTCCGGTGAATCCAGCCGCCGCGGCCGGGGCGCTTCGACCTCGAACTCCTCGATCACCCGACCGGGCCGGCTGGCCAGCAGGATGATCCGGTCACCGAGCCGCACGGCCTCGCTCACGTTGTGGGTGACGAACAGCACCGTGAGGTTGCGCTCCAGCCACACCCGCTCGAGCTCGTCGTGCAGCGCGTCGCGCGTCATCGCGTCCAGGGCCGCGAACGGCTCGTCCATCAGCAGCACCCCGGCGTCGTGCGCCAGGGTGCGGGCCAGCGCCACCCGCTGACGCATCCCGCCGGAGAGCTCGTGCGGACGCTTGTCCACCACGTCGCCGAGCCGCACGGTCTCCAGCAGCTCCCGGGCCCTGGCTCGCCGCGAAGCCCGCCCCACCCCGCGCAGCTTGAGCGGCACTTCCACGTTCTGTCCGACCTTGAGCCAGGGGAACAGCGCCGGCTCCTGGAACATGAACGCGGCCCGTCCACCGTCGACCTCGATCGAACCGTCGGTCACCGAGTCGAGCCCGGCGACCAGGTTCAGGAGCGTCGATTTGCCACAGCCCGACGCTCCGACGAGGCAGACGAACTCACCCGGCCGCACTGCGAGGTCGACGCCGGACAACGCAACCGTTCCGCCCGGGTAGCGCTTGGAGACGCCACGGAGATCGACGGCGACGGTCACGGCTGTGTCACCGCGGTCTCGCCCTTCGCGGCGAGCACCTCGTTGAGCAGCTTCAGGTCGTAGAGGCCGTTCAGGTCGACCTTGTCGAGCAGGCCGATCTCCTCGGCGTGCTTCGCGCCGGTGGTTAGCGAGGACGCGATCGGGTCGTTGAGGAACTCCAGCGTCGGCCACGCCTTGGTGATGACGTCGAGCTTGAGCGGCTTGCCGGTGAGCTTGCCGATCTGCTCGGACACGGCCTTCTGCGCGCCGGCGGCGTCGCTCTTGATCGAGTCGTTCGCGTCGACGTGTCCCTGCAGGAGCGCTTTGACCGTCTTCGGGTACTTCTTGAGGAACTCGGTGCGGACGATCAGGTTCGTGATGACGAAGCGCTTGTCCGGCCAGAGGTCGCGCTCGTCGATCAGGATCTCGCCGCCTGCGGAGACCAGGCGGCTCACCCACGGCTCCGGCACCCACGCGCCGTCGAGCTGACCGGCGGTGAACTTCTCCAGGATCTGGGCGTTCTCCTGCGGCTGGATCTTGACGTCGCCGCCGCCGTCCTTCGTCGCGGTCAGGCCCTTCTCCTTGAGCCAGTACCGCAGCGCGACGTCCTGGGTGTTGCCCAGCTGCGGCGTGCCGATCTTCTTGCCCTTGAGGTTGGCCTCGGTGATGCCCTTCTTCACGACGAAGGCCACACCGCCGGACGCGGCACCGGCGATGACCCGGATGACCTCGCCCTTGCTCTTCGCGAACGCGTTCACCGTCGGGTTGGGACCGATGTAAGTCGCGTCCAGACCCTCGGCGAAGATCTGCTCGATCGCGGCCGGGCCGGCGTTGAACTGCTTGGTCTCCAGCTTGGTCTGGCTGCCGAGCGCCTTGGTGAACAGGCCGTTCTGGATCCCGACGAGCGCGGTGGCGTGGGTGAGGTTCGGGAAGTGGCCGAGCCGGAGCGTGCCGGCGACGCCGTCGGTGCCACTGGCCTCCGAGTCGTCGTCACCGCAAGCCGCGAGCGCACCCAGCAGCCCGAGCGAAGCAGAGCCTGCCAACAGTTGGCGGCGCGTAATCACGGCATCTCCCCAGAATATGGTGGCCAGATAAGACCTAGTTGCTCGGTAGAGATTGCAGGCTCGATGTCCCACCGTCAATACCGCTGAGTCGAGCAGCACAGCTGCCGTGAACCATGGGAAAGTAGTGACGTGCTCGTGGCCTCGCGGCAGTCGTCGGCATTGTTGCTGCAGCAGTTCTTCGGCACTTATCTGAACTCTTGGTTACGTACCGCCACAAAAGGTCGCGTCACTGCTCCGCCGGTCGTGATCACGGCGCCCGCCGGCGCATTTGCCGTCGGCGACCTGCCCGAGGCGAAACTGATTCATTTCGACGAAAGTCCGGCCGCGCTGAAACCGTTGCTGGCCGCCGATCTCGACGCCCGGCGCGGCACCGTCGTCGGCGCGCTCCCCGAGCTCCTCACCGAGGCCGAGCAGGCCGCGCTGCTCCTGATCCTCGACGTCACGTCGGGCACGCTCCCGCTCGGCGACCTCACCGCGCTGCTCTCCGGACCACGCGCCGGGCGGTGGCCGAGCAGCGACGTCATCGCGTTCATCCGCGCGGACGCGATCAAGCGCGCGGCCGCGAACCTCGTCGGCAACGGACGTTCGCAGACCGCGCTCGACAAGCTCGATCGCGCCCTCGGGCCGGAGTGGCGCACCGAGTTCCACTCCGGTGGCCCCGGCGCGGCGGTGCGCGGGTACCTGCGTCGGCTCGAGGCGGCGCTGCCCGGGCGCGCCTGGCCGGCCGCCGTGCGGGTGAACCCGAACGACGAACCGGTGTTCTGGCTGATCCTCGTCACCAAGCAGCCGCACGGGGCCTGGGCCTTCGCCGACGCGGTGGCACGCGCACGCCGCGGCTGGCGCCGGACGTTACGTCAGGCCGGTGCGACGAAGAAGCCGAAAGCGCAGTTGGTGGTCGAAGGACTGCAGAGCGCCGAACGGCTCGCGGTCGGCGCGGAGCAGCACGAGGAGCGGGCCGTCGTCGAGAGCCTCAAGCAGAACCTGCTGGCCACCCGGCGCCGGGTCGGCGAATTCCGCATCTCCGACCGGCCGCGCGAGGTGCTCGACGGGCTGTTCGGCACCGCCGACACGGCGCAGATCAGGGCCGCGGTGCGCGAGCTGCACGCGGCCGGCAAGACCCTGTCGACCGGCGTCGGCGGCGACATCCGCGACCACGTCCTGCGCCTGCCGGACAAGCGCGCTACCCGCTAATCGTGGTTCTCGCCGACCACGTAGATGTAGCCGTCCGGGTCGGTGACCGTCAGGTACGTCGCCCACGCCTCGACCACCGGCTCGGTGACCTCGACGCCCCGACCCTTGAGGTCGTGGAACGTCGCCTGGGCGTCTTCCGTGGTCAGGGTGCACGGCGCGGCCGCCGTGTCGGGGAACACGTACCCCCCGGGCGGGGCGATGAGCGCGACCCGGGTGCGCGCGCGAGGTGGCGCGACGTCGATCCAGCGCGTGCCGTCGGCCATCAATGCGTCCGTGCGTAGGTCCCAACCCAGCGTGTCGACGTAGAACTCGAGCGACCGCTGCTGGTCACGGACATAGAGGACGACACAGTTGATGTGAGAGATCATTCGGACCCCCTGAGCACGGGCGACTGCGTTGTCGCCCGTGCCCAGAATGCCCGGAAAGTGAAGCTTCTACTCTACTGCCCGAGCAGAAACATATTCATGGATCGTGCCGCGGCCGGCCCGGGACGCCGCCTTGGCCGTGGAACCGGCCTGCGTCGTCGCCGCCGGCGGCTCCGGGTCGGGCAGCGCGGCGCACGTCGCGTCGACGATGCCCGGGCCGTCCGGTCGCGCCCCGGTCGCCAGGTAGTCGGCCAGGTACTTGTCCAGGCAGGCGTTGCCGCTCAGCGTGATGCCGTGGTTGCCGCCCTCCTTCTCGACGACCAGCCGCGAGTTCTTGATCTTCCGCCGCACGACCTCGGCGCCCGGGTACGGCGTCGCGGCGTCGTCAGTGGCCTGGAAGATCAGCACCGACTCGACCTTCGAGTTCGAGACGTCGATCGGCTGCAGGCTCTTGACCGGCCAGAACGCGCAGGGGGCGTTGTACCAGGCGTTGTTCCACGCCATGAACGGCGCCTTCTTGTACACCTCCCAGTTGTCGTTGACCCACGTCGACCAGTTCTTCGGCCACTTCGCGTCGCGGCACTGCACCGCGGCGTAGACGCTGTAGCCGTTCTCCCCGCTCGCGTCGATCGCGCCGAACGCCTCGTAGACGTCGACGAGCGCCGCCTCGTCCTTGTTGTTGACGTAGGCCGCGAGCGCGTCGGCCAGGAAGGGCCAGTAGCCGTTGTAGTAGCCGCCGGGGATGTAGGTGTCCTCGAACTCCGACGGCCCGACGACCCCACCGGCCGGCTTGGCCTTCAGCGCGGCCCGCGTGGCGTACCACTTCTCCAGGACGACGTCCTCGGACGTGCCGAGGTGGTAGTTCGCGTCGTGCTTGGCCACCCACGTGGCGAATGCCTGGTGGCGGGCGTCGAACGCGTAGTCCTGCTGGAGGTTGTCCTCGTACCAGACACCGGTCGGGTCGACGACGCTGTCCAGCACCATCCGCCGGACGTTCTTCGGGAACAGCTTCGCGTAGACCGCACCGAGGTAGGTGCCGTACGAGTACCCGAAGTAGTTGATCGTCTTGGCGCCGAGGCCCAGCCGGATCTGGTCCATGTCCTTCACGGCGCTGAGCGTGTCGATGTACTTCAGCAGGCTGCCGTACTTCGCCCCGCAGTTCGCGGCGAGGCTCTTCACCCGCTTGAGGTTGGCCTCCATGTCGGCCTTGGTCTTCGGCACCGAGTCGGGCCGGACCGGCTTGAAGAAGCCCTCCGCGCAGTTGAGAGCGGGTTCGCTCTTACCGACCCCACGCGGGTCGAACCCGATGACGTCGTACTGTGCGGCGACCTCCTTCGGCAGGTTCTTGGCGACGAAACCGGCGAGCGAGAGCCCGGAGCCGCCCGGACCACCGGGGTTGACGAGCAAGGCACCCTGCGACGTGGCCGCGGTGTGCGGTATGCGAGAGACCGCGAGCGTGATCTTGCGGCCGCTCGGGTTGTCGTAATCGAGCGGGACGGAGACCTTGCCGCACTGGAGCGTGGGGTAGGTCTCGGTGGCGCACGCCGTCCAGGTGATCGGGGCGGGTGCCTGCGCTTGTGGCGCGGTGAGTGGCGCTGCGACGGCCGGTGACACCAGCGCCGGCGAGATCAGCCCGGCTAAGGCGATCCCGACGACAGCCAGTGCTGAGCGTCGTCCCATAAAAAGCCTCCGTGCTCAGCGAGGGTCGACTGCTGACCGTGCCGATCCTGGCGGAGCCACAGCCGCTTCACAGCCAGTAATTCGATAAACCCCCGGATGACCGCGTACCGGGTTTATTCTGCGCGGTTCGTATAACCCGGATTAGTCGTCGCTTTCAGCCCCGTATTCGTCGTCGTACAGGGCGGACCAGTCGTAGTGCAGCCGCCACAGGTGCGCCGGCATGACGTGCAGCGCGACCTCCACCGGGCGGTCGTCGGCGTCCCGCGCGACGTGCGTGATGTGGATGACCGGCTGGCCGTCCTCCAGGTCCAGGGCGCGGGCCTCGGCGTCGGACGCCACCCGCACCGTCACGTCCTCGTCGAACCGCGCCGGGCCGTGCCCCCGCTCGGCCAGGTACGCGTAGACGGCGCCGCTTCCGGCGTCGGACTCGAGCAGTTCGGCGCCGTCGGGTTCGAGCAGCCCGGCGTCCTCGGCGATGTCCCAGGGAAGGTAGGCGTCGGCGAGCCGGGTGGGCTCGTCGTCGGCGAACAACCGGCGGTGGCGCACCACGACCGGGTCACCCGCGTCGATGCCGAGCGCGACGGCGACCTCGGTGGACGCCTCGACCTTGCTCACCTCGGTGCACTCGGCCCGGGGCGAGAGGCCGAGCGCCCGACCCTCGAGCTCGGCGGCGCGCGGGTTGGCGTAGCGGTAGCGGGCGTCGCGGGTGATCCGCGGGGTGCTGCGGACGTACGTGCCGGACCCGCGTCGGACGCGCACCAGGCCGGCCGTGCGGAGCAGGCTGATCGCCTTGTTCACGGTGACGCGCGAGACACCCAGCTCGGAGGCGAGCTCCGGCTCGCTGGGGACGGGGTCGTCGGGCTGGTAGACGCCGGTTTCAATGCGTTCGCGGAGCAGGTCGGCGATTTGCCGGTACTGAGACTTCGGCGGCTCGACCATCCACACCCCCTTACCGGTATCTAAGGGACATATACCCCTACCGGCAAGACGTCATACGTCCGCGGCGCCGTCAGCCCTCCCCCGTTGACATCGAGGACTGGCAGCGCCGCGGACTGCTTGAATCCTTTCGGCGCGGCCGCCCGTGGTTCTCCCCGAAACGTGCCACCTACGGTGGGTTCGTGGATCTGATCGGGCTGGGGGCGCTGAACCTCGACCACGTGGTCCGTGCGTCGTCGGTCGGTCTGCCGGTCGCGCGCGGCGCCGAGGGCCGCGTTCCCGCCGAGGTCGTCAGGCCGCTGCTCGGTGAGCACCCGGCGCTGGGCGGCTCGGCGTTCAACACGGTGTCGACGCTGGCCGGGCTCGGCCTACGGCTGGGGTACGTGGGGGTGGTGGGGTCGGACGCAGCCCATGTCTCCCGGCTCGCCTCCCTCGGCGTCGACCACCGCTTCGTCTTCCGGGCCGAGGGGCTGACCGGCGCATGCGTCTCCGTGGTGGAGGCTGCCGACCGGACGTTGCTGGTACATCCCGGCGCGAACGACGCGATGGCCGGCTTCGTCGACCGGGCCACGCAGTACCTGATGTCGGCCCGGATCGTGCACGTCACCTCATTCCTCGACGAGCAGACACCGATCCACTTGGCCGCGGCGCTGCGTGCAGCCCGGGCGCGGGGTGTACTGCTCAGCCTCGATCCGGGCCATGAATGGGCGACAAACCCGTCCCCCGCCGTTCAGGATCTGATCGACCAGGCCGACTACCTGTTCCTGAACCCGACCGAATTCGCGGCACTGGGCCCGAACAACGGCGTGACCGTCGTGAAAAGCCCGGAGGGAATTCGCGAGTTCCGGAACGGCACGATTCGTTTCACCGGCCACGAGCCGTTGGCGCCCGAAGAGATAACGTCACCGACGGGTGCGGGCGACGCCTTCGCCGCCGGCTACCTGGCCGGCGTGCTCTCCGGAACAGGCCCCCTCTCCCCGGCCACCCAAGGCCTCTCCCTAGCCCGCCGAAAACTCCACGGGGGCTGAGAAACACGAACGCCCGGCCGGGTCCGCTGGGACCTGCCGGGCGTTGGGACTCGCTGGCGGTGGCGGCTTGCCCGGCTCAGTCGACGACCCGCATACTCGGTGTATGACATCTGTACGACAGCAACGCGAGGGGATCGCCAAGCAACCGGAAGCGACGCGCAAACGAACCCCGAGTCAACCACGTGCGCGTCGTTCCTCGGCCGACATCGGTCCCAGCAAGCTTGCGCAAGTTCGACTCCGTGCCGACGAGATGGATGCCCTTCAACTGGTCATGCGCACGCTGGGTCTTGCATCGACGTCAGACGCCCTCCGTGAAGGCCTGCGGCTTCTCGCTCACGAAGCCGCAGAGGTAGAGGCAGCGAAGGAAATCCGCGCCTTCTACGGCAAGGGGCCGGCGCCCCTGCCAGACGGTGTTGCGCCACCGACCGAAGCGGAGCTCGCCGCTGCTGACGAGATCGAATGGTGAGTTCCGATGTCGCCTTTCGCGGTGAGGTCTGGGGGTGCGCATTTCCGCAGCCACTTGGACCGCACCCCGCTCTGATCCTGACGGCCAACCGTATTGCCGCACCGCTGTCAGCGGTGACGGTCGCCCTCATAACAGGAACTTCGGGACCAGAGTCCACACACGTCCGGATCGGACCCGAGTCTGGCGTCACCCGCTACGACGAATCCTTCGTCAACTGCTCCGACATCCATACCGTCGCTAAGCCGCGGCTCCGGCGCAGACTGGGACTAGTAGCTCCCAGTGAGCTGCGACGGGTGGAGGAGACGATCCAGTTGGTTCTTGGCCTGAAGTGACGGCTCACACGAGCATGAGCCGCCTTGGAGAGGCTTCGCGCCGTTGCAGAGGCCGCGAGTCACCGATGAGCACGCCGAAAACTGAGACTGAACACGACGAAGGGCCGGTTCCTCAACGGAACCGGCCCTCACGTTTGACCAGGTAAATGGCGGTGGCGGTGGGATTTGAACCCACGGAGGAGTTGCCCCCTCACACGCTTTCGAGGCGTGCTCCTTCGGCCGCTCGGACACGCCACCGCCGAAGACGATACCGGATCCGGCCCGGCGGTCCGAATCGCGGCCCCGGGCGCCGGGGGACAGCTAGCGGTGGGCGGCGAAGAAGGAGTCGAGGAGGGCGGCGCACTCCTGCTCCAACACGCCGCCGAGCACCTCGGGGCGGTGGTTCAGGCGGCGGTCGCGGACGACGTCCCACAGGGAGCCGGCCGCGCCGGCCTTGGGGTCCCAGGCGCCGAAGACGACCCGGTCGACCCGCGCGAGCACCAGCGCACCGGCGCACATCGTGCAGGGCTCCAGCGTCACGACGAGCGTGCAACCGGACAGCCGCCAGGTGCCGAGCGCTCCGGCGGCCCGCCGCAGGGCCAGCACCTCGGCGTGGGCAGTGGGGTCACCCGACGCCTCACGCTCGTTGCAGGCCCGTGAGAGCTCCGCTCCGGACGCATCCAGCACCAGTGCACCAACCGGCACGTCCCCGGTCACCAACGCGCCCTCAGCGACCTCCAGCGCCGTACGCATGGAGGCCGCAGGGGACGTGTTCACTCGCCGCGCAGCTGGGTCAGTGCCTCGGCGCTGCCGATCTTGCGCGAGATCGCCAGCATCACGTCCGACGGCAGCATCCCCTCGTGCGCGCACAGCGCCAGCAGATCACGCGCCGACACCCCGAGGTCGGCGAGCAGGTCCGCCTCGCCGACCGGCACGCCGAGCAGCTCCGGTTCGTCGGAATCGTCGGAGGACGAGGACACGTCGATCTCGTCGAGTTCCTCGAGCAGCACCGCGCCGACCCGCGACTCCTCCGCGAACGACGCATCCGACGCGAAGATGCGCATCTCGTCGCCGTTGTCCAACCGGAAGACGACCAGGAACTCGTCGTCGGCCTCGACGAACATCAGCGCCAGCGTGGCGTCCGGATCGACTTCGCGCAACAGATCCGCGGCGTCGTCCGTGTCTTCGATCTCGTCCAGATCGAGCTCAGTGGCGACCCATCCCTGGCGTGGACGGGCCAAGGCAGCAGCAAAATACGACACGTCCACAGCATCGGTCCCGGCGTCGCCGGACGCCAGCCCATCCCAGGACGCAAAACCCGGTCAGGTGGCTATTCTCACGCCATTCGGCGGCGATTGGTGATGAAGTCCCGCTGCCGCTCGTGGCGGGCCCGCCGCGGGGCCACCCGGTTACGCAGTGCCCGCGCCTCGGCGAGCTCAGCGAGTAGCTGGAGGCGTCGACGTCGACGGTCGGGGTCGAGTCGCTCGATGTCCTGGCCGCCGCTCATGGGTTCGACCATGCCCAAAAATCTGGCGTTCATGCAAGAACCGCGGGTACAACGTCCGGTTACGTCCGACGTGTTCACCGGTTCACCCCTGCCGAACTCCCTGAACGCGAGGTAGACCGTGTACGTAGTCCACACCGAGCCCACAGACCGGTGAAAGACGAGCACGAGGTGACCACATGACAGCAACGGCAGACATCGGCGTAACCGGCTTGGCGGTGATGGGTCGGAACCTCGCCCGCAACCTCGCCCGGCACGGTCACACCGTCGCCATCCACAACCGATCCCCGGAGAAGACGCGTGCCCTGGTCAACGACCACGGCTACGAGGGCACGTTCGTGGCGAGCGAATCGCTGGCCGACTTCGTCGCCTCGTTGAAGCGCCCGCGTGCGGTGATCGTCATGGTGAAGGCCGGCCAGCCGACCGACGCGGTCATCGACGAACTCATCCCGCTGCTGGAGGAAGGCGACATCGTCGTCGACTGCGGCAACGCGCACTACGCCGACACCCGTCGCCGCGAGGAGAACCTGAAGCAGCACGGCCTGCACTTCTCCGGCACCGGCGTGTCCGGCGGCGAGGAGGGCGCGCTCAAGGGCCCCAGCATCATGCCCGGTGGCTCGAAGCACTCGTACGAGAAGCTCGGCCCGATCTTCGAGTCGATCGCGGCGAACGTCGAGGGTGTGCCGTGTTGCATCCACGTCGGGCCGGACGGCGCCGGGCACTTCGTCAAAATGGTGCACAACGGCATCGAGTACGCCGACATGCAGCTGATCGCGGAGGCTTACGACCTGCTCCGTTCCGGTCTGGACGCCACGCCGGGCCAGATCGCCGAGATCTTCCGCGAGTGGAACAAGGGCAGCCTCGAGTCGTTCCTGATCGAGATCACCGCCGACGTGCTCGCCCACGTCGACGGGCGCACCGGACGGCCGTTCGTCGACGTCGTCCTCGACCAGGCCGAACAGAAGGGCACCGGACGCTGGACCGTGCAGAGCGCGCTCGACCTGGGCGTGCCGATCACGGGCATCGCGGAGGCGACGTTCGCGCGGTCGCTGTCGGGCCACGCCGAGCAGCGCGAAGCCGCCCGCGAGGTGTTCCCGAGCACCAACGAGCTCGCCTGGGCCGCGAACGACCGCGACGGGTTCATCGAGGACGTCCGGAAGGCGCTGTACGCGTCGAAGGTGGTCGCGTACGCCCAGGGCTTCGACCAGATCAAGGCCGGTAGCGACGAGTACGGCTGGGACGTCGACCGCGGCGCGATCGCGTCGATCTGGCGGGGCGGTTGCATCATCCGGGCCCGCTTCCTGGACCGCATCCGGGAGGCGTTCGACGAGAACAAGGAGCTGCCGACGCTGCTGGCGTCGCCGTACTTCGTGAAGGCCGTGTCCGACGGCGTCGACAGTTGGCGCCGGGTGGTGTCCGACTCGGCGAAGGCGGGCGTCCCG
Source organism: Cryptosporangium japonicum (assembly GCF_039524755.1). Lineage (NCBI taxonomy): Bacteria > Bacillati > Actinomycetota > Actinomycetes > Cryptosporangiales > Cryptosporangiaceae > Cryptosporangium > Cryptosporangium japonicum. The sequence goes on from NZ_BAAAGX010000023.1 coordinate 254,917, forward strand.
ACGCCGGCGTTCTCGAGTTCGCTGGCCTACTTCGACGGGCTGCGTCGCCGGCGCCTCCCGGCCGCGCTCATCCAGGGCCTCCGCGACAACTTCGGTGCGCACACGTACCGCCGCGTCGACGCCGAGGGGTCGTTCCACACCCTCTGGGGCTCTGACAAGACCGAGCACGAGTCGTAACCACGCCGTGGGCCTGGAGCACTCAGACGAAGAGCTGATCCACGTTAAAAGTGCTCCAGGCCAGAACGGTCATCGTGACGCTGAGCGCGGCGCCGGACACGACCGCGACGCCGACGCCCATCCCCCGGTCGCCGCGTACCAGCAGCACCGCACCGGCCGAGCCGGCCAGCAGCACGGCGGCCAGGAACAGCCCGATCAGCGACGTCGTGCTCCACGAGACGAGCCCGACCAGCACGTAGTAGACGAGCGAGACGCACACCCCGATGAGCACGCCCCACCAGCGCACCGGCCCGCTCTCGCGGAACCGCGGACGACGCGGCGCCGGTGGCGGGGCCGGCTGCGGCACGTAACCGGGCGGCTGCCGGTGCGGAGCCGGATCCCACGCGCCGACGGAATCACTCGTCATGACGACGAGCCTACGACGCTCACACTCTGGTCAAGAGTGGACACGTTAGGCATTCTGTAGGCATGGGCGAGGTGTTACCGCTGCCACACCGGGGCGACGTCTTTCTCGATCCCCGTGGCGAAGGAAGATCCCTGCGCGTCAGCGGTCACCGCGGCGCCGCCACCGTCGTGCTGAGCATCTGGCGCCAGGGCGAGTGCCGGGCGACGTTCCGCCTGGCCGGCAGCGAGGTCGACGAGTTCATCCGGGCGCTGCTGAACGCGGCACCGCCGTCGGCACCGGGCACCGAACTGCCTGCCGTCGCCGGCGAAGCGGTCGCCGCGTCGGTGCTGCAGGTGCAGGTGAGCGGCAACGTCGTGGTGGAGCTCCACAACGCCTCGCCGGAGACGGCGACCGACCAGACGACCACCACCAAGGTCCTGGTGCCGCCCGACACCGACGTGCTCGACCAGGCCGCCACCACCGGCGACGTCCTCTCCGGCCTCACCGCCGTCCCGGATGCGCCGGAAGAGTCAGCTGACCCCCCGCAGCGCCCAGCGCCCGACCCGGCCGCCCCCACCGGCGCCGATCGTCCGGCCGGCCCCGACCAGGCCGACTGACATCTCGCCCTGGCGCAGAGCGGCACGCAACAGCGATCGCTGCCGCTCCACCGCCCGGTGGGTGTCCCGGCACAGCTCGCGGTACGACGCGATGGCGTCGGCCGGTACGCCGAGCGCGGCACGCACCGCGGTGAGCAGCGGCGTGGCGTCCGTTTCGTAGGCGGTGAGCAGTAGTTCGGTGGCGGCCTCGGCGTCGCCGGCCGCGCGCGCGGCCCGCCAGGCGGAACGGTCCAGCAGCATGGCCTTGGCCGCCGCCTCCTGCACCGCGCCGACGGCTCGCAGCGCGGCCTCGATCCCCGGTGCCCGTCCCGGCGGCAGCGCGACGACGAACGGCACCGGGCAGCGGCGTCCGCGCACCAGCACACCGCCCTCGGCGGCGTCGATCATCGCCAGGAACAGCGCGAACGGCCGGTCGATCGCCACCATCCGTCCCAATAGGACACCGGCCAGGCGGTCACCGGCACGCAATGTCGTGATGCTCAGCTCCGGGTCCTCGTCGACGACCGGAGCCGGGTCGAGCAGCACCTTGGTTCCCGGCCCGGCGGCCGTCGCGAGCGCCAGTGCGGTCTGCCAGTCCGGTCGCCCGCGGCGCACCGGGTGCGGGTCGGTGATCGCGTAGTCGACGACGACCGCGAGGTCGGGCGGCAGTTGCCGGCGCAGCCCGGTGAGCACGTCGGCGAGCTGGTCGAGACGCCGCTGGGTCTCGGCCCACCCGGGGTAGGGCGCGGTGTCGTGGAGCCGGATCACGAGTCGGCGGGCACGCACGTCCAGGGCCACGCCCGCGGCGCGGTGCAGCGTCCGGAGCGCGCGTGCGGAGAGCTCGGCGTCCGGGTGGCACAGGGGGAACGGGCGTCCCGGCCGGGCGGAGACGTCGGGGAGCACGGCGCCGATCCGGACGTCGGCATCGGTGGCGTGGGCGAGGAGTTCCTCGGCGTTCTCGATCCGGTCGGCCGGTAGCTCCAGGCCGACCTCCGGGGTGATCGACGTCAGGCGGTGGACCAGCGCGGTGTCGGCGACCGCGTCGTGCCCGGTGAACCGGTCCGCCGAGCGTCGCAGCAGGGTGGAGGAGATCTCCAGCCGCATGCTGCAGAGGGTTCCGACCGCGTCGGCGTCGACACCCCACAGCAGCCGGGGTTCCGGGTCGGTGGGTTCAGGCGGTGGGGTCACACCGGGACGGGGAGGCCGCCCATTACGCCGACCCTTTGTTCGCTTCATCCCATTCCTCCCGGCTTTTCCGGCCTTGACCCTCGCTGATTACGACAGATCACCGCAAGTTGGCAGGGCGGAGAGACGAGGAAGTGTCGTGGTTTGCTACTCGGCGTGGCGATGGACAAGGTGGCCGTGCTCGGCCTCGGGCTGATCGGCGGCTCGCTGCTGCTCCGATCGGTGGACGCTGCGGTCACGCCGAGCGCGGTGGGATACGACGCCGACCCGGCGACGCGTGGTCTGGCGACCGAACGACTCGGCCCCGCCGCGGTGGCCGCTGATCTGGCGAGCGCGGTGGACGGCGCGGATCTGGTCGTGCTGGCGGTTCCGCTGCCGGCCGTCCCGACGGTGCTGGGTGCGTTGCGGAACGTCGGCTACCGCGGTCTGCTCACGGACGTCACGTCGGTGAAGGAACCGGTGCGGGCCCTGGTGGGCGAGGGCACCCGTTTCGTGGGCGGGCACCCGATGGCCGGCAAGGAGGCCTCGGGGTTCGACGCCGCCGACGCCGAGCTGCTCGTCGGCTGCGCCTGGGCGCTCTGTCTGGACGCCGGGACCGCGCTCCCCGACTGGCTGGACGTCGCCCGCTGGGTGCTCGCGATCGGCGGGCAGGTCGCGCCGCTGACGTCGGCCGAGCACGACACGGCCGTCGCCCGGATCAGCCACCTGCCGCACCTGGTCGCCGCGTCGCTGACCGCGAGTGCGGCCGCGGAGCCGATCGGCCCGGCCGCGCTGGGGCTGGGCGCCGGCTCGTTCCGCGACGCCACCAGGGTCGCGGCGACCAGGGCCGCGCTCACCGCGGCGATGTGCGGTGGGAACGCCGCGGCCCTGACGTCCGAGATCGACGCGTTGCAGGCCCGGCTGGCGGAGGCCCGCGCCCTGCTCACCGGGGAAGACCCCATCGGGGCGCTGACCGAGTGGCTGGAGGGGCCGCGGGCGATCCGGGCGCAGTGGCCACCGCCCGGGGTGGAGACCGAGCTCCCGCTCACCCGCGACGCCCTGCTGGCCCTCGGTCGCGCCGGCGGCCGCCTCACCGCGATCGGCGCCGACCTCGCGCGCGCTATCCGGCCGTGAACACGGGGAACGGCCCCACCGGCTCGAGCCGCAGACACGCCTCCCGCACCGCGGCGGCCACCTCGGTGGCGTCCGCCTCGACCGCGGCGTAGAACGACTCGTCGGCCAGCTGTTCGGCGTCCAGGTGGCGGCGCAGCCGCTCGATCGGGTCGAGCGCACGCCAGTGCTCCAGCTCACCGGGCTCGCGATAGCGGCGCGGATCGTCGGACGTCGTGTGCGGGCCCATCCGATACGTGAACGACTCGATCAGGCTCGGACCCTCACCGGCCCGAGCGCGCTCGACCGCCCAGCGGGTGACGGCAAGCACCGCGAGCACGTCGTTGCCGTCGACCCGGACGCCGGGGAACCCGAAGCCCTCGGCCCGGCGATGGAGTGGCACCGGCGACTGTTTCCCGACCGGCACCGAGATCGCGTACTGGTTGTTCTGCAGACAGAACACCACTGGCGCGTCCGTCGCCGAGGCCCAGTTGAAGGCCTCGTTCGCGTCGCCCTGGCTGGTGGAGCCGTCCCCGAAGTAGACGCCGACGACCTCGCGCGCGTCGTCACGCTGGACGCCCATCGCGTACCCGACCGCGTGCAGCAGCTGCGCCGCCAGCACGATCGTGTACGTGTTCAGACGACGCTCGGCGATGTTCCAGCCGCCGTGCGACGCGCCGCGGAACAGCGAGAGCAGCTCGGCCGGCCGCACCCCACGAGCCAGCGCGACGCCGTGCTCGCGGTACGAGGGGAACAGCATGTCGGAGGCGGCGAACGCCCGGACCGACGCGACCTGGGCGGCCTCCTGCCCCTGGCTCGGCGCCCAGAGCCCCAGCTCCCCCTGGCGCTGCAGCGCGGTGGCCTCGGCGTCCACCCGGCGGGTGACCACCATCTCGCGGTACATGCCCCGCAACTCGTCGTGGGTGACGTCGAGAGGGAAGCGGTCGTCGTCCCGGCGCACACCGTCCGGGGTCAAAATCTGGATCACGAGAAACTCCGCAGCGGTCCGAGCGGTACGTCGTCCCAGGTCTGGCCGGCGGCGAACCGTACCACCCTGCGGTCGGTGACCACGGCGGTGACCAGGTCGAAAGGTGTGACGTCGAACGCCGGGTTGGCCGCGGCCACGCCGAAGCCCGACACTTCGGCGCCCCCGCGGTCCTCGATCTCGACGTCGGCACCGGACGCGGTCGCCACGTCCACGGTGGACTCGGGCGCCACCACGATGAACGGGATACCGGCCCGGGCCGCGCCCAACGCGTGCGCGTAGGAACCGATCTTGTTGACGACGTCACCGTTGGCGCAGATCCGGTCGGCGCCGATGATCACCGCGTCGATCTCGCCCCGCGCCATTAGGAACGAACCGGCGCCGTCGACCGCGAGCCGGAACGGGACGCCGGCCCGCGCGAGCTCCCACGTGGTGAGCCGCGCTCCCTGCAGCAGCGGTCGGGTCTCGCTCGCCACGACCCCGCCGAGCAACCCGGCCCGGTGCAGCGCGAACACGACGCCGAGCGCGGTGCCGCCGGTCACCGTGGCCAGCCCGCCGGTGTTGCAGTGGGTCAGCATCGTGGGCTGCGGACCGCACAGTTCGCGCACCGTGTCGATGCCGTAGGCCGCCATGGAGTCGCTGCTGGCGATCTCCTCGTCACGGATCGCGAGCGCCTCGGCGAGCACGGCATCCGGCCCGTCGGGCATGAACGCGGCGACCCGGTCCACGGCCCTGGCGAGGTTCACCGCGGTCGGCCGGGCCTCACGCAGCAGCCGGATCGCCGCACCCGGCTCGGGGAGCGTGCGCACCGCGAGCGCGACGCCGAGCCCACCGGCGACGCCGATCGCCGGCGCTCCACGCACGGCGAGGCGTTGGATCGCGTCGACGACGTCCTCGACCGTCTCCAGCCGGAGCAACCGCTCGACGGCAGGAAGCGCGGTCTGGTCGACGAGTTCGACGGCACCGTCGACCCAGTCGACGGTGCGCTGGTCGGGGGCGAAGTGGGAGGGAACGTCGCCGGTCGGCGGCGTGGATCGAAGCGGTTCGGTGCTGCTCACACACCGAGCCTGCCATGTCCACGCCGTCCGACCGGCTCCGCCGGTCGCCAGGACCGTCCGGGGGCGCGTGTGGACGATCCGGGCGACGTTCGAGGGGTCTCTTCAGACCCGTTCTTCGCTGCCGGTCAGTGCTCGCTCGAGCACGGACCGGGTCGTGCAGGGCCAGGGCACCCGCCCGTGCGGGGTCTCCGGGCAGCCGGTGCAGTAGAAGCGGCCCTCCGGGTCGCCGGGGAGCTGACCGCCGTCGTGGAGGGCGAGCACCGCCTCGACGGCACGCAGCAGGTCGTACAGGTCGAGCGGCGCGTGAGCGAGGAGCGCGACGTCGTCGGCGGTACGAATTCGTTCGCGGATGTCCCGCAGGGTCACCCAGACGTTCGTGTGGTGGCCCCGACTCACCGCGCGCACCGGAACTGCGGCGCGCACCGAAGACGCGAACGCCCAGCCGACACTCGCGGCGGCGCGCCCACCGGTGGCAATCCACCGGATGCAGGTTCGTGCGTCAGACCGGTATCCCGTCCACACGAGAGGATCCCCCGGTTCCGGAGTGATCTGGGGCCCGAGCCGCGTCCTCCCGTAGCCGGCCTAGACATCGGTCGCGCCCAGCTTCGACATCAGGTCCACCCCTCTGGTGCGTTTGCAAGTTGCATTTCGAGAGTGAACGTTCAACGACGAGTACACAAACCGTCACGGACTGATGTTGATACCCGGGCGTATGAGCAAACCAGGTCGGTATACGTCAACTCTGGTGGAGTGAGAGCGAACCATCCGGCACGAAGAGCCAGCAGACGCCCCAGCGGTACCAGCGGGCTACTGCCGATCAGCCCAAGGGTCCGAGAAGATGGCCCGACAAGCGGACCCGCCCTCCCTGGGAACCGTCCGAAAAGGCTCCGACCTGCGATCACACTCCGAAGTATCAGGGGGCTAGCCCTACCATTGTGGCCTTGCGCACATTTTCGGCGCGGCTATCATCAGCCTCATCCGGGTGTTTGAGAAGTGTCCACTGCGCAGGGCAGGAGCACGTCGATGGCCCGTGAGTCGTCCGAGCACAACCCCGCTCCCCGGGTGTGCGCCCACTGCGGGGGGCGACTTCGTCGCGACAACACCAACACGCTGTGTGACCCGTGCCAGCGGAGCGCGCACACCGTAGAGCTACTCGCGCCCGTGCTCCCGCTCGATTTCTGGGCCGAACCGGAGATGCGCGCGGCACTCGCCGATCACGATCTCGGCAAGGTCTCGCAGCTCTATCGCGCACGCACACCGATCCGGCGCCAACACATGGTCGCCGAACTCGTCGGCTTTTCGCAGGCCCACATCTCGCGTATCGAACGCGGGCTCTGCGAAATCCGCCTCGACACCGTGTTGCGATTCGTTCAGGGCCTGCGCATTCCGCCGCACCTGGTAGACCCCATCGGCGCTCCATACCTCGACGGATCAACGGCGCCCGAATTGCCAACTACCGTCCCTACTCATGCAGGGCATGAAGTAGGAGACAACATGCGACGTAGAAGTGTGCTGAAAGGACTAACCGGCGCGGCCGCGCTGGTGGGATTCTCGCTCGCGGGTGACGAAGACGAAGAGGCACTCGCGAACGACGATTTCGGTCGCGTCGGCGAAGCGCACGCCGCGCAGTTGGAAGACGCTCCGAAACATCTGTACAACCTCGACTACCGCTACGGCGGCGACACTCTCTGTGATCAAGCCGCCGCACAGCTACGCCGCGCGAACAAACTCCTCAACCGTGGCCAGTACAGCGAGAAGGTCGGTCAGCGTCTGCAGGTCGCCACCGGCGAACTCGGCATCTGCGCCGGCTGGCTCGCGTTCGACGCCGGCCGCCAGGACCAGGCCCGCTACTGCTACACCGAGGCGCTGGCCGCGGCCCGGATGGCGAACGACGCGAATCTCGAGGTCCACGCGCTGGCCAACATGAGCATGCAGGCGGTGGCGCTCGACCGGCCGCGCGAGGGTCTGCACATGGCCCAGGCCGCGCAGCGGGTCGCCGCGAAGATCTCCACGCCGACGATGGACTCCCTGCTCGCGATGCGGGAGGCCCGCGCCTGGGCGAAGCTCAACGACGGCCCGGCCGCCCGGAAAGCGATGGCCCGCGCCCACGACGCCTTCCAGAAGCGCAGTGACGACGAAGAGAAGCCGGTCTGGATCGCCTTCTTCGACGAGATCGAGCTGGCCGGCAACGAAGGCATGTGTGAACTGGACACCGGCCGGGCCAACAAGGCCGCGTCGTTCCTCGAACTCGCGCGCGGCAAGCAGCGCGAGGGCATGGTCCGGAACAAGTCTCTGTATACCGTTCGGCTCGCCTTCGCTACGCTCGCTCGCAGGGACGTGACGCGCGCCATCGAAATCGGTGAGGAGGCGCTGGGCATGGTCGTGAACGAAGTGACGAGCACCCGCACCCTCAACGAGCTCCGGGCGTTCCGGCGTCAGCTGGCCCAGGTCAGCACGTCCACCGCCGCTCGCACCTTCATGGCGAGGTTCGATTCGACGGTCGTTGCGTGACTTCGGCCGCCGATGACGGCGGCGGATGTCCCAACTCCTCCGGGGCCACCACGGAGGGCGATTACCTTCCCACGATAGGTGGTAACTCCACGTCCGCTCGTCCGGACGGGGGTTCACCGTCCGGCCAGCAGGAAGGCCGACGATGATCCCATCCGCCCTGGATCTGCACGCCCTCGACACCGACGACGCCCGGGCGATCCAAGACGAGCTCTTCGCGTTGTACGCGCGCATCTACGCCGACCAGCTCAGCGATCCGTTCTACTCGGTCGACAGATTCGCCGACCGCTTCGCCGGCCACTCCGGTCGTCCGGGTTTCGAGCTGGTGACCGGCCGGATCGGCGGCGAGCTGATCGGCTACGCCTACGGAGGCCCGCTGCCGCCGCGGACGCAGTGGTGGAACGGCTTGCGTGAGCCGGCGCCCGCCGGGGCGACCGACGAGGACGGCACGCGCACGTTCGCACTGAACGAGATCATGGTGACGCAGGACTGGCGACGTCGGGGGATCGCCAGGACGCTTCACGACGCGTTGCTCGCCGAGCGTCCGGAACAGCGCGCGACGCTCCTGGTGGATCCGGGGAACACACCGGCCCGAACCGCGTACCTCTCCTGGGGTTGGCAGTTGTTCGGTCACCTGCAGCCGTTCCCGGACGCCCCGGTGTACGACGCGCTGATCGTCGACCTTCCGCTGAGTCACGTCGCGGCCGGGTGAAAATCCCATAAATCAGGACGCAATTCCCAATTGACCGTCACTTCCCGAGTCGGCTCTCGTTGATCAAAGCGTGCTGACCCCGCGCTCCCACTGTTCCCGGATCCCAGGGCCCCGACCCGAGCGTCCGGCACCGCGGCCTGCGCCCGCGGAGCACGTGCTCGCGGTCCAACCCTTCGGTCGACGAGACCGGCATCGGGCTCATGCCCTCTACTGCGCTCGCCCGCGCCCGGCCGACCAGGCCTCCGGTCGCAAGGCCGCCAGAGCCAGCTGACCGCGTGGGACTACGCCGCCGCCTGGTCCAGCAGCTTCGACGCGACCGGCAACTGGCTGCCCGCGACCCGCGAGAGCACCGTCCAGAGCCGCGGTACGGCGTCCGCGTGACAGCCACGCGCCGCCAGTAGCGTCGTCAACCACTCCCGCCCTTCGACGAGAACCGTCACGTCGTCGGTGAGCAGTGCGGCCGCGAGGGCGTGCAGTGCGTGGTCGACGGCGTAGTCCGCCTCCGCGTCCAGGCCGGCCAGGCAGTCCGCGCCGATACCCTCGAGCGCGGCCAGCCACTCCTTCAACACCCGGGCCGCGAGTTCACGGTTGCGCAGCAACAGCTCGGCCTGCTCGTCGGCGCCGGCGTGGGCGAGCGCCGGCACCGGCTCGACGATCGGGCGGAGCTCGGCCAGCACACCGGCCGCGTCACGCGGGGACGCCGCCCAGCCGCTGGCGCCCAGCGCGAGCGCCCGGGACGGTCCGGTGCCGAACGCGCGACCACCGGCCAGCGTCGGTATACCGGCCTCGGACGCGGCTTCGATGATGCGCCGGGCCGCCGGCAGCGCGGCCGGCATCGAGCAGCTCACCGCGACGACGTCGGGATCGAGGCGGTGCAGGTACCCGGCGAGGTGGTGCGCCGGCGTGGAGGCGCCGAGGTACGTGGTGCGCCAGCCGAGGTGGCGCAGCGACTCGGTCACGATGCGTGCGGCGAGCGCGTGCCACTCCCGCTCGGCGCAGGCCACGACCGCGTACCCGAGAGGGTGCTCCGGTTCTGGGATCCAGGCGCCGACGGTTCCGACGGCGGCCTCGCTCACCGCGGTGGCCGCGTGCTCCTGAGCGACCGAGTACTCGCCGCTCTGCCAGCGTTCGCCGACGACCTGCTGGGCCGGCGCGATCAGGTCGAGCAGCAGGTCGAGCGGGTCGACCCCGTCGTCGAGCAGTTCGCTGACCAGCTCGACGGCCAAGCGGCGGTCGGCAGCGTCGAGAGCCTTGATGAAATTCTCTCTGGCCTCGTCGCTGACGTACGTCATTGCCGGACTCCCCCGAACGCCAGCACGGCGACGTCGTCGGTGGGGGCGAGCCCGGCGCCGCTGTACTCGGCGACCGCGATGTCCACGGCCTCGGCCAGTGCGTGCGGACCGCTCCCGGCGTAGCCGGCGGCGAGCTGGGAGAGGCGCCCGAGCCCGAACCGGCCGCCGGAGCCGATCGCGTCCGGCACGCCGTCGGTGAACAGCAGCATCATGTCGCCCGGGGCCAGTTCCTGCTCGACCTCGGTGTACCGCGCGGTGCGGAGCGCTCCGCAGAGCAGCCCCTTCACCGGCACCTCTTCGACGACGCCCGACGTGCGGATCACCAGCGGCCGCGGGTGACCGGCCGACGCGATGCGTACCGACAGGCTTCCGTCCGGCGACGTGGTGACGCGGGCGCTGAGCGCGGTGAGGAACCGGCTGGCCGGCTGGGCGCGGTCGGCACCGGCGAAGAGCGCGGCGTTGAGGACACGCAGCAGTTCGGCCGGCCGCCGGTCGTAGTACGCGGCCCCACGCACGGTGTGACGCGCCTGCCCGGTGAGGATCGCCGCCTCGGCGCCCTTGCCCGCGACGTCGCCCAGGAGCACCGACCAGTCGCCCGGCTCGCCGAACACGTCGAAGAAGTCCCCGCCGATCTCGGCGGCGTGCATCGCGGCACGCATCCGCGCCCCGATCGCCAGATCAGGCGTGTCAGGCAGCTCCGGCGCCCGAAGGCTGGCCGCGAGCACCTCGGCCACGTGGGCCTGCTCGGCGTAGACCCGGGCGGTGTCCAGCGCGATCGCGATGCGGCCGGTGATCTCGACCGCGACCGCCACGTCCTCGCTCTCGAAACCGCGACCGGCCCGGCGGGCCAGCGTGAGCGTGCCGAACGTCGTGCCGCGGGCGGTCAGCGGCAGTACCAGCAGGTCGGCCGGGCGCAGCCCGAGCAGGCCGTCACGCAGCTGGCCCTCGGGCACGGTCGCGGCGACGATTTCGGGTACGTGCCCGTCGGCGAGCACGTGCATCAGTTCGTGACGGCCGGTCGTGAGGATGCGCCCGTGGCCGGAGATGTCGCCGAGCGGGGGGCGGACGCCTTCTTCGCTCACGAACCGGTCGGGTTCGTCCGCGCGCACGGCGGTGTAACGCACGCCGGTGCGCGTCGGCAGCAGGATCTGGGCCCAGTCGGCCACGGCCGGGACCGTCACGTGCAGTGCACGGCGGAGCGTCCGGTCGGGGTTGAGGGACCCGGCGAGCTGCTTGCTCGCGTCGGCCAGATAAGCGGCGCGCTCACGCGCCGTGGCCAGCAGGGTGGAATCGTCAAGCTGGCCCAGGGGTGGCTGGGCCACGTACCGCACTGGCTGCTCGAACATCAGCAAAACCGCATTTCCGTGGGGATCCTGCGCAGGCGGGCTCCTTCGACTGTACCGACCGGTACGACAAAGAGGCAGGACGCTGAGTCATCAATAGTGGTGGAGACGACGCATGACCGATGCGTGAAAAGCACCCGCTTGTCGGTTGACCGACCTGTCAACGGTTGGGTTGCCGCAGCGGTGGAACAATTCTTACGGCGGCGAGCAGTAGGGAGGGCGGAGTGGTCGAGGACGGTATCTGGCGGCTGGACGTCTCGGTCGAAGACGGTACGGCCTGGCTGCGTCCGCAGGGCGACCTCGACATGGAGACGTCCCCGTCCCTGATCCGGGCAGCTCAGCGTGAGTTCGCCGGCGGCGCACGGCGTGTCGTGGTCGATCTGTCGCAGATCACGTTCGTGGATTCGTCCGGCATCGGGGCGCTGGTCACGCTCTGGCGGACGATCGGCGAGTCACCGGGGGCGTTCGCGATCGCGGCGCCGTCCCGCGCGGCTCAGTCGGTGCTGGCGACGACCGGCATCGACGGCCTGATCGAGCGGGTCGACTCGCTGGCCGCACCCCACGGCCAGGTCTGAGCGTCCCAGAACTCGGGTAGCTCGGCGGCGTGGGCCTCCGGGTGACGCTCGGCTGCGACCTGCGCGAGGAGTGCTTCTCCGTACTCGACCATGAAAAACGACGTTATGGGTCAATGAGGTCAGAATCGTTACAGCCCGTAACCGGTAATGTTTCCGATCACAGCGATCTTGGAGCGGCCCCGGCGGTGGCGGCGACGCACCAGAATGAGAGCGACCGCAGCATCGTGGAAAGGATGGGAACGGATGCCCGACTCGTTCCGGGCGGGGCTCCATCTCAGTTGGTTCGCGCACCCGTCCGGCTCCGGCCGCCCGGTCGTCGTCACCGGCGCTTTCGACGTGCTCCACGTCGGTCATCTGCGCTTTCTCCAGGCCGCCCGGGCCATGGGCAGCCGCCTGCTGGTCGGCGTGGAGGCCGACAACCGGGTCGCGGCCTGGAAGGGTCCGGGTCGCCCGATCAACACCGACGTCGAGCGGGCCGAGATGCTCGCCGCGCTGCGCCCGGTCGACGGTGTGTTCGTCGTCGAGGGCGGCCCCGACGTGAAGGACCCCGAGGCCTACGTCGAGTTGCTGCGCCCGCTGGATCCGGCCGTGCTCGCGTTCACCCAGGGTGATCCGTTCGCGGTGGAGAAGCACCGATCGGCCGGGTTGCTCGACGCGGCCGCGATCGAGGTGCCGCTGGTGCCGGAGCGGTCGACGAGCGCGGTGCTCAACGGGCAGCGCGCGGTTCCCACCATCGGCTGAGCGCGAGGGTCGCCGTACCCGCGATCGCCAGCGACGCGGTCACGGTCAGGCCCACGACGAGCATGCTCGGCACGTTCGACTCGAAGTCGCGCACCGCGTGGTCGCCGCTCGCCTGAGCCATCCAGATCGACGTCGCCATGATGAGCACGAGCGAGAGCCAGCCGAGGAGCCCGACGGCGACCGTGAGCCGCCGCGCGGTGGCCGCCGAAGCGCGCCCGTACAGCGGAATCGTGGCCGCGGCGACGATCGCCGCCCCGTAACTACCGGTGTCGAGCGCGCCCGCCACCGTGGCCACGCCGTCCGGAGCCGCCCCGTCGCCGACGCTCGTGTACCGCCAGAGCGCGTCCCAGGCCAGCGTCAGCGTCGGATAGGCGAGCGCGATCAGCAGCGCGGCGCGCCGTCCGCGACTGGCGTCGAGTTCCGCCTGGTAGAGCGGTGCGAGTGCGGCGGGATCGCCGAACTCGTCGGCGGCCTTCCTGGCCGCGTCGGCCGGCGGGAGACCAGCGTTCTCGTAGGCCTCGGCGGCGTCACGCAGGCCGTCCTCCACCTCGCGCAACAGCTCTCGGCGGACGCCACGGGGACCGCGGAGGCGGGCGCGCAGATCGTCGACCAGGGTGCTCATGCTTCCCCCGCCAGCGTCGCGTCGAGGGCCCGGCTGAAATCCCGCCAGTCGGTCCGCTCGGCCGACAGCGCGTGCCGGCCGGAACCGGTGAGCGCGTAGGTGCGCCGCTTGCGGCCACCGACCGTGCTCCAGCTGCCGGACAGGTAACCGGCCCGCTCGAGTGCGCGCAGCGCCGGGTACACGGTGCCGGTCGGCAGGTCGAAGCGGCCGCCGGAACGCTGCCGGAGCGCCTCGATCACCGCGTAGCCGTGCAGCGGTCCGGGCTCGAGGACGGCCAGCAGCATGGCGTCCAGATGGCCGCGCACACTGTCCTTCACAAGTAGGCACCCTACTTATCCGGGGCAACCCCGGGACCGGCTCAGGGTCGGGATCCGGGCTCGCACCGGATCCATAGGTAGGCTGCCTACTCATAGCGTCGTCGTCATGAAGACAACGCTCTGGCTGTTCCGGCTGAGCCTCACCGTGCACGCCGTGTGCGTGCTCGCTCAGCCGATCCTCGCCGGCCTGTACCTGGACGGGTCGTACGACGCACTCGGCGTGCACAGCCTGAACGGGTCGATCCTCCCGGCCACCGGAATGGTCGTCGGCGCGGCCGGGCTCGCGTTCTGGATCGCCGGTGGCGCCGGCTGGCCGCTGCTCGCGTACGGGGTGCTGTGGCTCGCGGAGGGCTTCCAGATCGGTATGGGGTACGCCCGCGTGCTCGCGGTCCACCTCCCGCTGGGCGTGACGATCGTGGCACTGACGATCTGGCTCACCGTCTGGAGCTGGCTCCCCCGGGCGTCCCGCCGACGCCGACGACGCCGCGAGTCCCCGCGGAGCGCGCTCGACCGGGTGGAGCAGTCGTGAAGAGGCGCCGGTTCCTGGGGCTGGTCGGAGCGGCGGCCGGCGCGATCGCCGTCGGAGGCTGCGCGGCGGAGGGCTCGACCGGGGAGCAGCTCCGCAGCGACCGGCCGCTCCCGGACCCGTTCCGGCTGCCGCTCCCGATTCCCCCGGTCAAACGCCCGGTCCGCCGGGACGCCACCACCGACTGGTACGAGATCGTCCAGCGCCGGGCCGACGTCGAGCTCCTGCCCGGCGTCAGCACGCGGATCCTCGGCTACGACGGCGTCTTCCCCGGCCCCACCATCTCCTCACGCAGCGGCCGTCGCACGGTGGTGCGGCACCTGAACCACACCGACGTGCCCACGGTCGTCCACCTCCACGGTGGACACACCCCGGCCGAGCACGACGGCTGGCCCACCGACCTCGTGCTCCCCCGCTCCGGTGGCCACCACACCCACCACCACGTCGGTCACGTCACGACGGGCCGGCGCGACTACGTCTACCCGCTGGCCCAACCGGCCGCGACGCTCTGGTACCACGACCACCGGATGGACTTCACCGGTCCGCAGGTCTACCGCGGCCTGGCCGGCTTCCACCTGGTCCGCGACGACGTCGAGGAGGCGCTCCCGCTCCCGGCCGGCGATCGGGACGTGCCGCTGATGATCACCGACCGCGCCTTCGACGCCGACGGAGCACTGAAATACCCCGCCGCCGAACACTCGGCCGGCACCCACGGCGACTTCATCGAAGGTGTCCTCGGTGACGTCGTGCTGGTCAACGGCGCACCCTGGCCCGAACTCGAGGTCGACGCCGCCCGCTACCGCTTCCGCGTCCTCAACGCCTCGAACGCCCGCCGGTACCAGCTCACCCTCGATCAGGGCGCGAAGTTCGTCCAGATCGGATCCGACGCCGGGCTGCTCGGGGCTCCGATCGAGCACCCGGCTCTGACGATCGCACCGGCGGAACGCTTCGACGTGATCGTCGACTTCAGCACGTTCCGGCCGGGCACGGTGATCACGATGAGCAACCCGCCCAGCCGGGGCGGAGCCGGCCGGATCATGCGGTTCCGGGTCGTCCGCCGCGCCCGGGACGACACGACGATCCCGACCGTGCTCGCACGGGTCCCGCGGCTCACCCCGCCGGCGGACGCACCGAGGAGGCGCTTCGCGTTCAGCCGCGGCATCGTTCCCGACGGCCTCGGCGGGGAACGCAAGGGCTGGGTGATCAACGGCAAGCCGTTCGACCCCGGCCGCATCGACGCCACGCCCCGCCTCGACGACGTCGAGATCTGGACGCTCTCCACCGACCTGCACCACCCGGTGCACGTCCATCTGTCGCCGTTCCAGGTGCTCTCCCGCAACGGCCACTCCCCCGGCGACTTCGACGCGGGCTGGAAGGACACCGTCGACCTGCGACCGGCGGAGACCGTCGAGATAGCAGTGCGTTTCACCGACTACCGCGGACGGTTCCTGCTGCACTGCCACAACCTCGAACACGAGGACATGACGATGATGTCTACTTTCGCGACAAAGTGACCATCAGTACCCACCAGTCACTTTAAAAGCTTCCGTTGCAGGCTTAAGAGCGTCGCAAGAACGTTGGCACCAGCTCTCGGCGTTACTAACTTCCGGCGGTAAATCGCCACGAATTTCAAAGGAGCCCTGCCGCATGTCTGAGCGGCCTGGTAGATCCACCCTCGAATCCGAGCCGCGGCACTGGGGTCGCCGCGGACTCGTCACCGGTGTGCTCGCCGCCGCCGGCCTCGCCGTCGCGGCCTGCAGCGACGACGACGAGACACCACCGAAGTCGTCGCGGGCCGCCCCGGAATCCACCACCGTCGGTGGCGGCACGAACGGGGCCGACAGCAGCGGCACACCGATCGACACCACCGGTGGCACGTCACCGACCGGTGGTGACACCGCCACGAAGTCGCTCGACCGCTCCACCGGCGGAAACTCCAAACGCGCGTCCGGACGCCAGGCGCGAACCGTCCGCACGTACAGCGACCGCGACCAGTCCTACGCCGCCGCCGGAAAGCCTCGACGCCGGCCGAGCGTGCCGGCGAAGCTCTACAGCGGGCCGGGGGCGGCCGCGGCCGGCACGAAGGTCAACTCGCCGCTCGTCTTCACCGACGACCCGGTGCTGCACCTCGTCCGGCGCACGACGTTCGGAGCGACGCCGGAACTGGTCGCCGAGGTACGCAAGACCGGCATCGACGCGTGGCTGAGCAGACAGCTCCAGCCGGACTCGGTCCCGGAGTCCGACGACGTGCGCACCGCCGAGGCGGCCTTCCCGACCTACGACCGGACGATCAAGCAGCTGCGCGCCGACAAGGAGCGCCTCGGCGACCAGCGTCCGATCGCCGACCAGGAGAACGTCCGGCTCACGATCGCACGCCAGATCTGGTCGCAGCGTCAGCTCTTCGAGGTGGTCGTCGACTTCTGGAACGACCTGTTCCACGTCGCGAGCCCGTTCGACGGCTCGGAGCTGGTGCGGGCCTCGTTCGACACCGACGTCATCCGCAAACACGCGCTCGGCACGTACAAGGACATGTTCCTGGCCGGCAACCGGCATCCGGCGCTGCTGCGCTACCTCAACCAGGACCAGTCACGCAAAGACCGGGTCAACGAGAACCTGGCCCGCGAGAACATGGAGCTGTACACGGTCGGCGTCGACGGCGGTTACACCGAGGTCGACGTCCGGCAGGCCGCGCTCCTGCAGACCGGTCGTCTGATCAAGGACGACGAGTTCATCTACGACCCGAACGCCCACCACGTCGGCGCGATCACGGTGATGGGGTTCAGCCATCCCAACGACGACGCCGACGGCGGGCTCGAAGCCGGCGACGAGTACCTGAGCTACCTGGCCCTGCACCCGTCGACGGCCGAGCACATCGCGCGCCAGCTCTGCCTGCACTTCGTCTCCGACACGCCGCCCGACTCGCTCGTCGCCCGGCTGAAGAAGTCCTACCTGGACAACCGGTCGGCGATCGTCCCGGTGCTGACGACGCTGTTCTCGTCGTCGGAGTTCTGGGGGTCGGTCGGGGCGAAGGTGCGTCGGCCGATGGAGTACGTCGTCGCCACGCACCGCGCGCTCGGCGTACGCCCCGGCGACGACCTGCGCAACGGCCTGGCGAGCGTGCACAACCGCATGCGTGAGCTCGGCCAGTACCCGATGGGCCAGCCGTCGCCGAACGGCTATCCGCGCGTGTTCACCGCGTGGGCGTCGGCCGGAACCATGATCGAGGAGTGGAATGAGGCACGTGCGCTGGTCGCCGGTGGCCGTAAGGGCTTCACGTTCGTCAAACCGGCCGAGCTGCTCGAGGACGCGCCGGCAACCGCCGGGGAGTTCGTGGACGCGCTGAGCGTCCGGCTGGTCGGGCAGAAGCTCCCGGCGAAGGACCGGGCCGCGGTGCTGTCCGTCGGCGGTGCCGAGGACGACCTCCCCGTGATCGAGCTGGCCCGCACGATCCTCGCTTCTCCCTACCACTCGTTCCGGTGAGGTCTTCGATGCGCTTATCCGACGCTCTGCTGCGCGCGGAGGCCGCCGCCGTGCGGGCCGAGAACGCCGCCGTCCGCGACGAGTGGACCCGCCTGAACGAGGCCGAGGAGGCCGCCGAGGACGGCCGCGGCGTCACTCGCCGCACCGTGCTCATGGGCGCCGGCCTCGGCGCCACGACGCTTCTCACCAGCCAGTTCCTCAACGTGCGGGCCTCGTTCGGCGCCACCGGGACCGGCACGCTCATCCACGTGTTCCTGTTCGGCGGGCTCGACGGGCTCAGCCTGGTGGCGCCCGGCAACGACCCGGTGCTCACGAAAGTCCGCCCGTCGCTGGCGCTGCCGACCGGCTCCTCGATCGCGCTGGCCCGCGGCTTCGCGCTCAACCGCGCGTTCGAACCACTCAAAACCTATTTGGACGCCGGGCAGCTCGGCTTCGTCCACGGCGTCTCCGACCCCCGGCTGTCACGCAGCCATTTCCAGTGCCAGGACGCGTGCGAGCTCGGTGGGTTGCCGAGCGAGACCACGGGTCGCGGCTGGCTGGACGTGCTCACCGAGAAGCTCGGACCGGGAACCGCGTTCCGGTCGATCGGCGTCGGGAGCACGCTGCGCCGATCACTAGTCGGAACGCAGGGGGCGCTGGCGCTGCGCAACGTCGGTGCGCTGGCGATCAACGGGGACGAGAAGTTCCGGCAACCGACCGCGGACGCGATCAAGACCATGTTCACCGGGCTCGACCACCCGGCCGCCGAGTCGGTGAAGGCCGCCGTCGGGGCACTGGCCACGGCGTCGAAGCTCAGTTCGGTGGCCTACGCCCCCGCGAACGGCGCCCGGTACCCCGGTGGGCTCGGCGACGGATTCAAGACGCTCGCGCAGCTCATCAAGGGCGGGGCGAACGTGCGAACCGCCGCGGTGTCGATGGGTGGCTTCGACACCCACAGCAACGCGGGCACCAACGGTGGCCACCTGTTCAACCAGTTCACCCAGATCGCCCAGGCGCTGCGTGCCTTCTTCGACGACCTCGGCGACGCCCGCAAGGACGTCACCGTGGTGCTGTCCTCGGAGTTCGGCCGCCGGGTGGCGCAGAACGGCTCGGGAACCGACCACGGCCACGGAAATGTCGTGACGATCCTGTCGGGGAAGAAGCTGAGCAGTTCGGTGATCGGCGAGTGGGGAGGGCTGGGGTCGCTCGACAACGGTGACGTGCCCGAGTTCAACAACATGTTCGACGTGTTCGGCACGATCGCCCGCCAACAGTTCGATCTGTCGGCGTCCGACGTGGCCGCGGTGTTCCCGGGGCGAACCTTCAAACCGCTCCCGATCTTCGCCTGAGCCTCGCCGTCGCCCCGCGAGGAGGGGGCGTCCCGGTGCGTCACTCCGGAACGCCCCCTCCCCTATTCCTGGGCGGGGGCGTCGCCCAGGTCCGGTGGGTTCGACGCCGTGTGAGGCACGGGTCGAACCGGTCGGCCGGCGGAGGCCCGAGGCCAGCCGGTGCCGACCCCTCGCAACGCTCCGCCCGATTCGGTGAGGGCATCGATGTCCGGATGCGGGCTCACGACCGACTCCCCGACGGCCGCGCCTCCCACCTCCGTTGCCCCTGGTGCGGGGTGCTCCCCTTCCCCGCCCCGCGGTAGCGCCGCCGGGTGACCGGGCATCACCGGCCCAGAACCCGGAGGCCCTTGAAGCGGCTGCCCCTGAAGCGGCTGGTGCTGAAGCGGCTGGTGCTGGAGCGGCTGGCTCTGGAGCGGCTGGCTCTGGAGCGGTGGACCGTGAACCGGCAGCTCGGGAGCCGGCGGCCCCTGGAGCGGCGGCCCTTGGAGCGGTGCCTCCGGAACCGGCAGCTCGGGATGGCGACCCGATGGCGGGGCCACCTCCGGCGGTGAGTCGTACATCGACGGATCGATCTGCGGCGGTGGTGGCCAGGGCTCCGGCTGCGGCTCGGGTTCCACTTTCCGCCCCCGCGACGCCCAACTCCAGGGATTCCGCGCCCGCCACGGCCTCCCACCCCGCCGCGGCTCCTCCACCGCACGCGCACCCTCCGCATGCGCACCGACTCCATGCGCACCGGCGACGTGCGAACTAGGCACGTGCCCACCCGCAGCATGCGAACCCGCCAGATGCGGATCGGTCGCGTGCGGGTCGGTCACGTGCGAACCCGCCGCGTGCGCACCCGCCGGAGAAATCGGCCGCACCACCGCAGCCCGTCCAGCCGGTACCGCCGGTCCAGCCGGCGAGACCGGGCGCACCGCCCGAGACTCACCATGTCCCGGCCCAGCAGGAGACACCGGCCGCGGCAACGGCCCACCGCCCCGCGGCGCAGCTGGCGAGACCGGGCGCACCATGGGCGCCTCGCCATACCCGGGCCCAGCGGGAGACACCGGCCGCGGTAGCGGCCCACCGCCCCGCGGCCCCGCCGGCGAAACGGGCCGAACCACCGGCGGCTCGCCATACCCGGACCCAGCAGGAGACACCGGCCGCGGCAACGGTCCACCGACCCGCGGTGCCGCAGGTGAAACCGGGCGCACCACGCCCGACTCACGATGCCCTGGCCCGGCAGGAGACACCGGCCCACCGCCCCGCGGCCCCGCCGGGGAAACCGGCCGAACCCGCGCCGCCTGCGAGGCGGGGCGAACCCGCGCCGACTCGGACCGGGCGGACAACGCCCCCGACGGCTCCGGGCGCCGAGCCGACAACTCCGCCTGCACCGGCAACCGCTCCGACGACTGCGCGGCCGACGGCCCCGGCGACCCAGCCAACCGCTCCGGAGACTGCGCCACCGCTGGCCCCGACAACCGTTCCCGTGACTGCGCCACCGACGACTCCGGCGACACGGGCGGCCGCTCCGATGACTGTGCCGCCGACGGCCCGTGCGACCCAGCCAACCGCTCCGGAGACTGCGCCTCTGATGACCCCAGCAGCACGGCCAACCGCTCCGGAGACTGCGCCTCCGACGACCCCAGCAGCACGGCCAACCGCTCCGCAGACTGCACCGCCGACCGCTCGGACTGCACCGCCGATCGCTCGGGTCGCACCGCCGCCCCCTCCGGCGGCACCGGCAACCGCTCCGGCGACTGCACCATCGACGGCCCCGGCGACCGCTCCACCAACGGCCCCGGCGCCACATCCGCCCGCTCGGGCCGAACCGGCGCCACCGGAGGCGCCACCGAAGGCACCACTGCAGGCGAAGCCACCGAAGGCGATGCGGTCCCGCTCGGGCGGGGTCCGGCCGGCGAGACCGGTCGTGCCGCCGGCGACACCGGCCGAGCGGCTTTGATCTCCTCGATGCGAGCCAACCGCTCGAACAGCTCAGCCCGGTCGAACGAAATCGTCAGATCCCGCGCAGGATCAACACCCGCCGCCGGCTCACGCGCCCCCTCGACCCCGGAACCCGATTCCTCGTACTCGAACCCCGCCCCACCCCGCAGCCCCGGATCACCCCACACCGACCGGTCGGACCCAGACCCAGACCCGGCCCCAGGCCCGGCCCCAGGCCCAGACCCAGGCCCAGACCCGGCCCCGGGTCCAGACCCAGGCCCAGACCCGGGTCCAGACCCAGACCCAGACCCAGACCCCACGCCGATATCGTCGACGTAAGACCGCCAGTACGCGGGCGCCGAATCCTCCACACCACGCCGAGCGCCCCGCATCATCTCGTCCGCGAGCCACTCGAACACCTCGAGCCACGCCGACCCGAGCGGCCCGCCCTCCGAGTTCGGAAAGAGCTCACGCACCGCCCGCACCAACGCCTGTCCCAGGTACGGGAGGTGCTCGGCCAGCTCCGACCGCACCCCGGGGTGCGAGGCGTGCTCCGCACCCAACTGGCGCAGATCGTCCTCGAGCAGTGCCAGCGAATCCAGCACCTCCGCCGCTCGGAGCAGGTCACGGACGAGCCGGTCGCCGTGCAGCCGAACGTCCGCCGCGAGCAGTTCCTTGGTTCGCGGAGCGAACGACGGCAGGTGCCGGTAGACCGCTGCCGCCAGGTCCACCGGCCGGGCCGCGAGCGCCGTCCGGGACTCCCGGATGATCGACATCGTCGCGGAGTCCGGCCGGTGGCTCCCGGTCATCCCGGCCGTCCGGTGATCACAGGCCGGGATCGAAAGGTCAACGCGACCCGGAGTGCGGCGCAGACCACGGCCGCCGGTGGCAGCCTCCACCCACATTCCTGCGGGGACCGGAGCCATCGCACCTGTCCCGTCCGCACCGTGGAGGGCGGCAGCGTGACCCAGGAGTCCTCGCCGTGCAGCAGCACACCGGCGCCGGCCGCCGCCAGCCACAGCTCCTGGCCGGGGCGTAACTGCTGGCAGAACAGCTGGGCCTGCCCGACTTTCGAGCTGGAGATCGGCGCCAGGTACCCCTCGGCGCGCAGCCGCTCGTCGATCAGGTCGATGACGTCCTGGGTGCCGTCCACGACCCCGGGGCCCGTGCTGGTCGGCATCAGCAGCGCGTACGGGTGGCCGGTCCACCAGCGGTCGACCTCGGTCGGGCTGGTGACGACGCACTCGGCGACCGTGGCGCGGCACCGGTCGCCGGAGGGCCCGATGCCGGGGTCGACCGCGTGCGGGCTCGACGTCCGGCAGCGCGGGCGTCCGCAGCGGTACCGCTGCAGTTGCGGGGACCACCACGCGCCGGGCGCGACCGGCCACCCGACCCGCAGGTATTCGTGGGCCGCGGCGGCCAGGACCGCGCGCTCGAGCCGCGCGCTCATCGGGACACCCCGACCCGCGTCCACGAGACCGCCCAGCCCGGCGCCTCGACCCGGGCGGAGCCCGCCTCGGCCCCGGCCCGCGCTGATGCCGGTGGCACGGTGGACCCGACCCGCACGATACCCAACGCTCTGCGGCTGCCCTCGTCGGTGAGAATGTTCCGTGCCATGCCAGCACCCCTGTCCTTCGCCTACGGACTCGCTCAGTCATTCACCTTCCGGCCGCTCCGGGAGTCGACGACTCACCCGGCAACAATCGGCTTCGGCGAATAAACCGATCATGGCACCGCCGCACCAATTCGCCTCGTAGTGGCGACTCATTTCGCCGTTAATAGATGCTTAGTGACTGCTGTTACTGGTGTGACTGAAAGCCACTCGAAGGCACGCCCGATCGGTCGTCCCTTAACAGAAGCTGAGGCGACCGGCGACACTCGTCACACCGTCAACTGGCAAGCCTCTGGACCCGATGATGCCGCTGGTCAGCGCGTTCCCCCAGCAGCAACTCCACGGTGGCCGGAACATCCGGAGAGTGGCCAAAAGTCGCTTTCCGAGACCCGCTCGGGATCGTTGTCTTTCCGTAACAAAGTAAAGGCGATTTGCACCCGATGTCGAGCTCGGGAAATTGCGGTAATCGACCCGGATAAATGCCCGCCCACCCGGGACTCATTCCCGAGCTCTCGGGACAATTGTCCCGGCGAGAACCGATACGAATAGAGAATTGCACGGAACGTTATCACCGGCCCCGGAAACGCGAAGGGCCCACCCCGACGGGGTGGGCCCTCGCTGTCGAGCGGGTCAGTGCGGCGGGAAGCCCTCGAAGCGCCCGTCGTGACGAACGAACCGCTTCCACACCGCGGAAACGGTCTGCGGCTCGGTGTCGAGCACCGTGCCGGGTAACCGGACGACGTCCACCGCGACGAGCGGCGGGTACTGCCCGCTCGTCTGGTAGAAGACGACGTCGTCGGCCCAGCACGCGGCGGCGATGGCCGGACGTGCTGCGGCTACGTCGGCCGGACCCAGCCCGGCCGGACACCACAGGTACACGCGCTCCCCGTACGGCTTGCGCAGTGTGAACAGCACCGCGGGTAATTTGCCCTGCGGCGACACGACGCCGGCCTCGACGCAGCCGACCCGGAGCCGGTGCGGTGTGACGACGGTCCAGAGCAGCGCCGAGAGCCAGCGCCGCAACGCCGGAATCGACGCGAGCACCGCCACCACGCCGGTGACGAGGCCCAGCCCCACCAGCCCGCCGATGGATCGGACGCTCGCCCACCAGAGCAGCGGCGCACCGCCGAGCACCGCGGTTTCGTAGCGCCACCGCCAGAGGACGGTGGTGGGCAGCGGACGCGCGACCGCGGTGCGCGTCGGCCACTCGAGTTCGGATAAGTCAGCCGGTACGAACGAGTCCTCGTCCGCCCCACCCTGATGCCAGCCTTTCGGCCCCGTGTTCATCCTGGCATCCCTCCATGCCGTGGTGTCCGGTTGTGCAGAGCACCAAGCCGGGACCCGTCCGGCGACGAAGAGCGCGCCGGTGAGCGCGGGGGTTCGGAATGTGACCTGGTGGGTTCCCACTGGACAACGACGTGCGTCGATGGCCGCTCGTTTCGAGCGAAACTTACGCAGCCAATAAGCTCGCGATACGAAAGGGCCCGTCCCCTCCCGATGCCCGGGCCAGCGGTACCGGTCGCTCGTTGGCTACCCTTGATGACGTTTAGTGAAATCCTGGCACGCTCGGGAGCGTGAGGGCAAGTGCCATTGGCAGTCGTCGAGCCGACAGAGACCCCACTTGGCCCAGCTCACTCGAACCACTTCTGCCCCGCGGGCCCCACCAGCAAGAAATTTCCAGAAAGACCCCTTCTACCTGCTGGAACGGGAATCCCATCCCATCCGGGGCGATCTCTTCCCCGACACGTAATTGCCCAGTGCGACGCCTGTGACCATTGTGTTCGGTCGGCTGGTAACGTCCCCGCCTGGCCGTGGCAAGTGCCATTTCGGGGTTCCTCGAAACGGCGACTCACTGTCATGGTCCAGCCGTGGTAGGGGAACACGCTCCGACGCTGCGTCGGCGCGAGCTCGCCGCCCGGCTGCGAGCTCTCCGGCACGAGTCGGGCAAGACGATCGAGGAGGTCGCCAGGGAGTTACTGTGCTCCCCGACGAAGATCAGTCGAATCGAAACCGGTCGACGCGGCGCGGTTCTCCGCGATGTCCGTGATCTCTGCCGCCTCTACGACGTCTCGCCCGCCGAGCAGGAGCAACTGATGTCGCTCGCGCGGGCCAGCAAAGAGCGTGCGTGGTGGCAGGGCTACGACATCGGGGCGACCTATCGAACCTTGATCGGCCTGGAGTCGGCGGCGACCGCCATCTCCGACTACCAGCCGACCGCGATACCGGGCCTGCTCCAGACGCCCGCTTACGCCCGGGCGCTCATCGAAGGAGCAGGCGAGCGACGGACCCAGGAGATCGACGAACAAGTGAAGCTGCGGATCAACCGCCAGCGGATCCTCGATCGCCCTGATCCGCCGTACGTGTCGTTCATCCTCGACGAAGCAGCGACCCGCCGCCTCGTCGGCGGTCGCGAGGTCATGGCGGAACAACTGGACGCCCTGCTCGCGGCCTGTGAACGGCCGCACATCAGCTTGCAGGTACTCGACTTCGAGGCCGGCGCCCACCCGGGCTTACCGGGCAGCTTCGGCATCGTGGAGATCGAGGAGAGCCCGGCATCGAGCATCGTTTTCGTCGAGGGCCACCACGGGGACTTCTACCTGGAGGGGTCCGTGGACCTCAAACGCTTCCGGCGGATATTCGACCAGCTCAGATCCATCGCTCTCTCGCCGAAGAACTCAGTGGATTTCATCGCTGCGGTGCGCGACCGGATCCGCCCACCTGAGCACTCCTGACCGGCCGCCCACAACGCGTGTCCCACAAGGTGCAGCACCGCCGTGCCCGGCCGACCCGAGGGCGCGAAAGCCACCATCGACCACGTCTCAAGGGACAACCATATGGACAGCACCGCATTCGTTACGGCGTCATGGCGCAAGAGCCGACGCAGCGCCACGATCAACTGCGTCGAGATCGCCGAGACCCCGGACCTCATCGGCGTCCGTGACTCGAAGAACCCGGAAGGTGCCGTCCTGGCCTACCCGGTGGCCCGCTGGGCCGCGTTCCTGCACGGCGTCAAGCTCGGGGAATTCGACCGACCGTAAGGCCAACGAAGAACGGAGCCGCCGAGAGCGGCGGCTCCGTCACTCAGAGCGCGGGCTCCAGCTGCGCCACCAGCCGCGACTTCGGCTGGGCACCGACGACGGTCCGGACCGGCTCCCCGCCCCGGAACAGCGTCAGCGTCGGCGCGCTGAGGATCCCGTAGTCACGGGCCACGTTCGGGTTCGCGTCGATGTCCAGCGACACCACCCGCACCCGCCCGGCCCACTCCTCGGCCAGCGCCTCCAGCGTCGGACGAAGGCGATGGCACGGCCCGCACCAGTCCGCCCAGAAATCGACGAGCACCGGCATCTCCGACGCCAAGACCTCCGCAGTCCAGGTCGAATCGGTAACAGCTTCCACAAGAACCTCCCTCACATCGGGAGGAGATCAGCGCAGCGGTGTGAACGCACAGAGCGGTTCCGGTACGCCCCCGTCGAGCGATCCGCCCGAAACCGCCGAGGACAACCGCTCACGCACCGCGGCCAGGCTCGCCACGCAGTCGTCGATCTCGGCGATCTTCCGCCGGTACACGGCGACCGACGCCGGGCACGAGTCACCGGTCTCGTACCCCGCTCGCAGACACTCGACGAACGGCCTGGTCTCCTCGAGCGCGAACCCGATCCCGACCAGCGTCCGGATCTCGCGCACCACGCGGACGTCGTCCTCGTCGTACTCGCGGTAACCGTTCGACGTGCGCCGCGCGGCCAGCAGCCCGAGCGACTCGTAGTGCCGAAGCGCACGGGTGCTCGTGCCGACCCGCTCGGCCAACTCACCGATCCGCATCGCCCGACCTCCTCGGTTACCGACGCTAAAGCTTCACGCGGACGTCAAGGCAAGCATCAGGCCACCACTCCGCCGCCGGCCGCGTCCATCGCCTTGTAGATCCGCTGCTCGGAGATCGCGTACGCGGTGCCGAGCGACTGCGCGAACAGGCTCACCCGCAGCTCCTCGATCATCCAGCGGATCTCGCGCACGGCGTCGTCCTCGCGCCGTTCCGGCGGCAGCCGCCGCAGCCAGTCGGCGTACACCTCGGTGACGGCGGCGATCCGGTCTTGCCAGCCCTTGTCGCGGGCCGGGTCGCGACGCAGGTTCTCCAGCCGCCGCTGGACGGCTTGCACGTAGCGCAGCACGTTGACCATGCGCCGCCGCCCGGTGGCCGCCACGAATCCCGGGTAGACGAGCGCGTCCAACTGCGCCTGGACGTCCGCGCGGGCGGCCGGCGGCACCGACGGCAGCAGCGCCGAAGCGGCGTGGAACGCCGCCAGCACCTTCTCCACGGTCTTGAGCACATCGAGCGTCGTGCCCACCAGCGATCCGCGCACCGCGTCACGCAGCGCCGCGAACCCGGCTTCGTCGCGCACCGGGCCGCCGGCGGCCGCGATCAACTCGTCCGCCGCGGCCGCGACGCAGTCGGCCAGCAGCGCGGCCACACTCCCGTGCGGGTTCCGCCCGAGCGCGAGCTTCGCGCTGTTCGACAGCGACGACACCACGGCCTTGTTCGGCGACGGCACGGTGAGCAGCACCAACCGCCGCGTCCCGGTCAACATCGCCCGCTGCTGCTCGCCCGGACTCCCCAGCAGACGCACGGCCACGCTGTCGCCCTCGTCGACCAACGCCGGGTAGGCCTTGACCAGGAACCCGCCGCGTCGCCGTTCGACCACCTCCGGCAACGACCCGAAAGTCCAGGCTTTCAGCCCGGTCCGCTCGATGTTCGGTGGCTCCGCCGTAGCGCTTCCGTCTTTGGTTACCGACGCCGAGCCACGGTGACCCTCTCCGCCCGGCCCGTCGGGGCGGGCCGCGGTCGGCGCCGCGCCTTCGGAACCGCGGCGGCCGCGACCCCGGCGGGACCTCCGCGGCTCCTCGGGGGCCGTCAACGCGGTCGCGATCGCGTCGCGGACCTGCGGCGCGAGCTGACGCTGGAGCGTGACCAGGTCTTTGCCCTCGGCGGCCCGGCGCCCCCGTTCGTCCTCGACCCGGAACGTCATCGAGAGGTGGTCCGGGATCCGGTCGTCCTGCCAGGCGTCGACCGGGAGCGAGATACCGGTCAGCCGACGCAGTTCGGCGGCGAGTGCCACCGGCAACGGCCCGTCGGCCGGCGAGATGCCGGCCAGCGCCGCCCGCGCCACGTCCGGTGCGGGCACGAAGTTGCGCCTGATCTCCTTGGGCAGCGACCGGATCATCGCGGTCACCAGGTCCTGACGCAGCCCGGGCACCTGCCAGCCGAACTGGTCCGGGGTGATCTGGTTGAGCACGGCCAGCGGGATGTGGACGGTGACGCCGTCGGCCGCGGTGCCGGGCTGGAACTGGTAGGTCAGTTTCAGGCGCGCGCCGTCCGCGTCCCAGAAGTCGGGGTACGCGGTCGCGATGTCGAGCTCACCCGCAGCCCGGTTGACGAGCATCGACGCGGAGAAGTCGAGGAGGTCGGGCTGCTCGCGCGACTCCTTCTTCCACCAGCCGTCGAAGTGCCGCGCGGAGACGACCTCGGCCGGGATCCGCTCGTCGTAGAAGTCGAAGAGCGTCTGGTCGTCGACGACCAGGTCACGGCGGCGCGCCCGGTTCTCCAGCTCGGCCGCGGACTTCAGCAGGTTGCGGTTGCGTCCGAAGAACTTGTGGTGGGTGCGCCACTCGCCTTCCACCAGGGCGTGCTGGATGAACAGGTCACGGCACAGTTCCGGATCGACCTTGGAGTAGGTGACGGTGCGGCCGGAGATCAGCGGGATGCCGTAGAGCGTGACCTTCTCGGTGGCCAGCACGGCACCGCGCTCGGCGTCCCAATGCGGTTCGCTGTAGGTCCGAACGGCCAGGTGACCGGCGAGCGGCTCCACCCACTCCGGCTCGATGCGCCCGGTGATTCGCCCCCACAGCCGCGAGGTCTCGACGAGCTCGGCGGCGACGACCCAGCGCGGTGGCCGCTTGGCCAGCGTCGAGCCGGGGAAGATCGCGAACTTCGCGCCGCGGGCGCCGTAGTACTCGGTGAGCGGGCGGCGGCCCTTGGGCTGGTCCTTGGTCGTCGTGCGGTCGTCACGCATGCCGATGTGCGAGAGCAGGCCGACCAGCAGCGAGCTCACGACCTTCTGGCCGTCGCCGCCCGGGTCGGCCTGGCGGTCGACCGTGATGCCGAGCCCGCGGACGATCTGGCGCAGCTGCCCGTGCAGGTCCTGCCACTCGCGTACGCGCAGGTAGTGCAGGAACTCCGCCTTGCACATCCGGCGGAACGCCGAGCCGGACAGCTCGCGCTGCTGCTCGCGCAGGTAGTTCCAGAGCATCAGGTACGACGAGAAGTCGGAGTGCTGGTCGGCGAACCGTTTGTGCTTCTCGTCGGCGGCCTGCTGATGCTCGGTCGGGCGCTCGCGCGGGTCCTGGATCGAGAGCGCGGCCGCGATGACCAGCACCTCGGGTACGACGCCGTTCTTGTCGGCCTCGAGCACCATCCGGGCCAGCCGGGGGTCGATCGGGATCTGCGCCAGCTGCTTGCCGACCGGGGTGAGCTGCACCCCGTCGGACTTGGACTTCGCGTTGTTGAGCGCGCCGAGCTCCGACAGGAGCTGGATGCCGTCGGTGATGTTGCGCTTGTCCGGCGGCTCGACGAACGGGAAGGCGGCGATGTCGCCGAGCCCGAGGTTCGCCATCTGCAGGATGACCGACGCGAGGTTCGTGCGGAGGATCTCGGGGTCGGTGAACTCGGGGCGCGACTCGAAGTCGGCCTCGGTGTAGAGCCGGACGCAGATCCCGTCACTCAAGCGTCCGCATCGGCCTTTGCGCTGGTTGGCGCTGGCCTGGGACACCGGTTCGATCGGCAGCCGCTGCACCTTCGTGCGCAGGCTGTAGCGGGAGATCCGGGCGGTGCCCGGGTCGATCACGTACTTGATGCCGGGGACGGTCAACGACGTCTCGGCGACGTTCGTGGCGAGCACGATGCGGCGGCCGGTGTGCGGCTGGAACACCCGGTGCTGCTCGGCGGCGGCCAGCCGGGCGTAGAGCGGCGCGATCTCGGTGTTGCGGAGGTTCTCCTTGGTGAGCGCGTCGGCGGTGTCGCGGATCTCCCGCTCGCCGGAGAGGAACACCAGGATGTCGCCGGGGCCTTCGCCGGACAGCTCGTGGACCGCGTCGATGATCGCGGTCGTGACGTCGCGTTCCTTGTCGGCGTTCTCGTCGTCCGGGTCGATCACCGGGCGGTACCGGACCTCGACCGGGTAGGTGCGGCCGGAGACCTCGACGATCGGCGCGTCGTTGAAGTGCTGGGCGAACCGCTCCGGGTCGATCGTGGCCGACGTGATGATCAGCTTCAGGTCCGGGCGGCGGGGCAGCAGCTGCTTGAGGTACCCGAGCAGGAAGTCGATGTTGAGGCTTCGCTCGTGGGCCTCGTCGATGATGATCGTGTCGTACCGGCGCAGGTCCCGGTCGCGCTGGATCTCGGCCAGCAGGATGCCGTCGGTCATCAGCTTGACCAGCGTGCCGTCGCTGACCTGGTCGGTGAAGCGGACCGTGTAGCCGACGGCGTCGCCGAGGTCGGTGTGCAGCTCGTCGGCGATGCGCTCGGCCACGGTGCGGGCGGCGAGCCGGCGCGGCTGGGTGTGCCCGATCAGGCCCTTGATGCCCCGGCCCAGCTCGAGACAGATCTTCGGCAGTTGGGTGGTCTTCCCGGAACCGGTCTCCCCGGCCACGATGACGACCTGGTGGTCGCGGATCGCGGCGGCGATGTCCTCGCGCTTCTGGCTGACCGGCAGCTCGGCCGGGTACGAGATCTCCGGGACGCTGTTTTTCCGCGCCGCGACCTTCGCTTCCGCGGTCGCGATCTCCGCCGCGGCCCGCTCCAGCCGGTCCGGTGCGGCCCGATCGAGTTGACGACGGAGCCGATGCTCGTCGCGGAGCATCAGCTCGGTGAGGCGGGACCGGAGGTCAGCGAGGTCGATCGGTTCGGCCGTGGCGTTGTTCATTGCACTGTCCAGCGTAGGCGGGGGTTGGCCATACCGCCGAGTGCGTTTTTCACAGGCCCCTCTAAGTCGCGTAGGGGACTCTGGAACCGCTAACCCGTTTGGATGCGTTTCTCTACCAAGAGGCGGATCTCAGGGTGACCCCCGATGCCGGGACGAGCGAGACGGGAGATCGTGGAGTAAATCGGAGCGCTGCGAGGTTCTGCCGATCGGAGAGAGGAGGGCGTCCGTTGCCGATCGTGAACAGCCACAGCCAGGCTGCGACCTACCGTCCCTCGCCGTTGCTGCCCTCCACGCCGGTCGGTCGCCAGCTGCAGTGGCTCGGTGAGGTCTCGGCCCGGCTGCCGATCACCGACGCCGAACTCCGCTCGCACACCTCGCTGCCGTCGCTCCCGCTGCCGGCCGGCCTGCACGTCGAATCGTTCCGGGCCCAGCCGCGCGAGGCCGAGCGGCGGGCGTTCGCCGTCGTCCGCGACGCCGTCGGCGACCGCCACCACGTGATCCTGCGCACAGACGCCGCCGGGCGCATCCACTCGCTCCGCTTCACGCCCGTCCCCGGGTCCTGGGTCGAGCTCTCCGAGCAGGTCGGCCGGCTGGCTCCGCGCACCTCGCTGCTCGCGGCCGAGATCGACCGCACCGGTCGGGTGCGGCCGATCCACGGCGTCGAGCCGTCCGTCGCGCGCCCGATCGGGGCCGCGGCCGTGCTCTACGTCATCGGTGCGCTCGCGCACGCCGTGGCGCAGGGCCGGATGCGCTGGGACGAGCCGCTCGCGGTGCGTGACGCCTGGAAGACCGATCTGCGCTCCCCCACCGGCCGGCTGCCCGACGGCACGATGCACTCACTGCGCCGGTACGCCGACGACGCGATCTTCTCCGGCGACGCGTCGGCGATCGACCACCTCGTCGGGCGGCTCGGCCGCGGCGCGGTGGAGGCGCAGCACGTGCGGTTCCAGCACGCCCAGATCGGCGCGAACCTGCCGTTCCTCACCACGCGCGAGGCCACGCAGCTCAAGACGCACCCGCACGTGAGCGCGGAGTACCTGGCGACCGACGGGCCCCGGGCGCGCCTGGAGTACCTGCGTGACGTCGTCGCGCACCTGCCCCGCCCCACGGAGTGGCCGGACGAGCCGCGCTTCACCGACTCGGTCGAGTGGTTCGCCTCGCCGGCCGACGTCACCAGGGCGTTCGCGGGGCTGCTCGCGCAGGCGGAGGAACAGCCCGTGCTCGGCGCGGTGCTGGGCCAGCAGGGCACGGCGTCGCTCGCGCTGGACGCCGGTCGCTGGCCGGTCGGCTGGAGCAAGGGCGGCGTCGAGCCGGGCGTCGTCACCGAGAACTTCCTGGCCCGGACGCAGGACGGGCGCACCTTCACGGTGTCGCTGATGGTGTCCGACCCGGACCGCCCGCTGGACGTCGACGCCACCCGCGCCGTCCTCCGCGCCTGCGCCGCCGGTGCCTTCACGCTGATGTCGGCCTAGCGGTGGGAACCCGCGACGAGATCAGCGCCCTGCCGCCGGAGGCCGACCTGGCCCGCGCCGACTCGCTCGCCCGCGAAGTGTTCTCCGACATCGCCAACAAATGGGCGCTGCTGATCATCGAGTTCCTCGGTCAGCGGACGATGCGCTTCACCGAACTCCGGAACGCGATCGGTGGCATCAGCCACAAGGTGCTCACGCAGAACCTCCGGATGCTCGAGCACAACGGCCTGCTCGAACGCACTGTGCACCCCACCGTCCCGCCCCGGGTCGACTACGACCTGACCGAGGCGGGACACGCGCTGCGCGTCGTGGTGGACGGCATGTGCGGATGGACCCAGCAGTACCTGAGTCACATCGAGCGGTCCCGGCGGAGCTCGACCCGCTAGTCGAGTACCGCTGTGGCCTCCAGTTCGACCAGATGCTCGGGCACGTCGAGCGCCACGATGCCGAACAGCGACGCCGGAGCGGCCGGCGTGACGCCCAGGGTCGCCGCCGCGCGGGCGATGCCGTCGAGCACCTGCGGCATCCGGTCCGGGTGCCAGTCGACCACGTGCATGGTCAGCTTCACCACGTCGTCGAAGGTGGCGCCGACGCCGGCCAGAGCCGTGCCGACGTTGAGGTAGCACTGCTCGACCTGCGCGGCCAGGTCTCCGATACCGACGTTGGCCCCGTCGGCGTCCCAGGCAACCTGACCGGCGACGTGGATCAGCTTCGAGCCGGTCGCCACCGACACCTGGTGGTAGATCGGGATCTCGGGTAGCCCGGTCGGGTTGACGAGGGCGACGGCCACGGTGACTCTCCTTGCTCGATTTTCCTGATCACCACGACCGTAAGGAGGGGTGGCGGTGACCGGAAGAACGCACTTTTGGGAAACTCGGTCACCAGGAGGTGCCCGTGGGGGCCGGGGACGCGGCCGAGCGCGGATCTCCGGGGCAAGGCCTAGGTTTGGGGCATGGGACAAACCACTGTCGCGTTGCTCGGCACCGGAGTGATGGGTGCCGGAATGGCCAGGAACATCGCTGCCGCGGGCCTGCCGCTGCGGGTCTGGAACCGCACCAGGGCCAAAGCGGAGCCGCTCGCCGAGGTCGGCGCGGTGGTCACCGACACCGCGGCCGCCGCCGCGGACGGAGCCGACGTCGTCGTGACGATGCAGTTCGACCTGGACTCGGTGGTCGACGCGATCTCCGCGGCCGCGCCGGCGCCGGGCACGATCTGGATCCAGTCGGCGACCGTCGGCGTCGACGGTGCCGCCCGGCTGGCCGAACTGGCCGCCGAACGGGGCCTGGTCTACGTGGACGCTCCGGTGCTCGGCACCCGCAAGCCCGCCGAGGACGGCACGCTCGTCGTCCTGGCGTCCGGTCCGGACGACGCGCACGAGCGGTGCGCTCCGGTGTTCGACGCGATCGGCTCACGCACGCTGTGGGTGGGCGAGGCCGGGCAGGGTTCGCGGCTCAAGCTGGTCGCGAACCTCTGGGTGACGATCGCGACGGCCGGCACCGCGGAGGTGCTGTCGCTGGCGGGCACGCTGGGGCTCGACCCGTCGCTGTTCTTCCGTGCGGTGGAGGGCGGCGCCGTCGACATGCCGTACCTCCACCTCAAGGGCGGGGCCATGCTCGCCGACAACTTCGCCCCGTCGTTCACGGTGGAGGGCGCGGCCAAGGACACCCGGCTGATCGTCGAGGCCGCCGCGGAGAACGGCCTGGAGCTGCCGGTCGCGCGCGCCGTCGCCGGTCGGTTCGAGGCCGCGGTCGACGCCGGCCACGCCGATCTCGACATGGCCGCGGCCTACTTGACCTATCGCGACAAGTGAGCGTCGCCCGTCCCGGCGGCCGCAGCGACGACCGCCGGCCGACGCCCCGCTCGGCGGCCGGCACCCGTCCGGAGAGCAGCGCGCGGCCGGAAGGAGCCGGAAGCGCGAACGGCCGCCCCCGACGACCCACCAAGGCCGACCTGCAGGCCGCCTACGGGCAGCCGATCCCGGACACCGTCGGGCCGGACCTGCGGGTGCTCTTCTGCGGCATCAACCCGAGCCTCTGGTCGGGCTGGAGCGGC
This sequence comes from Cryptosporangium japonicum, assembly GCF_039524755.1. Lineage (NCBI taxonomy): Bacteria > Bacillati > Actinomycetota > Actinomycetes > Cryptosporangiales > Cryptosporangiaceae > Cryptosporangium > Cryptosporangium japonicum. Next base: position 288,868 of record NZ_BAAAGX010000023.1, read on the forward strand.
CACCACTTCGCCCGGCCGGGGAACCGGTTCTGGCCGGCGCTGCACCGCTCCGGGTTCACACCGAGGCAACTGGACCCCTCGGAGTCCGACGCGCTGCTCGCACTCGGCCTCGGCGTCACGAACTTCGTCAACCGGGCGACGGCACGAGCCGACGAACTCTCTCCCGCGGAGCTGCTGGCGGGCGGTGAACGTCTCGTCGCGACCGTGGCGAAGTGGCGCCCGAGGTGGCTGGCGGTGGTCGGGGTGACCGCGTACCGGGCCGCGTTCAGCCGCAAGGACGCCCGGATCGGTCCGCAGCCGGACGATCCGCTGTTCGCGCCGACACAGGTCTGGGTCCTGCCGAATCCGAGCGGCCTCAACGCGCACTACGACCTACCCGCGCTGGCGGCCGAATTCGGGCAGCTGAAAGTAGCCGCTGAACGTTAGTTCCGTGTTGGCACCCCGCTTCCGTTAAGCCCGTTCACCGACCTGTACGTTCTCCTCGTCCCCTTGGTTCGTGGAGGGTTTCGGAGATGCCGATTTCTGTCGTGCTCCGGGGCGGCCCCGTCCGGGAGCGGGTCGTGGACCTGCCGGTGGACGAGGCCCCGGAGCTGTTGCCCATCCAGACGGCGTCCGGCGAGACGCCGTACCGACGCACCGGCGCGCGCGACAAGCAGGGCCGCCGCGTCTACGAGCCGGCCCGGCTCATTGATCGCCTGATGGCCTGAGGCCGATTCCTTTCGCGGTCGTGCGGGGGTCTGACCCGGCATGACTGACTTGAACCGGCAGCTGTGGCAGGAACGTGCGACCGGCGACGCGAGCCGACCGTGGGAGTCGTTGTCCACCGAGCCTTCCGGGCTCCGCGAGGAACTGTGGCTGCGCCCGGAGGGCGCCGACGACGACCGGGTGCTGCTCGCCATCCACGGCGGCGGTTTCGTCAGCGGCTCGATCGCCACCCACCGGCGGATGTTCGGCCACCTCGCGCTCGCGGCCGGCATCTCCACGGTGGTGGTGGAGTACGGGCTGGTGCCGTCGCACGTGTATCCCGCGCAGCTCGACCAGGTGAACGCGGTGTACTCGCGGCTGGCGGGGCGCCGGGTCGCGCTGGTGGGCGACTCGTGCGGCGCCACGCTGGCGCTCGGACTGGCCCAGCGCGGGCCCGCTCCCGCCGCGATGGTGCTGTTCTCCCCGTGGGTCGACCTGGCGACCACCGGCGCGAGCTACGACACCTCGACCGACCCGTTCTTCACCCGCGAGCTGTGCCGCGGGCTGGCGTCGGCCTACCTGGCCGGAGCCTCCCCGGAGCCGCTCGACGTCAGCCGCCTCCCACCGACGTACGTGCAGGTCGGCGGCGACGAGGCCCTGCTCGACGACGCCCGGCTCCTGGCGCGTTCCTCGCCGGAGGTCGAGCTCGACGAGTTCCCCGGTCAGCTGCACACGTTCCAGATGGCCGTGGGTAATTCGCCGGTCGCCGACGACGCGATCGCCCGGGCGGGAAAGTGGCTCCGTGAGCGACTTTGAGGCAGCCACCGGCGAGTTCCGACGTGAGCTCATCGCGCACTGCTACCGCATGCTGGGTTCCTGGGACGAGGCCGAGGACGCCGTTCAGGAGACCTACCTGCGTGCCTGGCGCGGGTGGGAGGCGTTCGAGCACCGAGCGTCGGCGCGCACCTGGCTGCACCGGATCGCCACGAACGTCGCGCTGTCCGCCCTGGACGGCCGCCGCCGCCGAGCCCTCCCGTCCGGCCTGGACGCCGACGAGCCGGACGCGAGCTGGATCCAGCCGTCCTCCGACGACATGCGCCTGGCGTTCATCGCCGGCCTGCAGACCCTGCCCCCCGGCCAACGCGCGGTGCTGCTGCTCCGCGACGTGCTCGCGTTCTCCGCCCCGGACGTCGCCGAGATGCTCGGGCTGACAACCGCGGCGGTGAAGAGCTCACTGCAGCGGGCGCGAGCACGCCTGGCCCGCGAGGCACCGGTCCGCGACGACGTCGTGGAACCACGAAGCCCCCAGGCCCGCCGCCAACTGGACGCGTACCTGAACGCGTTCCGGTCCGCTGATCTGGCCGGCCTCACGGCGGTACTCCGCGAGGATCTCGTGCTGGAGGTGCTGCCTGGTCGCCCCTGGTTCAACGGCCTCCAGGAGTGCCTCCCGGTGCTGGCCGACGCGGTGGGCGAGCCGGGCGACTGGCGGATGGAGCCGACGATCGCCAACAACCAGCCGGCCGCACGCGCCTTCCGGTTCGGCGAGCCGCTCGGGGTGGCGGTGCTGGATTGCCGCCTCGACGGCATAGCCAGGATCACCGTGTTCGGCGACCCGTCGCTGGTGACGCGCTTTCCTTGACGATGTTCATGGCGTGAACTAATTTCGTTCACGCCATGAACTAGTGAAGGGTGGCCACGATGAGCACTGGCACGATCGCCGTCTTCGGCGCGACGGGGCATCAAGGCGGAGCGGTGGTCGACGCGCTGCTGGACCACGGGGCGCAAGTGCGTGCTCTGGTCCGCAACCCGCGATCCGATCAGGCCCAGGCGCTGGCCGCCCGCGGCGTCGAACTGGTGGCCATCCGGGCCGACGACCCGGCGTCGCTGGTCACCGCGCTGACGACGGTTCAAGGGTTCTATTTCATGACCCCGGAGGCGAACACCCTCGAAGAGATCGAGGCGGAGATCCGCATCGGTACCGCGCTCGTCGACGCGGCGGCCGAGGCGCGCGTCCCGCACGTCGTGTTCAACTCGGTTTTCGGAGCGGACCGGGAGTCGGGGGTGCCGCACCACGACTCGAAGCACCGGATCGAGGAGCACCTGCGGAAGTCCGGCTCAACCGCCTCGATGATCCGCCCGACGGCCTTCATGGAGAACTTCGCGAGCGTGATGGCCCCGAGCCGCGAGCACGGGGAGATCGTGCTGAGGCTCCCGCTGCCGGCCGACGTCGCCCTGAAGATGGTCTCCATCCGGGACATCGGCCGGGTCGCCGCCGCGCTCCTGCTCGGCACCGCCGAGGCGCCCGACGGAGTGATCGAACTCGTGGGTGACGAGCTGACGGGCCCGGAGATCGCCGCGGCCTTCGGCGCGCGGGCCGGGCTCCCGTCACGGTACGAGGCCCTACCGCTGACCGTGCTCCCCAACGAGTTCGACCAGGCGATGTTCCGCCAGTTCGCGGAGCTGGCCCAAAACCCGTCAGACCTCACGGCGATACGCGCGATCGAGCCGGCCACCCTGAGCCTGGCCGAATGGATCCAAGCCACCAACTGGACCCCACCCACGGCCCCGGCCGTTTCCTGACCCTCCAGCCGACGCCCGCTGGACAGAACAAAGGCCCCGCGCTAACAGCAGCGGGGCCTTTGACCTGTCTCAACCAGACGCGCGCTCGGAGGGACTCGAACCCCCAACCTCTTGATCCGTAGTCAAGTGCTCTATCCGTTGAGCTACGAGCGCTGGCCGTACGGGTCGAAAGCATAGCGCAGCCTCGAGAGTGCTGCCGACAGCCCCCTGCCGTTAACTCGCTAGAGGGGAACGGCGCTCCTGTCCTACCGTGGCCGGATGATCCCGACGTCGCACTTGGCAGCCTTCGCCGTCACGGCGCTGATCATCATCGTCATCCCTGGTCCGAGCGTCCTGTTCGTGGTCGGTCGGTCGCTCTCGCTGGGCCGTCGCGGCGGGCTGATGAGTGTGCTCGGAAACACGTTGGGCATGCTGCCGCAGATCGCGGCGGTGTCGCTCGGTGTCGGGGCCGTCGTCGCCGAGTCCGTGCTGCTGTTCCAGCTGCTCAAGCTCGCCGGTGCCGGCTACCTCGTCTACCTGGGCGTCCAAGCGATCCGGCACCGCAACGACGTCACCACGGCCGACCCGATCGCGCCGCAGCCCACCGGGCGGCTTATTTGGCAGGGCTTCCTGGTCGGGGTGACCAACCCGAAGTCGATCGTGCTCTTCGCCGCGGTGCTGCCCCAGTTCACCGATCACGCGGCCGGCAGCGTGCCATTGCAGATCGCGGTGCTGGGGCTGACGGTGGTGGCGATCGGCTGCCTGAACGACACCCTGTGGGCGGTGGCCGCCGCGACCGCCCGCCAGTGGTTCGCCCGCTCCAAGGAGCGCATCAGCCGCCTCGGTGCGGCCGGCGGCGTCATGATGATCGGTCTCGGCGCGACGCTCGCCCTGACCGGGACCAAAGAGTAAAACCGGTTTAGGTGGTAGCTCTGCGGCGGGCCGTCAGACGTCGGGACTTCGCTCGCACCCCGCAGTCCTCCATCGCGCACCAGCGGCGCGAACCGTTCTTGCTGCGATCGAGGAAGAGCCATCCACATCCGCCCTGGTCGAGCGGGCACGCACGCAGATGCGCGGGATCCACCGTGCGCAACAGCTCGACCGCGGCGGTGACGAGCCGGTCCTGCACCAGCGTGGCCGAGTTCGTGCCGACGTCGAGGTGCACGGGCTCGCCCGGCCGGAGCACCAACGCCGACCGGGCCGTCGCCGCCGACCACCGTACGCCGAGCGCGTCGAGCTGCGGCGAAGCGTCGGAATACGTGCCCAGAACGGCAAGTAAGACGTCGTACGTCGCCTCTCGTATTTCGTGGGAAGCATGTAGTGCCTGCGAGCCGGCCGCCGACGACGCACCCCAGGCCGCATCGACCCGCTCCGCCTCCGACTCCTCGAGCAACCCGACACGCACACCCCAGGCGAGCAGCTCCTCCGGGGTGTTCAGGTGCTCACGGAAGTCGCTCGCGCCGGGCACCCGAGGCTCGACGGTGTTGACGAGGTCGAGCGCGACGTGCCCGCCCACGATTCGAATCATGTCTTTACGCTACCACTGAAACGTGTTACACCGGAAGCATGACGAAGGCAATCGGCGCACTCATCGCACTGTCCTTCTCGACGTTCATGTACGTGACGGTGGAGTCCATGCCTATCGGGCTGATGCCGCTGATCTCCCGGGACCTCCAGGTGTCGCCGTCGGCGGTGGGGATGCTGGTGACGGCGTACGGGCTCGTGGTGGTCACGACGTCCCTGCCGCTCGCGGCGCTGACCCGGCGATGGCCCCCGAAACAGGTGCTCGTCGTGCTGCTCGGGCTGCTCGTGGTCACGACGCTGGTGTCCGCGCTGGCCACGGCGTACTGGGTGCTGCTCGGGGCCCGCCTGCTCACCGCACTGAGCCAGGCGCTGTTCTGGTCGATCGTCACGCCGACCGCCGCCGCCCTGTTCTCCGAACGCTTCCGCGGACGCGCGATCTCGGCCCTGTCCGGCGGTAGCTCACTCGCCGCGGTGCTCGGCGTCCCGATCGGTGCCTGGCTGGGTCAGCAGGCCGGCTGGTCGAGCGCGTTCCTCGCGGTGAGCGTCCTCAGCCTGCTGTTGCTGGTTCTGGTGGCGTTGCTCCTGCCGCTCTCCCCCGCGTCGGCCACCTCCGCGGCGCGCGGCACCGAACCCGACGCCGGCCGCTTCTGGGTGATCATCGGCGCGACCACGCTGGTGGTGACCGGGTCGTTCGTCGCGTTCACCTACATCACCGAGTACCTGACCGGCGTCAACGGCTTCGCCCCCGAGACGATCGGTCCGCTGCTGTTCGTCCGCGGCCTCGCCGGCGTGATCGGTGTCGTGATCGTTGGGCTGGTCGTCGACCGCGGAATCTGGCCGACAATGCTGGTGATGGTGGTTCTGCAGGCGGTCTCCCTCGCGTTGCACTACGTTTCCGGCGACGTCACGAGCGTGGCCGTCGTCGCCGTCGCGCTCGGCGGGCTGGCGCTGTCGGGGTGGGCGTCCGCGCTCGGAGTGCGTGTTCTACAGGTGGCGCCGGGGGCGTCGGTGTTGGCGTCGGCGGGGACGGCGACCGCGTTCAACCTCGGCATCACCGCCGGCGCGCTGCTCGGTGGGGTGTTCCTGCCGCTCGTGGGGGTGCGGAGTACGGCGCTGATCGGAACGCTGCTGACGCTCGGCGCGCTGGGACTGCTCCTGGCCGAGCCGGCGCTGTCGTCGGTCAGGCGTTCATCGGTTCGGCGTGGAGCCGGAGTGGAAGAGCTCCGCCAGCTGGTCCTGCGTCCAGACCGATGAGTAGAGCGCGAACAGCCGCCCCTCGTTGCGCGTCGGCGCTTCGACCCAGAGCGCCGCGTCACCGGATTTCGGGTCGGTTCCCACCCAGGCACGCACGCCGTCGGGCGCGGTGATGGGCCGGGCGTCCTCGGGTACCGGGCCCGGGTCCGGCGACGATCGGAGCGGATCGGGCTCGCCGGCCGGGTGGCGGTAGGTCAGCGTGAGGCCCGCGAGCGTGACCGTGTCCGTGACCATCGGAGCCGGATGGGCGACGGGAGCATCGGACATCGGCTGGGACGTGGACGGCGGGTTCGGCGCCGGGTGCGTGGTCAGCGCCGACAGACCGACGCCGACGGCCGCGACCACCGGGAGGGCGAGCCATCCGGCGGAGGGTGTGCGTCGGGCTTCGGGGACGGTTCCGGTGTAGGTCAGGCCGGAGGTGGCATTGCTGAAAGCGGTTTCGAGGCGACGGCTCAAATCGTCGTCGGTCAGCATCGGGTTTCTCCTTCGTAAGTAGGTCTTGCGGGCTCAGGGGCGCGGGGCCGGCTCGGTGTTCGGCGCCAGTTCGGTGCGCAGGCGGTCGAGCGCGCGGGCGGTCTGGGACTTCACGGTGCCGGTGCTGCAGCCCAGAGCCGCCGCCGTGTCGGCAACCGACAGATCGTTGAAGAATCGGAGCACCAGAACCGCCCGCTGCCGTTCGGGGAGCCGCCGGACCGCGCGCAGCAGCCGCTCGTCCGGATCGGTCGAACCACCGGCCGGAACCGGCAGGTCAGGTTCCAGCCCGACCTCCGCCGGCCGCCGGGACAACGCCCGCCACCGGTCCTTCACGAGGTTCATCACCACGCGCCGCGCATAAGCCTCCGGGCTCTTCCGCGCCGCCCGCCAACGCCGCGCGGTACGCAACAACGCGGTCTGCGTCATGTCCTCCGCGTGGCCGCGGTCGCCGCACAGCAGGTAGGCCGTACGCACCAGCCGGTCCGACGAGGTACGCACGAACTCTTCGAACTCACGCTGATAGCCGCGGGTGATCATCGGATGCTCCCTGTCGTCACACCCACTCAACTCCGCCGACCGCGGGCCGGTTGTCACGATCTTTCGCGTCGCGCGCGGGACTCGTGGTCCACCGGCGGCTCGACCAGGCAGGGATGGCGCACGCCGACGCTCCGAGCGGTAGGGCTCCGCGTTTCCCCGGTTGCCCGCAGACGCAAAACAGCCCGCATACGCCGGGGCGTATACGGGCTGGTTGGGAGCGGAGGCTGAGGGATTTGAACCCTCGATGGGGAATAACCCCCAAACCGCATTAGCAGTGCGGAGCGTGGGGTCCGCTGGGGTCCGTGGACGTCCTTGAACTGGGACGGCGGACGCCGGCGGACCCCTTCGGACGTGTACGAACCGAGACCCGAACTGAGACCAGTAGCGCGCAGCGGGAGCCTCGGCACCAGTTGATGGCTGCCGCGTCGCACACAGAGTTAGCGCAACTGCTGGGCACAGTTGCGACCCGGACGTCACGCAATGACCCCATGAATTAGCGTACTCAGCAAATCGGGCGAACATCACGGCATTGCCGTTGAGTCTCAAGGATAATCGATACATAGCAGAGGTCTACGAACTATTGCAGACCACACCTTTAAGGACGATATGCGCCTCGACTGGACTGTCGCCTGTGGACGGATCAGGCCGTTTTGGAGGTCACAGAATCGACACAACTCGGTTACGATGTGTCGATGCGTGTAGACCGAATCAGAGTTCAGAATTACCGGAACCTAGCCGATATCGATATCTCGCTCGGGCCAGGAACAGTAATTGTGGGCGAGAACCGCGCAGGGAAAAGCAATTTGCTACGCGCCCTTCGACTAGTCCTTGATCCCACTCTTCCAAATAGTGAACGCGAGCTACGCCCCGAGGACTTTTGGGATGGGCTTTCCGATGGATCGTCCACCTGGAATCCAATCTCGGCTGGGGAGATCATCCAGGTATCGGTCGATCTTGCCGATTTCGACGACGAGCCAAACGTTGTTAACGCCCTTGCGGATGCCCTACTTATGACTAAGCCTTTGCGTGCAAGGATGACCTACCTGTGGGCACCATCCGAGGTAGCATCGGACGGACGAAACGTATACCGATGGCGCATTTTCGGCGGCGAGAGCCAAGAGTCCCGGATACCACAAGAACTTCGTCAGCAGATATATATGACATTCCTTCACGCTCTGCGCGATGTCGAGAGCGACATTCGCAATTGGCGCCGCTCTCCGCTTCGCGCGCTGCTTCAAGCAGCAGCGGAAGCAGCCAGCTCAGGAGGATCACTCGACGAGGTTCGAGCTGCCATGGAACAAGCAAATACCATGTTGAATGCTCTGCCTTCAGTGCAAGAACTGAGTAACCAAATCTCCTCGCGAACGCAGCAGATGGTCGGCACTAATCAAGCAATCGCCACGGAGTTAGGCGTAGCGCCGCCTGACCCGATGAGGCTAATCCGAAGCATGCGAATCTTTATTGATGGAGAGGCCCAACGCAGTCTCGGAAGCGCGAGTCTCGGAAGTCTAAATGTTCTGTATCTTTCCCTGCTCCAACTAGGGCTAGACGCACGGCTCGCAGAGGCCGCCGCAGCCCACGTCGTTGTCGCGGTGGATGAGCCCGAGGCGCACCTTCATCCTCATCTGCAACGCTTGATATTTAAAGAATTGCTCCACACAGGGATTCATTCTCGAACTATGCTGGTGACTACCCAGTCTCCTTACATCGCGAGCGTCGCGGATCCACGAAACCTGGTCATACTACGAAGCACCGCTACTAGCACGAGTGCTAGCGTGGCGAGAGACGCCGAGTTGTCGGAAGCGGAATGGAACGATATATCAAGGTATCTAGACGCGACACGTGCAGAAATTGTCTTCGCTAGGCGAGTGATCCTCGTTGAGGGGTACGCCGAGCAGGTTCTCATTCCAAGTATTGCATCCTCTATGGGAATCGAGCTGGATAAGCTGGGCGTGTCCGTGTGCAGCGTACATGGGACGCATTTTCTTTCCTATGTAAAATTCTGCCAAGCACTCCACCTTCCCTGGATCGTCTTGACTGATGCCGACGAGACCGACGACAAAGGTGTGAGCCGTGGTCATCGCAGGGGTAGGCGCCTGATCGAACCTGAGACGGGCCCGCTCGAGGACCACGGAATCTTCGTAGGAGAGTCAACCTTCGAAATTGATCTCTTCAATGTGGCCGATACGAACCGTGATGCCTTCTGCCAAGTATTAAACGACCTAAGCAGAACCGAGGCACAGCGCACCCAGATCGAGGCATGGATCAACGCCGGCGCCCCAAGCGAGATGCTCTTGGATTTCGTTAAGCTGGTCGGCGGGAAGGGGCGCGTCGCTCAGCGTCTAGCTAGCCGCCATCTCGTTGCTCCTCCTTACATAAAGAATGCCCTTCTCTCTGCGACGAGCAAATGACTGCTCTTGGAGACTCGATCCGCGATCTCCGGCAGAATGCCGGCCAATGGGAAGCATTCCGAGAAGAACGAAATTGCGTCGTTCTTGCACCTCCGGGCAGCGGGAAGACAAAGTTATTGGCAACCCGTGTTGCTTATGACCTCGAAACCCGAATTCCGGATCCCTTCGGCGCGGCATGCATAACACTAACCGTGGCAGCAGTAGATGAACTACGCCGTCGGATTTCGGCCCTCTCCGCCATTGGTCGACCCACGTTATTCATAGGAACGGTACACGGATTCGCTCTTCGCAAGATTATCGCTCCGTTCGCCGCGGCTGCAGGACGGAAGCAGTTGGCGAAACTCACGGTAGCTCCTACCTCGGTCAGAAGGTGCGCCTTGGGCGCCGCGATCGAGGAAGTTTACGGAGGCTCAGACACTCGGTTCATTAGGTCGACGGTTGAGCAGGCCAGAAGGCGATGCTTTGACGAGGAATCTTGGTCTAGGGTGAGTGTCAGCGTCCGAGAAACGTCATCTCTCTATGATTCCAAGCTGGAGTCGCTAGGATATTTCGATTTCGACGCTATAGTCGCCGAAGCCGTCGACCTAGTGGAGAATGAGGACGCCGTACGGACATGTCTACGCACTCGTTACTCTCGCGTTTACGTAGACGAATACCAAGACCTGCCACCTGGACTAGACAGGTTAGTAAGGCGAATCTGTTTTGGTGAATCCGGGCCAACTCTTTTTGCTGTTGGCGATCCAGACCAAGCGATCCTCGGGTTCGCAGGCGCGCGACCCGAACTGCTAGATGAGCTTGCGAGTCGCTCAGACGTCGCGAGGGTTGAACTCAGCATCAATTACCGATGCTCAGACGCAATCCTTCGCTCGTCCAGGCTTCTTTTTGAAGAGGAACGACAGATATTTGGCAACCGGCCGGGAGGGCACATTGAGGCTCATTACATGCCCGGAGGTTTCGACATGCAAGTCGCTGCCGTCGCCAAACGAGTTGGTGAACTTAAGGCTGCTGGAACCGAATTTCACGAGGTCGTAGTTCTCTGTGGTACTAATGAGGAGTGTTTGCAAGTCGCGACCGAGTTTCGCGTGCGCGGCATCCCCGCTTATGTGAGGTCAGGGGAGTACGAACGCACGAGCACCACGAGTCTGATTGAGGAGATGGCCGCTTGGGCCACCGCAGGGCGCGAGTTAAGCGGTATTCGGTTAGGCGATCTGATGCACCGATGGCGCGACCTGATCGGCAAACGAGGAACCGCGAGCGCCTCGGTCGAGGCTGTTTCTGCTCTTTTGGAATATGAAGAGAGCGGGATTGCACCCGCATCTCAATTCATGTCGGACCTACTCGTTGATGATTTAGTGTTCATCCTCAAAGCTAATGGGAAAGCGGATGAGTCGGCGGCGCTCGCGCTAATGAATTCATGGATTAAGGCCAAGGGACCGAAATTTCGTGTTTCGGATTTGGCAGGTCGCGCCCGCGGTATGAGTTGTGTGCAGATCGCCACGATGACTTCAGGTAAGGGGTTGGAGTTTGACTCCGTACTCGTGGTGGGCGTGGATGAAGGTGCCATGCCTCATTTCTCATCTACACGTCCTGCCGCACTTGCCGAAGATAGGCGAAAGTTCTACGTATGCCTGACCCGAGCACGATACTCCGTAGACCTCTATTTTTCGGGCTTCAGGGTTAATCAATATGGGCGGCGCTTTAATAGCGGGCCGAGTCGATACTTGAAGCAGATCGGCGTGCTGTAATTGCGCCGCGATTTGCGGCGGTCAACCGACGTATGGTGCTGAGATCATGCCTCTCCGCTCCGAGTCGAGTACCCACCATGCCCAGCGGTGCTGCTCGCACGGCCAGCGGGGTGGGACTACCAAGTGCGTTGCGCTTGCGCAGATAGGACGATCTGGATCGACCCCTGTAGGGCCGTGCAGGTCGACGATGCCGTGTGCTGTCTCGACGTCTTCGAACGTGAGGGCACGGTGCCAACGTGGAGGAACCGACACGCTATTTTCGCTGGTCATGTCGCCGGTACTCCCAGCACGGCAAGCATCAGTTCCGCGTGAGCCGATGCAGCATCCATCGACTCAGCGCTCAGGCTGACCTGGCGTCCGGCGACTTGCAGGTGCTGGATGACGAGTGCGACGACGTCAGCCGCAGTCGGGGCGAGGAGTGGGTCTGTCAGTTCCGGATTCGTGTCCGGAATATGGACACGGCAGCCGTGCATCATTGGTTCTCCAAGCTTCTGCGATTGTCCGAGGGTGTTGGAGGCCGGAGCGGAACCAGCGCTGCCGGGATGGGCTGGTCCCGCTCCGACGTGTCTCTCGGCGACGCCGTAACGGCTTCAGGCGCCGCCGGGGGCTCGGGTGCGGTCGCTCAACGCGTCGGCCTCACGGGCGCTGCCGACCGCGGTCAGTAGCGCGCTGTAGGTCCGGCCGGCAGCGGCGGACGATCGGCATGACGCCTCCAAGAGCGCCCATGCCAACTCGTCTCCCCCGGCGCTCTCGACCCAGTACGCGGCGGCATCGACGACCGCGATGCGCTGCATCACGCTCAGGCGCGGCTCGTGACGCTCAAGCACGGCGACCGCGGCGAGCCGCTGTGCCGTCGTGACCTTCCGGGCCGTGGCGCGAATCCCACTATGGGGAGCAGGTTGGGACTCGGCGAGGGGTGAGCGCTGCACTGGGACGAGCACAGACTCTTTCGCATCGGCAGGCATCACGGACGCTGACCGGCATCGACGTCAGCGCTCAGCGCCGACTCGATAGCGCGCCGCTCGTCACACGGGTAGGGCACTCCGCACGCCGTGCAGGTCGGCTCGTCGATCGTGGGATGCCGACTGTGCCGCGTGAGGATCTCGGCCAGCGCGCTGCCGGCGCGTCGGCCTGCCACGGCGTCAGCCGCCGCCCGTGGGCTGATCACCGGTCGCTGCGCGTCGGCGCTGACGATGGGCTGGTTCATCGCTGGTGCCTCCCTGGGACTCCTCGGTCGCGATGCGACTTGAGTGGACTCCAGGGGCTCGGTACGGCTGAACCTCGTTTCGGGACGTTCGGCAGACGTCCCAAGCGTCCCGGCGACGCCCTACGACAGAGGCTGGGCTGTAGCCCAGACCTTCTCGAAGCTCTCCAGATACGTCGCAGTCATCGATTCCGCACCGGTCGAGCGCAGATGCAGTACCGGCGCGTTTGAGGCGCCTACTCCATACACGTGCGCGTTGACGAGCATCTCGTCGTCCGCCCGGTACAGCGAGTTGTAAAGCACAGTCGCATGCCGCCGGATCTCGACCTTCGGCGCGTCGAGCAACGGCCGGCTCAGCACGAGCGCACTGCGAACCTTCGCGCCCAACGCGTCGTCGATGCCTTCCTCCGCGCCGCGGGTACGCACGTAGGGGCTGTCCGGGTCTCCGAAGGCTAGGCGGACCGTGACTCCATCCCGCGCGCGGGCGGCAATCAAGCGCATCAGATCGACGTCCTCGACGAGGAACAGTCCGCTATAGACGAGGACATCGATGTGTTCGTGCGCGCCGCTGAACAATGAGCGCCACACGGACGGCGGAACCGACCCCCGGTGCGGGTAGACCGCAACCGTCTCCCGTGCTGTTCCGCCGAACGACGGGGCATCGAACTGGGGCCACAGGTCGTTCTCATGCCTGCCGACCATGTCGGCCAGGCCCCAGCGGTGGCGCGCGTGAGGGATCCGACCAGCGATCCACCGCTGAACGGTTTTGGGGTCGACGCCGAGTTGCGTGGCGACATCGACGTCTCGGAGACGCGCGTCGGCGAGCGCGCGCCGCAGCGTGTCGTTCACCATTCCTCCACCGAGCGTGAGGGGATGCGCACACGCTAACAGAAGACGTCCCTAGACGTCCCTCACTGTGGTGGAAAGGTCCGCGATCATGCCAGACACTCGGACGGCACTGGACAGGCAACGAGAGGGCGGACGCGTGGGACGGCCGACGGCGTGGCGCGCGTACGTCCACATCGCTGACGTGCTCCGTCGACGCGTGTCGGACGGCGCGCTGACGGCTGGCGCCCTGCTGCCGTCAGAGTCGGCGTTGAGCGCAGAATTCGGTGTTGTGCGCAACACGGTCCGGCGGGCACTGGGAGTGCTGGAGTCCGAAGGGCTGATCGAGACACTCCCTGGGCGCGGACGCGTGGTTAAGGTCCCGGGCGACGACTCATCATCGGGCCTGGCGTATCGACGCATCGCGGCGGATCTGCGCGGCGCCATCACGCGAGGCGAGCGCCCCCCGGGCACTCAGCTGCCGTCCGAGTCATCGCTGATGACTACCTACGGGGTCTCTCGCGGCACCGCTCGCCAAGCGCTCGCCGCGCTGGCTGCCGTCGGCTTGGTCGAGTCGATTCAAGGCAGAGGCTGGTTCGTCCGAAGCCTGTGAGAGCGCCTACGCTTGCACAGGTGGGACATGTGCAGGTCGATTGGGCACGGACGCTTGCGGAGTCGCTGCTAGCGGGGCCTCTACCTCGCCGATGGGCGCACACCCAAGGAGTTGGCGCCCAGGCTGAGACGCTTCGACCCATCCTCGGCGCCGACGCGGACCGTCTAGTTAGTGCAGCATGGTTGCACGACATTGGTTATTCGCCAGCGCTCGCAAAAACCGATTTTCACCCGATCGACGGTGCCCGCTATCTGCGTCATATTCAGCACGCCGATGAAATCTATTGCAGCCTGGTAGCCCACCACACATGCGCCCATATCGAGGCGGAGGAACGCGGATTGTCGGTCGCATTGGCAGAATTTGACGCACCACCCAGAGCACTCGCCGAGGCGCTGATCTACTGCGATATGACTATCGGCCCAGCGGGCGAACGACTGGATGTCCTCGACCGCATTGCGGAAATTGATAGCCGCTATGGCACCAACCATATTGTTAGTCGATCAATCCACCGTGCTTCGCCTCTACTCGTCTCGGCTGTACGCACCGTAGCGAGAAGATTGGAAAAGCCCGGAACTTCTGCGCCGCATCTCCGTTGAACTCTCCGCGTGTGACTACGTGATTGGTTTCGTGCCGGTAATTCCCCACTCCAACAAGTCCAGTCGCTCCCTTGTTACGCCGGCACGTAAGTCGACCCAGGAAAACGCGCTGAGGAAGGTCGGCAGTTCTACATCCAATGGCGCACCAGGTAAAATGACAGGGATTATAGGCACAATAACGCCGTCCTTCTTTTCGTCGACGAAGCGTCGGAGGAGGGCCTTCATTTCAGGGTCCTCCCACGGGCCAACTCCGCTTCCACCAATACAGACTGCAGCTGCCTTACATTCTCTGACTATCCGCTCGAGTGCGTCTTGCCACGGCAGCCCTGGGCGCAGCTCCCAGTCATCCAGCCATACGGTGAGCCCGCGTCTCTTTAGCGCCTGACCGAGCCGCTTCACATTCTTCTTGTCCCGGGTGTTGTAGCTGAGGAATATATCGTACAAGGCGGGATCCTTAGTTGCATCAGTTTTGGACGAGTCCGCGTTTCGCATCACGTTAACGTCGATATCCGGAATTTTAACGAGTGGTACGTCTAGATATTCATTGGATTCCAATTTCTTGAGTAGTTCATAGGAGCCACGAGCACTAAAATTGTAATGCTCTCCCGTTTCGGGGTGGACAAAGTTGCTGTCCAAATTTGACTCAGGGTCTCGTAGAGCACGCCACATCTCTAGGGCGTCACGCAGATCCCTCTTCGCCGAATTGATGAATCCAGCAGTTCTAGATGAAGGTTTGCCACGCATCTGAATAGCCTTCAAAATCATAGCCTCCGCTCGAAGATGCCGACCGAGCGCAATGCCCCATGCATAATTGAATTCTGAGTGCTGCGCGCCCAGAGCGTTCGGCTTGTCGAACATCCTGATTGTTTTGTCGTCCGACCCTAATGCGCTCTCGACGTCTATAAGGCCGTCGTCTGCAAGGCCTCGTCGTATGTTTAGTTCTGCGCTCGCAAGAAGCAGGTCAACTCGATAATATCCATACCCGCAATCAGAGGCTATTC
Source organism: Cryptosporangium japonicum (assembly GCF_039524755.1). Taxonomy (NCBI): domain Bacteria; kingdom Bacillati; phylum Actinomycetota; class Actinomycetes; order Cryptosporangiales; family Cryptosporangiaceae; genus Cryptosporangium; species Cryptosporangium japonicum. The sequence continues at coordinate 304,295 of NZ_BAAAGX010000023.1, forward strand.
TGAGGCCGTTGCCGATCTCGCTCAAGATAGCAAGGAGCTTTTTCTCGTCAATTTTAGAGTTCCATGATAATTCTTCTAGGAAGACCCGAGCTCGCACCAACGCACACCAACACAGCAGTTCCGTCGCATCATGCGTGAGCGCCCATTCCTTCGCATTGGCCCACATCTCTAGAGCCTGTGCGATTTCCTTTCTGGAAGCTAGGATTTCAGCCTTAATTAGCCAGCATCGCGGAATTGCGGAGTGTTGCCTGCCAATCCTCGAGATATTTAAATCCGCTAGGGATAGGACCTGGTCGTCGCGGTGAATCCTGGAGAGGAAGGCAATTTGGTCTACCCCGCGCAAGCCAACCAGCCCGTCACTGTATTCAAGTGCTCGGGCCTGCAATTCAAGCGCCCAATTAAAATTTGTGAGCGCATCCTCAATCCTGCCTAGCACCGAAGATACGGATGCCAAGCCGACGGCGTTCAACATCTGTATCGTCGTATCGGGTAGCGATTGTATCTGTCCGGTGTGGAGCGCGAGCGCTTCAACTGAACGCCCCTGTAACCTTCGAACGTGTGCCAGATGTATCTGTACCGTCGGTGCCTGGTGATGCAACATTCGCACGCCAGCGAGATTGATCGCCTTGTTAAAGACTTCGGAGGCCTCCTCTAGTCGACCAAGTTCGACCAGATATCTCCCCCATTCATCGTGTAAGAGGATGTCCCATGACTCCGCCACCAGTGGCTTTCTATGAGCAATGGTTCGACAGATTCTTTCTCCACGCTCGTACCATCCGTGAAGCAGTCCGAGACTCTTGAACAAGCCGAGGTCTGAATAGTACAAGGAGAATGCGTGGTCTGCACGACCTGCGCGGACAGAATGGAAGATCGCTTCCTCGTAGGCATCCAGTGTTCCCGCGTCTGAGATGTATCCAAGACGCAAGCCTGCCTTTTTAAGAGCCTTTCGGCTCGCCGCCATAATCCTTGAATCGAATTTGCCGGAGAGTAGTCCGTCGCTCAGTACGAGGTGGTATCGCATCCGTACTTCTTCGGAAAGGCTCATACTAAAAGCGTCGCGGACCGCGGGATGACTCGCGTACCGATAATACTCAGTATCTGTATCCGCCGTCTCCTCGATCGATCTCCCAGCAAAGTCCTCTTCGCTTGCGCTTCCCGCCTGTGACCGTTCGACTAAGCGCAGCTCGACTAAGTAGCTCAGCGCCGAATCGATTCCATCCTTATAGGTTCCTGTTATCGCCTTGCCTGCCTCGGGTATATCTCGGTTGGAAATGATCGAGGCAAGTACCTTCGCGTCTACAGGCAGCCGGAAAAGTGAAATACGTTCGAGCAACGCTAAAGCGACTGGCTCATTCTCCGCCAGTACCTGTCGATATTGCTCCGCCAAGCGCGCGAACCTCTGCTCTTGATGGCGGATCGCGGCGATGTCAGGGTCGAAGTTGTCGGAATTTCCCACTGCATCTAGCGCTCGCGACTCGGAATTTTGTGACGTGTCGTTAGCATAGCGGTCGGCACTGCCATCACAGAACCGGGCAATGTATCCCCCCAATAGGTCGACTCCGAGCGCATGGAAACCCTGATTCTTGGCGATCCTTACAAGTTGCGCCTCGCTCCCTTGGATTACGCCCCGTTCGCGAAGTAATTTCACTGCAGCTTCAGACTCAATCTGATTTACGGCAATATCATTCAGATACCAGGCGCGCAGAGCCATCGCATCGTACAGACGAAATCGCGAGGTCGTAAGGACCGATACGTCTTCCAGTAATCCATCGGCCACATTCACAAGAAAGTCTCTTAGTCGGCCATCGGATATGTGTCCCAGAATACGCCCCCGAATCCCGTCCTCTTGCACCTTTTCCAAACCATCGAGGACTACTAGGATTTTGCCGGCTCCTTGCAGCCTGTCGAGAATTCGACGGTAAGACGTCGGCCCGCGCCTTTCACCTTCTACCTCATGCCGGTTTTCTACGTTCGAAGTATCCACGAGCCAGGCTTCAAGCTCCGCGAAGAGCGAGTCCGGATTAGGTGCATCGTAGAACGAAAAGACGAACATTCCGTCTACTGCCGGAAGATTGCCGTCTTTTTCGACCTTCGGGTGCCTAGGGTAACCGCCGGGTAGTACTTGTAAGAAGCGTTCGACGATAGCGGTCTTACCCGCCCCGCCTATTCCCGTCAGGGCGCAAACTCCAATTCCTCCATTTGCCCACCAATCAAGCACTTGAGAGAACTGTGCCCTGTCTTGCCAGTCTCGGGCCCGTAAAAGCTTATGGACGACCCTGCGCGGTGACTGGGTCACCTCACCCCTCCTAGTCTGACGAGTCCGCATATGAATCAAGCGGCTCACCCTCGTTATGTTCGCTTAAGAGTTGACCGGATGCGCGTGGTCAATAAATACACCATTCGCCCCATCAACTCGTAGCACATGTATCCCATCTGCCGTCACTTGGGTTTTGCGCGTGCAAGATCCCGCACAAGAAGTCCTTGCTCGTCTCGAGTCCAGAACAAGCCAGCGCTGTCCAAGAATTCAACTTGGACGGGCTCCGGCGAGTAGTGCGACTTCAGCCAATTCGTCGGAGCCGCCTGCGTGACCGTCTGCCCAGGTGGTACGAGGCCGACAAATATCGATTCAGTCTCCTCTCCGGGACGCGCGGGCAAGGGCAGCGCCGTCTCGTAGATCGGCATGTCACTGGCGTTGAGGATGAAGAATAAGAGTTGCGGTGACCCCTCGCGTGCATGCTTGACCGCCACCCACGCGCTGACCTTCGCCGCCTGTGCTCGCCGCGCTTCCTCTACGTGGCTCTCCTCTCGTCGATGCTCGCGTCGGAACAGGAGGAAGCCGACGCCGAACGCGCCGACCGTTCCGAGCGCGGCGAACGCGTCGGCGCCGGCCTGGATCCAATCGGTTACCGGCATTCGCGCTATCCGAGGTACGGCGTCGGGCGTTGTTCGAGGTAGTGGCTGATGCGTAGCCGCATCGACCGATCCATCGTGAGCGCGTCGACGTCATCGGGCTTGACCCAGTGCACTTCGCGAGATTCGCTGCTCGTCGTCGGCTCGCCGCCGACGTACCGGGCCGTGAACACCGCGGAGAACTCCTGCCGCGCCTCACCGTTGCTGGTGTAGAGGATGACGTGTTTCGGGTCGGTGTAGATGCCGACCAGTCCGGTGATCTCGCAGTCGATCCCGGTTTCCTCACGTGTCTCGCGCACGCCGCAGTCGGGCAGGGACTCGCCCGGATCCATCGCACCGCCTGGGACGGCCCAGTTGCCGTTGTCGGTGCGGAGAATCATCAGGATGTCGCCCGAGTCGTTGGTGACCACGACGTTCGCGGAGGGAACGAGGCTGTTCGCGGTCGGCGCTTCCGGGTCGTCGTAGTAGTCAATTCGTGCGCCCATTCGCGGTGCCTCTCGCTGCTAGTCGACGCGCCGGGCCTCGGCCCAGACACGCTCGAAGCTCTCCACGTACGTGGTGACCATGCTGCCGCCTGCGACCTTGCGCAGGTGCAGCACTGGTGTGTTCCCCGCGGGTGACCCGTAGATGTGGGTGTTGACGTACAGGTCGTCGTCGGCGCGGTAGATCGAGTTATAGAGCGTCGTGTCGTGCAACCCGATCTCGACGTTGTCCCGGCCGAGGAGCGGCTTGTAAAGCGCGATCGCGTTCCGGATGCGCGCGGACATGGAGTCGCCGATGCCCTCGTCGATGCCCCGTTGCCCAACGTGTGGGCTGTCCGGGTCACCGAGCAGGATGCGGACCCGAACACCGGTCTCGGCCTTGGCCGCGAACAAGCGAATCATTCCGGTGTCGTCGGCGATGAACAGTCCGCTGTAGACCAGGACACCGATCTCTCGTTCGGCCGCGCCGAACAGCAGGCCCCAAGCCTCGCGGGGTACGGCCCAGCGATGCGGGTAGACGCTGACGATCTCGCTCTCGGACGCGTCTGCCGCCTGCTCGGTCGTCATCCCGTCGGGCCAGAGGTAGCGCTCGTCGAGCTTGAGCATGGCCGCCACCGCGTACCGGTAACGCCGGTAGGGGATCCGGCCCTGGGTCACCCAGCGCTCGACCGTCTTCGGATCTACGCCGGTCTTGGCAGCAATGTCCTCGGGCGTCAGTCCGTGCTGTAACAGGGCTGCCCGTAGCCGCTCGTTCGCCATCGCTCCCGGAACTCGTCCCTAGACGTCGCTGGACGCGATCACGCTAGCGAGACGTCTTGCACACGTCTAGTCACGTGGTGAAGTCGTCCCCCACTTTTGGCGGATTCTCGTTCACGTCCAGCCGAGAGAAACGGACGCGATCAACCCAGCAAATGGGCGCAGAAATTGCGCACTTTCCCTGCTAGATCGATTTCTTGCACATGGCTAGACATGTACTTTTTTTCTCTCGGCAGCTCACTCCGAAAGGAAGCCGCCGTGAACGCACCCGACCTCGCACTCCCGACCCGCCCTCTGTGCGTCTGCGGACGCCATGCCGAACCGCACCGCGACCTGTGCCGCAAATGCCTCGGCCGTACCCGCTGGATCCGTCGCCGGACCGGACGGAAAAACCGCCGGCCGGACGTCGACGACGCCTAACCCCCACTCGACTCACAAAGGAGGTCCCCCTGTTGATCCTGACTCTCTCCGCTGTCCTCGTCCTCGGCGCCGTCGTCTACTTCCTCATCCAGTACGCCGGCCTACGGGTCTGGCACGCGATCCTCTGCACCCTGTTCGGCTTCTACCTCGCGACCTCGGTCGCCGCACCGTTCGTCCGAGAGGCCGTCGCCGCCGTCCTGCGCTTCCTGTCCTGAACGGCACCCAACGGGACTGGTGGGTCATGGGCGGCATGGTCGTCTCGGCTGCCTCCGCCGCGGTGGCGAGCTTCTCCGGACTCCGCGGACTGGCCGACGAATCCGGATGGGCACCCGAACTCGCCTGGCTGTTGCCAGTCACGGTCGACGCCTACGCCACCACGTCCGCCCGCGTCTGGCTCGCCGCCTCCACCGTCTCGCCGGCCGCACGACGCTTCGCACGAGCCAACGCGCTCGGCGCGATCACGGTCAGCATCGCCGGCAACGCCGTCTACCACGCTGCCGAAACCGGACTCCTCACGATCACGTGGCCAATCGTCGTCGCCGTCGGCGCGACACCCGCCGCCGTCCTCGGCCTCACCGCACACCTACACGCGCTCCGATCCCGACCCGCACCACCGACCGACGAGCCACCGCCCGAACCCCGCACCGACCCACCGCCGGACCCGCCCGCGCTGCCGGCACCGGCCGATCCCGGATGGCCGACCCGGCACGCACCCGGGCCGGAACGGTCCGACGCCGACCTGTTCGCCGCCGCCCGCCTGGCCGATAGCCGGTACCGCACCGAGCACAACGGCCGACCGATCACCCGGGACGCGCTCCGCGCAGCCCTGCACGTCAGCGCCCGACGCGCTACCGAACTCCGACGGCGGCTCAACGTCGAACCGGCCGTACCCGACGCCGTACCGGCCGGACCCGCACCAGTACCGGCCATCCCTGCCCCCGACCGGAAGGAGACCTACAACGCCGATGACCAGCACTCCTGAGCAGTACCTCGCCGCACTCACCCTCCTCCGCACCCGCTACGCCAACCTCATCGCAGCCGCCCGCGCAACCCTCGCCGCCAACGCCGACGGTGAAGCCGACCCGCTGTACTACCTGCGCGACGAACTCGCCGCACACCCGACTCTCCCGCCGCACCCGGACACGGCAGGGGAGTCCGGAGAGCAGCAATGAGGCGCCGGGACTACCGCCGCGCCCGCCGGCAACTCCGCCGCCGGTACGGCACCCGAACCGCCCCGGTCGTCTACCTCGACGACCGGTACCCCGGCGAAGGACTCGCCGCAGCCGCGCGACTGGTCTACCGGTACCGATCCGAACTCGCGCCGTTCCTGCTCACCGCCGTGACCGGGCTCGCCGGACTGTTCCTCCACGCCCGGCACCCAAACGCGTGGCCGTGGCTGATCGGAGCCACAATCCTCGGCACGGCCGGAATCGTCCTGCTCGGCCGACGCTGGCTGCCGCGCGTCATCGAACGCGCCTACGCCGCCGCCGCCGAACTCGGTCTCGGCACATGGCTCACGCTCGCGACCGTCTACGGCCCCGGTACCGGGCCGCTGCCGAAGATCCTCGGCATCGGGACGCTCGCGGGCGGCATCCCATGGTGGTGGCACCGACGCCGACGCGCCCGCGTCCAGGTCGAACGAACGCTCGAAGCCTGGCCCGAAATGACCGAACAGGTCGGCCTCGCCGGCTCCCGGGTGATGTCCGCGATGGTCGACGCCTGGGGGTGGCGCGCCCGCATCGCCCTCCGCAAGGGCCAGACCATCAACGACGCCCTCAACCGGCTACCCGCGCTCGAATCCGGGCTCGGCACCCGGCCCGGTGCGCTCCGCATCGAGGCCGACCCACACCGCGCCGACCACGTACTGATTCGCGTCCTCAACCGTGACCCGCACGCCGAACCATTGCCCTGGCCCGGCAACACCGCCCGTAGCATCGCCGACCCGGTCACGCTCGGCGTGTACGAAGACGCCGGCCCTACTCGCGTCTCGCTCCTCTGCCTACACGGACTCATCGGTGGCGTCGCCGGATCCGGCAAGAGCGGCGTACTCAACGTCGTACTCGCCGTCCTCACGGGATGCACGGACGTCGTCCTGTGGGGCATCGACCTGAAGAACGGCATGGAGCTACAACCGTGGGCGCGCTGCCTCGACCGGCTCGCCACCACGCCCCGCGACGCCGCCGAACTGCTCGCCGACGCCGTCCGCGTCCTCGACGCCCGCGCCACAGAACTCGCCCAACACGGCGCCCGCGTCTGGGAACCCACCCCGCAACTGCCGGCGCTGGTGATCGTCATCGACGAATACGCCGAACTCGACGACGAAGCATTCCGCTACGCCGACTCCATCGCCCGACGCGGACGCGCTCCCGCCGTCACCCTGCTCGCCGCCACCCAACGACCCACCCAAGACGCGATGGGCAACGGCGCCGTCCGCTCCCAAATGGACGTCCGTCTCTGCCTCCGCGTCCGCGAACGCCGAGACGTCGATCTCGTCCTCGGGCAAGGCATGCTCGCCGCCGGCTGGACCGCCCACACCCTCGACGCCCCCGGCAAGTTCCTGCTCTCCGCTCCGGGCCTCGACGTCCCGCACCGAGCACGCGCCTACCTCGTCGACGACGACACCGTGAACCGCACGGCCGCCCGGCACGCGCCCCACCGACCCGCCCTCGACGCACTCTCGGCACAGGCGCTCCGCAGCCTTCCCAATAGCGCTCAGCGTCCCGCAGAAATCCTCGACGCCGAGATCGTGGACAGCGCCCCCGCCGACCCGGCACAAGCGCTCTGGAGCGCCCTCCTCGCCGCCCCGACGACCGGCGTCTCGTTGCCGGACCTGATGACCGTGACCGGGCTCGGCCGTTCCTGGATCTACGCCCGACTCCACGAACACGCCAACGCCGGCCGCGCCTACCAAGTCACCCGCGGACGCTGGCGAGCCCAGTAACCGTCCGCAGCCGCGTGGACGTCCACGCCCTCGCGCGCGCCTGCGCGCGTACGGACGCGCACACGCCGTGGACGTCCACGTGGACGAACACCCATCGTCACCAACCGGAAGGAGGCACCACGACGCCCGAGACCCGCGAACAATTGCTCTACACGATCCCCGAAGCCGCCGCCGCACTCCGCGTCAGCCGCACCACGATCTACGAACTCCTCGACGCACGAACCCTCGAATCCGTGCACATCGGCCGCGCCCGACGCATCCCCGCCGAAGCACTCCGCGCCTACGTCGAATCGCTCCGGACGAACGCGTGAACGACTACCCGCGCAACTCGTCGACCTGGGCTTGCAAGTCGTCCACCCGCGATTCCAACGCCCTCATCCGCGCCAACAGTTGCGCCACCTCGCTCGGCGAATCCGCCACACGCGCCGACGCGTCAACACGGACGAACGTCCCTCGCCCCGGGTCAGTGCGGACCAACCCCTCATCTTGCAGCTCGCGGAGCGCGCTCTTGACCGTCATCGGCGCGATGCCGTGCCGCTCGGCGAGTTGCCGAATCGACGGCACCCGCTCCCCCGGCGACAGCCGGCCGTCCGCGATATCTCGCCGCAGCTCCTCAGCCAGACGCCGATACGGCGCAGGGCTGCTCTCGCTCTCCTCGGCTCCCACGAACGGAGACCTTACCGACCACCGAGCTGCCGAGCTAGCCCAGTTGACACAGTCGCGGATTCGCAGGCACTCTGTTCTAGCCGGGCTAGCTAACCTAGCTCGAAAGAAGGGAGGGTTCCAAATGCCAACACAGCTTTCGTGCCCCACCGGCGACGCGTGCGAGGTCTGCGGAACGGCGGCGCGCCTCATCGCCTGCGAGGCAGACACCTCGCTCGGCGTGCTGTGCGCAACCGTCTGCGAGGACTGCCACGAGCACGGCGACCTACCGCCGATCGGGCTCGGCCACGCGATGCGCCGCGTACTCGAACACCGCGTGCACACCGGCCAACCGCCAGAGGACGACACGACCGGATCGGAGGTGTGGGAATGACCGACCAAAGTCCAGAGGGAAGGGCCGCGAACCTCCGTTCATCGATCTACCTCGGCGATGACGGCTGGTGGCACGGTCGCGTGACGATGGGAATCCGCGACGACGGTTCGCCCGACCGACGCCACCGCCAGGGAAAGACTAAGGCGGAGGTCACCGAAAAGGTTCGGGAGCTGGAGCGGCAGCGTGATGCCGGCCAACCCAGCAAGCCTGGTCGAGCGCCCGACGTCGGCACGTGGATGGTGACCTACATCGGCGACATCTGCCCGGTGCTGGTCGCTTCCGACAAGATGGCTCCCCGTACCTTGGATGACTACCGATCCAAGAACCGGATTTGGATCACGCCGCTACTCGGTCAGCACCGACTCGACCGGCTGACAGCGGATCACCTCGACCGGGCGTACAGCGCGATGTACGCCGCTGGTCTCTCGTCCAGCACGGTCCTCAAAATTCACCGCATCCTGTCCCGCGCAATCACGGTGGCGGTCAAGCGCGGCGTCATCCGGAACAACGTCGCGAAGCTCATCGACGCCCCGGAACCGAACGACACCGAGGTCGAGCCGCTCACGCGCACCGAGGCTCGCCGTGTGCTCGCCACTGCCAGGGGGCGGCGCAATGCCGCCCGCTGGTCCGTCGCTCTCGCGCTGGGGATTCGACAGGGCGAGGCACTCGGACTCCGCTGGTCGTACGTCGATCTCGAATCTGGCGCCATCCGCGCTTGGTTCCAGATCCAGAACATCGAATGGCAGCACGGGTGCGCCAACCCGAACGCCTGCGGCAGCAAGCATCACCGCGCGCCATGCCCGCGGAACTGCCGCCAGCACCGGCACGAGCCGGACTGCCCGGAGAGCTGCCGCCGCAAAGCCCACCTGTGCCCGCGGCGGACGTGCGACCCGAAATCGTGCGAGGGCCACGCTCACCGGTGCCCGAAACGGCGCGGAGGTGGGCCACGGTTCCGGCGTCGGAAGGGAAAGTCCAAGCTCACGATTCAATGCCCGCCGGCGCTCCTGAGGGTGCTCATGGCGCATCACGCCGCTCAAGCAGCCGAGCGACTCGTCGCCGGCCAGAACTGGGAAGACCACGATCTCGTCTTCTGTCAGCGGAACGGGCGCCCGATTCACCGAACCGAGGATTGGAAGGAGTGGAAGCAACTCCTACGCCTCGCGAAGGTGCGAGAGGTCCGAGTGCACGACGGACGCCACACCGCGGCAACGCTACTTATTGAGCAAGGCGTCCATATCCGCACCGTTCAGGAAATCCTCGGACACTCCCGAATTACGATCACCGAGCGATACACGCACGTCGCTTCGCCGATGGCGCGCGACGCCGCGAAGCTCATGGGACAGGCCCTGTGGGAGTAACTCTGAGTCACGGTCGGACCAGGCCAACGACTAGCGGCAAGACCCGCGCACGAACGGCAACTGAGACTAGAACTGAGACTACGAGCCTCAGAACGCAAAACAGCCCGCATACGCCGGAGCGCATACGGGCTGGTGGGAGCGGAGGCTGAGGGATTTGAACCCTCGATGGGGAATAACCCCCAAACCGCATTAGCAGTGCGGCGCCATAGACCGGACTAGGCGAAGCCTCCCCGGAGGCCTGGCAGGCCACCGAGGTCAGAGGATACAGGGACCGGATCACGCGGGGCAAAGCAGTACGTGGGGTGCGCGCGGCGGGAAGGGCGGGCGGTGGCTCGACCTGGGTACGTACGCTCGTAAGTGCTATGGACGACACCCCGCGCCGCCCTGAGCCCGCTTCCCCCGACGAGACCCGTGTGCTGCCCGAATACGACGGGCCGCCGCCGCTCGATGCGACCAAGTCGCTCGATGCGACGAGGCCACTCGATGCGACCGAGCCGCTTAGTGCTGCCGGGGCGCATAGTGCTGTCGAGCCGCTTGATGCGAGGAAGCCGCTTGGTGCGACGTTGCCGCTTGATGCGGCCAAGCCGCTCGGCGATACTCAGCCGCTTGATGTGGCGGAGGCGGTTGGCGCGAAGGAGCCGCTTGGTGTGACCAAGGCGCTGCCTGTGGATGAGGTGCCGACGGTTGCTCGGTCGTCTGCGCCTACGCGGGTGCTTCCTGGTGACGACCGCACGCCGCCGCTTCCTCCGCAGGCTCCGTCGGCGGAGACGGCTCGCTCTTCCGAGTCGACGGTTCCGTCGGGAGCGGCGGTTGAGTCGCCTGGCGCGGCGAGGACCGCGGGAGAGGTCATGTCGCCGGGCGACACACCGACGCGTGTTCGCGCGGCCGATGCGCCGGCGGCGCCTGGGTCCGAGTCGAGTCCTACCGAGCCTGCCCTGCGTGCCAGTGGGTCGGCGGAGCGAGGTGATCGCACGGTGGGGCAGGGTCCTGCTCCGAGCGCTCCGTCGTGGGGAGCGGGAGCCGAGGCTGAGACGGTGCTGATGGCGAACCCCACGCCGCCCGCACCCGTGGCATCGCAGGGCACCGGCTCATCGGAGGGTGCCGCCGCACCCTGGCCTCCCGCAGCACCGGAAGCGCCCGCTCCGTCGGCCCCGCAGGCGCCAGCGCCACAGGCCCCGTCGGCGCCGCGGGCCCCAGCGGCCCAAGCGCCGTCAGCCCCGCAAGCGCCAGCCCCGTCAGCCGCTCCAGCACCCCAAGCTCCAGGTCCGCAGGCGTCCGCACCACAGGCCCCGACGGCGTCGGCAGCCGCGCAAGCCCCGGCGCCGCAGACTTCCGCGCCGAAGGCACCGCAAGCTCCGCATGCCCCTCAGGCATCGCAAGCCGCACTGACGCCGCAGGCTTCAACACCCCACGCTCCAGCACCACAGGCCCCGTCAGCCCGACAAGCCCCGACACCTCCGCGGGCACCGCAAGCCCCGGGATCGATGGGCGGCGATGGCGGCGCGGCTACAGCTGGCGACAACCCAGCCGCGCCGCAAGACAACATCGCTTCCGTACCGCCCGGCATAAGCGTTGACGCTGCTGAAGCCTCGGCCGGCGCCAACGAAACCCCGAGCGCCCTCCCGCCTAACCTCCTCGCTCGAATGAAGAACGACCCCTCGCACGCCCCGGAACACCTCGTGCTCGCGGCCGTCGAGAAGTTCGGGCCGGAGGCCTCCCTGTGGATGGCTCGTACCCGAGCAGCTCACCCGTACGTCCCGGATCACGTCTGGGTGCCAGTGATCCGCACTCGGTTCGTGCGGCTGAGCCGTTACTCCGGCGCCGCGGCGGGTGCGGCTGGTGCGGTCGGCGCGGTGGTCGACGTCGGGGTGCTGGCTTGGAATCAAGCACGGATGGTGCTGCACATCGCGGCGGCGCTCGGGTATGACCCCACTCATCCGGACCGGGCGGCCGAACTGCTGGTGATACGCGGGCTGCAGACCAAGCTCGATGCTGCTCGCACTGCGGTCGACGTGGCCCGTCGGCAGCAGGAGCCGTCGGCGTTGGCGCAGCACCTGCCTGATCGGGTGCGTAATTTCGGGTCGGGGGCCGGTCGGGCCTACACCGAGTTGGCGTGGCAGCTCGCGCGGATGGCCGGGCTGGCCGCGGTGAAGAAGATGGCGATGAAGTTCGTGCCGTTCGCGGGGGTGCCGCTGGGGGCGATCGCCAACTCGTCGGCGACGAAGAAGCTCGCGCAGGACGCCGTGAACTACTACTCGGCGCGTCGTCAGCCGCTCGCGCTTCCGCCGGCACCGGAGTGACCGACGGCGGCTCGGGGCCATGAC